>JBAYQP010000013.1:0-58218 GCA_041677125.1 Desulfuromonadales bacterium | reverse complement strand
CGACGTGACCGGGATCGTCGAGCTTCCGGAAGGGGTCGAAATGGTCATGCCTGGCGACAACATCGCCATGGTGGTGAACCTGATCACTCCGATCGCCATGGATAAGGAACTTCGTTTTGCCATTCGCGAAGGCGGCCGCACCGTCGGCGCCGGCGTCGTCAGCGAAATCGTCGAGTAAAGACAAGAGGGAACTCCGCATGCCCAGTCAGAAAATAAGAATTCGTTTGAAAGCGTACGATCACAAACTTCTCGACCTGTCGGTGAAGGAGATCGTTGACACCGCTAAGCGCACGGGCGCACGGGTGGCTGGGCCTATTCCATTGCCAACCGTCATCAACCGTTACACGGTTTTGCGTGGCCCGCATGTAGACAAAAAGAGTCGCGAGCAGTTTGAGATGCGCACTCACAAGCGCCTGCTCGACATTGTCGAGCCGACGCAGCAGACCGTGGACGCATTGATGAAGCTTGACCTGTCCGCTGGGGTTGACGTCGAGATCAAGCTGTAGGCCGTAATAATCGGACACGAGGAAGATGCAATGATAAAGGGTATTTTGGGTAAGAAGCTTGGCATGTCCCAGGTCTTCGCCGCTGACGGGAGGCGGATTCCGGTGACTGTAGTCGAGGCCGGCCCCTGCGTTGTTATGCAGAAAAAAACCGTTGCGACCGATGGCTATAATGCCATCCAGGTGGCTTTCGGCTCGCGCAAGGCGCATCGGGTCAACAAGCCGGAGATGGGACATTTCCGCAAGATCGGGAAGGGTGCCTTTGGCAGCCTGCGCGAGCTGCGGGCCGACAATGTCGATGATTACAATGTCGGCGATGAAATTACCTGCGCTGTGTTTGCCGGGGGCGACATCGTTGATGTGACCGCCACCAGCAAGGGGAAGGGGTTTCAGGGGGTCATCAAGCGCTGGAATTTCGCCGGCGGTCGCGCCACCCACGGTTCCATGTTCCATCGTTCGCCCGGCGCCATCGGCTGCAGCGCTTGGCCCAGCCGGGTTTTCAAGGGAAAAAAGATGGCCGGACAGATGGGCAATGCCCAGGTGACGACGCAAAATCTGCAGATCGTCGATGTCCGACCGGATGAAAATATTATTTTGGTCAAAGGCGCCGTTCCTGGGCCTAAAAACGGCTTGGTAGTTATTCGGCAGGCGGTTAAAGCCAAGAAATAGTTTCAGAGACAGTGGATACGGGAGACAATCATGGCTAAGATCGCAGTTTACGATATCAATAGGCAGCAGGTTGCGGAGCGGGAGCTGGACGACAACATCTTCAATGTCGACGTCAAGGGCTACCTGATTCACGACATGGTGCGTTACCAACTGGCGGCCCGCCGTCAAGGCACCGCCGCCACCAAGGGGCGCAGCGAAGTGTCCGGTGGTGGACGCAAGCCGTTTAAGCAAAAGGGCACCGGCAACGCGCGACAGGGCAGCACCAGAGCTCCGCATTTTGTCGGTGGCGGTACGGTTTTTGGACCGCAGCCGCGCAAATATGATTTCAAATTGAATCGCAAGGTGAAGAAGGCGGCTCTGCGTAGCGCTCTCTCCGTCCGGCTCAAGGAAGAGAAACTCACTGTTCTCGACGCGATCAATCTGGAGCAGATAAGCACCAAGGGCTTCGTCGAGGTGCTCAAGCGATTCGAGCTTGCCGCTACCCTGATCGTCATCGATCAGGAAAACTCCCCGGTTGAGCTTTCGGCGCGCAATCTGCCGAATGTCAAAGTTCTGCGGGCAGAAGGGGTCAACGTCTATGACGTGATGAAGTATCCCAACCTGCTTCTTACCGAGGGAGCCGTTTCCCAGCTTGAAGGAGCCTTAGCATGAAGCCGCTGCATCAGATCATCGTCAAGCCGCTCATAACTGAAAAAACCAGTGAGCAAAAGGAAACTTCTCAGGTCGTTGCCTTTGAGGTTGCCCGCGGCGCCAACAAGATCGAAATCAAACAGGCGGTGGAGAAGGCTTTCGAGGTCAAGGTCGCCAACGTCAACACCCTTGTTGTTGCCGGTAAGATCAAGCGCGTGGGCAAACAGTTCGGCAAACGTCCGAACCGCAAGAAGGCCTTCGTGACCTTGGCTGAGGGAAGCAAAATCGATTTCTTCGGTATTTAACCGACTGTTATCCCGCGATACGGAGTAAGCAGAATGGCGATAAAAAAATACAAACCCACCTCGCCGGGGCGCCGTCACATGACTGGCGCCACCTTCGAGGAGGTGACCACATCGACCCCGGAAAAATCGCTCACGGTGCCGTTAAAGAACGCCACCGGCCGCAACAACTATGGGCGCATCACCAATCGCCATACGGGCGGCGGGCACAAGCGCAAATACCGGATTATCGATTTCAAACGGGAAAAAAAGAACATCCCGGCAAAAGTCGTGTCCATTGAATACGATCCCAACCGCTCGGCACGGATTGCCTTGCTCAGTTACGCCGACGGTGAAAAACGCTACATTCTCGCGCCGGTCGGTCTCGGTGTGGGGGAAATCGTTGTCGCCAGCGATTCGGCCGATATCAAGCCGGGCAACGCTCTGATTATCCGGGCCATTCCCCTGGGCACATGGGTCCACAATGTGGAGATGAAGGTCGGCAAAGGGGGGCAACTGGCTCGCAGCGCCGGAACCTACGCCATGATCGCCGCCAAAGAAGGTAAATACGCGCAGTTGCGTCTACCTTCCGGCGAGGTTCGCCTGGTCCTTCAGGACTGTTGCGCGACCATCGGACAGGTTGGCAACGCGGATCATGAAAACGTGAAAATCGGCAAAGCCGGTCGTAATCGCTGGCTGGGCAAGCGTCCGCAGTCCCGCGGTGTGGCAATGAACCCTGTTGATCATCCCCATGGCGGTGGCGAAGGGAAGAGTTCCGGTGGCCGCCATCCGGTTACCCCCTGGGGCGTTCCTACCAAGGGCTATAAGACGCGCGTCAATAAGCGGACCGACACATTCATCGTGCGGCGCAAAGACAAGAAATAATTTTGTTCAGTTTCGATAGAGGAGACGGCAGTGGCGAGATCGATTAAAAAGGGTCCGTATATCGAGCAAAGCCTGCTCAGGAAAGTTGATACCGAAGGGGGCCCGAGCAGCAAAAGGGTCATTAAGACCTGGTCCCGGCGTTCAACCATCATTCCCGAGTTTGTTGGGCACACCTTTGCGGTGCATAACGGCAAAAAATTTATCCCGGTTTTCGTCACCGAGAATATGGTCGGGCACAAACTGGGTGAGTTTTCGCCGACCCGCACTTATTTCGGGCATGGCTCCGACAAAAAGAGCAAGCTCAAGAAAAGATAGCATAACGCCAAGGAGTTTTTTTCATGGAAGCCAGAGCCAAGCTGAGTTTTGCGCGCCTCTCCCCACAGAAGACGCGCCTGGTGGTCGATATGGTGCGCGGTAAGAGAGTGCAGGAAGTACTGAACATCCTCAAATTCTCCCCCCAGAAGGCCGCTGCGGTGGTCTCCGGCCTCGTCAGTTCGGCCGTTGCCAATGCCGAGCAGAAGGGGGTTTCCGACATCGACCGGCTTTACGTGAAGGCGATCACTGTCGATCAGGGGCCGGTGCTGCGTCGCTTTCTGCCGCGCGCACAAGGTCGGGCGACCAAGATCCGCAAACCTACAAGCCATATTGTCGTCGTTCTCGACGAAAAATAAATCTCAGAGGAGGTGATAGTTTGGGCCAGAAAGTTCATCCGATAGGCTTTCGTCTAGGGGTCATTAAGACCTGGGAATCGAAGTGGTATGCAGAAGGGGATTTTTCGTCGCTGCTGCACGAAGACCTCAAGCTGCGTAACTACCTCAAGAAGAGGCTATATCACGCCGGTATTTCCAAAATTGAGATGGAGCGTGCGGCCAATAAAGCGAAGATCAATATCTTCGCCGCGCGTCCCGGAATCATCATCGGCAAAAAAGGTTCCGAAGTCGAGGCGCTGAAAAAGGAACTGGCCAAACTCACCGACAAAGAAGTCTTCATCAACATTCAGGAAGTGCGCAAGCCCGAAATCGACGCCCAGTTGGTTGCCGAGAATGTCGCACTGCAACTTGAGCGACGGGTTGCCTTTCGTCGGGCCATGAAAAAAGCGGTGAGCATGTCGCTTAAATTCGGTGCGCAGGGGATCAAGATCAACTGCAGCGGCCGACTCGGCGGCGCCGAGATGAGCCGGACCGAATGGTACCGGGAGGGGCGGGTTCCCTTGCATACTTTGCGCGCCGATATCGATTACGGTTTCGCCGAAGCGAAAACTACGTACGGCATCATCGGCGTCAAGGTACTCATTTTCAAAGGCGAGATCCTCGCCCGTGAAATATAAGGAGCGGAGTACAGTGCCATGCTGATGCCCAAAAAAGTTAAACATAGAAAGCAGTTCAAGGGGCGTATGACAGGTGCCGCCAGTCGTGGCACCGGCCTCAATTTCGGAGATTTTGGTCTGCAGGCCATCGAGTGCGGCTGGCTTTCCGCGCGGCAGATCGAAGCCGCTCGCCGCGCCATGACCCGTTATATCAAACGCGGTGGCAAAATCTGGATTCGGATCTTTCCGGATAAGTCCCTTACCCGCAAGCCCGCTGAAACCCGTATGGGAAAAGGCAAGGGTTCGCCGGACAGTTGGGTTGCGGTCATCCGCCCCGGCATGATGCTTTACGAAATGCAGGGGGTGGAAGAAAGCGTAGCCCGCGAGGCGCTGCGCTTGGCAGCCCACAAACTGCCGTTGCAGACCCGGTTTGTCATCCGGGAGGAGGTCGCCCATGAAGGCTGAGGAACTGCGCCAACTCGGTGCCGAGGAACTGCAGAAGAAGTCCGAAGAGTTGAGTCAGGAGATTTTTAATCTCAAATTCCAGTTGCACACCGGCCATCTTGAAAACACCGCCAGAATTCCGATGGTTCGCAAGGATATCGCCCGGGTAAAGACCATCCTGCGGCAGAAACAGGAACAATGAGGATGGACGAGGACGTTATGACTACAGAACGCGGAAATAGGAAAACCCGGGTTGGCATTGTCACCAGTGACAAGATGGATAAAACCGTTGTTGTCAAGGTTGATCAATTGGTCAAACACCCGGTTTATGGAAAATATATGCGGCGCCGGGTCACCTGCAAGGTACATGACGAGGACAATAGCTGTTCCGTCGGCGACAAAGTGCTGATCGTGGAAACGCGTCCCATGTCACGTGGCAAGAGATGGCGCGTTCGCCAAATCCTCGAAAAGAATGGCCTTGTTTAGGAGATATACGTCATGATTCAGATGCAGACGATGCTTGATGTCGCAGATAATTCCGGTGCCCGGAGGCTGTGCTGCATCAAGGTGATCGGTGGCTCCAAACGGAAATACGCGGGACTTGGGGATATCATCATCTGCTCCGTCAAGGAGGCCCTGCCCAATTCAAAAGTTAAAAAAGGGGACGTGGTGCGCGCGGTCATCGTCAGGACAGCCAAGGAAGTGCCACGGCCGGACGGATCATGTATCCGCTTCGACAAAAATTCCGCAGTGGTCGTTAACGCTGGCGGGGAGCCGGTCGGCACACGAATTTTCGGCCCCGTCGCTCGCGAACTGCGTGGCCGGCGGTTCATGAAAATTGTCTCGCTGGCGCCGGAAGTTCTTTAAAATATCGATTCGGGAGAATGGTAGACATGGCGGCAAGTAAATTTCATGTCAAGAAAAACGACATGGTGATGGTAATAGCCGGGAAAGAAAAAGGAAAGTCCGGAAAGGTTCTGCGGGTGTTTTCGGACAAAGGGCGTGTTCTGGTTGAAGACCTGAACAAGGTCAAGCGGCATACCCGCCCTTCCCGGACCAACGCCGAAGGCGGAATTATTGAGAAGGAGGCAGCTATGGACGTCTCCAACGTTCTTCTGCTCTGTGCGGCCTGTCACAAACCGACCCGGACCGGAATTCGCGTGCTTGAAGATGGCAGCAAGGCCCGCTTCTGTAAAAAATGCAACGAGATCGTGGATAAATAGGGAGAATTCCATGGCCAGACTGAGAGATACCTACCAGGCCGAGCTCGTCCCTCAGCTCATGAAGGACCTGCAGCTGAAGAACGTGATGGAAGTCCCCCGCGTCGAGAAAGTCGTCGTTAACATGGGACTCGGGGAAGCCATTCAGAACATCAAGGTGCTTGAGTCCGCCGTCGATGAACTGGGGCGGATCACCGGCCAAAAGGCGGTGATTACCAAGGCGAAGAAGTCGATTGCTTCTTTCAAGCTGCGCGAGGGGATGCCCATCGGCTGTATGGTCACCTTGCGGCGGGAGCGCGCCTATGAGTTCCTGGATCGCTTGATCAATGTCGGTTTGCCAAGGGTCCGCGACTTCAAGGGCGTCTCGGCAAAAGCTTTTGACGGTCGGGGCAACTACACCCTCGGTATTCGTGAACAGCTGATCTTCCCGGAAGTGGACCTGGAGAAGATTGATAAAGTAAAAGGACTGAATGTGACGATCGTCACTTCGGCTCGCACCGATGAGGAAGGTCGCGCCTTGTTGGCTGGGCTTGGTATGCCCTTCAGAAAACAGCAGGCGTCAGGTATCGGAGGATAATGTGGCCAAGAAATCAATGATGATCAAAGCCCAGCAACCGAAGAAATTTGCGGTCAGGGATTATAACCGCTGCCCTCTGTGCGGCCGTCCGCGGGCCTATTACCGCAAATTCGACATGTGCAGAATCTGTCTGCGCAAGCTTGCGTTGGAAGGAAAAATTCCCGGCGTGATCAAGTCCAGCTGGTAGAGAACGAAGGAGCTACATCTCATGGCAATGACTGACCCTATCGCGGATTTGTTGACCCGCATCCGCAATGCAGGGATGGCGAAACACCAGAAACTAGATATCCCCTCCTCCCTCCTGAAGGTGGCGGTGGCGGCGGTGTTGCGCGATCTCGGCTATATTAAAAATTTCAAGACGATCAGCGATGATAAGCAGGGCATATTGCGCATCTATCTCAAATTCGATGAAGATAACAGGCATGTCATCCATGAGATTCGCCGCATTTCGACTCCGGGCCGTCGTGTATATGTCGGAAAAGATGACGTTCCGATTGTAAAAAACGGGCTGGGTTGCGCAATTTTGACCACCTCAAAAGGGGTCATGGCGGATGCGGCGGCGCGTGATGCGCAGGTCGGTGGCGAGATCATCTGTACCGTCTGGTAGCTTTCAGACGCAGGAGTTTTAACATGTCACGAATTGGGAAAAAACCGATTCTAATCCCTGGTGGTGTCAAGGTGGCTCTGAATGGGCACACCGTCTCTGTGGAAGGACCCAAGGGGAAGCTGAAGAGAGAGCTCACCAGCGGGGTCGAGATGCTGATCGAGGCGGACACGATCCATATTAACCGGCTGAACACCAGCAAAGAGTCCGATGCCCTGCAGGGGCTGACCCGGACTCTGGTGGCTAATATGGTTGAAGGGGTGACCAAGGGCTTTGAAAAGGTACTGGAAATCAATGGCGTCGGCTACCGTGCCGAGCTGAAGGGAACGATGGTTAATCTTTCCCTTGGCTACTCTCATCCCATCGAATATCCGCTTCCCCAAGGGATTGCCGCCGAGGTGGAGAAGCAGACTCGTATCACGGTGAAAGGGATCGACAAGGAGCTGGTCGGCGCGACGGCTGCGAAGATCCGTTCCTTCCGGGGCCCGGAGCCGTACAAAGGCAAAGGCGTCAAGTACGCCGACGAGCGGATTGTCCGTAAAGCCGGCAAGACCGGCAAGAAATAAGTTTTATTCGGTAAGGAGAAGGACTGTGAACGTCGCGAGCAATAGACGTCAGGCACGGCAGAAACGGCAGGTCCGGGTCCGCCGCAAAGTAACCGGGAGGACGGATCGTCCCCGGCTGAGCATCTTCCGTAGCGCCAGGCATATTTACGCCCAGATCATCGAAGACGGCAGCGGGCGCACTCTTGCCGCCGCATCCACCCTGACCAAGGGTGTACTCGATGGGGAATACCCTGGCAACTCGGAAGCGGCCAAGGCTGTAGGCGCCGCAATTGCCCGTCAGGCACTTGAGAGGAATATCACTCAGGTCATTTTCGACCGCAACGGCTTTCTCTACCATGGACGGATCAAGGCTCTTGCCGACGCCGCCCGGGAAGCCGGATTGTCTTTTTAGGGTAAAGGAGAATGTCTTTGCTGCGCATCGATCCCAACGAACTGAATCTGACTGATCGGGTCATCCATATCAACCGCTGCGCCAAGGTCGTCAAGGGCGGCCGTCGCTTCAGCTTTTCCGCCTTGGTGGTCGTTGGCGATGGCCAGGGGCATGTCGGCTACGGTCTCGGCAAGGCGAGAGAGGTGCCGGAGGCCATTCGCAAAGGCGTCGAGCAGGCGAAGAAGAGTCTGGTTCGGGTGCCCTTTAGCGAGCGAAGCATTCCTTATGACGTGATTGGCAAGTTTGGCGCTGGCAAGGTCCTGCTCAAGCCTGCCTCCGCGGGTACCGGGGTCATTGCCGGTGGAGCCGCGCGAGCCGTTCTCGAGGTTGCCGGTGTTGGCGATATCCTTTCGAAATGCCTGGGGACGAACAATCCGCATAATGTGGTCAAAGCCACCATCAATGCTCTTTGTCAACTCAAAAGCGCCGATGAGGTTATGCGACGCCGTGGCATCGTTGCCGGCCAGTAACCAGTCAGAATTAAGGAGAGAGGTATGGCCGAAAAAATCAAGATAACGCTTCGTAAAAGCGCTATTGGCCGCAAGGAATATTTTTCCCAGGTTTTGCGCGGCCTTGGACTGAATAAGCTGCACCAGACCGTGGTTCTGGCCGACACCCCCGAGATTCGGGGGATGGTTCGCAAGGTTGCCCACATGGTTTCGGTCGAGGAATAAATAAGGAATACACGCATGGATCTGAGCAACCTTAAGCCGGCAATCGGCTCGACGAAAGACAGAAAACGCATCGGTCGCGGTCAGGGCTCCGGCACCGGTAAAACTGCCGGCAAGGGACACAAGGGACAGAAAGCGCGTAGCGGTGGCAGCATCAAGGCTGGTTTTGAAGGTGGTCAGATGCCGATGCATCGCCGCCTGCCCAAGCGCGGCTTTACTTCTCTCAACAAAAAAGTCTTTGTGCTGGTAAACCTTGACGATCTGGAGAGCTTCGAAGCCGGAAGCGTTATCGATCTGGAGGCCATGGGCAAGGCTGGCCTGATAAAGAAGCTCCAGGACGGAGTCAAAGTACTTGGCAACGGGGAAGTAACCAAGGCCCTGACCGTTCAAGCCCATAAGTTCAGCAAGTCGGCTGTGGAGAAAATCGAAGCAGCTGGCGGCAAAGCCGAGGTTATCTAAATTGATTTCCAGCATCCAGAACATCTTCAACATCCCGGAACTGCGTCGGCGCATTCTGTTCACGCTTGGCATGCTCGCGGTTTATCGGGTAGGGTGCCACGTGCCGGTTCCCGGCGTTGATGGCCAGGTTTTGGCTTCCTTTTTCCAAGGGACCCAAGGAACGCTTCTGGGGCTGGTCAGTGCATTCACCGGCGGCGCGCTGGAGAGAATGACGGTGTTCGCTCTGGGGATTATGCCCTATATCAGTGCCTCCATTATCCTGCAGTTGCTGACCGTGGTCTTCGAGCCGGTGGGTCGGCTGGCCAAGGAAGGGGAGCAGGGACGCAAGACAATCACCAAATGGACCCGATACGGGACGGTGATTCTGTCGGTCATCCAGGGGACGGGCATTGCTGTCGGTTTGCAGACCATGCGCGGCCCTGGCGGACAGCTTGTCGTTCCCGACCAGGGGATCGGCTTCATTCTGCTCACCGTAATCACCCTTACCGCCGGCACGGCCTTTATCATGTGGCTCGGCGAACAGATCACCGAACGAGGGATTGGCAACGGCATTTCTTTAATCATCTTTGCCGGTATTGTGGCGATGATTCCCGCCGCCATAGTCAACTCCCTGCGGCTGTTCAACACCGGCGCCTTGTCGCCAATGGTCATGCTGCTCATTCTTGTGTTCATGGTCGTTGTTGTGGCGGCGATTATTTTTATGGAAAGGGGACAGCGGCGGGTGCCGATCCACTATGCAAAAAGGGTCGTCGGCATGCGCAGCTACGGCGGACAAACCAGTCATCTGCCCCTGAAAGTGAATATGAGCGGCGTCATTCCGCCGATCTTCGCCAGTTCGATCATCATGTTCCCAGCCACCGTCGCCAACCTTGTGGACATCCCATGGGTGCAAACGGTTGCCGGTATGATGACGCCATCGCATTGGCTCTATAACCTTTTTTATGTTGCTTTTATCATTTTCTTCTGCTACTTCTACACGGCTGTGACTTTTAACCCGGTGGACGTCGCCGATAACATCAAAAAGCAGGGTGGTTACGTTCCTGGAATTCGACCAGGCAAGGCGACCGCCGAGTACATTGATACCGTTCTGAGCCGTCTTACCTTCGCAGGCGCCCTCTACGTTTCTGCGGTTTGTGTTTTGCCGACGATCATGATCAGCAAGTTGAATGTCCCGTTCTTTTTCGGTGGCACCTCCTTGCTCATTGTGGTCGGCGTTGGCCTGGACACCGCCGCGCAGATCGAGGCTCACCTGATATCCCGTTCATACGAGGGATTCATGAAGGGAGTGACTCTGAAAGGGCGTCGGGGCTGAATTTTATGAATCTCATTCTTCTTGGCCCGCCCGGGGCCGGTAAGGGTACGCAGGCGTTGATGTTGACCGAGCAGTTTGGTATTCCCCAGATTTCCACGGGCGATATCTTGCGGGCGGCGGTCAAGGGCCAGACTCCCATGGGGGTTAAGGCCAAATCTTTCATGGACGCGGGGGCGCTGGTGCCGGACGCGGTCGTTGTCGGCATCGTGCGCGAGCGCTTGCTGGAAGCCGATTGCCAAAATGGCTTCATCCTTGACGGGTTTCCGCGTACCGTCGTGCAAGCCGATGCGCTCGGGGAAACGTTAAGCGAACTCGCTAAAGAACTCGATGCGGTAATTGCGCTGCAGGTCGATGCCGAAGCTTTGATTGAGCGTCTCACGGGTCGTCGGGCATGTAAAGACTGCGGGCGCGGATATCATGTCAAATTCGATCCGCCGCGTCACCCGGAACGCTGTGATCTCTGCACTGGCGAGCTTGTCCAGCGCGATGACGACAAGGAAGAAACCATCCGTAAGCGCCTGTTGGTTTACCACGAACAGACCGAGCCTTTAATCACCTATTATCGGCAAAAAGGTCTACTGGTGGCGCTGGACGGAATGCAAGAAATTGCCGTTGTCAGAGAAGAAATTCTGTCTCGGTTGCAGGGCAAGAGGTGATAATTCTCAAGTCGCCCGAAGAGATCAAGAAAATGCGGGCCGCCGGTCGCATCGTAGCGGAAATTTTGGAATTGCTGCGCTTGCGAATCAGCCCCGGGGTGACTTCGGCGGAACTGGATAGATTTGCCGAGCGCGAATGCAAAAAGCGCAAGGCGCGTCCGGCTTTTAAAGGGTATGGCGGTTTTCCATACACCATTTGCGCCTCGCCGAACGAAAAAGTCGTTCATGGATTCGCAAATGATACGCCGCTACGCGAAGGCGACATCCTTAGCATCGATTTCGGGGTGGTTTTCGATGGATTCTACGGCGATGCCGCTGTCACCGTGCCGGTGGGAAAAGTCGACGCGGAAACCGAGCGGCTCCTGAGTGTCACCCAACATTCTCTTGAACTGGGAATAAACGCCGCTGTTCCGGGCGGCAGGCTCTCCGACATTTCGCATGCGGTTCAAGCTTGCGTTGAAAAGGAGGGGTTCAGCGTGGTCCGCGAGTTCGTCGGGCACGGAATCGGCCGTCAACTGCACGAATCACCGCAGATCCCCAACTTTGGTTCGCCTGGGGAGGGGCCGCGCCTGAAACCGGGAATGACTTTGGCCATCGAACCGATGATCAACTCGGGCGGGCACCAGGTCAAGATACTTGCCGATGGCTGGACCGCAGTCACTACCGACGGCAAGTCGTCGGCACATTTTGAACATACGATCGCAATTACCGAGCAGGGTCCAGAGATACTCACCCGGCTTTAGGCGCCAGGGCGCATGCAGGCTCACTGGCCGGGTTTTCGTTTTGCGCAACAATTCATTGGCAAAGGAACCGAAACATGAAAGTTCGAGCTTCTGTGAAGACGATCTGCGACAAGTGCAAGGTCATCCGACGCAAAGGGGTCGTGAGAATCATCTGTGAAAACCCCAAGCATAAGCAGAGACAGGGATAAAGGGAGGACGAGACATTGGCACGTATCGCTGGCATCGATTTACCGCGGAATAAACGCATTGAGGTGGCTCTCACCTACATCTTCGGCATCGGGCGCTCTTCTTCTCAGGAGATCCTCGCCAAAGCCGCAGTGGACGCAAATACCCGCACGGATGATCTGACCGAGGCCGAGGTCGCCAAGATCCGTGACCTCATCGATCACGAATTCAGGGTCGAAGGCGACCTTCGGCGCGAAATTACCGTTAATATCAAGCGGCTCATGGATCTGGGTTGCTATCGCGGCCTGCGCCATCGCCGGGGACTGCCCGCACGGGGACAACGGACCAAAACGAATGCCCGTACCCGTAAAGGCCCCCGTAAAACAGTCGCCGGCAAGAAGAAATAATTGGAGGAACGATGGCTAAGGCAGGTAAAAAAGTCACCAGAAAAAAAGTCGAGAAAAAGAATATCGCCAATGGCGTTGCCCATATTCAGGCGACTTTCAATAACACCATCGTCACCATTACCGATGTCGTCGGCAATGTGATCTCTTGGTCTACCTGTGGCACCAAAGGCTTTAAGGGCTCTCGCAAGAGCACGCCTTTTGCCGCCCAGATAACCGCCGAAGATGCTGCCAAAAAGGCGCAGGAACATGGCCTGCGCAGCGTCGAAGTGCTTGTCAAGGGCCCTGGCGCCGGACGTGAATCCGCCTTGCGGGCTCTACAGGCGGCCGGCCTTACCGTTACCGTGATCAAAGACGTTACGCCGATCCCGCACAACGGTTGCCGCCCCCCCAAACGCAGAAGAGTCTAAACATATAAGGAGGTCCAACGTTGGCTAGATACACTGGTCCCGTCTGCCGGCTGTGCCGTCGGGAAAACATGAAGTTGTTCCTCAAGGGGGACAGGTGTCATACCGACAAATGCGCGGTCGAACGTCGCAACTATGCTCCCGGTCAGCATGGACAGGGACGCATCAAAGTCACCGACTATGGCACCCAGTTGCGTGAAAAACAACGGGTTAAGCGTACCTACGGGTTGCTTGAGGCCCAGTTTCGGTCCTACTTTGAAATGGCGGACCGAATGAAGGGCGTTACCGGCGAAACTCTGCTGGTACTTCTCGAACGGCGTCTGGATAGTATCGTATACCGTTTTGGTTTCGGCACCTCTCGCAGTGAAGCGCGCATGTTGGTGCGGCAGGGACATTTTCTGGTAAACGGGCGCAAGGTCAACGTGCCTTCCTACTTGGTCCGTCCCGGCGACGTGGTCGAACTGAGGGAGAAGGGCCGCAAGGTTTCACGGATCAATGAGGCCTTGGACGGGGTGATGAGACGTGGAGTGCCCTCCTGGCTGGAACTTGATCGTGCGGCCTTCAAGGGGACTGTTAAGACACTGCCGGTGCGCGAAGAGATGACAACTCCGACTTTCCAGGAGCATCTCATTGTCGAACTTTACTCCAAGTAATTCCGGCGGCGGCTGAACCTCATCACGGAGGATACGAATGTATAAAAACTGGAGAGATCTTATCAAGCCCAAGCGCCTCCAGATTGAATCGGAAACCCTTTCCGATACCTTCGGCAAATTTTATGCGGAACCGTTTGAACGAGGATTCGGCACCACTCTGGGCAATTCCCTGCGCCGAGTTCTACTGTCTTCGCTGCAGGGCGCTGCGATCGTCTCCATCCGCATCAAGGGTGTGTTGCATGAGTTTTCCACCATCCCGGGTGTAACCGAGGATGTTACCGATATTATTCTCAACCTTAAAGGCGTTCTGCTTAAATTGCACGGGCAGGACAGTCGCAATATCCGTATCGTTAAAAAGGGGGCTGGCGTCATAACCGCTGGCGATATCATCCATGACTCGCATGTGGAAGTTCTCAACCCCGAACATCATATTGCCTCCTGTTCCAAAGAGGCCGATGTCGAAATAGATCTTGTCGTGTCTTTGGGGAAGGGATATGTGCCGGCTGAAAGAAACCGTGACGAAAGAGCGCCCGTCGGCACCATTCCGATCGATGCCATATTTTCGCCGATCAAAAAGGTGAACTTTTCCGTCACCAACGCCCGTGTCGGTCAGATCACCGATTATGACAAGCTCAACCTTGAAGTCGTCACCGATGGCAGCGTAAAACCCGACGATGCCGTGGCCTTTGCCGCCAAGATACTCAAGGAACAATTGCAAATCTTCATCAATTTCGATGAAGAGATAGAAGAGTCCGAAAAAGAGTTCACCGAGGAAAGCCGGAAGATAAACGAGAATCTTTATCGCTCGGTCGAGGAACTCGAACTCTCGGTGCGCAGTGCCAATTGCCTGAAAAATGCAGATATTCGACTCATTGGCGATCTGGTGCAGCGGTCGGAAGCGGAGATGCTGAAGACCCAGAATTTTGGTCGCAAATCGCTGAACGAGATCAAGGACATCCTGGCTGAAATGGGTCTTTCTCTCGGACAGAAAGTGGATAATTTCCCCGACCCGGAATATCTGAAAGTGATCCAGAAGGGGCGGGAGGAAGCCTGAGACGGCGGCTGACCGATTAAATAGGAAAGGATAACGGAACCATGCGTCACAATAAATCGGGCAAGCGGCTCGGCCGCAACTCCAGTCACCGCAGTGCCATGATGCACAACATGGTGACCTCTCTGATCGATCACGAGAAGATCACCACAACCGATGCCCGCGCCAAGGAACTGCGCAAACTTGCCGATCGCTTGATCACTTTGGGCAAGCGCGGCGACCTGCATGCGCGCAGACAGGTTCTTGCCATTATTCGCGATCGCAAAGTGGTTGCCAAACTTTTCGATCAGGTCGGACCGCGCTACAAGGATCGCCCTGGCGGATACACCCGCATTTACAAGCTCGGCAGTCGTTCTGGCGACAACGCCTCGTTGTCGCAAATCGAACTGGTCGAGGAAGAATTCACGGCCAAACCGCGCAAGCAAACCGCGCCGGAGAACCAGGCCGCGCCGGTGCAAGAAAAGACCGAAGTCGACACCGCAGATGCCGCGGAGGCAGCTCCGGCCGAGGCAAAACCGGCCGAATAAAAGTTATCTGATGCAGGTTGAGGCAGGGAGAAATCCCTGCCTTTTTATTTCGTGTTCCTACCCGTACCGCCCCGCTTTTCCCCCCGGAATCCGGCTGAATCCGGCCGCACTTCTTGACGCTCCGCAGCATCCGTGCTAGCCTTGCGCACTTTATTCACCGGAGTTTCCCCTCGATGTACTATCCTGCTCAGGACGATTTTTGCCTGCTGGCCAAAAAGGGCAATCTGATTCCGGTTTACCGCGAAATCCTTGCCGATATGGAGACGCCGGTCTCCGCATTCCGCAAAATTGATAATGATGGGACCGCCTTTCTTCTCGAATCGATCGAAGGGGGAGAAAAATGGGCGCGCTATTCCTTCCTCGGTAGTGGTCCGGGGAAAATCTTTCGCTGTCGCGGCGCACAGTTCGAAATTATCGAGGGGGAGCGGATACTCCGTTCCGGCACAACATCCGATCCAATCGCCGAATTAAAATCCTTTCTTGCGCCCTATCGACCGGTGGAGGTGGAAGGACTGCCCCGTTTTTTTGGCGGCGCCGTCGGTTTTCTCGGATATGACATGGTTCGCTTTATCGAACGCCTGCCGGATGCCAATCCGCGCGAGATCGGTACGTACGACGCCTGCTTTCTTCTCACTGAAAAATTGTTGATTTTCGATAACCGACGGCAGAAAATCAAGGCGGTTTGCAATATTCATCTGCAACCGGGAGAGGACCCGCGGGAGGCGTGGGAGCGGGGCGTCGCCGAAGTCGACAGCATGATTTCCCGGCTGCGCAACCCATTGCCGCCGCCAGTTGCCCGCGAGTTCCCGCCTGCGGAGCCGCTGACGCCGAATTTTACTCCCGAGGCTTTTTGCCGGGCGGTCGATCGTTGCAAGGAATATGTCCGGGCCGGCGATGTCATTCAGGTCGTGCTCTCCCAGCGCTTTGCCGGACCCCTCGCCGCCGATCCCTTTGATATTTATCGCGCACTTCGCACCGTCAATCCCTCACCTTATATGTTTTTCCTGCGCTTTGGCGAAACGATGGTCGTCGGTGCTTCCCCCGAAGTGCTGGTGCGCAAGGAAGGGGAAATGGCGGAAGTGCGGCCGATCGCCGGCACCCGGCCCCGCGGAAAGAGCTCTGCGGAGGATGCCGCCCTGGAAGAGGAACTTCTCGCCGATCCGAAAGAAGTTGCCGAACATATCATGCTGGTCGATCTCGGTCGGAACGATCTGGGCCGTGTCTGTAGAACCAGCAGCGTCGAAGTCAGCGAATTTAAAATCATCGAACGTTACTCGCATGTCATGCATATCGTTTCCAATGTCCGCGGAAGACTCGACCCGGATAAAGATGGCTTCGATGTTTTTCGTGCGGCCTTCCCCGCCGGCACCCTGAGCGGGGCTCCCAAAATTCGCGCCATGGAAATTATCGACGAGCTCGAACCATGCCGGCGCGAGGTTTACGGGGGCGCGGTGGGGTATTTTTCCTTCTCTGGAAATATGGATATGGCGATCGCCATTCGTACTTTGGTCATTCAGGGCGACCGGATTTTCCTCCAGGCCGGAGCGGGAATCGTGGCAGACAGCGATCCCGAGACCGAATACCAGGAAACCCTGAACAAGGCGCGCGGGGTCATGCAGGCCTTGCAAATGGCCAAAGAAGGTCTCAACTGATGCTGCTAATGATCGATAACTACGATTCCTTTACCTGGAATCTGGTTCAGTACTTCCGGGAACTGGAGGCCGAGGTTGAGGTTGTTCGCAACGATGCTATTCAAATAGAGGAAATCGCAGCTCGCCAGCCGCGTCAATTGGTGATTTCGCCCGGACCCTGCTCGCCGACCGAAGCGGGCGTCTCGGTTGCGGCCATTCAGGCCTTTGCCGGTAAAATTCCAATCCTGGGTGTGTGTCTCGGGCATCAGTCCATCGGTCAGGCGTTCGGCGGCAACATCATTGGCGCCAATCGCCTGATGCACGGTAAAACCAGCCCGATTCGCCACGATGGCAGCGGTATTTTTCGCTCCCTGCCCGACCCCTTCGACGCGACCCGCTACCATTCCCTGCTTATCGAAAGAAAAAGTCTGCCGGCTTGTCTGCGGATTACCGCCTGGACGGAGGAGGGAGAAATTATGGGGATCGAGCATCGCGATTTTGCCCTCTGGGGCGTACAGTTTCACCCCGAGTCGATCTTGACCATTGAAGGGAAAAGATTGCTGAAGAATTTTCTGGAAATGACCTGATGTCGCTGGTGCGATAAGCGGAGGATAGAGATGATCAAGAAAGCGATCGCCCGAGTCGTTGAAGGCGAAAGCCTTTCCGAGCAGGAAATGGTGGGAGTCATGGACCAGATCATGGGTGGGGAGGCAACTCCGGCCCAGATCGGCGCCTTCATTACGGCTCTGCGCATGAAGGGGGAGACGGTGGCCGAGATTACCGGCGCCGCCCGGGTCATGCGAGCACGGGCCACCCCGATCCGCGCCGGCCGCGTACTCGATCTCGATCGTGACGAAATCAATATTGACCGGGAAACGATTCTCGATACCTGTGGCACCGGGGGCAGTGGCACGCGAAGTTTCAATATTTCCACAATCGTCGCCCTGGTCGTCGCCGCCTGCGGGGTGCGGGTTGCCAAGCACGGCAATCGCAGCGTTTCTTCAGCGTGCGGCAGTGCCGATGTTCTGGAAAATCTCGGCGTCAATCTCGACGTCACTTCGGCGGTTGTGGAAGAATGCATCAGCCAGATCGGAGTCGGCTTTCTCTTCGCACCGGCGTTGCACGGGGCGATGAAATTCGCCATCGGTCCGCGCAAGGAAATTGGCATCCGCACGATTTTCAACATTCTCGGCCCGCTGACCAATCCGGCTGGGGCCGACCGCCAGGTGCTCGGCGTTTTCCGCGAGGATTTGGTCGAAACGATAGCTAGCGTTCTCAATCAGCTGGGCTGCCGGCGCGGGTATGTCGTCTATGGCAGCGACGGCATGGATGAGGTGACTCTCACCGGCCCCACCCAGGTGGGGGAGATCGCTGGTGATGAAACGAAACTATATGCCGTCACTCCGGAAGATTTCGGTTTTTCGCGCTGCCCTCTGGCCGATCTTCAGGGGGGGGATGCGCGGCAAAACGCTGCCATCGTCCGTGCCATCCTCGCCGGGGAGCCAGGGCCGAAGCGGGACGTTGTGCTCCTCAACGCCGGCTTTGCCCTGGCGGCCGCCGGCGTTGCCGATGATGTAGCCGCCGGCATCGATATGGCCCGCGAGGCCATCGACGATGGGCGGGCGGCGAATAAGTTGACGGAACTGATCCGTCTGACCCAACAAAATTAGATCTAATAGAGTCCTATGAAAGAAACTCCCGACATCCTGAAGAAAATCGTCGCGCATAAGCTCGAAGAATTGGCCGCCGATAAGGCAAAATTTCCTTTGTCGCGGCTAAAAGAGCGCCTTGCGCTGGTGGAGGATCAGCCGCGCGGGTTTGTCCGAGCTCTGCGCAACGTTGCCGAATCGGGATGGCCGGCGGTGATTGCCGAGGTCAAAAAGGGGTCGCCAAGCAAAGGGATTATCCGCAGCGATTTCGATCCCGTGGCAATTGCAGAAATATATCAAAAAAATGGAGCGGCCTGTTTGTCGGTGCTGACCGATCAGAACTTCTTCTGCGGCCATCTGAATTACCTCGGACACATCCGTGAAGCTGTCGGCTTGCCGCTGCTGCGCAAGGATTTTATCTGCGACGTTTACCAAATTTTCGAAGCGCGGGCTTACGGCGCCGATGCCGTACTGCTGATCGCCGCCATGCTCGATCCGCTGCAACTACGGGATTTTGCCGCTCAGGCAGCGGAACTGCAGCTGGATGTC
The DNA here is from genome assembly GCA_041677125.1 of Desulfuromonadales bacterium. Classification (GTDB taxonomy): domain Bacteria; phylum Desulfobacterota; class Desulfuromonadia; order Desulfuromonadales; family JACZKF01; genus JBAYQP01. The sequence goes on along the minus strand of JBAYQP010000013.1, from coordinate 39,226 downwards.
TTGCTCGAGGTGCACGACGAGGCCGAGTTGGCCTTGGCTCTGCAGACCGATTGCGAACTCATTGGCATCAATAACCGCTCTTTGCACACCTTTGTGACCGATTTAACGACGACCGAGAGGCTGTTGCCACTGGTCCCCGCCGATCGCTTTGTGGTCGCCGAAAGCGGGATTCACAGTCGTGACGATCTTTTGCGCCTGCAAAGAAGCGGCGCGCGGGGGTTCCTGGTCGGAGAATCCCTCATGCGTGAAACGGACATTGGCCTGAAACTCAGGGAACTGCTCGGCAACGCATAGTATTTGCCGACCGGGTAATTTATGCTTTCGCAAGAACGCAAAATGAATGTTGGATGGCTAAGCCAAAAGCGCCAGATGCAAGGTGCGTAGTCGTCGGGCAATGAGACGTGCTTGTGTACGTCGAAGCAGCGAGAGCGCCGCCACGGTTGGTGCGTTTTTGCGACGCCATCAATTTATTGAATTTGCAAAGGAGTAGTCGAATGCAAAGCAAGATTTTGCTGCCTGAAGACCGTATCCCCAAGCAGTGGTACAATATCATCCCGGACATGCCCGGACCGCTCGCCCCGGTCATTCATCCCGGTACTTTGCAGCCGGTTTCCCCCGATGACCTGCTGCCGATCTTTCCGATGTCCCTTATCGAGCAGGAAATGTCGCCGCAGCGCTGGATAGATATTCCGGAAGAAGTGCGCGAGATCTACAAATTGTGGCGGCCATCGCCCCTTTTCCGGGCGCACCGGTTGGAAAAGGCCCTCGGCACTCCGGCGAAAATCTATTACAAATATGAAGGGGTGAGCCCCGCCGGATCGCACAAACCGAACACCGCCATTCCGCAGGCGTATTACAACAAGGCTGCCGGCACCAAAAGAATCGCCACCGAAACCGGCGCCGGCCAGTGGGGCACCTCAATGGCTTTGGCTTGTCAGATGTTCGGGCTCGAATGCACCGTTTACATGGTCAAGGTTTCCTTCGGCCAGAAGCCGTACCGCAAAAGCATGATGCAGCTTTGGGGCGCCGAAGTGCTTGCTTCGCCGTCGAACCGCACCCAGGCCGGCCGTGCCCTCTTGGAAACAGATCCCAACAATCAGGGATCGCTGGGGATCGCCATCAGCGAAGCGGTGGAAGACGCCGCAACCCGCGAGGATACCCGCTATGCCCTTGGCAGCGTCCTCAACCACGTCTGTCTGCACCAGACGATTATCGGCATCGAGGCGAAGGAACAGCTGGCGTTGGTCGGCGACTATCCGGATGTCGTCGTCGGCTGCCACGGCGGCGGCTCCAATTTTGCCGGCATCGGCTTCCCCTTTGCCGCCGACAAAGCCGCCGGCAAGAATGTGCGCATCGTCGCAGTCGAGCCGGCCAGTTGCCCGACGCTGACCAAGGGCGTGTATGCCTTCGATTTTGGCGATACCGCCAAAATGGCGCCGATTGCCAAGATGTACACCCTTGGCCACGATTTCATGCCGCCGGGAATCCACGCCGGCGGTCTGCGGTATCACGGCGCTTCGCCCCTGGTGTCGCAGTTGGTCCATGCCGGCGTCGTCGAAGCGCGGGCCGTGCCGCAGATTGCCAGTTTCGAAGCGGCTGTGCTCTTCGCCCGCAGCGAGGCCATCATTCCGGCCCCGGAGGCATCGCATGCCATTCGCGGCGCCATCGACGAAGCGCTGCGCGCCAAGGAGGAAGGGAAGGAGCGCACTATCCTGTTTAACCTCTCCGGCCACGGACACGTCGACATGGCCGCCTACGACGCGTATTTCGCCGGTCATCTGGAGGATTACGAATATCCGGAAGAGGCGATCAGGGAATCCCTCTCCCATCTGCCAAAAGTGTCCATGTAGGGTGCGCAGGCGGGATGGGGGCGTCTTCCCCTAGGGATTTTATGGTCAAGGTCAAGATCTGCGGGATCACGAATAATGAAGACGCCCAGCACGCCACCGCCAGTGGAGCGGACGCGCTGGGCTTTGTTTTTTACGGCAAAAGCCCGCGCAACATAAACCCGGCGGCGGCGCGTTCCATTATCGATGGCCTGCCTCCCTTTGTGACGACCGTTGGCCTTTTCGTCAATGAAGATCCAGCGCGTATCCGTGAGATCGCCGACTTCTGCGGCTTGGATGTTTTGCAGCTGCACGGGGACGAAAACCCGGCCGCCTGTGCATTTCCTCCCTTGCGCGTGGTCAAGGCCATGCGGATCAAAGACGCCGAGAGCTTGGCTGACCACGAAAGATTCACCGTTTCGGCACTGCTGCTGGATGCCTGGGTGGCGGGAAGTTACGGAGGCACCGGCGAAACTTTCAATTGGCAATTGGCGGCAGCCGTGGCCCGCCAGCGGCCAGTCATCCTCGCCGGTGGGTTGACCCCGGCCAATATCGCCGAGGCGGTGCGGGCGGTAAGGCCGTACGGAGTGGATGTCTCCAGCGGGGTCGAACTGACTCACGGGAAGAAGGACCCCGAAAAAGTCGCTGGATTCATCCACAATGCCAAGAATGCCGGCTAACAGGAACAAAAAGGAAATAGCGGATGTACGATTACCCCGATAAACGCGGTCACTTTGGCCAATTTGGCGGTCGTTATGTCGCCGAAACACTGATGCCGGCGCTTCTCGATCTGGAAGCCGCCTACCGGGAGGCCCTGGACGATCCTGCGTTTATGGCCGAAGTCGATTATTACCTGCGGCATTATGTCGGCCGGCCGAGCCCCCTCTATTTCGCCGAGCGACTTACCGACCACCTGGGCGGCGCGAAGATTTACCTCAAGCGTGAGGACCTCAATCACACCGGTGCGCACAAGGTCAACAACACGGTCGGGCAGGCGCTGCTGGCCAAACGGATGGGCAAGAAAAAGATTATCGCCGAGACGGGAGCCGGCCAGCATGGTGTGGCCACAGCAACGGTGGCGGCCCTTTTCGGGATGGAGTGCGAGGTCTTCATGGGGACCGAGGATATCCGCCGTCAGTCCCTCAATGTGTTTCGCATGAAACTTCTGGGAGCCAAAGTGCACGCCGTGACCAGCGGCACCGCCACCCTCAAGGATGCCATGAACGATGCCCTGCGGCATTGGGTCACCCACGTGCGCGATGTTTTCTACGTCATCGGCACTGTCGCCGGGCCGCACCCGTATCCCATGCTGGTGCGCGATTTCCAGGCGGTGATCGGCCGCGAAACGCGGGAACAAATTCTGGAACAGGAGGGACGCCTGCCCGATGTGGCCGTGGCCTGCATCGGCGGCGGTTCCAATGCCATGGGGATGTTCTATCCGTTTATCGAGGATGCATCGGTCCGTCTGCTCGGGGTTGAAGCCGCAGGCCTCGGGATTGCTTCCGGCAAACATGCGGCCAGCATCGCGGCCGGTCAGGTTGGCGTGTTGCACGGCAATAAGACCTATTTGCTGCAGGATGATGAAGGGCAGATACTGCATGCCCATTCCATTTCGGCCGGTCTTGATTATCCAGGAGTCGGTCCCGAGCATGCCTGGTTGCACGAAATTCACCGGGCCGAATATGTTTCGGTCACCGACGACGAAGCACTTGAGGCTTTTCAGAAACTCACCCGTCTGGAGGGGATTATTCCCGCGCTGGAAAGTGCGCACGCAATTGCCCAAGTCATGAAAATCGCCCCGAAGCTGCCCCGAGAGCAGATAATCGTGGTCTGCCTCTCCGGCCGGGGAGATAAGGATATCCACACCGTCGCCGATGCGATCGGCGTGGAACTGTAAGGGCGAATTCGCATTCGCCTGGGGCGATCACCAAAATCGCCCCCCAACCCGAAAGGAAATAATGAAATTCACCGAACTGGACATCCCTGAAGAGGTTTTGCGGGGCGTCGAATCCGTCGGCTTCACCGAGTTGACGCCGGTGCAGGAGGAATCGATTCCCTTGGCTTTATCCGGCAAGGATGTCGCCGCTCAGGCGCAGACCGGCACCGGGAAAACCGCCGCCTTCCTGATCTCCCTTTTCACCCATCTGCTGCGCAATGGCAAGCGCACCGGCAGCGATCCCCGTGCGCTGATTATGGCGCCCACCCGGGAACTGGTGGTGCAAATTGTCGAGGATGCGAAGGGGCTCGGTGAATTCTGCCCATTCAGGGTGCAGGCGATCTTCGGCGGCGTGGATTATGAAAAACAGCGGCAATCGCTGCGCGAGGGGGTTGATGTCATCGTCGCCACTCCCGGCCGGCTGATCGATTATGCCAAGCAGAAGGTATTTTCTTTTGGCCGGGTGGAGGTGGTGGTCATCGATGAAGCCGATCGCATGTTCGACATGGGCTTTATCAAGGACCTGCGCTACATTCTGCGCAAGCTCCCTCCTTTCGAAAAGCGGCAGACGATGCTCTTCTCGGCAACCCTTTCTCCCCGGGTGATGGAACTCGCCTACGAGTTCATGGATTTGGCGGAACGGGTGCGCATCGAGCCGACGCAGGTCACCGCCGAGCGCATCGAACAGATCCTCTACCATGTCTCGCGCCGGGAAAAATTTCCGCTGCTGATGGGCCTGCTGCGCCGTGAGCAAACCGAGGCGCGGGTGCTTGTATTCGTCAACACGAAAAAGGAAGCCGAACATCTGACCGATCGGTTGCGCGCCAACGAGTTCAAGTCGGCCGTGATTTCCGGCGATATCCCGCAGAACAAGCGCATGCGCATTCTCGACGAATTCAAGGCCGGACGGCTTAATTTTCTGGTCGCGACCGATGTCGCCTCACGCGGTCTGCATATCGACGCGGTCACGCACGTCATTAATTACGACCTGCCACAGGATTCCGAGGATTACGTCCACCGCATCGGCCGAACCGCCCGCGCCGGGGCGGCGGGGCGGGCCATCAGCTTTGCCGACGAGGACACGGTTTTCCATCTTCCCGATATCGAGGAGTTCATCGGGCGCAAGATTCCCAGCGCCTTTCCGGAAGAGGACGATTTTTTCTGGAATTACAAACGCAGCGCTCCGCGCAAGAAGGCGCCGGTGCCGGAAAAGACGACCGCCGGAGAGCGGCGACCGAAACGCCGTCCGCCCCGCCGACGGAAAGGGCAGGGAGAGGGGAAACCCGACCCGGCCGGCAAGAAATAGTCATGCCTGGCGATGCCTTGATTGACTGCCGGCGCTGCCGACGGCTGTGCGCTTATATGGCGGGACTGCCTCCCCGGCGGGGCTTGAGCCGGAGCGATTACTGGAATCGCCCGGCGCCCGGTTTCGGCGACCCGCAGGCGCGCATCTGTCTGCTGGGACTGGCTCCGGGCGCGCACGGCGCCAACCGCACCGGCCGCCCTTTCACCGGCGATGGCGCCGGGGATTTCATGTATCCTCTGCTGTATCGGGCGGGTCTCGCCAGTCAGGCTGAAGCGACGCATATCGGCGATGGATTGCAGTTGCACGATCTCTATATCACCAACGCGGTAAAGTGCGTGCCTCCCGGCAACAAGCCGGAACCGTCCGAGTTCTCCGCCTGCCGCCCCTGGCTGGCGGCGGAATTGGCGAATATGCCGCGCTTGCGGGTGATTGTCGCTCTTGGCCAAGGCGCTTTTCTCAGCATGCTGCGCCTGCTGAAGGATGCGGGCAAGATCGGGCGTCTGGCCGATTTTCCGTTTGCCCACCAGACGGCGTATTCTATTCCCGGCGGTCCGGTCCTGGTGGCCAGTTACCACACCAGTCGCTACAACATCCAGACCGGTCGTCTTACCGAAGCCATGTTCGATTCCCTCCTTGCGCAAGTCCTGCGCTTGGCGGCAGAAGATTAACGACCGGAGAAAACGGTTGAAAACACTTGACGCTTCATTTAGACTGAGCGAATTTCAGCTTGCAAAAGGTCGGACCATGGGACGAATTGAAGCGGTTTTCGATCGCTTGCGGGTGGAGAACAGGGCGGCGTTAATCCCGTTTTTCACCGCTGGCGATCCGGATTTGCAGACCACCGAGTCTCTTTTGCTGGCTCTGGTGGATGCTGGCGTCGATCTCATCGAGCTCGGAGTTCCATTTTCCGATCCGATGGCCGATGGCCCAACCATTCAAGCAGCCTCGGAAAGGGCCCTGGCCGCTGGCGCGACGCTGGCCGGGATATTGACGATGGTTTCCCGGGTGCGTCGGCAGACGGAAGTGCCCATCATTCTCATGGGTTATTACAATCCGGTTTTTCACTTCGGGCCGGAACGTTTTGTCGCCGAAGCCGCCGCTGCCGGCGTCGATGGAATCCTTCTGGTCGATCTGCCGCCGGAAGAAAACGGGGAAATGCTAGGTTTAATGCAGGCGGCGGACTTGCGGCTGATTACCCTGCTCGCGCCGACCACTCCGCCGGCCCGCCGGCAAACACTGGCGGCTGCAAGTCAGGGCTATCTTTATTACGTTTCCATGACCGGGGTGACCGGCGTGCAGACGGTCGATGCCCTTGCCATCCGGGAGGATGTTTTGGCGCTTCGCCGTGAATCGGTTGTGCCGGTGGCCGTCGGTTTCGGCATTACGTCTCCGAAGGATGCCGCCGCCGTCGCCGCCTTTGCCGACGCGGTGGTTGTCGGCAGCGCCCTGGTCAAAATCATCGCCGCATACGGGACCTCTCCCGAATTGCTGCCGCGCGTTTCTGCTTTTATCGGGTCTCTCGGCGAGGCGATACGCCGCGCGGCTGACACACGGTCGGGGCCGGGCAATCCTTGACGGTCCGTATGCTTGGCGGTTGCGGCGCGCGTGCTGATTTAAACGACATTTCCCAACCGCTTGGCGAATCTTGCTCTTGCCGGCGGACATCTGGCCCCCGCAACCTTGAGAGACGAACTGCACAAATTGGCGCGACCGGAACGGTAAAGATATTGCATGCACAATTCCTGCGGGAGATTCGGGAAAATCTGTACGCCCTCAACGAGTGCAGCCTGCAAGTTCTGGAAGGCGGGGAAGAATTTAACTTTTAGCGCATTTCACATGCGATGACGACGAGGACGAGGATGGCCTGGTTCAAAAAATCAAAAGCTCCGATGACGCCGGTGGAAATCAAAAAGATTCAGATGCCGGAAGGGCTCTGGACCAAGTGTAAGAACTGCAACGAAATTATCTATACCCGTGAAATCGAGCGAAACCTGAACGTTTGCCCAAAATGCGATTACCATTTTCGCATCAGCGCCCGGGAGCGTATCGAACTGGTGCTCGACACCGGATCGTTCCGCGAAATGGATCCCTGCATGCAGTCTGTCGATTTTCTCGAGTTCAAAGATTCGAAAAAATATCGGGATCGCATCAAGGCGGCGGTTAAAAAAGGCGGCGACGGCGATGCAGTGATCTGCGGCGAAGGCACTATCGACGGGTTGCCGGTAGTCGTCAGCGTCTTCGATTTCAGTTTCATGGGCGGCAGCATGGGCTCGGTGGTAGGCGAGAAAATTACCCGGGCGATCGAGAAGGGTTTGGCAAGCCGGGCGCCGGTGATCGTTTTCTCCTCCTCCGGCGGCGCGCGCATGCAGGAAAGCATTCTTTCCCTGATGCAGATGGCCAAAACCAGCGCCGCCCTGGCGCGGCTCAAGGCGGCGGGAATCCCCTTCGTCTCCGTTCTTACCGACCCGACGACGGGCGGTGTTACCGCCAGCTTCGCCATGCTGGGGGATATCAATATGGCGGAGCCGCGGGCGCTGATCGGCTTCGCCGGCCCCCGGGTTATTGAGCAGACCATTCGGCAAAAACTGCCGGACGGATTCCAGCGTTCCGAATATCTTCTGGAACACGGAATGGTCGATATGATTGTCCGCCGAGCGGAGATGAAAGAACAGCTCTCCAGAATTCTGCGTATTTTCACTAAGAACTGAACAGGTGGATTATCGGGAGAGTCTGGATTACCTGTATGGACTCCAGCATTTTGGCATCAAGCTCGGGCTGGAAAACATCCGGTCTCTCCTGGAGCGCCTCGGCCGGCCCCACCGGAATCTGCGGTTTCTGCACATCGGCGGCAGTAACGGCAAAGGGTCGGTTGCGGCCTGTCTGTCCGAAATCCTCACCCGGGCCGGTTACCGCACCGGCCTTTACACCTCTCCGCATCTGCATTCCTTCACCGAGCGCATTCGCATCGACGGATTGGCGATAGCTGAATCGCAGGTCGCCGCCTTGGCGATAGAAATCCGTTGCGCCTGCACCGACATCCCCGCAACCTTTTTCGAGTTCACCACCGCCCTGGCCCTCCTCCATTTCCAGCGGCAGCAGGTCGATTTTGTCGTTCTTGAGGTCGGCCTGGGCGGCCGGCTCGATGCCACCAATGTGGTCGATCCCCTGGTGTCGGTCATTACACCGATTTGCCGCGACCATGTCGAACATCTCGGGGCCGATCTGCCCGCCATTGCCAGGGAAAAAGGGGGGATCATCAAGGCGGGCGTGCCGCTGGTCGTCGGCCGGCAGCCGCCGGAAGTCCTGCAGCTATTGGGTGCCTTGGCCCGAGAAAGCCGGGCGCCCATGTTCGCCTGCGGCGATCATTTCGCATCGCTGGCGGAAACGGGAGGGTTTTCCTATCGCGGACCAGAAATGAATCTCGCGCATCTGCATCCGGGGTTGCCCGGACGGCATCAGCACGATAATCTTGCACTTGCCTTGACTGTCGCCGCTTTGTTGCGCCGGCAGGGAATCGCCGTGCCGACCGCTGCGCTGCGGGCGGGAGTCGAGCACGTATTTTGGCCCGGCCGCATGGAGTGGTGGTGCGGCGGCCGCGACATTCTTCTGGATGGGGCACACAATGAAGGCGGCGCCCGGGTCCTCGCCCAATATCTCGACTCTCTGCGGCTGGGGAAAAAAGTTCGCTGGGTGGTCGGAGTGAAAGGGGACAAGCGGGCGCCAGACATTCTCGAACCTATCCTGCCGCATTGCGGCAGTCTCTACTGCACAACTCCGCCGCTGGTCGATGCCGTGCCCGCTGCGGAACTGGCCCGGGCGGCGCAGGAAAAAGGATGGCCGGCATGCGTTTTTTCCGATCCCGCCGCAGCCCTGGAAGCGGCCTTACGCGATCGGCAATCCGGGGAGTTGGTTCTTGTTGCCGGCTCCCTTTTCCTCGTTGCTTCGGCTCGCGAGTATCTCCTCTTGCGAGCGCAGATTCCCGCATGATCCGCCGACGTCCTTTTCTTTTAACCCTTTTGGTTCTGCTGTTTGCTTCCACCGCGTTGGGCAACGAACCTCCGCCTGCGGCGGCCCCCGTAGATCTGGCCGCCGACGAACTCCAGTATGATCGCCCGAGCGAAACGATGTATGCGCGGGGCAATGTCCGGCTGCAGAAAGGGGATTTGACCCTGCTCTCGGATGTGGTTCGTTGGAATGCGGAAACGGCAGAAGCCGAGGCGGCAGGATCGGTTCGCCTGACCGGTCCGCAGGCGATTGTCGAGGGTGAATCCCTGAACATCGACCTCGACACGGGCGTCGGGCGGCTGACCGATGCACGCATCCTGGTGCGGGAATCGAACTACCGGATTGCCGGAGAGCAAATCGAGCGCCTCGGCGAAGACCGCTACCTTATTCTGGATGGCGACTTTACCACCTGCGACGGGCAGCCGCCGGCGTGGAAATTTACCGCCAGCCGGTTTGATGTCACCCTCGGCGGTTATGCCAGAGCCCGCCATGTAGTATTCCATCTGTACGATTTGCCCGTTTTGTATATTCCCTATATCGCCTACCCGGTCAAAACGGAGCGGGAATCGGGCTTTCTCATGCCGCGCATCGGATCGTCCAGCAAGCGCGGATTCCAACTCTCCCTCGCCTGGTATCAGGTCATCGACCGACATTTGGACGCCACTTTTTACTTCGACTACCTCTCCAAGTTGGGAATCGGCAACGGTTTGGAATACCGCTATGTTCTCGGGGAAGAAACCGAGGGGGTGGCGCATGGTTATTATGTTGCCGGGTTGAAGGACGAGGAAGACCGTTACGCCTTGGACTGGGAACATGCCGGCAGATTATCCGACAGGACCCGACTGATCGCCGATGTCGAGTATGTCAGCAGCCGCGACTACTACGAGGATTTCGGTCTGGAGGCCAGCGAATACAACAAGGAACAGGCGCAATCGGTCATCGCTCTTACCCACCATTGGCGGCTGTCCAGTCTGAACGGGCAGGTCAGGTACACCAAGGATCTGGAGAATGACAACGATCAAACCCTGCAGCAATTGCCGGAACTGACCTATTCCGCCTTGCCCAACCGGCTGGGTGAAACCCCTTTTTTTCTGGCCTTCGATGCCGCCTATACGCATTTCTGGCGGCAGGAAGGGGTGACGGGCCAACGCTTTACGGTGAGACCCGAATTGTCGGCGGTTTTCCATCCGGGCGATTTTCTCGAAATTCGCCCCGCCGTCGGTTATCGCGAGCGCTTTTACTGGACTTCGGATGAGGGATCCGGCTCCGAGCGGGAAGGTACGGCCGATTTTTCCACGAGCGTATCCAGTCGGTTCAGTAGGATTTATGCTCTGGATGGGCGGACGGTAAGTAAGATTCGTCACAGCATCGAACCGGAGATCACCTATAGGTTTATTCCGTACGAAGATCAATCGCACCTGCCGGTATTTAATGCCCTCGATAGAATTGAAGAGAAAAACGGTATATCTTACGCCTTGGTAAACCGTCTGCTCGGGCGTCTGGAAAGAGCCGGTGGCATGCCGGTTTATCACGAAGTCCTCTATCTGCGTCTGTCGCAAACGTACGACTTTGAAGAACCGAGGGACCTGCCGGTTGATGCGAGAAAAACCCCTTTTTCGCCGCTGCGGACCGAACTGATTGTGCGTCCCAACGAGAGGAGCTTCCTCGACCTCGATGCTAAATACGATGTCAATTCCGGCGGCGGGTTCGCCGATCGTCTCCAGGAGTTCAGTGCCCGGGGCGGGGTGCGGGATGACGACGGAAATGCCATGACTCTCGACTATCAGTACCAGAAAGATAATCTCAGTTACCTTGGGAGTTCAATCGATATCGCCTGGCTGCGGCCGATTTATCTCAATTACCTGCACCGCCAGGATCTTGATGAAGGGCGATTGCTGGAGCAGGCGCTCAATCTGGAATACCGCGCCCAATGCTGGAGTCTTTATCTCACGGTTCGGGACCGCTTGGATGAGACTGAATATCTGGTCTCCTTTTCGCTTTCCGGGTTGGGCAAAATCGCCGAATTGGGGGGGGCGCTTGGGCAACCCCGGTGATGAGAAGACGAGGAAAATGTTGCTTTTACCTTTTTATCATGCTATTTGAAAACCCAATTGAAGGTGATTAATGCCGCAGGTTCCAGTCGTCGACCCGGACCAGGCCATTAACCATTGGAGAAAGGAGGGGCGGAGGGGAAGCATCTGGGGGCCGGGTATTTTCAATAAAACCCGTAAGGAGGAAAAGATGCAGAAAGTCATCACGTCGCTATTGGTTCTTTTTTGTCTGTCTCTAACAACCCCGTTTTCCGTCGGGGCGAACGAGAAAAATGCGGCGACAGTCGCCGTTCACCAAATCAACATCAACACCGCCGCCGCCAAGGAGCTGCAAATGCTTCCTGGGATAGGCAAGGTGACTGCCGATCAAATAGTGCAGTATCGTACCGATTTCGGCCAATTCTCCAGCGCTGACGATCTGCTCAAGGTCAAGGGAGTCGGCCGCAAAACTCTGGAGAAAATCCGGGGCATGGTAATCGTTAAATGATCGATGGACGCTCGCCGGACAACCCGGCGAGCGTCCCAACCTTTTTGCTGCCGGTACTATTACTAAATGCCCGCCTCAGAAGAAATCCCCGTTTCAAGCTCCTCCAAAAAGCTCCCCGTTTTCTCGCTGCTGCTTATCGTCCTTCTGCTCGGTTTTGCCGTATTTGGCCAACGAGGGTTGCTGCGTGCTCTGCAATTCAATCGGCAGCGAGGCGCGCTGGAGGCCCAGGTGCGCAATCTGGAAGCCAGCAACGCCAAGCTGCGCCAAGAGATAGAAGATCTTCGTTCGGATCGGCGCACCATCGAGGCGATTGCCCGGCGCGAACTGGGCATGGTCAAGGATGATGAGGTGGTCTATCAGTTTTCTCCGACGGTGAAGGAGGCCGCGGAGGAGCAAGGGAAAGCTCGACCATAATTCAAAGAGGAAAATCCCGGCCCCGCCCGCTTTCCCCGGGATTTTTCATGCGCCATTCTCGTGGCTTACTTCTTTTTCTTCCTTTTTCCTTTTTTTCCTTTTCTTGACAGGACAGAAGCAGAAAAGCTAACATACGCCGCGCCGACGGGGACAAGCCGGCGCACACGAAAACTCCCGCTTTCAAGAGAGATTGACCGATAATGAAGGATAAACTGCGCCAGCATCTTGCCGACGCCCTGCAGGCCTGTTACCGGACTGGGCAGCTGCATTCGGGCGTCTGCCCCGCCATCGTTCTCGATGTCCCCGCGCGCTCCGGGCACGGGGATTTCGCCACCAATTTGGCGATGGTTCTCGCCCGTGACGAAAAAAAACCGCCCCAGCGCATCGCCCAGGCAATTATTGCGGCCCTCGGGGATGCCGATGGTCTTTTCAGCAAGGTCGAGATGGCTGGCCCCGGGTTTATCAACTTCTTCTTCAGCAACAAAAGCTGGTATCGGGTCCTGGAAGAGATCAACCGTCAAGGTGATGCCTACGGTACGGGTGACTTGGGAGCCGGCCGGCAGGTTCAGGTCGAATTTGTCAGCGCCAACCCCACCGGTCCGCTCCATATCGGCCACGGTCGCGGGGCGGCTATCGGCGACGCGGTCGCTTCGGTGCTGTCCGCCGCCGGGTACAAGGTGCAGCGGGAATACTATATCAACGATGCCGGCAACCAGGTGGTCATGCTCGGACGTTCGGTTTGGCTGCGTCTGCGGGAGCTGACCGGGCATGCCATTGTTTTTCCCGAGGATGGCTATCGGGGCGATTACATCCGGGATATTGCCCGGGATCTGCTCCAGGAACAGGGCGCGGCGCTGATGGGGCTCGCCGAGGACCAGGCAGTGCCTTTCTGTAGCGATTACGGCATCAAGAAAATGATCGCCAATATCGAACAGGACCTGCTCGCCTTCGGCATTCGTTTCGACAACTGGTATAGTGAGCGCACCCTCTACGAACGGGACATGGTGCGGCAAGAACTGGGGAAGCTACAGGCAGCGGGACTTACCTTCGAGCAGGATGGCGCTTTGTGGTTTCGGACCACCGATTATGGCGATGACAAGGACCGCGTTCTTTTGCGCTCGGACGGCAGTCCGACCTACTTCGCTTCCGATGTTGCGTACCATATGGAAAAGTTCGAGCGTGGTTTCGACCTTGTTGTCGATGTTTGGGGAGCAGACCACCACGGGTATGTGCCGCGGATGAAAGCGGTCCTGGCCGGGCTTCAGCATTCCCCCGACGATCTGCAGGTTCTGTTGATCCAGATGGTCAGTCTGCTGCGCGACGGGCAACCGGTTTCGATGGGAAAGCGTTCGGGGGAATTCGTCACCTTGCGCGACGTCATCGACGAAGTGGGGCGCGACGCCTGCCGTTTCTTTTTTCTCATGCGTCGCTCCGACAGCCAGCTTGATTTCGATTTGGAATTGGCCAAAAAGCAAAGCAACGAGAATCCGGTTTTCTATGTCCAGTATGCCCACGCCCGCATTTGCAGCATTCAGCGCAACGCCCTGGATGCTGGGATGAAAGCGCCGACGGCGGCGGAGGTCGATCTCGATCGCCTGGTTCTCGAGGAGGAACTGGCCCTGGTCAAGATGTTGTCCCGCTATCCCGAGGTGGTCGAAGGGGCCGCACGCTTTCTCGAACCGCACCGGATTACCGCCTATCTTCAGGAGTTGGCCGCACTTTTCCACAGTTATTACAATCGGGAGAGAATCCTTATCGAGGATGCCGCCACCAGTGGCGCCCGTCTTTTTCTGGTCGACAATATCCGGATCGTCCTGCGCAACGCTTTGCTGTTGCTTGGGATTTCAGCCCCGGAGCAGATGTAGGTAAAAATGGCCATGCAGACTGTGAGTCGGACTCAGCGCCGGCTGGAAAAAAAACAAGCACTTATCCTCCTGGCCTTGATTTTGGCGGTTTCTCTGGTCAGCTTCACCCTGGGGGTGATGGTGGGAAAGGGCGGCAGCGGTGAGCCGGTGGTGCAATCTTCGTCGGCGGAACGCATGCCGGTCGTGGCTGTGCCCGCCCCGGCGTCTTCCTCGCCGGCTGAAAACCTGACCTTCTACGATAGTTTGCCCACCGGGGAACAGCCGCCGCTTGGCAGCGGGATCAACCTGCCGCAACCGGAAGTTCGGCCGGAGGCGCCGGCTCTCGTTGCAAGCAAACCCGAGGCGAAGGTAAAGCCGAGCGACGCGGTCAAGGTAAAGGAACCTTCTGTCGCGCCGGCCGTGGCGAATGCGGGTGCCTGGGAAGTACAGACCGCCTCCTTTCAGAACGCGGAGGATGCCCGGAAGTTGCAAGCGCATCTGACGGCGAAGGGATACGGCGCTTCCGTCAAGGCGGCGGATTTGGGGGAAAAAGGGACATGGCACCGGGTCATGGTCGGTGCCTACGCCACCGGGGCGGCGGCGCAGGAAATTGCCGAACGCCTGAAAAGAGAAGAGAAGTTGATCGGCCTGGTGCGCAAGAAATGAAAAATATGAGCCCAATCCATTCCATCCTGGTGACCGGCGGCGCCGGCTTTATCGGCTCCCACCTCTGTGAAGCCCTGCTGCGGCGTGGGAGGCGGGTGGTGGTTCTCGATAACTTCTGCGATTTCTACGCGCCGGCGGTGAAAAGGGCCAATGCGGCCAAGATTCGTCGCGCTGCCGAAGAAACCGGGGGCGCTTTGACCATCCTCTCGGGGGACATCCGCCGGACTGGCGATGTTGAGCGGGCGGTGCGCGCCCTGGGCCCGGCGGAATCGTCGGCGGTGGTGCATCTGGCGGCCATGGCCGGGGTGCGCCCGTCCATCGAGCGGCCGCAGCTGTATTACGAAGTCAACGTTTACGGCACCCTCAACCTGCTGGAGGCCTGCCGGCAGTTCGGGGTGCGGCGGGTCGTTTTCGCTTCATCCTCATCGGTTTACGGGAACAACCCCAAGGTGCCTTTCGCCGAAAAGGATCCTGTCGATAATCCGATTTCCCCCTATGCCGCCAGCAAAAAAGCGGGAGAACTGCTCTGCCACAACTACCATCATCTCTACCGTTTCTCCATAGCCTGTCTGCGCTTTTTCACCGTGTACGGACCCCGGCAGCGTCCTGACCTGGCCATTCACAAGTTCGCCCGCCTGATCGAGGCCGGCCGGCCGCTCCCCTTTTTTGGCGATGGCAGCGCCAGTCGTGACTACACGTTCATCACCGATACCTTGCAAGGGATTCTCGGCAGTCTCGATTGGGTTGAGCGAGCCGAGCAGCCGTCCTTCGATATTTTCAACCTCGGGGAATCGCAGACCGTCGACTTGTCGACCCTGGTGCGGCTCTTGGGCGAAGCGATGGGAGTGCAGCCGGCGCTGACCCGTTTGCCGATGCAGCCGGGCGATGTTCTGTGCACCTATGCCGACATCGGCAAGGCCCGGCAAGTCCTTGGCTATGATCCCCAAGTCAAAATCGAAGAGGGGATCCCCCGGTTTGTCGATTGGTTCAAAAAAAGCATCTGAAAAGAATTTCTTCTTGACAACCAAGGCGGATGCCAGTAAATTCCTCCTCTCGTCGCGGGGTGGAGCAGTCCGGTAGCTCGTCGGGCTCATAACCCGAAGGTCGCAGGTTCGAATCCTGCCCCCGCAACCAAAAACAACAATCTCCCTTACCCGGAGAACCAATATTACGGCGGTGTAGCTCAGTTGGTTAGAGCATGCGGCTCATATCCGCAGTGTCCGGAGTTCAAATCTCTGCACCGCCACCATCTGCGCAAAGCCCCTTCCGGTCAACGGATGGGGCTTTGTTCTTTTTCCCCACGCAATAAATCAATGTCGTTGCCCATGCAGGAAATCGTCGGCAGGCTTCTTCTTGAACATTCTCTGCTGCGGCCAGAAGACCGGGTGCTGGTCGCCGTCTCCGGTGGTCCCGATTCTGTTTGTCTGCTGCACCTTCTGTGGCAATTGGCTCCTGCCCTCGGTGTCACTGTTTGCGCCGCGCACCTGGATCATCTTTTGCGGCCCGAAAGTGGCCGGGAAGCGTCTTTTGTCCAGGATCTGTGCGCCCAGTGGGACATTCCGTTGACCTTGCGGGCCGCTGATGTTGCCCAGACTGCCCGCCGCCGCCACTCGGGCATCGAGGAGACGGCCCGGGAAGTGCGCCGCGATTTCCTTCGGGAAGTGGCCACGCGGCAGGATTGTCGGGTTATCGCCCTCGGCCATCATCGCGGCGATCAGGCCGAAACCGTGCTGCACCGATTCCTGCGCGGCAGCGGCGGCACGGGCTTGGCCGGCATGCGCCTTGCGAATTTGCCCTTTATTCGCCCCCTGCTGGAAGTCACCCGTCGCCAGATTCTCGATTATCTGCGCCAAAATCAACTTCCCTGGGTCGAGGATTCCAGCAACCAGGATCGCGCCTTTACCCGCAACCGGTTGCGGAATGAGATATTGCCCCTGCTCAAGGAATTCAACCCGCGACTGGAAGAGAACCTGGCCCGCTCGGCTCGGCGAATGGCCATCGAGGATGATTTCTGGCGCGAACAGTCGGAGAGCGCGTTGTCGTCGCTGGCAGCCTTTTCCGGTGAAAACTGCCATCTGGACTGCGGGCGGCTTCTGCAACTTCATCCGGCCTTTCGGACGAGAATTCTTCGGCAGGCGTTATTTCGTGTGCGCGGGGATTTGCATCGGTTGTCAGCGGTTCATTTCGAAAATATCGAGAATCTTCTGTTGCGAAAACGCTCCCAGGCCGACCTGCATCTTCCCGGCGCCTGGATTGGCCGTCGTTATAATCGCCTCTGGCTGCGCCGGTCTCCTCCTCCGGAAACCCCCGATGTCTCCCTGGTGATCGAAGGCCCGGGAGAATTCACAATTCCGCGGATCGGCCGGTTGTGGGTTGCTATCGAGCCTGCGGCGCTGGGAGAAGGGCGGCAAACCGTTGAATTCGATCCTGCCGTGGTCAAATTCCCCTTGCGCCTGCGGCAATTTCGTCCTGGTGACCGTTTTCGCCCCGACGGGCTTGGCGGGCACAAAAAAGTTAAAGATTTTTTTGTCGATATGAAACTCGACCGGGAATCGCGGCGGCGGGTCTTGCTTCTCGAAGGGGACGAAGTATTCTGGCTGGTCGGCATGCGACGGTGCGAGGGGCTGCGCCCGGCGCCCGGCGCAGCGGCGCTGCGTGTTCAATTCCAGCCGGCTGCCGAGTGACATTATTATTGTGAAAACAGAGGGTTTGTGTTAGATTTCCGGTTGCGCTTCAGCGCCAGCCGAGGCAGTATCGCAAGAAGGATGACCGTCCCGGCAAAAAGAATTTTTTAGGGGGTACAGTGAATCAATTCTATAAAAATCTCGCACTCTGGCTGGTTATTTCGCTGGTGATGATTCTGCTCTTCAATATGATGACGCAGAAGGATCGGGAACAGAAGCCGATTACCTACACCGCCTTTCTCTCTGCGCTGCAGGAAGGCAGAGTCCAGGAAGTTACCATCCAGGGATCGCATATCGAAGGCAAGTATAAGGAAGACGGTCAGTTCAAGACCTATTCGCCGGACGATGCCGGACTCATCGAGCGCTTGCGCGAACAAGGCGTGGTGATCGAAGCCAAGCCGGAGGAGGATCGCAGCTTTTGGTTCACCATGCTGGTTTCCTGGGGACCGATTCTCCTGCTGATCGGGGTCTGGATCTTCTTCATGCGGCAGATGCAGTCCGGCGGCGGCAAGGCGATGAGCTTCGGCAAGAGCCGGGCCAAGCTGCTGACCGAGTCGCAGACCCAGGTGACATTCAAGGACGTGGCCGGGATCGATGAGGCCAAGGAAGAACTGGAAGAAATCGTTTCCTACCTGAAAGACCCGAAGAAATTCTCCCGCCTCGGCGGCAAGATTCCGAAAGGCGTGCTCCTCGTCGGCTCTCCGGGAACCGGCAAGACCCTGCTCGCCCGCGCCATCGCCGGGGAGGCGGGGGTGCCTTTCTTTTCCATCTCCGGTTCCGATTTTGTCGAGATGTTCGTCGGCGTCGGCGCCAGCCGGGTGCGCGATCTTTTCGTGCAGGGGAAGAAAAACGCACCCTGCATCATCTTTATCGACGAAATCGATGCCGTTGGCCGGCACCGCGGCGCCGGTCTGGGCGGCGGGCACGACGAACGGGAGCAGACCCTCAATCAGCTGCTGGTGGAAATGGATGGTTTCGAGTCGAATGAGGGCGTCATCCTGATTGCCGCCACAAACCGTCCCGACGTTCTCGATCCGGCTTTGCTCCGCCCCGGCCGTTTCGACCGGCAGGTGGTTGTGCCTCGCCCCGATATCAAGGGCCGGGCAAAAATCCTTAAAGTGCATGCCCGCAAGGTCCCCTTGGGCACGGATACCGATCTTGAGGTGGTCGCCAAGGGAACCCCTGGTTTCTCCGGGGCCGATCTGGCCAACCTGATCAATGAGGCGGCCCTTCTCGCCGCCCGGGCCGACAAGAACCAGGTCGATATGGCCGACCTGGAAGCGGCCAAGGACAAAGTCATGATGGGGGCCGAGCGCCGCTCTCTGGTCATCACCGAGAAGGAGAAGCGGGTGACCGCTTTTCATGAAGCTGGGCATGCGATGGTGGCGCTGCTTATCCCGGAGGCCGATCCGGTGCACAAGGTCTCCATCATCCCCCGCGGTAGGGCGATGGGCGTCACCATGTACCTGCCCGCCGAGGAGAAATACAGCGAAACCAAGGAAGGGCTGAATATCGCCATCTGCACTTTGCTCGGCGGCCGGATCGCCGAAGAGATTTCTTTTTCGACGATCACCAGCGGCGCCAGCAACGATATCGAGCGCGCCACCCTGATCGCCCGCAAAATGGTTTGCGAGTGGGGGATGAGCGAAAAACTCGGGCCCCTCGCCTTTGGCGAAAAAGAGGGTGAGATTTTCCTTGGCCGCGACATGGGGCATGTCAAGAACTACAGCGAATCGACGGCCATCGATATCGACAATGAAATCCGTCGCATTGTTCATGAGAATTATGAGCGGGCGCGGCAGTTGCTCACCACCAGTCAGGACGATCTCAACCGGTTGGCCGAGGCACTGCTGGAGCGTGAAACGATGGACGGCGCTGAAATTCGGAAGCTCCTATTTGGTGAAGTAGCGCCCGCTGCCCCAGTGGGCGGCGAAACCGTCGCGCCGGCCGATGGCCCCTGTGTCGAGGATGCGCTGCGTCCGGGGGAATAACCGGATGCTCGCCGCCGCTGGCAACGCCTCCGCGCCCGGTCACTTGGCCGGTCGCAATTGTCGACTTTCACTGGATGAGCCGCTTATCATGGGGGTGCTGAATATCACCCCCGATTCGTTTTCCGACGGAGGCCGCTATGATTCCCTCGACGCCGCGCGTCGACAGGGGGCGCGGATGCTGGCGGAAGGCGCCGATCTGATCGATATCGGGGGGGAGAGCACCCGCCCCGGCGCACCGGCCGTTTCGGAAACGGAAGAACTCGATCGTGTTTTGCCGGTTATCGAGGCCTTGCGCCGAGAGATCGACATCCCTCTTTCCATCGATACCACCAAGGCTGCGGTAGCCCGCGCCGCTATCGCCGCCGGCGTTGATTTCGTCAACGACATCAGCGGCCTCCACTTCGATGAAAAAATGGCGGCGACCGTTTCCGCTGGCGGAGCCGGTCTGTTTGTCATGCATACCCGCGGGCGTCCGGAGCGGATGCAGCGTAACACCGGTTACGGGGATCTGCTGGGCGATATCCTCGTCTATTTACGCAACAGCCTGGAACGGGCCATGGCGGCGGGAATCCCCGAAGAAAAGCTGGCGGTCGATCCCGGCATCGGTTTCGGCAAGGACGCCGCAGGAAATCTGGAAATTCTGCGCCGGCTGGACGAACTGCAGGCGCTGGGACGGCCGATACTTCTCGGCACCTCGCGCAAGAACTTTATCGGCCGGGTTCTTGGCCAGTCCGATCCCGGTCAGCGTCTTTACGGGACCCTGGCCACGGTGGCCTTGGGCGTCGCACGGGGCGCTCATCTGTTCCGGGTGCACGAGGTGCGGCCGGCCAAAGAAACGGCCCGGATGGCTTGGGCCGTCTGTCGCGGTGGTTTTTCGCAATGAACTGAGTCCCCTGTCTCCTGACGGTTGTCGATGAGCGGAATATTTGCGGCGTTGAAAAATTTTCGATGGCTCCTCGACCTTCTTGATGTCGGTCTTGTCGCTTTTATCATCTATCGCATCATTCTGCTCATCAAAGGAACCCGGGCCGTGCAGATGCTGCTCGGCCTGGCGGTGGTTCTTATCGTCTACATGGGATCGCAGGTCGGCGGTCTCTACACCCTGCACTGGATCCTGGATAATTTTCTCTCCTCGATCATTCTGGTGATCGTCGTCATTTTCCAGAATGACATTCGGCGCGCTCTGATCCACGTCGGTCGCAATCCATTTTTCGCCGATCTCTCCTACCGGGAGGAGACCGCCGTAATGGAGGAACTTGTCAAGGCCTGCGTTAATCTCGGCAGCAAAAAAATCGGCGCGCTGATCGTCATCGAGCGGGAAACCGGAATTAAGGATTTCCTTGAAGTTGGGGTCGAAATCGATGCCAAGGTAACCAGCGATCTCATTACCTCCATTTTTCTCCCCTATTCTCCGATCCACGATGGCGCACTGGTCATTCAGCAGGGGCGGCTGACCCGGGCCGGTTGCTTTCTTCCCCTCAGCCAGAATCCGGATATCAGCAAATCGCTTGGCACCAGGCACCGGGCGGCGATCGGGTTGACCGAACTGGTCGATGCGGTGGCCATTGTCGTTTCCGAGGAAACCGGCAAAATTTCCATCGTCGTTGGCGGACGGATTACCCGCGACCTTGACTCCACCGGCCTGAAAAGGGTTCTCAAACGTCTGCTTGAGCCGCGTTCGGCGAAAAAGGCGAAGAAATAGCATGTTCGAGAAATTGACCGAAAACTGGATCCTGAAGCTGATTTCGCTCACTTTCGCTATCATTCTGTGGTTTTTCGTCATGGGCGAGCGCAAGCTGGAGATCGGTTTTCAAGTGCCGCTGGAGTTGGAAAACGTCCCTTCCGGGCTGATGGTGGCCAACGAGGTGCCAAGCACGATCGACGTTCGGATTAGCGGACCGCGCACACTACTGATGAATCTTCAGCCCAATGATATCAGCATCGCTGTTGATCTGGAGGGCCTCCCGCCGGGCACCACGACTTTCAGGCGACTCGAGGAGCGCCTGAATATTCCGACCGCTTTGAAGGTCACGCGTCTTTTCCCTTCATTCGTTGATGTTAAACTGGAGCGGGTGAAGCAAAAAACGGTGCCGATAAAACCCGTGTTCTCCGGAGCGCCCGCCGAAGGATACAGGATCGGCGATGTCCAGGTGACACCACGGCTGGTCACGGTTGAAGGCGCCGAGAGCGAACTTGGGGATATTGCCGAGGTTCCCACCGATCCGGTCAATATCGAGGGAAGCCGGGAAGACTTCACCCTGACCGCATCGTTGAATTATCAAGGGAAGTATTCGGCGCTTAAAAATCACCAAGCCGCGGAAGTTCGGGTCACCATCGAGCCGGCGCCCGCCCCGGAGATGCCCGGCAACGAGGAAACAATGAGCGGAACGGAAAAAAGGAAACAATCATGACCCAGAAAAAACTTTTCGGCACCGATGGCGTGCGCGGAGTCGCCAACATCTATCCAATGACGACGGAAATTGCCATGCAATTGGGCCGGGCCGCCGCCCATATCTTTCGCAACGGCAACAAACGGCACCGGGTGGTTATCGGCAAGGACACCCGCCTCTCCGGATACATGATCGAAAACGCTCTGGCGGCCGGAATCTGCTCCATGGGCGTGGACGTTCTGCAGGTGGGGCCATTGCCGACGCCGGGAATCGCCTTCATTACCGCCTCCATGCGCGCCGATGCCGGGGTGGTCATCTCGGCCTCGCACAATGCCTACCAGGATAACGGAATTAAATTCTTTTCCCGCGATGGCTTTAAACTGCCCGATGAAATCGAACTGAAAATCGAGGAGCTGATTTTCTCGAAAAAGATTGATTCGCTGCGACCGATCGCCTCCGAAGTCGGCAAGGCGTTTCGCATCGACGACGCCAAAGGACGCTATATCGTCTTCCTCAAGAATGCGTTTCCTCGCGATCTGGATCTGCAGGGGTTGCGCATTGTCCTGGATTGCGCGCACGGCGCCGCCTACAAGGTGGCGCCGGCGGTTCTCGAAGAACTGGGGGCGGAAGTCATCAGCCTGGGCGTTTCGCCGAACGGCACCAACATCAATGCTGGCTGCGGATCGCTGCACCCGGAGGTCATTTCCGAGGCGGTCAAGGAACATCGCGCCCATTTGGGGATCGCCCTGGACGGAGACGCGGATCGGGTGATTTTCGTCGACGAATTCGGCAACGAAGTCGATGGCGACCACATCATGGCCATCTGTGCCGCTCACATGCTGGAGCGCGGTCAATTGGCGCATAAAACCCTGGTGTCTACCGTCATGAGCAACATGGGTTTGGACATCGCCTTGCGCAAGGCCGGCGGACAGGTGGTAAAAACAGCCGTCGGCGATCGCTATGTTGCCGAGGAAATGCTGCGTGGCGGCTACAATCTGGGGGGCGAACAGTCGGGGCACATGATTTTCCTCGATCACAATACGACGGGCGACGGCATGATTTCCGCCTTGCAGGTTCTGGCCATCATCCAGCGCAGCGGGCGGACGCTGTCGGAGTTGGCCGAAGTGATGATCGCCTTGCCGCAGGTGCTGCTCAATGTGCGCGTGGCCGAACGACGCGATCTGGCCGAGTTCGCGGAAATCCAGAAAGTGATTGCCGATACCGAGAAAAAACTCGGTGACTCCGGCCGGGTGCTGATCCGTTATTCCGGCACCGAACCGCTGCTGCGTATCATGCTCGAAGGTCAGGATAAATATCAAATAACCGAGATGGCGCACGGCATCGGAGCCGCCATCGAAAAGCATCTGGGCGGGAAGGAGTAGGCGGCATGGCCAGGTTGGGAGTCAACATCGATCATGTGGCCACTATCCGCCAGGCGCGGGGCACGCGCGAGCCCGATCCGGTGACGGCGGCCGCCATTGCCGAACTGGCGGGGGCCGGGGGCATAACCGTTCACCTGCGGGAGGATCGCCGGCACATTCAGGATCGCGATGTATATCTGCTGCGGCAGACAGTGAAGACCCGCCTTAATCTGGAGATGGCGGCGACGGAGGAGATGACCGGCATCGCGGTCAAAATCGGCCCCGACGCGGTGACACTGGTTCCGGAGCGACGGGAGGAATTGACCACCGAGGGCGGTCTCGATGTCGTTCGTCATCTGAAAAGCCTCAAGGGCGCCATCGACACGTTGCGGCAACGGGACATCCTGATCAGCCTTTTTGTCGATCCCGATATGCAGCAGGTGAAAGCGGCGCACCGCCTCGGCGCCGACGCCATCGAGATCCACACCGGCGCCTATTGCAACGCGGAAACGGAAACGGCCGCCGGCAAGGAACTGGAGAAGATCGAGGCTTGCATCCGTGGCGGGCACAAACTGGGGCTCAGCGTTCACGCCGGTCACGGTCTCGATTACCGCAACATCGGCCCCGTTGTTGCTCTCGGCGGCATCGTCGAGTTCAACATCGGCCACAGCATCGTTTCCCGGGCGGTTCTGGTCGGTATGGAGCGCGCGGTGCGGGAAATGGCCGACCTGGTGCGCGCGAGCTGAGGCCATGATCGCCGGCATCGGCACGGACCTGGTGCGCATCGGCCGATTTCGCCGATTCGTCGCGGAGAAAAAAGAGGGTTTGCTGGAGCGCCTGTTTACCGCCGGCGAGCGGGAATACGCCGAAGTCAAGCACGATCCCGCGCCGCATCTGGCGGCTCGTTTCGCCGCCAAGGAGGCTTTTGTCAAAGCGCTCGGCCTGGGGTTGCGGGACGGCATCGGCTGGCAGGACATGGAAGTGGTGAACGACGCCCTCGGCTGTCCATCTTTGCGCATTACCGGCCGCGCCCTGGAAATCTTTCGCCAGCGGGGGCTCGAAGCCGCGCACCTCTCCTATTCCCATGACGGCGATTACGCCGTCGCCACCGTCGTTCTGGAAAAAGCATGAAACTGCTGACCGCCAGCGAAATGCGCGCTCTGGATCGGCGCGCCATCGAGGAAATCGGCATCCCCGGTGTGGTCCTTATGGAAAACGCCGGCCGCGCCGCCGCCGAGATCCTGCTGCGCCGTTTCGCTGCCCTGGCGCCGGGGCCGGTGCTGGTGCTGGCCGGCAAAGGCAACAACGGCGGCGACGGCTACGTCATCGCCCGCTGGCTGCGGCACGCCGGCTGGCAGGTGCGGACGCTGGTCTTGGCCGAAGCCGGGACGATCGTCGGCGATGCCGCTATCCACCTGCACGCCTTGCAGCAAAGCGGCGGCGAGATTTTCTTTGCGGCCGACGAAAATGCGCTGGACCAGGCACTTTCAGGGCAAGATGCCCTGCTCGTCGATGCCCTGCTCGGCACCGGACTTACGTCCGATGTCCGCGGCCTGTATGCGCAGGCCATCGACTGGATCAACGCGGCCGCTTTGCCGGTGCTGGCGGTCGACATCCCCTCGGGGATCGATGCGACGACGGGCAAGGTTCTCGGTCGCGCGGTGCGGGCCGAGCTCACCGTCTCCTTCGATTCGCTCAAAATAGGGCATGCAGTACTGCCCGGCGCCGCATATGCCGGGGAGTTGGCGGTGGTCGATATCGGCATACCCGTGGATTTGTCCCGGGAGACCGGGGAGCGGCACCGCCTGGTGGATGCCGCTGAAGCAAGAAAACAGGTTTCTCCTCGGCCGCTGACCGGGCACAAGGGCGCCTTCGGACATCTGCTGGTGATTGCCGGGGCCACCGGCAAATCCGGGGCGGCGGCTATGGCCGCCGAAGGGGGGCTTCGCACCGGCGCCGGCCTGGTGACGGTGGCCTGCCCGGATTGCATCCAGGAGGTGCTGGCGATCAAACTGACCGAAGCGATGACGGCGCCGCTGCCCTCGGTGCAAGGCGCCCTGGGGGCGGCGGCATTACCTGAACTCAAGGCGCTGTGGGCAGGGAAAAAGGCCCTGGCCATCGGGCCGGGAATGGGGCAGGGGGAGGAAACCGTCGCCCTGCTCAGGGAATTGATTCGCCTTTGTCCGCACCCGGTTGTCCTCGATGCCGACGCCGTGAATGCCCTCGCCGGCTGTGCGGAAATCCTCCTGGAGCGCTCGGCGCCGACCGTCCTCACGCCGCACCCCGGCGAAATGGGGCGTTTGGCCGGCGCATCCATCGAGGATATCGAGGCGGACCGCATCGGGACGGCGCGACGTTTTGCCGAAACTTACAAGGTGGTGCTCGTCCTCAAGGGGGCGCGCACCGTCACCGCCTTTCCCGACGGTCGGGTGCGCATCAACGGCAGCGGCAATCCGGGAATGGCCAGCGGCGGCATGGGGGATGTGCTCACCGGCATTATCGGCGCCCTGCTCGCCCAGGGAGCGCCGGCCGAAGAGGCCGCCGCCCTCGGCGTCTATCTGCACGGCCGCGCCGCCGACCGCCTGCTGCCACTTCTTGGCGACGCCGGCATGATCGCCACTGATCTGCTGCGGGAATTGCCCGCAGCCCGTAAGGAACTCATCGATTTTGCATCAGGGGAAGCGTAAAAGCGCTGCCCGCTGCCATGGAAGGATTTTGCATGTTGACAGCCAAGGATATCATGACCAAACAGGTCCATTCGGTAAGGGCCGCGACGACCATCGATGAACTGGCCCGTCTCTTCGTCGACACCCGGGTCAGCGCCATGCCTGTGCTGGATGCGGAAGGACGGCTGGAGGGGATCGTCACCGAAACTGATATGGTGGAGCAGGACAAGCCGCTGCATGTTCCCACGGTTGTCACTCTTTTCGACTGGGTCCTTTATCTCGAAAGCGAGAAGAATTTTCGCGACGAGGTCAACCGGATCACCGCCCGCACCGTCGGCGAAATCTGCACCCGTGAGGTCGTTACCTGCGTACCGGAAACGCCGGTGAACGAAATCGCCGCGCTGATGGTGGAGAAAAAGGCTCACCTTATACCGGTCGTCGAAAAAGGGAAGGTGGTTGGCGTGGTGGGCCGTCTGGATATCATCCGCACCATGGGCATCTGACATTGGAATTGCAACTGGAGACCTTCTCGCCCGCCGACACCCAGGCTTTGGGCGAACTCATCGGGCGGCTGCTGCAACCGCCCGTGCTTCTCCTGCTCAGTGGGGATCTGGGGGCGGGGAAAACCTGTCTGGTGCAGGGGGTGGCGCGCGGCCTCGGCGTGCCGGCGGATGAACCGGTCGCCAGTCCTTCCTATACTCTGCTCAACATTCACCAGGGCCGCTGCCCTCTTCACCACTTCGATCTCTATCGCCTTGCGCACCCTGAAGATCTGCTAGACTTGGGTTTCGACGAATACCTGGAAAGCGGGGTCACCGTGGTGGAGTGGGCCGACCGAATTCCCGAACTTCCGACCGGCGGACTGCGACTCCATATAGAATACATCGACGAAATGGGCCGTCGCTTGCTTTTCACGGCCAGCGAAGCGCAAAATGAGCGCCTTCTGGTCGAATTGGGACGGTGCTGGCGAGAAAAAGAGAGGGCACGATGACCGAATTCGACATCGCCGTTATCGGCGGCGGCCCCGGCGGCTACGTGGCCGCCATCCGCGCCGCCCAGCAAGGGGCCTGCGTCTGTCTTGTGGAGCGGGCGGAAGTCGGTGGAACATGTCTGAATCGCGGCTGCATTCCCACCAAAGCCCTTTACAGCACCGCCCTGATGCTGCAGCGCCTGCGGCAGGCCGATGCACATGGCATCGAGCTGTCGCAGATGCGCTTCGACTATTCCCGGGCGGCTGCGCGCAAGGATGCGGTGGTCGGCAAACTGGTCGGCGGCGTCGAGCAACTGCTCAAGGGGAATGGTGTCGAAATCTTTCGCGGAGAGGCGTCTCTGGAGGGACCGGGAAAAATCAGAATTCGCCGTCGGGAGGTCACCGGACGTATCCGGGCGAAGAATATCATTCTCGCCACCGGTTCCCTTGTCGCCCGTCCGAAAGCGTTGGCCATCGACGGGAAAAATGTTTTGACCAGCAATGAAATTCTTGCTATTAAGGACCTTCCCAAGAGCCTGCTCATAATCGGCGGCGGCTATATCGGCTGCGAATTCGCCAGCATTTTCGCTGCCCTTGGCAGTCAGGTGACCGTTGTCGAACAACTGCCGGCCTTGCTTGCCCGTAGCGATCGGCAGGCGGTGCGGGAAGTGGAAAAATCCTACCGCGAACAGGGGGTAAAGGTCTTCACCGGCACCTCGGTGGAAGGTCTGGAGGTCGGAGAGGGTGAAGTCGCGGTAAGCATGTCCGGCCACGATACCGTGCGGGTGGAGAAAGTTCTGGTTGCCGTCGGACGGGCGCCCAATTCCAGCGGTTACGGATTCGAGGAAATCGGCATCGAGATGGACAAGGGCGCAGTGCGGGTGGATGAGCGGATGCGGACTTCGGTCGAAGGCGTCTATGCCATCGGCGATCTGACCAACATCATCCAACTGGCGCACGTCGCCAGCTACCAGGGGGAAATCGCCGTTGCCAATGCCTTGGGCGGTGATGCCCGGGCCGATTACCGGGTGGTTCCGAGCGCCATCTTCACCCTGCCGGAAATTGGCCAGGTCGGGCTGAACGAAGAGGATTGCAAGGAGCAGGGACTGGCGGTAAATATCGGGCGATTTTCTTATCAGGCCTCCAGCAAGGCGATGTGCGATGGCGAAACACGGGGACTGGTAAAAATCCTGGCCGGAAAAGAGGACAACCAGATTCTCGGCGCCACCATCGTCGGCGAGGAGGCCTCGGCTTTGATCGCCGAAATCACCGTCGCCATGCAGCGGAAAATGACCGCCGCCGACCTTGCCGCAGTGATTCACGCCCATCCGACGCTGCCGGAAATGGTCCGGGAGTCGGCGGAGGACGCCGAAGGCCGGGCGGTGCATAAAATCGGCCGTAAGCGTTAAAGGCGATTTTAATTGCTTTCCAACCATTTCGCGCCCTAACCGGCCGCTTTTTCCACCAAAGGAGGAATCAGTAATTATGGCCCTGGTTGTGCAAAAGTACGGCGGCACCTCCGTCGGCAGCGTCGAACGGATTCGCAATGTTGCCAGACGGGTAGCCAAAAGCTACGACGATGGCAACGACGTGGTGGTTATCGTCTCCGCCATGGCCGGCGAAACCAATAAGCTGGTGGCGCTGGCCAACGAGATTTCCGAATTCCCCAGCGAGCGGGAATACGATGTCGTCGTCTCCACCGGCGAGCAGGTGACCATCGGCCTCCTCGCCATGGCCCTGAATGCCATGGGCTACAAGGCGAAAAGCTATTGTGGCTTTCAAATCCCGGTGATTACCGACAGCGCTTCCTCGAAGGCCCGAATCGAGGAAATCGACGACGCCAAAATTCGCGAGGATCTGAAAAACGGCACCATTATCGTGGTCGCCGGTTTTCAGGGAATCGATCGCCAGGGGAACATCACCACTCTCGGCCGCGGTGGCTCCGATACCTCGGCGGTGGCGGTGGCGGCGGCCCTGAAGGCCGATGTCTGCGAAATCTTCACCGATGTCGATGGCGTCTACAGCACCGATCCGCGCATTGTTCCCGAGGCATCCAAGATGGAGCGGATCTCCTACGACGAAATGCTGGAGCTCGCCTCTTTGGGTTCCAAGGTGCTGCAGATCCGCTCGGTGGAGTTTGCCAAAAAGTACGGGGTGGTTATTCACGTCCGTTCGAGTTTCAACGATAATCCAGGCACGCTGGTGCGTAAGGAGGATGCCGATATGGAAACCGTTCTGGTTTCGGGGATCAGCTACAACAAGGATGAAGCCAAAATTTCCGTGCTCCGCGTGCCCGACCGGCCGGGGATCGCCGCCAAGATATTCTCCCCTCTTTCGCGGGCCAATATCACGGTGGATATGATCATTCAGAACGTCTCGCACGAGGGTTTTACCGACCTGACCTTTACCGTGACCAAGGCCGATCTCAAGAAAGCGATGAAGATCATTCAGGAAACGGCCAACGAAATCGGCGCCAGCGGCGTGGCCAGCGACGAAAGCGTGGCCAAAGTCTCCATCGTTGGCGCCGGCATGCGCTCCCATTCCGGGGTGGCGACCAAGATGTTCGAGACCCTATCGCAGGAGGGTATCAATATCCAGATGATTTCCACCAGCGAGATCAAGATTTCCTGCATCGTCGATTCCAAATATACCGAGCTTGCGGTTCGGGTGCTGCACCAGGCTTTCGGCCTTGGCGCCAAGGATGTGACCTTCGAATAATCTGCGTTATTCGCATGTTTGGCATGAAGCTGAATAGGGGCGATTTTCGTGATCGCCCCTATTCTTGATTATAAGGATGATGGGCAATGGCTATGATCAAGTTGTACGATACCACCCTGCGCGATGGCACCCAGGCCGAAGACATTTCGTTTCTGGTGGCGGATAAAATCCGCATCGCCCAGATGCTCGATGAGATGGGAATCCATTATATCGAGGGGGGGTGGCCGGGGAGCAATCCCAAAGACATCGCCTTTTTCCAGGAGATAAAAAGCGTCTCCCTGCAACAGGCGAAAATCGCCGCTTTCGGCTCCACCCGGCGGGCCAGGACCACCCCCGACAAGGACAATAATATCTGCACCTTGATCAGGGCCGAACCGGACGTGGTCACCATTTTCGGCAAGACCTGGGATTTTCACGTTCGCGAGGCGCTGCGCATCAGCCTGGAGGAAAATCTTGAGCTGATATACGATTCCCTAGCTTACCTCAAACGCCATGTCGGCGAGGTGATTTACGATGCCGAACACTTCTTCGACGGTTATAAGGCCAATCCCGATTACGCGTTGAAAACGTTGCAGGCGGCGCAGCAGGCGGGCGCCGATTGCCTGGTCCTCTGCGACACCAATGGCGGCACCCTGCCGCACGAGATTCCGGCCATTCTGCAGGCCGTCAAGCAAGCGGTCAACGCTCCCCTGGGTATTCATACGCACAATGACAGCGATTGCGCGGTGGCCAATTCCCTGATGGCGGTGGAACACGGCATCGTTCACGTGCAGGGCACGATCAATGGTTTCGGTGAGCGCTGCGGCAACGCCAATCTCTGTTCCATTATTCCCTCCCTGCGGTTGAAGATGGGGAAGGAATGTATTTCCGATGCCCAGCTCAAGCGCCTGCGCGCCCTTTCGCGTTACATCTACGAACTGGCCAATCTGGTGCAGAACAAGCATCAGCCGTACGTCGGCAATTCCGCCTTCGCCCACAAGGGCGGGGTGCACGTATCGGCCATCCAGCGCCATCCGGAAACCTACGAGCACATTCGGCCGGAAACCGTCGGCAACGTGACCCGGGTGCTGGTTTCCGACCTCTCGGGCCGCTCGAATATCCTGGCCAAGGCCGAGGAGTTCAATATCAACCTCGACAGCAAGGACCCGGTTACCCTGAAAATTCTTGAAGACATCAAGGAAATGGAAAACAAAGGATTTCAGTTCGAGGGGGCCGAGGCTTCCTTCGAGCTGCTCATGCGCAAGGCGTTGGGCACTTTGCAACAACATTTCTCGGTCATCGGCTTCCGGGTCATCGACACCAAACGGCATGAGGATGAAAAACCTTCTTCCGAGGCAACGGTGCAGGTGAAAGTCGGCGGCCACATCGAACATACGGCGGCCGAGGGGAACGGGCCTGTAAATGCCCTGGATCACGCCCTGCGCAAGGCGCTGGAGAACTTCTATCCGCAACTGCAGGAGATGCGCTTGCTCGACTATAAGGTTCGGGTTTTGCCGGCGGGAAAAGGCACCGCCTCCGTTACCCGGGTGCTTATCGAGTCGGGAGACAACAATTCCCGCTGGGGAACGGTGGGGGTTTCGGACAACATCATCGATGCCTCCTACCATGCTCTGGTCGATGCTTTTCAATATAAGCTGCATAAGGATCAGGAGCCAACCGGGTGAAAAAATCTCGGGGCGCGGCGCTTCTTCTGCTGCTCCTTTGTGCGGTTCTGCTTTTCCCTTACGGCCGGGCGGCCCTCCTGCAGGAGGCTCCCCCGGCCTTTTTCGTCGAATCGGCGCAACGGGTTTGGGTCGGTCTTGGGGAAGGATTTTTGCGGCCTGGGGTGCATCAATTTTCTGACGGTACCCCCTTATCCGCCGTCATCAAAATGACGGGAAGGTCCATTGCCGATTATCGGGGCGCGGCGGCGCAGCTCCAGATGCCCCTGCAGTCGGGGGAACTTTTCAACCTGGTGCAAGATGATCGAGGAAAGTTCGAGATTCAAGCCTCTTGGCTTCCGGCCGGGCAGCGGGTGGCGCTTGGCATACCCCTCCATCCTGATAGAATGAGTCTTCAGGACTGGGAATTTCTCCCCGGAATCGGGCCGGCGCTTGCGTTGGCGATTGAAACCGATCGTCAGAAAAATGGCGACTTTGGCCGCCTGGAAACCTTACAGCGGGTTCGCGGTGTCGGTCCGGGCCGCATTAGAGCCTGGAGGGAATTTTTTTAACGGTAGATAAGCCTTCGGAACGAAAGGCATTCCTCTTTACCCCCGGCCCTCCTTCGTCCATTCCTCCTCCCCCTCCCGGCAATCTGGCACGTCTAGTGAAACAAGACATGGAGAGTTTGAACGAATCCGAGAGGCCAAACAGTCCATACAAGGGGGTAAACGCATGAAGTGTCCAAAGTGTAAAGGGAGAATGTATGCCGAGAAATTCTACGATTTCGTTCGGGCCTTCGATGCCTGGAAATGTTGCTCCTGCGGCGAAGTAATCGACCCGACGATTCTGGCCAATCGAGCGCGCAACCAAAATCTGTTTCTGGGCTGATGCTCAGCCGTACATTTTAAAACCCACGGGCCGGGAGAAAATCTCCTGGCCCTTTTATTTGGCTGCACGCCCATCCCTTTTCGAAGAATCTTGATGAAAGTCCGATTGGTGCTTGCCTTGCCATCATCTGGGCGGCTGTTAGACTTTTGCATAACCTGAAAAAACGAGAAGGATTTGCAATGCCATCATTCAAGAAAGAGCGAGGGCTGCTCGAGGTGGAAGAACTGCTGGCGTTCTACCGAGACATGGTGCGCATACGCGAGTTCGAGGAAGCCTGCCCGAAGCTTTACAGTCAAGGCAAGATGGGCGGATTTCTCCATCTCTACAGCGGTCAGGAAGCGGTGGGCGTGGGGGTGGCGCATGCGCTCGCCCGCAACGATTACATGATCAGCGCCTATCGCGAACATGGCCTGATTCTCGCCAAGGGGGCCGACCCGAAGGCGGTGATGGCCGAGCTTTACGGCAAAAGCACCGGTTGCAGCAGGGGGAAAGGGGGATCGATGCATCTTTTCGATCCCGACATCCGGTTCATGGGGGGGTACGGCATTGTCGGCGGTCATCTGCCGCTCGCCGTCGGCCTCGGCTACTCGATTCTGTATCGCGGCGGCAATGAGGTGGTGGTGTGTCTCTTCGGCGACGGCGCCACCAATCAGGGCGTTTTCCACGAGGCGATGAACATGGCGGCGCTTTACCGGGTGCCGGTTGTCTTTCTCTGTGAGAATAACGGCTACGGCATTGGCACCAGCGTGACCCGCGCCAGTGCCATGGAAACTTTGTACAAAAAAAGCTGCGCCTATGAAACGCCGGGCCTGAAGGTGGACGGGATGGACGTTCTGGCGGTGTACGAGACGGTTCGCGAGGCAGTGCGGACCGCCCGCGAGGGAGGCGGTCCGACCTATATTGAAGCCCTGACTTACCGTTTCCGCGGCCACTCCATTTCCGACCCCGGCACCTACCGCAGCGAACAGGAGAGGAAAATCTGGCGCGAGCGCGATCCCATTCCCAATTTCGCCCGGTGGCTGATCGAAAACGGCCATGCCGATCAGGCGGCGGTGGAAAACATCCAGGCCGAGGAGAAGGGGAAAGTTGCCGAAGCGATCCATTTCGCCGAAGAAAGCCCGGACCCCGAGCTGGAGGAGTTGTGGACCGATGTGTATGTGGAATAGCGATGTTAATGGAGGGGCGGGGTAACCGCGCCCTGCCTGCCCAAGGGGAACAATATGGCCGAAATAACCTGTCGTGATGCATTGAATCAGGCGCTGCATGAAGAAATGGACCGCGATCCATCGGTCTTTATCCTCGGTGAAGATGTCGGCTTGTACGAGGGATCTTTCAAGGTGACCAAAGGTCTTCTGGCGCGTTTTGGCGAGCGGCGGGTGCTCGATACGCCCATTTCCGAGGCGGGAATCGTCGGTATGGCCTGCGGGGCGGCAATGGCCGGCCTGCGCCCGATTGCCGAGTTGATGACCGTCAACTTCGCCATCGTCGCTATGGACCAGATCATGAACAACGTGGCGGTGGTGCGCTATATGTTTGGCGGTCGAGCCAGGGCGCCCCTGGTCATTCGGACCCCGGGGGGCGCCGGGCACCAGTTGGGAGCGCAGCACTCGCATAATCTTGAGGCCTTGTTCATGCACTGTCCGGGTTTGCGGGTGATCGTTCCCTCCACTCCGGCCGATGCCAAAGGGCTGCTGAAGAGCGCCATCCGGAGCGATGACCCGGTCATGTTCCTCGAACACGAAGGTCTCTATGCCATCAAGGGGGAGGTGCCGGACGGGGATTGCGTCATTCCCCTCGGGGTGGCCGATATTAAGCGTCCGGGGCGGGATGTGACTTTGGTGACGTTGTCGCGCATGGTTTATACCTGCCTGGAGGCGGCCAAACAACTGGTCGCGGCGGGCATCGAGGCGGAAGTGCTTGATTTGCGCAGCCTGAATCCTCTGGATATGGTCAGCGTGCTTGATTCGGTGCGGCGGACCCGCAGAGTGGTGACCGTCGAGGAAAGCTGGCTTACGGGCGGCTGGGGAGGCGAGGTCGCGGCGCGCATCGTGGAGCAAGCCTTCGACCACCTCGATGCGCCGGTATTGCGGGTTGCCTGCGCCGATGTGCCGATGCCCTACAACAAAAAACTCGAGCAGTCGGCCATCCCCGATGTGGCCAGGATTGTGGCCCGGGTGCGGGAAATATTGGAGTAGGCTGCGACCGCTCCGTGCCGCGGCGGCGGTTCTCCAGAGCAAACCATTATTGCCATTTTGACGGGAGACGAATAATCCATGGCCACAGAAATAACCATGCCCAAGTTGAGCGATACGATGGAGGAGGGAACCATTTTGAGATGGCAGGTCAAAGAGGGGGACCGGATTTCCCGCGGCGACGTTATCGCCGAGGTGGAGACCGATAAGGCGGCGATGGAAATGGAGGCTTTCGAAGACGGCACCGTGGGCGAGTTGCGGGTTGCCGAGGGCGAGACGGTTGCGGTGGGGACGGTCATCGCCGTGCTCAATGGCGCGGGCGAAGAGCAACCCCGCCCCGAAAAGTCCGAGACGGCGGAAAAGAAAGAGGCCGCGGCCGAGACCGAGGAAATAACGGCTCCGGCGGAAGAACGGCAACCGCAAGCGGCGCCGCTGGAAGAAGGGGCCGCGGCGAAAAAAGCCCCGGCGGCGGAAGCGAAAAAGGGGGCGGAAAAGGCGGAACAGATCGACACCCCGCCGCCGCCAGCCCAACGCACATCGGCTGGTTTGAGCATCGACCAGATCGTCGCCTCCCCGGCGGCGCGAAATTTAGCGAAAGAAAAGGGGCTCGCGCTGAACCGGGTGCGGGGCACGGGGCCGGGCGGCCGGATCGTAACGGCCGATGTCGAGCGCGCCAGCGCCCGTGGCAAAGCCGCCGGCGCCCCGTCCGAAAAGCCGGCGCAACCGGCGACAGCCGCAGCCGGCGAGAAGAGCCGTCCGGAGCGCTCGGTGAAAATCCGCCGTCTGGTCGCCCGCAAAATGGTCGAGAGCTGGCAGTCGATACCCCACTTTTTCGTTACCGTGGCGGTCGACATGACGGACGTCATTCGCATCCGCAAGGACCTGGGGGCGAGCATCAACGATTTCATCATTTCCGCCGCCGCCCGCTGTCTGCTCGATCATCCCTGGGTTAACAGCCATTGGGTCGAAGGAGAGGCGGCGCCGCAGGAACGGGTCCACATCGCCATCGCCGTGGCCACCGCCCGCGGCCTGTACAATCCGGTCCTGCGCGACTGCGGTCGGCTGTCGCTGAAGGAAATCGGCCGGCGCACCGCCGAACTGGTGGAAAAAGCGCACGCCGGCCGTCTGAACGCCGAGGAGCTGGAAGGCGGCACTTTCACCATCTCCAACATGGGGATGCTCGGGGTGGAATCGTTCAGCGCGATCATCACGCCGCCGCAGGCGGCGGTTCTCGCCGTCGGCACGGTGAAGGGCGAGGCGGTGGTCGGAGAAAAAGGCGACCCCGGCATCGCGCCGACCGTGCGTCTGACCCTGTCCGCCGATCATCGCATTCTCGACGGCGCCGACGCGGCGGAATTTCTCACCGCCATGAAAAGCTACCTGGAAGCTCCCGTAACCCTCATCACCTGCGATCACGGAAAGGACTGACGTGCGACAGTGCCGCTTGTCTCCAGAGGAGCTTGCCTGGGTCTGCGATCCCGCCCAGTTCGAATTTGCCGACACCCGCGAGGTCAGCTGTCTGGAGGGGAGCATCGGCCAGGACCGGGCGCTCGCCGCCATCGAATTTGGTCTGGGGATTCCCAACAACGGCTTCAATATTTTCATCCTCGGCGAACCGGGCACCGGACGCTCCTCCACCATCGAGCAATTGCTGTTGCAGCGGGCGGCCGACGAGCCGGTTCCCGCCGATTGGTGCTACGTCAACGATTTCGAGGACGGCACCCGGCCGGGACATATTCAACTGCCCGCCGGCATGGGGCGGCAGTTGCACAAGGCCGTGGAGGAAATGATCGCCCGTCTCGGGGAGGAAATTCCCAAAGTGTTCGAAAGCCGGGAATATGAAGAAGCGAAAACCCGCATTTCCGAGACCTATCAGGAAAAAAACCGGGAACGCTTCCAATCCCTCGACGAGCGGGTGAATCAGGAAGGCTTTACTCTGCAACGCACCGTTCACGGCATGGTGCTGGTGCCCCTCAAGGATGAACACCCCCTTTCCCAGCAGGAATACGAAGCCCTCAGCAGCGAAGAAAAAGCGGCGCTGGACGAAAAAGGAAACCAGCTCAAGAGTCAGCTCAACGAAGTCGTGCGCGAAATCCGGCAGATCGAAGGTGAGATGCGCGAGGCCACCGTGGCGGTGGAAAAAGAAATTCTCCTCAGTTCCATCGCCCACCTTTTCGATAACCTGGAAAAAAAATACGCCGCATACCCGGAGGTGAGCGCCCATCTGGAGCGCTGCAAAAAGGATATTCAGGACCGCATCGACGAGTTCCGCCCGGCACAGGGTCCGCAGATTTCCATCCCCGGCATACACATGGGCCGGCAGGAGCCCTCCTTCGATCGCTACCGGGTCAACCTCTTCGTCGACAACGGCGAATTGAGCGGCGCGCCGGTGGTCATCGAGGCCAACCCCACCTATTTCAACCTGTTTGGCCGCATCGAGCATATCATTCAGATGGGCAACGCCAGCACCAATTTCACGATGATCAAGGCGGGCGCGCTGCACCGAGCCAACGGCGGCTACATCATTCTCGATTGCCGCGAGGTGCTGCTCAACACCTTCTCCTATGAGGCGCTCAAGCGCTGCATCCGCAATCAGGAGATCAAGATCGAGGATATGGCCGAGCAGTTCCGGCTCATCGCCACCGTCACCCTGAAACCGCAGCCGGTGCCCCTGCACTGCAAGATCGTGCTCATCGGCAACCCCATGCTGTACTATCTGCTCTACCAGCTCGATCCCGATTTTCGCAAGTATTTCAAAGTCAAGGCCGACTTCGACCGGATGATGAAGAACACCCGGGAAAACGTGCAGCGCTACGCCCGCTTCGTCGCCACCAAGTGCCAGAGAGAAAACCTGCTCCCCTTCGAACCTTCCGGCGTCGCCCGCCTCATCGAGCACGCCGCGCGCCTGATCGAGGACAAGACCCGCCTTTCCTCGCGCTTCATCGACCTGGCCGACCTGATCCGCGAGGCGGCCTACTACGCCGAGAAGGAAGGGTGCGACCACGTCGGCCGCGACCAGGTCACCCGGGCCATCGCGGCGAAGATCTACCGCTCCAACAAGATGGAAGAGCGCATCCAGGAATTCATCGACGAGGGGACGATCCTGGTCGACACCGAGGGCGAGGTCATCGGGCAGCTCAACGGCCTGTCCGTGCTGCAAATGGGCGATTACAGCTTCGGCCGCCCGACCCGGGTGACGGTGCGCACCTGGATGGGGAAGGGGGGGCTGGTCAACATCGAGCGCGAAGCGCGGCTCTCCGGGCCGATTCACGACAAAGGGGTGATGATCCTCACCGGCTTTTTCGGCGACCGCTTCGCCCGCGAGCAGCCGCTGGCCCTGGCCGCCTCCATCGCCTTCGAGCAGTCTTATTCCGGCATCGAGGGGGACAGCGCCAGTTCCACCGAACTCTACGGGCTGATGTCGGCCCTCTCCGATTTGCCGGTGCGCCAGGGTGTCGCCGTCACCGGCTCGGTCAATCAGCTCGGACAGATTCAGCCCATCGGCGGGGTGAATGAGAAGATCGAGGGCTTCTACGCCGTCTGCAAGGCCAAGGGCTGACCGGTGAGCAGGGGGTGATCATTCCGGTGCAGAACGTGAAAAATCTCCTCCTCAACGCCGATGTCGTCGAGGCGGTGCGGGCCGAGCGCTTCCACGTCTGGGCGGTGTCCACCATCGACGAAGGGATCGAGATTCTCACCGGCTTTCCCGCCGGGAAGCGTCAGGAAGACGGTTCCTGGCCGGACGGGACGGTCAATTTCCGCATCGACCGCCGTTTGCAGGCGATGGCCGAGGCGGCGCGGAGGTTCGCCAAGGAGGAGGACGGGCCGCCCAGTCGCAGCGAATAGCGCCAAAGCCGCCACGCAGTCCTCATAACGTAAAAAGCCGAGGCAATAGCCTCGGCTTTTTACGTTTTTCGTGCGCTCGCCGGCGCTAGACGCTGGACCTGACCGTCAGCACCGGAACGGTTGCACGGCGCACCACGCGTTCGGCGGTGCTTCCAACAAGAACGTGTTCGATACCGGTGCGGCCGTGGGTGCCCAAAACGATCATATCGGCCGGCAATTGCCGGCTTTTTCTCAAAATCTGATCAAAGGGCCGGCCGATGACTACTTCGGTCGTGTAGGAAATGTCACTGTTGAATTTGCGCTGGCAGAAGGTTTCGATCTCCTTCACCGCCTGCGTCTCCACCTCCCGTTCCAGCAGGTTAAAGGCTTCCGGCTGGACCTGGTTTTTGCGGTGGTCGGCGAGTTCTCCGACCACATGCAGCACGTGCAGGCGGGCGCCGGTGAGCCGGGCCAGGTAGAAGGCGTAATCGGCCGCCGGTCCGGAACTTTCGGAAAAGTCGGTGGCGTAGAGAATGGTTTTGAGTGCCAACATCTTCTTGTCTCCTAAGCTGGCGCGGCGGCCAAGCTCTCCCGTTTGTTCTTGGTGTGCTGCATGAACCAGACGAGGGCCACCAGGGCCAGTCCGGCCAGGTCGGTGGGGATGGTCGGCCAGTAGAGCAGGATGGTGGCGACCGCCAGCAGCAGCCACTCGATTATGGTGGTTCGCCGGATCCAGAAGAGCATGGTTAATGCAGAAAATGCCACCGTCCCGAGGATGGCGGAGACAAAGGAAGAGATCACCTTCGGTGTCGTGGCCACCATCTCCCCTTCGAGTAGGGCTTCGCCGGCATTGGCCAACCCACCAGCATGGGCCCGGACCCGGGTCACATTCCCTTCTTTTTTCGATCGGATTTCCTGCAGCTCGCCGTCGATCATAACGGTGGCGATGAGATCGCCCTGGAGGAAACTATCCCCCTCTTTGACATGCACCTTGACGACTTCGGCGAAGGGGACATCCCCCTCGAGTTCGGGCATGTAGACGGCCACCGGCTTGGCTTGGAAGAGGATGGACGGCGTGAAGGCGAACAGGAGCGGCGCGACGTACAGCAGTTTGGCGAACTTGAAGCTGGTCCAACCGGTTTTCCAGGGGTCGGCGCCGGCGATAGCGGCTCCGGCGTAGGCGGCGACGCAGACCGGCGGCGTGATGTTGCTGTCTTGGCTGAGCCAGTAGACGATCATGTGGGCACAGAGGACCGGAACGCCCAGATCGCCCAGAGGCGGTACCGCCAGCACGGCGGTGATCAGGTAGGCGGCGGTGACCGGCACCCCCATCCCCAGCACCAGGGAGGCGAGGGCGATCAGG
>JBAYQP010000012.1:0-59804 GCA_041677125.1 Desulfuromonadales bacterium | reverse complement strand
CGGCCAGGGGGTGGACAGAGGTTGAACGATGTCTAAAACGAAAAAAATGGGGCTGCTCATTGCCGTCCTCGTCGTTGGCGTCGGCGGCGCCCTTTTCTTCTGGCAATCGATGCGGGAAAAAGGTCTGCCAGAGGGATTCGCCAGCAGCAATGGCCGCCTCGAGGCGGTGGAAATCGACATCGCTGCCAAAATTGCCGGTCGGGTCAAGGCAATCCTGGTGAACGAAGGCGAATTCGTCACCGCCGGGCAAGTCCTGGCAGAAATGGATACTGCCGCCCTTGAGGCCCAGAAGAGGGAAGCGGAAGCCTTGCTGCGCCAGGCGCAGAACGCCATTGAGGCCGCTCGCAGTCATGTGGCCCAACGGCAAAGCGAGAAAGCGGCTGCGCAGGCCACGGTGGTTCAGCGACAGGCGGAGGTCGGGGCGGCGAAAAGGCGTCTGGAGCGCTCGGAGGCATTGCTTTCCGACCAGGCGGTTGCCGCCCAGCAGGTGGACGATGATCGTGCCATGTTTCTGAGCGCGCAGGCGATTCTCCATGCGGCCGAGGCCCAGGTGAAAGTGGCCGATGCGGCCATCGCCACAGCTCGGTCGCAGGTGATCAGCGCCGAATCGAATGTCGAGGCGGCGCGGGCGACCATAGAGCGGATCGGGGCGGACATCGACGACAGCGTGTTGAAGGCGCCGCGCGACGGCCGTGTCCAGTATCGAGTGGCTCAGCCCGGTGAGGTCCTCGCCGCCGGGGGCAACGTGCTGAACATGATCGACTTGGCCGATGCCCACATGACGTTCTTTCTTCCCACGGCCGAGGCGGGTCGAGTCGCCATCGGCTCCGAGGTGCGGCTGGTCTTCGATGCCGCCCCGGAGTATGTGGTGCCGGCCCAGGTTTCTTTTGTCGCCGCTGTCGCCCAGTTCACGCCGAAAACCGTCGAAACCGCCAGCGAGCGGCAGAAGCTCATGTTCCGGATCAAGGCCAAAATTCCCGAGGCCCTGCTCAGAAAGTACATTGCCGACGTCAAGACCGGCCTGCCTGGGATGGCCTACGTGCGACTCGATCCGCAGGCCTCCTGGCCGGCCGAATTGCAGGCCAACCTCTTGCCATGAGCGAAAGTTCGCCTACCACACCAGACTGCAATCCGGCGGCGCCGGTTGCCCGCCTGCAGGGCGTCAGGCTCCGCTATGGCAAAAGCCTGGCCCTTGATGGCGTTGACCTGGACATCCCTGCGGGGCGCATGGTCGGCATCATCGGACCGGACGGCGTCGGCAAGTCAAGCCTGATGGCTCTGCTGGCCGGGGCCAGGGCGATCCAGATGGGACGCGTGGAAGCCCTCGGGGGCGATATGGGGAGTGCGAGCCACCGCAGTCTGGTCTGCCCCAGCATCGCCTACATGCCCCAGGGACTGGGAAAGAATCTCTACCCCACCCTGTCGGTTGAGGAGAACCTGCAATTCTTTGGTCGCCTTTTCGGCCATAGCCCCACCGAGCGGCGCCGGCGCATCGATCACCTCACCATCAGCACCGGTCTCCATCCGTTCCGCTCCCGTCCGGCCGGGAAACTCTCGGGCGGCATGAAGCAGAAGTTGGGGCTGTGCTGCGCGCTGATCCACGACCCGGACCTCCTCATCCTCGACGAGCCGACAACGGGGGTCGATCCCCTGGCGCGCAGCCAGTTCTGGGATCTGATTG
This sequence comes from Desulfuromonadales bacterium, assembly GCA_041677125.1. Taxonomy (GTDB): domain Bacteria; phylum Desulfobacterota; class Desulfuromonadia; order Desulfuromonadales; family JACZKF01; genus JBAYQP01. The sequence continues at coordinate 58,123 of JBAYQP010000012.1, read as the reverse complement.
GCGGCATCCGCCAGCAACGGCCAACGGTGAGCATCATCGTGTCTACCGCCTACATGGACGAGGCGCAGCGTTTCGATTGGCTGGTGGCGATGGATGCCGGCCGAGTGCTCGCCACCGGGACCCCGCGCGAACTGCTCGCACGTACCGGCGCCGAAGCGCTGGAAGCGGCTTTTATCGCCCTGCTGCCGGAAGAGCGACGTCGCGGACACCAGCCGGTCAGGATTCCCCCTCTGGCCATCGGCGCCGAGAGCGAGATCTCCATCGAAGCGCGCGATCTGACGATGCGCTTCGGCGATTTTACGGCGGTCGACCACGTCGGTTTCTGCATCCGGCGGGGGGAGATCTTCGGCTTTCTCGGCTCCAATGGCTGCGGCAAGACGACCACGATGAAGATGTTGACCGGGCTGTTGCCGGCCAGCGAGGGGCAGGCCTGGCTCTTCGGGCACAAGGTCGACCCCCGCGACATCGCAACCCGGCGGCGGGTCGGTTACATGTCTCAATCCTTCTCCCTCTACTCCGAACTGACGGTGAACCAGAACCTGGTGCTCCATGCGCGTCTCTTCCAGGTGCCGGAAGCGGAGATCTCCGCTCGCGTCGAGGGCGTGCTCACCCGTTTCGGCCTCGGCGGCGTCCCCGACGCGCTGCCGGAGAGCCTTCCCCTCGGCATGCGCCAGCGCCTGTCCCTGGCGGTGGCGATGGTGCACGAACCGGAATTGCTGATTCTGGATGAGCCGACTTCGGGGGTCGATCCAATCGCCCGCGACACCTTCTGGCAGTTGATGATCGACCTGGCGCGGCGAGACCAGGTGACGATCTTCATCTCCACCCACTTTATGAACGAAGCGGAGCGCTGCGACCGCATCTCGCTGATGCATGCCGGCCGCGTCCTGGTCAGCGACGCCCCGGCCGAACTGGTGCGCAATCGCGGCGCGGCGACCCTGGAGGAGGCTTTTATCCGCTACCTGGAAGAGGCGGGAGCGGCAGCGGAGACGCGGCCGCCCGCGCAGGCAGTTGCTTCCGCCTCTGCGCAGGAATCCGCGGCGCCCGCCGGTCCGACGGCGGTCCGCCGCCGCTTCAGTCCCGCCAGGGCTCTCAGTTATGCGCTGCGCGAGTCGCTGGAACTGCGGCGGGACCCGGTGCGCGGGACGCTCGCCCTGCTCGGCAGCCTGATGTTGATGCTCATCCTGGGGTACGGCGTCAACATGGATGTGGAAGAACTGAGCTTCGCCGTTCTTGATCGCGACCAGACCACCCTCAGTCACAATTATGCCCTGAACCTCGCCGGCTCCCGCTATTTCGTCGAACGCCCGCCGATCGCGGATTACGCCGCCCTCGATCGCCGCATGCGCAGCGGCGAACTCTCCCTCGCCATCGAGATCCCCGCAGGTTTTGCCCGCGACATCAAGCGCGGCGCCCCGGTGCAGATTGGGGCCTGGATCGACGGCGCCATGCCCTCACGGGCAGAGACGGTGCAGGGATACATGCAGGGGATGCACCAGGGTTGGCTGGCGGAGATGACGCGACGCCGGATCGGGCAGGAAACGGCGGCGGCCGCCACCATTGAGACGCGCTTCCGCTACAACCCGGACGTGCAGAGTCTGCCGGCGATGGTGCCGGCGGTGATTCCCATCCTCCTGCTGATGATTCCGGCCATGCTGACGGCGCTTTCGGTGGTGCGCGAGAAGGAGCTCGGCTCCATTATCAACCTCTACGTCACCCCGGTCACCCGCGCCGAGTTTCTTCTCGGCAAGCAGTTGCCGTACATCGCAATGGCGATGGTGAATTTTTTCCTTATGACCATGCTGGCCGTCACCATCTTCGATGTTCCGGTCAAGGGGAGCTTTCCCGCCCTGACTCTGGCCGCGCTGATTTTCACGGTCATCGCCACCGGTTTCGGCCTGTTTGCCTCCACCTTCACCCGCACCCAGATCGCCGCGCTGTTCGTGACCATGCTCGGCACCATGCTGCCGGCGCTCGAGTTCGGCGGTCTGCTCAATCCGGTCTCCTCCCTAGAGGGCGCCGGGGCCTTCATCGGACGGATCTACCCGGCCACCCATTTCCTGACCATCAGCCGCGGCATCTTCAGCAAGGCATTGACCCTGTCCGACCTGCACGCCTTCTTCTGGGCGATGCTGCCGGCGATCCCGGTCATTCTTGGCCTTTCGATCGCCCTGCTGAAAAAACAGGAGGCCTGAGATGGGGAGCGCCGCCAACATCTACCGCCTGGGTATCAAGGAACTGTGGAGCCTGGCGCGCGATCCGATCATGGTGGCGCTGATCGCCTACAGCTTCACCGGGGCCATCTACATCGCCGCCACCGCTTTTCCAGATACGCTGCATAAGACGCCGATCGCCATCGTCGACGAGGACGGCTCGCCCCTCTCGGCGCGCATTGCATCGGCCTTTTATCCACCGTATTTTCTGGCGCCGGAGCGGATTTCGCTGAGCGAAATCGACTCCGGGATGGATGCCGGGGAGTACACCTTCGTTCTCAACATTCCCCCCGATTTCCAGCGCGACGTCCTCGCCGGGAGTTCGCCGGCGATCCAGCTCAACGTGGACGCCACCCGCATGCGCCAGGCGTTCATTGGCAGCGGCTACATCCAGCAGATCGCTCTCGGGGAGGTCGACACCTTCATTCAGCGCTACCGCGGCAGCGCCGTGCCGCCGGTGGAGCTGGCGCTCCGGGCGCGTTTCAACCCCAGCTTGACACAGGCCTGGTTTGGTTCGGTGATGAAAATCATCGACAACATCACCATGCTGTCGATCATCCTCGCCGGCGCCGCCTTGATCCGCGAACGCGAACACGGCACCGTCGAGCATCTGCTGGTCATGCCGGTGACTCCCGGCGAGATCATGCTGGGGAAGGTTTGGTCAATGGGACTAGTGGTGCTGCTGGCGACGGGAGTTTCCCTGGTCTTCATCGTCGAAGGCGCGCTGCATGTGCCGATCGAAGGCTCGGTGGCGCTCTTTCTGGCCTGCGCCGCGCTGCATCTGTTCGCCACGACCTCTTTGGGGATTTTCATCGCCACGGTGGCCCGCTCGATGCCCCAGTTTGGTCTGCTGATCATCCTCGTCCTGCTGCCACTGCAAATGCTGTCGGGCGGCATGACGCCGCGGGAGAGCATGCCCCATTTTGTCCAGAACGTGATGCTACTCGCTCCGACCACCCACTTCGTCTCCGCCTCGCAAGCGATTCTCTACCGCGGAGCCGGTCTGGATATCGTGTGGCCGCAGTTTCTGGCGATCGCCCTAATCGGCGCCGCTTTCTTTTTCATCGCCCTGGGCCGATTCCGGAAAACCATCGGATCGATGGCATGAGCTTTCTTTGTCCTTTCTCTCCTGCGACCATTCGGTGCAAGCCATGCGGAGCGGCGGTTCCCGGCGCCCGCCGCTCCCAATTCAAGCTCTCGGGCATGGAAATCCCGTTTCAGGCCTGCCGCTGCTGCCACCAGGCGTGCTCGAACGGCCATTCCTCCCGGCGCCAGTGAATCAACTCCCGCATCCCCGCCCGGAATTCCTCCATTTGCCGCTCAACATCCAGCTCGGTGCGCTTTTCCCGCCAGGATTGGACCAGGGTGGCGCCCAGAGTCCGGGCCTGCGCCTGGAGCTCAGAGGTGAATTTTTCGTCCGGCAAAGCCGCCATCGTCGCGTGCACGCCGCCCACCGGGCGGATGCCGGTGGCGAGGAGAAACCGGTTCATGTATTCCACGATGGGCTCGTCCCCGCCGCCGCCGGAAGTCACCACCGAAACGCCGTATTTACCCTCGAACCCCAGCCGGTGAATGACGCCGCAGCAGCGGTCGATGAACGCCTTCAGCTGAGCGCTGACGTGGAAGATGTAGTTGGGGCTGGCCAGAATCACCCCGTCGGCGGTCTCGATCCGCTCGCGAAGGGCTTCGAACTCGTCCTGCTGGCAACATCTGCCCACTTTGTGGCAGACGTCGCAGCCGGCGCAGGGACCGATAGTGCGGCCCTTGAGCAGGGCCGTCTCGACCACCGCCCCTTCCGCTTGCGCGCCTTCGATCACATAATCCGTTAGCCGTGCGGTATTGCCGCGCTTGCCGTGCGGACTACCGATGATCGCCACGATTTTCATATGCGTCTCCTTTTGCAATTAGATTTGCCCTTGGGCGCGTTTTTCAAGACCCGCCCAGGATGTTACACGAGTTAAGAGCTCGTATCCGGCCGGCTCGCCTGCGCCAATATCCCCCGCACCTCCGCCACCGTGAGAACCTTGCCGGCCGATTTCAGCTTTCCATCGATCGCCAGGCCGGGAAAACCCCGCACTCCGTAGTGCGCCAGGACTTCTGGGACATTGGTGTGGACGATCTCGGCCGCGATCTCCAGTTTTGCCACCGCCTGCAGGACATGTTGGTGCATCAGTCGGCATTTGCCGCACTGGTCACCCAGAACCTCGATTCGCATACGGTCGATCTCCCTTCCGCAGAATGGCCGACATCGCTACCGGTAACCCTCGGCCTGCAGGGTGAAGAGGCTGGCGTACTGCCCCTGGCGGGCCATCAGTTCCTCGTGCGCGCCCTGCTCCACCACCCGGCCGTTCTGGATGACGATGATCTGATCGGCCATGCGGACGGTGGAAAAGCGGTGCGAGATGAGGATGGTCATCTTGCCGCGGCACAGCTCGCGGAAATGTTCGTAAAGCGTCGCCTCGGCGCGGGCGTCCATGGTGGCGGTCGGTTCGTCGAGAACCAGGAGGTCGGCCCGGCTGCGCATGAAAGCGCGGGAGAGGGCGATCTTCTGCCACTGCCCGCCGGAGAGCTCGCGCCCCCCTTTGAACCATTTGCCGAGCTGGGTGTCGTACTGCTCGGGCAAAGCGGCGATGAAGGACGTGGCCATCCCCATCTCCGCCGCCTGCCGCCAGCGCTGCCGGTCGTCGAAATGCTCGACGTCGCCGGCGCCGATATTCTCCCCGACCATGAACTGATAGCGGCCGAAATCCTGGAAGATGACGCCGATGCGCCGGCGCAAGGCGTCTGCGTCCCACTGTCGCAGGTCGAGGCCGTCGAGGAGAATGCGCCCGGTATCCGGGGCGTAGAGGCGGGTCAGCAGTTTGATCAGCGTCGTCTTGCCGGAGCCGTTTTCCCCGACCAGCGCCAGGCTTTCCCCCGGCCGCAGGTGCAGGGAGACATCATGCAGCGCCGGTTGCTCGCTGCCGGGGTAGGTGAAGCCGACCCCCTCGAAGCGCACGCCGTCCCCCGGATGCGGCCCGGCGGCGAGGCGGCCGGCTGCGGGCGGCACCTCCTGCTCCAGGTATTCGTACAGATTGGACAGGTAGAGATTGTCCTCGTACATGCCGCTGATCCCCGACAGGCTGGCCGAGACCGCCGACTGCCCCTGCTTGAACAGCATCAGGTACATGGTCATCTGGCCGAGGGTGATACTGCCGTCGATGGCGGAGAGGGCGATCCAGGCGTAGGCGCCGTAAAAGGCGACGGTGCCGATGAGGCCGAGGGCGAAACCCCAGGCGTCGCGACGCAGGGTCAGGCGGCGGTCTTCGGCATAGAGGGTGGCGAAGATGTTGCGGTAGCGCTGCAGCAGCCGGGGGCCGAGGTGGAAGAGCTTGACCTCCTTGGCGTGGTCCTCGCGGGCGAGCACCGTTTCGATATACATCTGCATGCGCGATTCGGGGGAGCGCCAGCGGAAGAGGCGGAACTTGTCGCCGGAGAATTTGGCTTCGGCGACGAACTCGGGGAAACCGCCGAGGGCGAGAATGACCACCGCCCAGGGGGAGAACTGCACCAGCAGGACGGCGTAGCTGACCAACGATATGCCATTCTGCACCAGGCCGAAGGTGCGGTTGACCAGACTTAAGGGGCGCACCGAGGCTTCGCGCCGGGCGCGGGTGAGCTTGTCGTAGAACTCCGAATCCTCGAACTGGGTCAGCTGCAGGGTCAGCGCCTTTTCCAGGATCATGACGTTGATCCGCTGCCCCATCAACGCCCGCAGCAGCGCCTGACAGGTGGAAATGCCGCGCTGGGCGCCGGCGATGCCGGCCACCACCAGCCCCTCCAGGGCGACCAGCAACAGCACGTTGCCGGTGCTGGCGTCGGCAGCCTGCCGGTGCAGCTCCATGGCCGCCACAACGCCGTCGACGATCAGCTTGCCGACCCAGGCGGCGCCCGCCGGCAGAACGCCGGCGACCAGCGTCAGCAGGGCCAGGGTCAGCGTCAAATCGCGCCGCGTCGACCAGACGAGTTCGAGGGCTCGGCGGCTGTAGCTGAAAATGCCGACGAAACGGCGCGGCAGGGAAATATTGTCGCTGTTCCAGTCGTAAGCTTTCACGGCGCCCTTTGCGGGAAGAAGTTGCGGCCTACCTTAGCGGCTGGAAGCGTTGGCGGCAAGTATTTCCATGCTTGGCCGATTGGTCGGGAATCAGGATCAGGGCGAACAGGGCTTCGCCCCGGCCGGCGACGGGATAAAAAAAGCCGCCTTGCCGAATACCCGGCAGGCGGCTTTTTGCGCAAATTGTTCAAGGCGCCCGCTTCCCTGGCCCGGATTCAGGCCGCGATTTGGGCTTCCCACCTCTCCACCATCCGGCGATATTTCTCCCCGAGTTGCGGATATTGCGCCGCAGCGATGCGGTAATTCTCGACCATTTGCGGCCGCAGGTCTTCCGGCAGCACGCGCTCGGCCAGAGGGTAGAGGATGTGATCCTCCTTGTCGATATGATCGCGCAGCAGCGCCGCGTAGCCTTGCGCATGGCGGACGATGTCGGCGATCGGCGCCGGGTCGCCGGCGAGCGCCCGCTGCGCTGCTTCCTCCATCCCCCGCACATGGACGCGCCCCTGGTCGTGCGCCATGAGCATCGCCGCCACCGGCGAGTTCTGCTCGGGCATGCCGTTGGCCACCAGCGCTTTGAACAGGACATCCTCCTCCTTGGCGTGATGGAAACGGTCGGCGTAGTTGCGAATGAAGTCCACCGCGTCGAGGTAGAAATTCCATTGATCGAGGGCGCCGGTCTCCAGCTTGCGGGTGTTCTTCTCCACCAGGGCGATCATGCGCAAAATGAGTTGATGCTCTTCCATCATGACGGCGGTCACATCGGTTTTCATTGCGTCTCCTTATGCCCGTTCCTTTCTGCCGGCAACGGATTTCAGCTTCTTCTTTCCCCATCGACGCCGATCACCGCGATCTCCAGCGGCACGTCTTTGCCCGAGGCTTCCACCGCTTTCTGCGCCATCATGCCCAGGCCGCGGCAGCAGGGGACTTCCATGATCGCCACCGTCACCGACTGGATATCGTTCTGCTGCAGAATCTGCGTCAGCTTCTCGACATAGGGGGAAGTGTCGTCCAGCTTCGGGCAGGCGTTGACGAGCACTTTGCCCTTGATGAAGTCGCGGTGGAACTCGGCATAGGCGAAGGGGGTGCAATCGGCGGCGATGAGCAGGTGCGCGTTCTTCAGCCAGGGAGCGAAGGGGGGCACCAGGTGCAACTGGGTCGGCCACTGACGCAGTTCCGAATCGAGGCGGCCGGTCGCGGCGTTGTCGCCGGTTTCTTTCTTTTCGATGGTCCGCACATTGGAACCGGGGCAGCCGCAGGCAAGATTTTTCATGATGTTCTCCTTTATGGTTGTTTGAAATTTATGCAACCTCAGGCGGTGGCGACCGCCGTTTCAAGATAGGCGTTGATTTCCTCTTCTATCTTCGCTTCAGCTTCCGCGCCCAAGGCGTGGATCGCGACGACATCTTTGAGCAGGCAGATGCCGACCCCGCAGGTGACGCAGCCGATTTCGTATTTCACGAGAATCTCGCCGATCGGGGGATGCTCCTTCAATACGTCCTGAATGGCGAGACTGCCAATGTCATGTTTCAGCTTCATCGGGTTTCTCCTTGGGTATCGGGTTCGTCAGCGTGGGGGCAGATTAACCGCGAGGCGTCGGGAAAAACATGATGCAGGTCAAAGAATAAGAAATTTTTGAAAAGGCGGAAGGAAATGTTGCAGCAGGGGCGGGCGAGGGGGGGGAGGGCGGCAAGACGGCGGGGACGGCAGCTTCAACGCGTCCGGCCCCGCCGGAAGCCATCGGGGCGGCGGCCTTCAGCGCAGCCCGATATAGTGAAAGATCAGTCCCACATATCGGTTCACGGGGTTTTCCCGGGGCAGAAAGGAGAAGACGGGTTGGCGCCGCAGCCCGAGTTTTTTCAGTTCGGCGACGATACCCGGATGGCGCTGAACCTTGAGCCCCTTGCGGAACGTTTTGATGGCCAGCGGTTTTTGTCCGGCAATCAGATAGGTGCGCCCGAGATTCAGGTAGTGCAGGGCATTGTTCGGATCCTGCTGCACCGCATCAAGGCAGAGCGCGCGGCCTTTTTTGCTCTCCCCCTGCTCCTTGGCCAGGCAATAGCCGAGACAGGAGAGGACCACGGGCGGCATTTCCAGTTCGGCAGCCTCCTGAAAAAATACCAGCGCGTTGAAGGTGTCTCCCCGATGCAGGGCGATCAGCCCCTGCTCGATGATTTTGTTGAAGCTGGAAGCGGTCATGGCAGTCTCCTGTTTCAAATGAACCACATAGTATGTGAGGGGACTTTTTCTGTCCCCGGATAGCGCGATATGGCCGGGAAAGAGGCGGCTTTTCCTGCATCCGCAGGCATCCCCGTTGCAGGAGTGCCGCTCCGTACCAATGGCCGGAAAGCGTGTCCCAGGAGAAGGCCGGCTTCCGGGCAGTGAGTGGCAGGAGGAATTGCAAAGGGCGTTCCACGTACGCAAAGCCGAAGCGATGAAACAAAGCTTACGCCGCGCGGCGGAATCTGTTATTTTAGCCGCTCGGAATGAACCGATAAGGAGAAGAACATCGTGTCCCAGGCAAAATGTGAAAAGATGACGGATTTAGCAGCCCCGCCCGTCGACCTCGGTGGCGAGCCGGGCTGGGTGCCCTTCGACGCGCCGGCGCTGGTCGGCGAATCGCTGCGCTTCGTTTCGGGAGAACCGGAGGGCAACCGCTATCGCGTCCGCTACTACCGCGATGCGGAGCGGCAGCTCAAGGCGCAGATCTGGTTCGGCCCGGAAACCGGAGGCCCCCCCGGGCACGCCCACGGCGGCTCCATCGCCGCGGTTCTCGACGAGGTTCTCGGCCTCGCCGCCTGGAACGCCGGCTACTCGATCGTCGTCGCCAATCTGAACGTCGACTTCCGCAACCTGCTGCCGCTGCAGCAGGTGGTTACGGTCGAGACGAACATCGTCTCCGCCGAGGGACGTAAAGTTGTGGTCCGCGGCCGCATCTGCCGCGGTGAGACCGTCTATGCCGAGGGGGAGTGCCTGTGCATCACCCTCCCCGGGCGTTGAGAATCGTTCTCCTCTTCCCCTCCCGAGGCCGGCGGCGGTTCCTCTTCCGCCGTCATCTTGCGGCGCCCGATCATCGCGCGTCGTCGGCCATCCCGAACTCCTTTTCCACTACCGCGAAAATCGCCAGATAGCGCTTGTGGATGTCCTGGCGGTCGTTTTCTTCCGGAAACGCCCACGCCGATATCCGCAGCAGACGGTGCGCGCCTCGGTCGCTGATTGGCGTTTACCCGCCAAATAGCGTGCAACAAACGACGAGCGGCATTGCCGTCTGGCCTTTGGCTTTACACCTGCCCGCCGCGTCAGTTTGACCGGAATGATTCCTGCGTAAAATACGTGGAAAAAATATATTGACTTTTGAATGTCTTGTTCTGTATTGTGCCAATACACAAAACACAGAGGAGGAATTACGATGAAACTCTGCATTCCCGTCGAGCGCAATGAAGGGCTGCAAAGCCTGGTTTACGGCCATTTCGGCTCCGCACCGATGTTCTTGCTGGTCGATACCGACACCCGGGAGGTTAGCGAGATCGCCAATCGCGATCTGCATCATGCGCACGGCGCCTGCAGTCCGTTAAAGGCCCTCGCCGGAGCACCGGTGGATGCCATCGTGGTGGGCGGGATCGGCGCCGGGGCGCTCAACGGCCTCAATCGCGCCGGGCTGAAAGTCTATCGCGCCCAAGGGCCGACGGTGGCCGAAAATCTGGCCGCCTTCCATCTGGCGGCTCTTCCGGAGTTGACCCCGACGCAGACCTGCGGCGGGCATGCGCACGGCTGCAGCCACTGAAGGAGAAACGCATGGAAGCCGAAGTTTATCGGGCGGAAACCGCAAAGCCGGTGGAGCAGTTCGTGGCCGATCTGGCCAGCGCCGCCGCCCGCCGGGGGTTTTACATCCATAACGAGTCGAAAATGGACATGGCCCGCACCTTCGGCCGGCACGGAGTCGGGGTGGCCGAAGGCTTCGATCTGCATATGATTCAGGTGTGCAACCCGCAAAGGGCGGCGAAAAGCTTGTCGAAAAATCCGGAACGGGCGGTGCTGATGCCGAAATTCATCGTCATCTTCAGCCGCAACGGCCGGACCCGGATTCGTTTTCTGCACTACTCGCGAAAACTGGTGGCCGCCCTGGTCGACGACGGCGAATTTCCCGATTCCCTCGCCGAAAGCTTTGCCGATATTATTTCCATGATCGAAGAAGCGGCGAAATCCGCGACCCGCGCCGCCTGACGCGGCGCCGATTCAGCTGAAGGACGCCAGATATGTGGAGCTTTTTTGCCAGGCTGAACCGCAGCCTGACCGTGGCCATCCCCGTCATGATGCTGGCGGGGTTCCTTTTCGGCATGGTGGCGGCGACCGCCTCCCTGAAGGCTCTGATCCTCCCCTTCACCTTCCTCATGGTCTATCCGATGATGGTGACGCTGAAGATTCGGCAGGTGCTGGCGGGGGGCGACGGCAAGGCGCAGCTGCTGACGCAGGCCATCAATTTCGCCGTCATCCCTTTTGTCGCTTTCGGTCTCGGCAAGCTGTTTTTCGCCGATCGCCCGTTCATGGCGCTGGGGCTCCTGCTGGCGGCCCTCGTCCCGACCAGCGGCATGACCATTTCCTGGACCGGTTTCGCTAAAGGGAACCTGGCGGCGGCGGTGAAGATGACCGTGGTCGGCTTGATTCTCGGCTCCCTCGCCACTCCCTTTTACATTCAAGCCCTGATGGGGGCCAGGGTGCAGGTCGATCTGCCCGGAATTTTCCAGCAGATCGCGCTGATCGTTTTTCTCCCCATGGCCGCCGGATACGCCACCCAACGCGCCCTGATCCGGCGCCATGGGCAAGAATTTTTCCAGCAATCGCTGGCCCCGCGTTTCCCCGGTCTTTCCACTTTGGGCGTGCTGGGGATCGTCTTTATCGCCATGGCGCTGAAGGCGCAGGCCATCGCCGCCCGCCCCGACCAGTTGTTCCTCATCTTTTTGCCGCTGGTTCTGCTCTATGGCTTTAATTATCTGCTCAGCACCCTCGCCGGCAAGGCGCTGCTCCCCCGGGGCGACGCCATCGCCCTGGTCTACGGCACGGTGATGCGCAACCTCTCCATTGCCCTGGCGGTGGCGATCAATGCCTTCGGCCCGGCCGGCTCCGATGCCGCCCTGGTCATCAGCCTCGCCTACATCATCCAGGTGCAGTCCGCGGCCTGGTACGTCAGGTTCACCCCGCGGGTGTTCGGCCATCCGGAAGCCGCCCCGCAGGGCGCCTGAGGAAGGAGTCCGATGTCACCGCGCCCAAAAAAACCGAGAAATTGCGCCTGTCCGCATCGCCCGCCGGGGAGTTCCGTCTTCAAGCCGGCCGGCATCCCCATGACGGAGCTCGAGCGCATTTTTCTCCACTACGATGAACTGGAGGCGCTGCGCCTCTGCGACGGGGAAGGGTTGACCCAGGCGGCGGCCGGCGCGATGATCGGCGTGTCCCGGGGCACCGTGCAGCGCCTTGTCGCCAGCGGCCGGCAAAAGATGGTCGCGGCCGTCGTCGAATGCCGGGCGCTGATCGTCGAAGAGGCGGCGCCGGACGAGAACTGATGCCGCGCATAAGGCGGCTGGCAAAGGCGCCGCTCTTCGGCCTGGCCGGAGAGCGGCGCATCGCGTAATCAGGACTTGGCGTGCCGGCGGAACTCAGAACACCGGGCGGCGCAGTTCCACGTCGGCGCGCGCCCAGGCGCGGCGGAAGCGCCGTTCCGCATCGGCGCCCAATTCATCCTGCCCCTGCGCCTTCAGCGCTTCGGCCAGACCGAAAAGAGACCAGGGATTTTCGGCGTTTTTCCGCAGGTCCTGGCGGAACACGGTCTCCGCCTCTTGCCACCGGCCGAGGTCGAGGAGCAAGGCGCCCAGCGCCTGGCGGACCGGGAAGTACCAGGTCGGCGGCTCGTCGAAGAGCAGTTTGTCCTGCCGGGCGACGGCGCGCTTGAAATGGCCAAGAGCCGCTTCTTTCCCACCCCGCGCGGCGGCGATCTCGCCGGACAGCACCTCGGAGGCGACGGCCAGCAGGTCGGTGACCTTGTTCAAATCCCACACCTTCATTTCCGCCAAAGCTGGTTCCGCAGCCAATGCTTGCAACTGCGTCAATTCCGCCTCGGCCCCTTCCGGATTTCCCTGCCGTGTCAAGGCCATGCCCCGGGCGTAGTGCCACATCGCTTGCGGATAGGGGAGATCGGCGGGCGGCGCCGGTTCGGCGAGGATTTCGTCCCAATGCCCGAAGCGCAGCAGGGCGTAATAGGGGGTGAGATAGAAATGCTGCAGGGAAACCAGCGCCGGGTGACGCATCTGCTGTGCATCGACTCCCGCCGAGAGGTTTCGCGCGGCGGCGACGGCATCCCGTGAGCGTCCCTCCATCATATAGCTGGCGAGCAGAAAATGCAGGTTGTGCGGCATGTAAGCCAATTGGTAGAGGCCTTCGGTGGCGAAGGCGGCCTTGAGCTTTCGGTCCACTCCGATCGCATCTTCGTTGACCACGCTGCAGTCGTGGTACAGGCCGGCGGCATAGTAGGCGTGGCCGGCCATGTGCACCAGGTGGCCGGCGGCCGGAACCAGATGCCGGATGATGTCGGCGCTCTTCACCGTCGCCTCCGGTTTCGGGGAATTTTCCAGCAGGTGGATGTAGAGATGGTGCCCATGCGGGTGCCGGGGGTGCTCGGCAATGACCTTTTCCAACACCGCTTCGATTTCCGGCGTCCACGGCTGCGCCCGGTCGTCCTCCGTCCAATAGTTCCAGGGATGCAGATCCATCAGCGCTTCGGCAAACAGGACGGCGATGTTCGGATCGTCCGGATAGCGCTGGTAGACCTGGCGCATCGCCGCGGCGAACGCCTCGTCGAGGGCGGAGCGGTCGGCCGGCGCCTCGGGGGCGTAGCGGGTGGCCAGCGCTTCGGCGAGCGCCCGTTCCTTCTCCGACGCCTTGGCCGCCAGCGCCAGCGCCTTTTGCGCCCGCTCATAGGCGCGCGGTGCGTCCGCCGCATTCATCGGGGCGTTGATATTGGGGCCGAGCACCAAGGCGGCGCCCCACCAGGCCATGGCGGCTTCGGGATCGTGGCGCGCCGCCTCCAGATAAGAAACCTCGGCGTCGGCATGGTCGAAACCGTAGGTCAGCACCAGCCCCTGATTGAAATAGTCCCGCGCCGCCTGGCTGTCGGTGGTGAGCGCAAACCCGAGGTCGATCAGCCCGTCAAGGAGGGGCGCTTTCGCGCCAGTGAGGGAGGAATGACCGTGTTTGCCTTCCATGGCCGGAGTGACGGTCGCCGTGGCGAGGAGGGCGATAAGGCAGAGGAGGGTTGGGAGGAAAGAATTTCCGGGGAGGTTCTTCAGCATGGCGCCACCACCTTTCGGGCGCCGCCGTGCCGATTATTCTGGTGCGAACAGACGCAAGCGGCGCCAAACGCAGAAATAAGAGACTTCTGGCGAACTGTTTTTCAGAATATTGCACCAGGCGAAAAATGCAACAGCGGCAAGAGAAAGGCCGTTGCGCCGGTTGCCAGTCCGCGCACCGAGGAATCGAACGGGTGGAGCTTCGATGAGCCGGTAAACGGGCAGCCCCTGTTGGCTCGGGGCATGGACACTCTGCTCTGGCAGGGAAGAGAAAAAAACGGGGGAGCCGAGAAGCGGCTCCCCCGTGCAGTGCGGGTCAGCGCCGTTCGGCGGAGCTTTTGCGGACGTTGTCGTAGAGCATAAAGCGCGAGGTTTCGTAGGCGCCGAGCGCCAGTTTTCCGAGACGTTCGAATTCCTCGGGGTTTTGCGCCGAAACATTCTCCAGTGGCGAATCGGAACGCAGATCGTGCAGGGTGGCCTTGCTGCCGTCGTGATTCATTTTGACCAGATAGTCGCTGGTCACCGCGGCGATGATCGGAAACGTCCCTTCCACCAGGATCAGCGGCACCGCCCGGTCGGCGGCGGCAGAGAGCTGCAGATCGCGGCCCATGGTCCGGTTGGTGTATTCGAGTCCGAGCAACCCGGCGACGGTGGGCAGAACGTCCACCAGATTGACCGCCTCGTCGATCACGCGCGGCTCCAGCAGCGCCGGTGCGTAGATGATGTGCGGAACATGGTTGCTTTCGAGTCCCAGTTGTTCGAAGGCCGGCGGCATGTGCGGAATCGTGGTGATCCGGTTGTTGTGATCGCCGAAGAAAACGAAAATGGTGTTCTCGAAATATCCGCTTTCGCGCGCCATCTGGAGAAAGCGGCCGATGTCGTAGTCGATCAGCCGCACGGCGTTGAACTGCGCCAGCGAGCGAAATCCCCACTTCTGCACCTCTTCCAGCGGCAGCTCGACCGTTTTAAAATCGTCATTGTCGGGGGGGATGGTAAAGGGTCGATGATTGCCGGCGGTCTGGATATAGGCGAAGAAAGGCTCGTCGGCCGGGATGTCGCGCAGGATGCGGTCCGCCGCCTTGAACAGGTTCAGGTCCGAGATGCCCCAAACGTCGGCATTGGGCGCCTGCCAGTCACCTTCCTCGTAAAGCTTGATTCCCGTTATGCTTTCGCGGATCAGGGCGCTCATGTTGGCCCAGCCGGAGTTGCCGCCGATCATGTACAACTTGTGATAATTTTCAAAGGCGTTGATCAGGGTGTTCTGCCGGGTAATCAGGGGATTTCGCGTGGCCGTCTCCTCCGGGGAAACATCGGGAGTGCCGGTGATGCTGGCCCACACCGTTTTCGCCGTGCTCACCACCGGGACATAAAAATGGCGAAAAAACCAACCGTCCGCGGCAAGCGCATCGAGAACCGGCGTCGGCCGCAGCGGGTTGCCATAGGCGCCCACCCGACTGGCGCCGAGGGATTCGAGCATGATGAACACCACATTCGGCGGTCGTTCGAGATTCAGCCGATGCGGCTGCGCGCCGATGTGCCGGGAAAATTTCAATTCCTGCTGGTCGGGCTGATCGACGCCCAGGTAATCGGCCATCATCGGATAAAACGTGGAAATTTTTTCCCGGTCGTAGGGGGTGCGGGGAACCAGCAGGGTGTCGTAGAGGAAGATGACCGGATTCAAGCCCGCGGCGGCGAGTTGCCGATCGCCGGAGAAGAAGGCGTCGCTCCAGCGCAGCGGAACGGGGTTCTTGATGTTGATATCGCCGACCCGGCCGAGAATGCCGAAAGCAATCAGCACAACGATCAGCGGCGCGCCGATGAGCGCCGATTTAAGGGAGATCTTCGCCGCCGGGCGGTCGAGGGAGATGCGCTCAAGGGAAAAGAGAGCGAGCAGGACGACGGCGCAGCCGGTCAGCCACCCCAGGGTGATCCACACCACCGGATAGCTTTGCCAAAGCATGGAGGTGGAGATCTCGGCATCGCCGGCAAAACGCAGGACCGTGGCGTTGATGCGCACGCCCAGGTAGTCGTAATGGCCAAAATCGAGGACATAAAGCAGTCCGACGGCCAGTAGCGTCACCGTCAGGTATATCTTGCCGAGCCGGCGGACGAATCGGCTGCTGAGCATGTTCCAGAGGGGCAGATAGCACAGCAGAGCCAGTGGCAGCATGATCAGCAGCGCCAGCCGCAGGTCGAAGCGCAGACCGATCCCCAACGTTTTCAGCAGGGCGGCTTTGTCGGTCAAGGCAAGATCGATGTCCGAATAGCCGAAAAGAAACAAAAGGCGCAGCAGCGCCAGAGTGAGTAGCAGAATGAAAGTAACCCCGGCCAGGTAGTGCAGCCGTCGGGATTTTAACCAGTGCATCAAACGTTCTCCTTTTCTGAGTCGGAAAGGTACTTGCGGGACATGGTTTATCGGCCCCGGTTCTTTTTCCCGATGAAGCCATGGCAGCTCTTCGGGCGGGAAAGCTGAGGAAGGGCTCGATGGTCTTCATTCCGTCCATGGAGTGGCAACTCGCCAAGCTGGAAATAAGCCGGGCTTTGGCGCGAATTTTCCAACGCCGGGGCCTTTTCCGGGATTAAGTCCTCCGCCGGGCGCGGTTTCAGGTTGCGCCAAACCCACCGCAGGCCGCACCAGCCGAGGACGGCCCAGCAGTACAGGCCCAGCACCCCGTCGATGAGGTAGTCCCAATAGTTGCTCGGCGCGCCGAGGCCGAGCAGGTAAAAACCGGTGGCGGCGGTCAGCAGGGCCGCGGCGAAATAGTGTCGCAACAGCCAGAAGCCGAGACTGATGGCAAAAATGAAGACGAGCAGGAGTTGGGGCGAATACCCGAGCCGGTACGGATCGAACCTCGTCAGCCCCAGGGCCGCCGGATAAAGCAGCAGCGCCAGGGCGCCGAAGCAGAGCGCGAGTTGCAAATGCTGGCGCTCGGGCATCGCCCTGACACCGACGATCCTCGCCCCGGCGCACCAGGCCAGCCAGAGCAGAGTGGTTATTGACAGATCGCTGGTCAGGCTGCGCCCATATTCCGCCAGCGACAGCCCGTCTATGGGCATCAGCGTCAGAATCGCCGCCCCGGCAAGCACGGCGACCCGCGTCGCCGGCCGTTGGCAGATCGGCAGCAGGAGAAAAATGGCAAGCGCAAAGGTCAGATGGCTGAGAACGATTTCGGCATTCATTGCTGCATCTCCAGCCATGCTCGATTGAAAGAGACATGTTTTATGAGGGAATTGTTCCACGAGTAAATCACGTGGAAGCGATCGCCCGTCAACAGGAAATTGGGATACTCATATTCAAATTCGAAACCCCGGCCCTTTTGGTGGACGCGATCGAGATGGGAGAGGTATGCCGTAAGCCCCTCTTCGTTTTTCCGCCCGCCGACGGCGCGATAATCCTTGCTGATGCTGCTGCGATATTGCTCCGGTGGCAGCGGCCGCCCGTCGGGATCCGGCCCCTCGTCGAGAACCTTTCGCAGGCGCCAATTCTCGAGCTGCGCATCGGTCTCGTACAAAGACAGCCGATGCCGGCCGTCGCGCAGGTTGTTCAGCGCCACCAGGATGCTTTTTTCCGCATTCTGCAGACCGATCGCCGCCAGCGAGGAGTTGGGGTTCCAGGGTTGCACCGCAATCGGCTCGCTCCAGGTCTGGCCGCGGTCGTGGGTGAAGCTGGCCAGGACCTTTCCCGGCTTTTTCCCGGCATTGCGCAGCAGCGCCAGGGCGGCGTCCCCGGAAAGGGGAACGACGGAAGGCTGCAGGGAGTACCTGCCGTCGCTGATGCGGAACTTGTCCAGAATTTTGCCGTCGGGACTCAGGCGCAGATACTCGGCGAACTTGCCGAGAAACTCGTGGTAAACCGGCAGGCCGATCGAGCCGTCCTGGTGAAAGACCGGAGAATTGCGCACCAGGGTGCTGATGTTCAGAAACGGCGAGGTGATCAGCCTTCGCGGCGGCGACCAGGTGACCCCGCTGTCGTCGGAATGCATGGTGTTGATGGAGCTGCCGGCCCACCCACCCACCGATACGGAGACGTAGAAGAGCCAAAGACGCTTGTCCGGCGCGAGGGCGATCACCGGATTGCCCAGCTTGCGGATATAGCGCTGCAGGACGGGTTCCGTCGATTCACGCTCGACCAGGATAAATTCCGGTGTCCATTCCTGGCTGTCGACATCGAACCGCGAGGCACGAATATCGACATCGGACGCCCCTTCCCGCGATCCGGCGAACCACACCGCCATTAATCCGCCGTCCGGCAGGGGAGCGAGGGATGCGGAATGGACATAGTCATCGACGCTGGAGGAGGCGAAATGGGTCTGAAAGAACGGTTCGCTATCCGCTTGCGTGGAGGACAGCGGCGTTTCGGACAGGACGAATCCGGAAACCGATGGCCGCTCGGTGTGCAGCCAGGCGCAGCCGAAGACAACGACCATCAGCAACAGCAGGCATAACGGTTTTGGTCGGACAATCGATTGCAAGGGCAAACTCATCGCAAAAATTCCCGGGTTGTGGCGTCTGCGAAAAATCAGGTTGGGTGCCGAGGACCTTTTGGACGGCCATAAAAGTTCGATTACGACCGGGGAGGCGCATTTCCGAAATCAGGAATCACAGTTCGCGGTTGAAAATTGGCCCCCGTTCAGGGACATGAAGCAACGAATATACCAGTCATCGGGGAATTAATCCAAAAAAATTTACCTGAAAATCCTTTATTTGCCGCCTGTAATCAGGGCCTTCGGCGCAAGATGGAAAAAGCTGGACCGGATTTTCGGCCGCTTCAGAAAGTAGCGATGCGCAGACCGAGATGAAAGACCACGTCCGGGGCGGAGTCGACGACGATATCTTCGCCGACGGCCAAGTCGAGGGTGATGCCTTCGGCCAGTTGGAGGGCGCCGCCCAGCACCAGTTGCAGCGAATGGGCGTTGATTTCGGTCAGGCTGCTGTCCTTGTACAAGGCCGTGTGCCCGTCCAGTTGGATTTTAAGGGACAGCCAGTCGCAAGCCGCCCAGCCGAAGCCGAGGCTGCCGAAACCGGCCAGATTGCGCCGCTGCTCCTCCAGCACCTCGCCGTCGGTCGTCAACAGCGCGCCGAGAGAGGCAAAAACGGCCAGACGTTCCTCCGTCGGCAACGCCCGCTGTCCGGCCAAGGATAGGGCCAGATCGGTGCTGCCGCTGCCGAGGAGTTTGTCGCTGTCGCCGGTGGGCAATTTCAGGCTGAGGCGCAGCGCGGCGGCGCTGGGGTCCTCGCCGGCGGTGCGGACCATCTGCCAGGCGGCGCTCAGGCGCAGATCGCCGAAGCCCGCGCTGCTGTCGCTGAGCTCGACCAGCGGTTGGCCGTCGCGCGCGTATCGGTAAGCGAGCTGGTCGCGGGAGGACTGTTTGCGCCCTCCTTCCGGCAGGCCGAAGGTGTCGTGCCAGCCTTCGATGAAGCCATCGAGAAAGCCGCCGGCGTGGCTGACGAAGGGAATGTCGAGACCGATTTCGAACCGTTCGTTGACGCCGTAGCGCAAGGCGATATTGCTGCGGTAGGTTTCACCGTCGAGGGCCACCGCCTCGTCGTCGGTAGCGGAAGAGGCGAAGTTGTTGGCGATATCCAGGGTCAAATGCGTGGATAGCCGGCCGCGGTCCAGCAGGGTTGCGGGTTCGGCGGGCGGTAAGCCGTAAATCTGCACCAGCGGGTTCTGATTGCGGGTCGCAAAGGGGGTGAGTTCGATGGCCGCCGCGGTCGGCGGCAGCAGCAGAACGGCCCATATCGCCGCCGCAAAGCCGGCGGTCCGTTTCGAAGCAGATGACATCGGTTTTCCCCTTGGGCAAAAAGCAAGAACTGCATGGCGGGCGACAAAGTACAATAATTTTCCCTGAGAGGCAATTGCGCTTCGGCCCGTCATCGCCCTGCCTGGGCTAAATGAATCCGCTTTTTTGCAATACAAATTGAAAGGTGGCGATCCTTCTGGTAAATTCCCCTCCCTTGCCGATGACCGCATTTCCGGGAGCCTGCCCAGCCGTGCACAAAGAAGAGATCCTGCAGAAAATAATCGCCGCTTTGACCGCCGATCTGGCGCTCTTTACCCAGGCGGCCAAGGCCGCTCATGCCGCCGCCACGCACGAAGAGTGCATTCCCGACAATAAATACGACACCACCGGGCTGGAAGCCTCCTATGTGGCGCAAGGTCAGGCCAATCGCGCCCAGGAGATTCGCCGGGCGCTGGATAGCTACCGGACCCTGGCGCTGCGCCCTTTCACTGCGGAGACACCGATCCGTCTGACCGCCCTGGTCACCATCGAAGGGGAGGACGGCAGCCGCCGACAGGTCTTTCTCGGTCCGGACGCGGGCGGTCTGAAATTATCCGCCGCTGGCGAGGAGTTCGTCGTGATTACGCCGGGAGCAAACCTGGGACGCGCGCTGCTCGGCAGGCTCTGCGGCGATGACGTGCCGGTCGGCGGCGGCGCGGCGCAAAAAACATTCACCATCCTTGCCGTCTCCTGAGCAAACGCCGAAAAGGGCGCATCCGGAACGGTTGACACCCCCGGCGGAAAGTGCCATTTTGAAATTCATCTTGCAAAAGAGGTATCGAAAGAGGAGAAGTGGATGCGTCAATTACTGCTGCAGTGCGTCGAAATCGAGGAGCTGATCGGTAAAATTTACCGGAAGCTGGCCACCGGTCCGGCCATCGACGGCAAGCTGCGGGGACTGCTTGAGGGAATGGCGGCCGACGAGGACAATCACGGCAGTCAGCTCCGTCTGGCGTCGCGCCTGCTGAAGGAAAATATTTTCGCCGGGGCGAAGATTCCCCGCGAACGAATTGCCGAGAGTCTGAATCGGGCGCGGGGCTGTTTCCAGCAGGTGCAGGCGGCGCCCCTCGGGTCGGAGGCGGCGATTGCTTTGGCGATTCGTCTGGAAAAGGAGTTTTCCGAGGTGCATGCGCATTGCGCCGTCGAGTTTGACGACCCGAAAATGGCCGAACTCTTCCGCAGTCTGGCCTGGGAGGACAACCGGCACGCCCAGGAGATAAGTCAATACATAGAGACCCGCAAAGGCGCGAAGTGATAGCGTTTCGGATTCCGTGACCCGACCAACCATCCGCAGAGACTAAATCCCAGAAAAAAATCGGTTTCCTCGCAATTCTCCATTTTCAGCCATCAGTTGAAGTTGTCATCGCATTTTCTCAGGGTACCCTAAGGGCAGGCGGAAAACACTTTAGGGAGGGTATTCATGATTCGATCTCTGGTCGGAATTCTGATGACCGTCTTGCTCGCCGCTTGTGGCGGTTCCTCGGATGATGATGAAAAACCGCCGCCGGTCGAAGGTCCGCTGACCTATCTGGCGCTGGGCGCCAGCGATGCCTTCGGCATCGGTGCCTCCCCCCTGGAAAACGGCTATGTCTATCGCATCGAGGACGCCCTTGATGACGAACGCGCGGATCCGACGGACTTGATCAACAGCGGCATCCCCGGCGCCCAGGCCGACGACATCGGGCATGCCCTCGATCTGGCGCTTCTCGCCGGAGTCCGGCCCGATCTGGTCACCCTCTGGGCCGGCGCCAACGACCTGACGCAAGGCCGCTCGGTGGCCGATTTCGAGGCCGATCTGGCGGCAATTCTCAGCCGTTTGCGCCAGGACGCCGACGCCCTGATTTTCGTCGGCAACCTCCCCGATCTGAGCGCACTGCCGCGCTACATCGCGGAGCCCGATTCTGATGTCACCGCCGCGCGGGTCGCGGAATTCAATGCCGCCATCGACCGGCAGGCGCAGCGCCACGGTGTTGCCCTGGTCCGGTTGGCGGCACTGCCAATCGAGCCGGAACTGACCAGCGACATCGATGGCTTTCATCCTTCCAACGAGGGACATGCGCGCATTGCCGAAGCGTTTTTGCAGGTGATCCGGCCGGTCCTCGGCCTTGCCCAGCCCTGAAACCTCCAGCCATGCGGTTAAAAACGCCAGAGCGGCCATTGGCCGCCCTGGCGTTTTTTGCACTGATTCTTCAGCTGTGCCAGGGGCGGGTTGACCGTGGTCGGCGTCCTCTATCTACCTCGTTCTCGGCGAGGTCACCCGGACCCGCGCCTACAATCCGGCCATCACGACCTGGGCGGCCCTTGCCCAACCCCTCCGATCTGTAATTGTCAAGGCCGCTTTTGCCACGCATCTACGCGAATAAACACGAATTTAACTGCATCTCTGCCAAGAGGTGAATCGGTCAAATAACCAAAGGCGACCGAAAACAGCCGCCTTTGGTTGTTGGCCAGAGAATTACCTCCCGCCTAATCGCCGTGCTCCCGCTGCCAGCGCCTCTTTTCCCGGTGGATCGACTTCCACTTCTGCTTTTGCGCCACCTGGGCCGTCAACTCCTGGCGGCGTGCGGTAGCGGCAAGTTCCGCGCGCTGCTTCATATAGCTTTCCAGGCGGGCGGCGTCGAGCGTCCCAGCGTCCACCGCCCGCCGGATGCCGCAGCCAGGTTCGTTCTCGTGCCGGCAGTCGCTGAAACGGCATTGCGTCGCCAGGGCGACAATCTCGGGGAAGGTGTGGTCCAGCCCTTCTTCGCTTTCTCCCCACAGATGCAATTCGCGCAGGCCCGGGGTGTCGATGACCAGAGCGCCAGTCGCCAAAGGGAACAGCTCCCGGTGCGTGGTGGTGTGGGTTCCCTTGCCAACCGCGGCGCTGACCGCTCCGGTTCGCTGGTGGGCGGCGCCGGCAAGCTGGTTGAGCAGGGTGGATTTGCCCGCGCCCGACGAGCCGAGCAGCACCAGGGTCCGGCCGGCATCGAGATGGGGCGCCAGTTCGGCGAGCCCCGCGCCGCTGCGCGCGCAGGTGACCAGGACCGGGGTGCCGAAGGCGATCGCCTCGACTTCGGCGCGCAACGTTTCCGTCTCCGGGCAGAGGTCGGCCTTGTTGAGGATAATGACCGGCGCGGCGCCGCTTTCGTGCACCAGGGTGAGGTAGCGTTCGATGCGCCGAATGTTGTAATCGTTGTCCAGGCCGCTGACGATGATGGCGGTGTCGACATTCGCCACCAGCACCTGCGGAGAGCCCGGTTTTTCAGCCAATCCCTTGCGGTTGCCGGCGGCCGAGCGTTTCAGGGCGGTTTGGCGGGGGAGGACGGCATGGATGCGGACACCGCTTTCCGCGGGCGAATCGATGGCCACCCAGTCGCCCACCACCGGCAGGGCGTCCGGCGAAGCGCCATGGCGCAGCTGCCCGGTGAGAGTGGCGGTTTGTTCGCCATCGCCGTTCAGCAGCGAATAGAAGCCGCCGCCGGCGCGAACCACCCGCGCGGCGCTCAGATCCTGCCGCCGGTGGGGCGCAAAGTGCTCGGCGAAATGGGCATTCCAGCCCAACTGCTCAATATTCATCGGGAACGATTCCTTCGCTGCGGACGCATTTTCCGATCATACCGCAGGCCGTAAACGGCGCACAAATTATTTATCCGGTTGCGCTCGAGCGTTTTACCCGGGAGGGGAAGGGGGCGTCGGTCCGAAAGGACGTATCGGCGCAAAAAAAGCCGGGCCGGGTTGACAATCGGCGGCGGCATACTTATCTTCTCTTCCGGATACGAAATAATTCATCCCACAGGAGGCCCGACACATGCCGGCGAAAAAACACGTTTTCAAGGCCGAGGTGAACAAAATTCTCGACCTGATGATCCACTCCCTTTACTCACACAAGGAGATTTTTCTCCGCGAGCTCATCTCCAATGCTTCCGACGCCATCGACAAGGCGCGCTACGAGGCGCTCACCGACGCGGCGGTGGCCGAAGGCGGTGAGGACTGGAAGATCGAGCTCATCCCCGACAAGAAGGCCGGCACCCTGACGGTGCGCGACAACGGCATCGGCATGACCCGCGACGAGGCGGTCAAATCCCTGGGCACCATCGCCCACTCGGGGACCAAGGAGTTCATGAAGCTGCTGGAAAGCCGGGAGGTCAAGGACAATCCGGAGCTGATCGGTCAGTTCGGTGTCGGCTTCTACTCCGCCTTCATGGTCGCCGACAAAGTCAGCGTGATTACCCGCAAGGCCGGGGCGGCCACCGACCAGGCAGTGCGCTGGGAGTCGAGCGCCGAGGATGGCAACTACACTCTCGACGACGTCGAAAAGGCGAGCAAGGGCACCGACATCGTCCTCCATCTCAAGGACGATGCGAAGAATTATCTCGAAGAGTGGGAGCTGCGCAAGATCGTCAAGCAGTACTCCGACTTTATCGAATACCCGGTGGTCATGGACGTGACCCGCTCCAAGCCCGATCCCGACGACAAGGAAAAAACCGTCGAGGAGACGCAGGAGGAGACCCTCAACTCGCGCAAGGCGATCTGGCTCAAGGACAAGGCGGAGATTGGCGAAGAGGAATACAACGAGTTTTACAAGCACGTCTCCCACGACTTCACCGATCCGGCGCGGACCATCCACTATCGCGCCGAGGGGACCACGGAATTTTCGGCGCTGCTCTACCTGCCGTCCAAGCGCCCCTTCGACATCTTCTACCAGGACTACAAGATCGGTCCGACCCTTTACGTGCGCCGGGTGCAGATCATGGATCACTGCGAGGCGATGCTTCCCACCTACCTGCGCTTCGTCAAAGGGGTGGTTGAATCCTCCGATCTGCCCCTCAACGTCAGCCGCGAGATCCTGCAGGACAACCGGACGGTGACGGTGATCAAGAAAAGCATCACCAAGAAGGTGCTCGACACCCTGGCCGAGATGAAAAAGGAGGACGCCGCCGCCTACGGCGCCTTTTATGAGCAGTTCGGCCGCATCCTCAAGGAAGGGATCCATCACGACTTCGAGCGCCGTGAGACGATCGCCGATCTGCTCCTGTTTGAGTCGACGAAGACCGAAGCGGGCAAGAAGACGACGCTGGCCGAGTACGTCGAGCGCATGCCGGCCGACCAGAAGGAGATCTACTACATCACCGGTTCCGACCGCGCCAGCGCCGAGGCGTCCCCCTATCTGGAGGTGTTCAAGGAGAAGGGGATCGAAGTGCTGATCATGACCGACGACTTCGACGACATCATCATCAGCGGTCTCGGCGCCTACAAGGAGAAGGAATTTCAGTCGGCGATCAAGGGCGATCTCGATCTCGGCGGCGACAAGGAAGAGAAGAAGAAGGCGTTCGGCGATCTGCTCGAACTGATGAAGGAAGAGCTCAATGGCCTCGTCGCCGAGGTGCGCATCTCGGGCCGCCTGAAGGATTCGGCCGTCTGTCTGGTCGCCGGCGAGCACGACCTCGATCCGAAGATGGTGAAGATGTTCCAGGCGATGGGGCAGGAGGTGCCCAAAGGGCAGCGCATCCTCGAGGTCAACCCCGACCACGACCTGATCGCCCGCATGCAGAAGCTCTTCGCCGCCGACAAGAGCAGCGGCCAGCTCAAGGAGTACACCGGCCTGCTCTACGATCAGGCGCTGCTCCTCGAAGGGGACAAGCCGCGGGATCCGGTGGCGTTCGCCCGGGCGCTGTCGAAGCTGATGGCGGAAGGGGTCAGCGCGAGCTGAGTCGACCCCAAAGAGGTGATCGCGGAACTGACAATCCGCTAAAGCGCAGAAAAAAGGTCCGCACTTCTCTGGAAGTTGCGGACCTTTTTTTCATAAGACGCCGATCTTTCGTGACCGTGAAAATGCGCGCACGGCGGGAGCGAGACGCCCGCGCCGCGATGCATCACCTCCGCTTGCCGAACAGAGAACCCAGCACGCCGCGCATGATCTGACGACCGAGTTGGGTGCCGATGGAGCGGGCGGCGCTTTTGGCTGCGGCTCCGAGCAGATCTCCCGCCGAATTCGTTTGCCGCGATCGGCTGCGCTGGGTGGGCAACGGCGGCTCAGCCGCCTGCTGCCGGGCCCGCGCCGCCAACTGCTCATAGGCGGATTCCCGGTCGATTTCCCGGTCGTAGACGGCGCCGACAATGGATTCGGCTCGCACCTGGTCGCGCTCCTTCGCGTCGAGCGGCCGCAGGCGGCTGGCCGGCGGACAGACCAAGGCCCGCTCGACCGGCGCGGGAATTCCTTTTGCGTCAAGAAAGGAAACCAGGGCCTCCCCGACCCCGACTTCGGTGATCGCCTGCTCGACATCGAGAGGCGGGTTGGGGCGGAACGTCTGCGCCGCCGCGCGCACCGCCTTCTGGTCGCGCGGGGTGTAGGCGCGCAAGGCGTGCTGCACCCGGTTGCCGAGCTGTCCGAGGATGGTGTCCGGCACATCGAGGGGATTCTGGGTGACGAAATAGATGCCGACGCCTTTCGAGCGGATCAGACGGACCACCTGTTCGATCTTGTCGAGCAGGGCTTCGGGCGGGTCGTCGAAAAGCAGATGCGCTTCGTCGAAGAAGAACACCATCCGCGGCTTGACCGGGTCGCCGACCTCCGGCAGCTGCTCGAAGAGTTCGGCGATCAGCCAGAGCAGAAAGGTGGCGTAGAGCTTGGGGGTCTGGATCAGGCGGTCGGCCGTGAGTATGTTGATCACCCCGAGCCCGCCGGGTCCGGTCTGCATCAGATCATCGAGATTCAGGGCCGGTTCACCGAAGAAGTGTTCGGCGCCTTGCTGCTCCAGCGCCAACAGCGAGCGTTGGATGGCGCCGATGCTGGCCGTGGAGATATTGCCGTAGGTCGTGCGATATTCCTTTGCGTTGTCGCCGACGGAACGGACCAGCGCCTGCAGGTCCTTGAAATCGAGCAGCAGCAGTCCTTGATCATCGGCGACCTTGAATATCAGGGTGAGAACCCCGGCCTGGGTCGGGTTCAGATCGAGCAGGCGGGCGAGCAGCAAAGGGCCCATTTCCGAGACCGTGGTGCGGACCGGGTGTCCCTGCTCGCCGAACAGGTCCCAGAACACCACGGGAAAACCCTGCGCCTGGAAATCCTCCAGACCGAGGGTTTTGGCCCGCTCCATGATCCTGGGATGATCCCCGCCGGCCTTGGCCAGCCCGGACAGGTCTCCCTTCACATCGGCCATGAAGACCGGCACGCCGATGCGGCTGAAATGTTCGGCAAATACACGAAGCGTGACCGTCTTGCCGGTTCCGGTGGCGCCGGCGATGAGCCCATGGCGGTTGGCCATTCGCGGGAGCAGCCCCAGGAAGTTCTCTGTCTTGGCAATCGGCAGGAGGGAGAGTTGGGTCATGGGCGCCTCTATTTCGATCCGAAGATGGCCTTGAGGTCAGGGACAAGGGCACTTTGCAATATGGCCTGATGACCTTCGAAGGCTTGCACCGCCCCTTGCTGAGCCAGAGCCTGTTCTGAAGGTCGCCTTGGGTTGAGTTCCGGCAGGCGCACCAGACGCTAACCCCTTTTTCCCCCTCCGTCAAGTTTCTTCCCGCGCCCATACACCATCAGCGTCCTCCGCTCTTTCTTGCACGACTCACCGTTTTCGGCCGATTTGGCCATGAGCCACGGAATTGACCCCCATCAAAGATTTTCTCCCCGGCTTTGGCTAGTCTGCAATCAACAGACTGCATCAGCCAAAGGAGAACTCACATGAAAGACGCCACCCGCGAGCAGGGCGCCCCTTCCGCAGCGACGACCATCGGCGCGATTGTTGCCGAAGATTATCGCGCATCCCGTGTCTTCGATCGTCACGGCATCGATTTCTGCTGTGGCGGCAATGTCCCTCTCGCCGTTGCCTGCCGGGAGAAAGGGCTCGATGAAGCTGTCATTCTGCGGGAAATCGCCGAGAGCGCCAGCGCCCCCATCGAGCGCAGCCACAACTATGCCGCCTGGGCGCTGCCGTTTCTCGCCGATTACATCGTCAACACGCATCACGCCTATCTCCACGAGAACACCGAACAGATGGCCGTCTCCGCCAACAAGATCGCCGGGGTGCATGGCGCCAGGCATCCGGAGGTGATCGAGATTGCCGCCATCTTCGGCAAGGTAGTCACCGATCTGGACGCCCACCTGCGTGAGGAGGAAGAGGTTCTCTTTCCGGCGATCAAGCGGGTCGACGCCGCCCGCACCAACGGACGGGCAGCCGCGCCGGCGGACTTGGCCGCGATCCGCGCCTCCCTCGCCACACTCGGTGCGGAGCATCAGGAGATCGGCGATGCCGTCCACGCCATCCGCCATTTGTCCAACGACTATGCGCTGCCTGGCGACGTCTGCAATACCTTCGCCGTCACCTACCGCATGCTTCGGGAGTTCGAGGACGACCTGCACAAGCATGTCCACCTGGAAAACAATATCCTGTTTCCGAAGGCGGCTGAACTCTAGGCCCCCCCGCAGCGCACAGCCGACCGTCGCCAGCATCATGCCAACAAGCCGTCCCAGAGCACCGGGGCGGCTTTTCTCATGTGCGCAGGCAGGGCGCGTAGCGCCTTGACTGGGTGGAAATCGGCTACGAACGGGCGAGGCGTCTGGTGGAATTCAGGCGCCTCACACATGAATGAAGCGTATCCGATATCCTTCTTTGGCTACTTGCGGCTGATCCGCGCAATTCGGTGTTGGTTTGACTCCGATTGTCGCAGGCAGATAAACTTACCTGGAACCTTCTGAAGGAAAGCCGCATGGTCAAAAAGCTTTTCCCCAGTTTGGGGGTTGCCGGTTTGGCGCTCCTGCTCTTTATTCTTGATCTGCATCTGCCCCTCGGGGTCTCGGCGGGCACCATCTATGTCGTCGTGGTGCTCCTCGCGGCCTGGCTGCCTCTGCGCCAGTTGATGCTGATCGCCGCCCTCTGCACCGCTCTGACCCTCGCCGGTTTTTTTGGGTCCTCCCCGGGCGGGGTTTTGTGGATGGCTATCGTCAATCGAGGCATTGCGATTGGCGCCATCTGGATCATTGCCTATTTCGCCTATCAGCGCCGCCGCTCGGAGGATACCCTCCGGCAGGTCAATGCCGAACTGAACTCTTTTGTCCATACGGTTTCGCACGATTTGCGATCGCCCATCTCGCCGATTCTGGGTTACGCCGATTTTCTCCGCGAGGAATATGGTGAATGCCTCGATGAAACGGCAAAGACCGCCCTCGACGAGATCGAAAGTCAGGGGTTCCGGATGCTCGGCTTGCTTGACGATCTGCTGCAACTGGCCATGGTCGGCCATCTGGAAAGACCGGTGACCCCCGTCGATGTCAACCGGGTGCTTCGCGATGTGGCAAGGACGTGGCGGGAAAAAGTGGATGGCGACGGAGGTCGTCTGCTCTGCGACGAGTTGCCTTCGGTTGCCATTGCGGAAAGCCTGCTTTTTCAGGTCTTCGACAATCTGATCGGCAACGCCGCCCGTTATGCGCCGGGAAGTCTTATCGAGATTGGCGGTGAACGCGACGGGACGCGCGTTAGGTATTTCGTTCGGGACCACGGCCCCGGCATCCCGCCCGACGAGCAAGAGTCGATTTTCGAGCCCTTCCAACGCGGCAAACTCAGCCGCCCGATACCGGGCACGGGGATCGGTCTTGCCACTGTGCGCAAAATTGCGGTCACTTTCGGTGGCCGCGCCTGGGTGGAGGACACCCCTGGCGGAGGAAGCACGTTTCTGGTCGAATTGATGACCGCCAAAGAATCTTAAATCGCCGCGCCGGATCAGAGCTGAAGGAAAAAGACGGCCAGCAGGGACAGGGCGATGCCGATCAGATGTGGGCTACGGTGGCGAGGGTGAAGGCGACGCTGTTGACCAGCGACAGCAGCACAGAGTTTCCATGTCCCCGGCGGGCTCGCCCGCAACAAGGAAGGCCACGGCGCTGAGCACGGTAACGATGGTGGCGGCTGGGGAGAGCGGCAGGAAAAACCTAGCCGTGTGCGGCCGTATCTGCTTTCTTGGAGGTGTCCCGTCTGACCTGTTTCAGCTCCATGACGGTCTCAACCTTGCCATCGCGCACCTGTTCGGCGCGGACCGGAATATAGCCGAGCGCCGGTGCGTGCCAGACGCGCGAGACGCGGCTTGACCCTGGGCGGGTGCTTTCGTACAAAACGGTTTCGAACTCCCCGGCCTCGGTCCGGATGCGTTCGGCGCCCGCCGGCTGATAGCTGTAGCGCCGGATCTTCTCGCCGGATACCTGCAGGATTTCCCCAACCTTTTCGGCGCGCAGCAGGGCGGTCATGACGGCGATCTGCACCGAGAGCCGGTCCTGCAGCTCAGGCTCGGCCGGCAAGTCGACCGGCTCGCTTTCGACGATCCCGGACACCCGCTGCTTGTCCCAGGCGAACGCGAGGGCGCCGTCCTTCTCGTTGCCGGGCTTGCCGTCTTCCGAAACCCAGAAAAGCGGGCGGACCCCTTTCTCATCGATGCGGAGAATGCTGCGCTCCACCGCTTTGCTGCTGACGAAAGCGCGCGCGAGGGGGGACGGCTTCACCCGTGTTTCGTAAATGAATTCGTCCGGGCCGTTCGGCTGCAGGGTGGATTCCAGTTCACCGGCAGGGATGCCGCGGTAGTACACCGCGTAGAGGGCGGAGAAGGGAGCGGGGGCAATAGCTCCGGCGGCCAGCGCCGGGACCGCCGCGATAAGGAGCGCCATGAAAATGCGTAACATGGACCGGGTCTCCTGAAAAGGTTGATCCATTTTAGCATGCACGGCGGTTTTCCGCCTGTCGGGGCAGAGAGATCAGGCCCACAGGCCTCGGCAGAAAATTAGGGATACTGCCACGGACCCTTTATTTTCCGACTTTTTATGCGCCTTGCCTGAAACCGGCGTCGTTCCCGCAAAACTCTCCCGCGCCTCGGTCCGGGCATAACTGCCAAAAAGACCGAGCCGCGCAACCCCGAAGCGCTTCTGCAACTCCTTCTTGTGATTCGAAAGGAAGTCCAGGATATCCCTTCGATTTCTGGCCATGGCGGGCTCCATTGAGGGGATAAGGGCGAGTATACGTTTGTCTCTCCCCTAAATAAACAAGGGCGGCCTTTCGGCCGCCCTTGGTCATCTTATCCCAGGTTTTTCTTGATCCTGCTCACCGCCTCTTCGACATTCTCCCGATCCCCGAAGGCCGATAACCGGAAATAGCCTTCGCCGCTCGGCCCGAAGCCCGAACCCGGCGTTCCGACCACGTTGCACTCGTTGAGCAGCTTGTCGAAGAAATCCCAGCTGCTCATCCCACCGGGGGTTTTCAGCCAGATGTAGGGGGCGTTAACGCCGCCGAAGCAGGTGATGCCGATGGACTGCAGGCCTTCGCGGATGATGCGGGCGTTTTCCATGTAGTAGGCGATCACTTCCTGGTTCTGCTGCCAGCCCTCGTCGGAGTAGACCGCCTGGGCGGCTTTCTGCACCGGGTAGGAGACGCCGTTGAACTTGGTGCTCTGGCGACGGTTCCACAGCTTGTTCAGGGAAATCTTCTCCCCACTGGCGGTTTTCGCCATGACGTCCTCGGGAACGACGGTGAGGGCGCAGCGCACGCCGGTGAAGCCGGCGGTCTTAGAGAAGGAGCGGAATTCAATGGCGCAGTTCTTCGCCCCTTCGATCTCGTAGATGGAGTGCGGAATGCCGGCCTCGGTGATGAACGCCTCGTAGGCGGCGTCGTAGAAGATCACCGCGTCGTTGGCTATGGCGTAATCGACCCACTTCTTCAACTCATCCTTGGTCGCCACCGCCCCGGTCGGGTTGTTGGGGAAGCAGAGATAGATGATGTCCACCTTCTCCTTCGGCAGATCGGGGGTGAAGCCGTTCGCCTCGGTGCAGGGCATGTAGACCATCCCCTCGTAATACCCCTTCTCGTTCGCTTCGCCGGTGCGGCCGACCATGACGTTGGTGTCGTTGTATACCGGGTAGACCGGATCGCCGATGGCGACCTTGTTGGCGAGGTCGAAAATGTCGAGGATGTTGGCGCAGTCGCACTTGGAGCCGTCGGAGATGAACACCTCGGAGGTCTTCAGGTCGGCGCCGAGGGGCTTGTACGATTTTTCGATGATGGTGTCGATGAGCCACTCGTAGCCCTGCTCCGGACCGTAGCCGTGGAAGCTCTTGCCTTGGGCGAGGTCGTCCACCGCCTTGTGGAAGGCATCGATGACGGCGGGCACCAGCGGCCGAGTGACATCGCCGATCCCCAGGCGGATGACTTTGGCGTTGGGGTTGGCCTGGGTGAAAACCTTGACGCGGCGGCCGATCTCGGGGAAGAGGTAGCCGGCTTTGAGTTTGAGGTAGTTGTCGTTGATGCGGGCCATGCAAATCTCCTGTCGGGATGGGGATTGAAATTCAGATCGAATCAGCTCAAAAATGCGCGAACCCCACGCTCCGCAATGGTTTACTTCAGTCCGAGCACATCCTGCATATCGTACAGCCCGGCGGGTTGCGTTGCCAACCAGCCAGCCGCGCGGACGGCGCCCCGGGCGAACATGTCGCGGCTCATGGCGCGGTGAGTGATTTCGATGCGCTCGCCCATGCCGATGAAATAGACGGTGTGCTCGCCGACGATATCGCCGCCGCGCACCGTCTGCATGCCGATCTCCTCCTTCGTCCGCTCGCCGGTCATCCCCTCGCGGTGACAGTTGGCGACGTGCCGATAATCGCGGCCGAGGGTGTCGGCGACGATCTCGCCCATGCGCACGGCGGTGCCGGACGGGGCGTCCTTCTTCTTGTTGTGATGCAGCTCGACGATTTCCACGTCGAAGTTGTCGCCGAGAATCTGCGCCGCCTCTTTCAGCAGCTTGAAACAGGCGTTCACCCCGACGCTCATATTCGGCGCCAGCACCACCGGGATTTTGCCGGCGCATTTTTCCACTTCCTGGCGTTGCTCCGGGGTGAAGCCGGTGGAGCCGATGATGACCTTTTTCCCCAGGCGGGCGCAGGCGCCGAGGTTGCGCAGCGTCACCTCGGGAAAGGTGAAGTCGATGAGCACATCCGCCTTCTCCATCACGGTCTCCAGCGAATCGGAGATCTTCACCCCGAGGGGTGCGCCGCCGGCGATGGAGCCGGCGTCCTGGCCGAGCAGTTCGTGCCCGGCGCGCTCCACCGCGCCGGAGAGCTCGATCCCATCGGCCTCGCGGATGGCGGTGATGATCCGGCCTCCCATGCGCCCGGCAGCGCCGGTCACGGCAATTTTAATCATGGCATTAACCCCTGTTGTCGAAGGAGCGCGGTTTTTCGCGCCCAGGGCGGGGAAAACCCGCCCCTTCATCAGATCACTTCATATTTTTTCAGGACGCCGGTGAGCTTCTCCAGACTGGACGGCTGCAGGCCGACCAACGGCAGGCGGACCTGGGCATCGATCTTCCCCATGAGCTGCAGGGCGGTCTTCACCGGCACCGGGTTGGCTTCGATGAACATCGTCTGATGGATTTCCAGCAGCCGTAGATGCAGCTTTTTCGCCTCTTCCCATTTGCCGTCGAAGATCGCCTGGACCATCGCTTTGACTTCTTTCGGCAGGATGTTGGCGGTAACCGAGATCACCCCCTTGGCGCCGCAGGCCATCAGCGGCAGGGTGAGAAAATCGTCGCCGGAGAGGACATCGATTTTGTCGCCGGCGACGGCGAGGATTTCGCTCGCCTGGGTGACGCTGCCCGAGGCCTCCTTGATCGCCACGATATGGGGGAATTCGGCGAGACGGATGGTGGTCTTCGCCTCCATGTTCATGCCGGTGCGCCCCGGAACGTTATAAAGAACCTGCGGCAGGGGCACCTGCTCGGCAAGGGCCTTGTAATGTTGGTAGAGCCCTTCCTGCGACGGCTTGTTGTAGTAGGGGGAAACCAGAAGCACCCCGTCGGCGCCCATCTCCTTGGCGTGCAGGGAGATTTCGATGGCCTCGGCGGTGGCGTTGGAGCCGGTGCCGGCGATGACCGGTACGCGTTTGTTCACCTGCTCGATGCAGGCCCGGATCACCCGATCGTGTTCTTTATAATCGAGGGTGGCGGACTCGCCGGTGGTGCCGCAGGGGATGATGCAGTCGGTGCCGTTTTCCAATTGGAACTCGATCAACCGCCGGTAGTTTTCTTCATCGAAACGCCCCTGGCGGTCGAAGGGGGTGACGATGGCGACCATGGATCCTCTGAACATGATGTCTCCTCCGGAAAGACAATAAAAACAAGGTTCTGGCGGCAAAACAGCCTATACAACTAGCATATCGGCCGGGCAAAGTCAAAAACCGGCATGCCCGTTTACCGATGCGAAAAGATTTTTTATTTCCCCGCCTCGGGGGTGACCTTCACCGGCTCCGGCAGCGTGCTTTGTACCGGATCGCCGTCGATCCCGGTCGCGGTGGCGACGCTGTAGAGATAGGTGCGACCGTTTTCCACCGCAAAGTCCTGATAGAACGTCTCGGCCAGGGGCCGCTCGTTTATCGGTTGCAGCGGCACGGGGGTGTCCGGCTGCCAGCGATAAATGTAAAAGCCGAGAAGATCCCCGGTCCCATCAGCCGGCGGCTGCCAGTCGAGGCGCACCAAACGGTCATGGCCGGTCCCCTGCTGCTGTTGCGGCGGCGACGGCGGCGGCGCATACAGACGCCCCGCCTCGGCCGGCCGGCCAGCGCGCCCGGCGATGGTGACCGGAGTCACCCGATAAATATAACCGAATTCCGGCTGCGGTTGGTCGTCCCACCAGAAAAGGCGCTCGCCGCTGCGGCGCACCCCTTGCAGATATTCCAGATCGACGCTGCGCACCGGGACGAAGTCCTGACGGCACTCGGGACAATCCTCCGCCGGGCGATAGCGCATGCGGGCGATTTCAAACCCCCGCAGATCGGTCAGGGACGAGCCGTCCTGGTTTTTCCGGGGAATGTCCCAGGACAGGAGAAAACGCTCACCGCGCTGCTCGACCGCCACCGGCGCCGGCGCCGCCGGCGTCGGCAGCAATTTCGGCCGCACCGGTCCCTTTTTGCCGCAGGCGACGAGGGCGGTGAGTATGAGCGTCAGGCAGAGGGTTCTGACAAGTGTGCGAGTCATAAGCGCCTTTAAAGCCGTGATCGGTGATTTGTGATCTGTAAAAGCATGGGTCCACATCCGCATCACGGATGACGGATCACGCCTTGAGCCTCTCCCTTCTGGCTCTGCCGATTTCCCGTTCCACCGCCTCGCGCGCCGTTCCGCCTGTGGCCTTGCGGGCGTTTACCGAAGCATCGAGCGTGACGTGGTCGTAGATGTCGCTGCCGATCTGTGGATGGAAATGGCGGAATTCCTCCAGGCTCAGTTCGGGAATGTCCTTGCCCTGCTCGATGCAGTAGCGCACCGTTTTGCCCACCACCTCGTGCGCCTGACGGAAGGGCAGTCCCTGGCGCACCAGGTAGTCGGCGATATCGGTGGCGGTGGAGAAGCCGCGGGCGGCGGCGGCGCGCATGTTGTCGCGGCGCACCCCCATGCCGGCGATCATGTCGGCGAAGATCTTCAGGCTCCCCTTGACCGTATCGAGGGTATCGAAGAGCGGCTCCTTGTCTTCCTGCATGTCCTTATTGTAGGCCAGCGGCAGCGATTTCATCAGCGTCAGCAGGCTGATCAGGTTGCCGTAGACGCGGCCGCTCTTGCCGCGCACCAGCTCGGGCACATCGGGATTCTTCTTCTGCGGCATGATGGAGCTGCCGGTGCAGAAGGCGTCGGTCAGCTCGACGAAGGCGAAATCGGCGCTCGACCAGAGGACCAGCTCCTCGGCCAGGCGCGACAGGTGCATCATCAGGATGGCGCTGTCGGCGCAGAACTCGATGGCGAAGTCGCGGTCGGAGACCGAATCGAGGCTGTTGCGGGTGACGCCGGCGAAGCCGAGCTGTTCGGCGACGAATTCGCGGTCGATGGGGAAGGTGGTGCCGGCCAGAGCGCCGGCCCCCAGCGGCATGACGTTGAGGCGGCGGCGGCAGTCGACCAGGCGTTCGGCGTCGCGCTTGAACATCTCGTAGTAAGCGAGCAGGTGATGCGCGAAGAGGATCGGCTGCGCCGTCTGCAGATGGGTGAAGCCGGGCATGACGGTGTCGAGGTTCTTTTCCGCCTGGACAAGGAGCGCATCCTGCAGCCGGTCGAGAAATTCAAGGATGGTTTCGACCTCGTCGCGCAGGTAAAGACGCACATCGAGGGCCACCTGGTCGTTGCGCGAGCGGGCGGTGTGCAGCTTGCCGCCGACCGGACCGATGCGCTCGATGAGCCGCGCCTCGATATTCATATGAATGTCTTCGAGGGACACCTTGAAGTCGAAGTTGCCCGCCTCGATATCGGCGAGGATCGCTTCCAGGCCGCCGACGATCTGCGCCGCCTCGGCATCGGCGATGATCTGCTGCCGGGCGAGCATCCGGCAATGGGCGATGGAGCCCTGGATGTCGTAGCGGTACAGGCGCTTGTCGAAATCGATGGAGGCGGTGAATTCCTCGACGAACCGGTCGGTGGGCTGGGTGAAACGGCCGGCCCAGGGTTTTTCGCTCATGCTGCGGACTCCGTTTTCATAAGAGGGAAAGAAGGGCGAATCAGTGGTGCTCCCCCCGATCGACGGCGGCGATTTTCGGGGCGGCGAGATGCGCCGGCTCCGAGGCGGCTGCATCGGAATTGTCGTCTTCCAGGCGCTCCCAGCCGCCGTTGCCATCCGGGCGGTAGATGCCGTGCACCTTGAGGGGAAAGCGGGTGGTGCGCGGATCAAGCTCATGGAACAGGGGGATATTGAAATAATAAAGGCGCGTCTGCGTGCCGAAGCGCAGGCGACAGACGGGCAGACCACCGAAATCGTCGCTGGCGAATTCGTGATAGCGGACCATCTCGATCTTATGGCTTTTGTGGATGATCACCGAGGAATGGCCGAAGGGGGCGTCCCCCTTGCTGTTCAAGCCGCTCGTCTCCTCGGAAACATTGCAGAAGACCGTGACCGTATCGCGCACCCCCGGGGTATAGGCGAGATATTCGCCGTAAAAACCGTTGACCACGTCGCGAAAGGCCTTGTGCTCCGGTTTCGGATTGCACTCGAGAATGGCTAGAAAATCAAGCCGCTGCCGGGTGCGGTGGAACAGTTCATTGGCCTTGTTGATGACAACGCTGATGTTCGATTGATACAGATCGCGATAGACATAGTCGAGGCAGATCAGGGCCATGAAATTGAAGCCGTTGGGGGTGCAGCGGAAAAAGGGAAAAACCTTTCCCCGGTACAGGTCGTGAAAGGGATCGATCGTCTCCTCGCCGACAAAGGGATGGCTTTTGGCAAAGAGAAAAACCCGCAGACGACCGTCGGCCTCCTTGATGGCCGCCACCGCGCAGTTCACCGGCATCCCCTCGATATCGCCGGCGCCGATATCGGTCAGCACTGAAGCGAGGGTCTCTTCGTTCTCCCGCCGATAAATTTCGAGGAAACGCCGGTACTCGGTGAGCTGGATATGTTCGACGCCGAATATGGTGACGGTGTTCGGTCGGAAGTGGTCGCCGATGAAATCGATGGCCTCTTCCAAATGTGCGGCGGGCAGGGCGGTTTCGGGGAGGACCAGAAAGTGAAGTTTTTTCAGATTGCCGGCTCCCTCGGCCACCAAATCGAGGATGGAGCGGATCTGCCGCCATTGCTCGGCGGGGTCGGTGAGCTTGCAGGCGAAACCATGCAGACCCAGATGGTTGGGGATCTGGCAGAGCAGACAGTGCTGATGATGCCCAAGGCTGAATTCGAGGTTGATTTCCTTCTCGACGATGCGGAACATGCTACGGCTCTTCCACTTGGCACATCAGCGGCTCGTCCGGTGAACAGTCTGCCGCCGGTGTCGCCGGCGTTTCGGGCCAGAGCAGAGCGGGGAAAATCCGGCTCAGGATGTGCCGCGCCCCCGGCGGCAGATCGAGGGCGGGGAGACGTTCCTTCGGCAGCCATGCCGCTTCGGTGCATTCGCCGCCGTTCGGCTGCAGAACGCCGCCGATGGGCGCGGCGCGGTAATAGAGAATGACGAAATGATCCGCCTCGTCTCCCACCCGCACATGCTCGAATACGTCGATAAGCCCCTCCACCCGCACCTCGAGACCGACCTCCTCGCGCACCTCCCGGTGCAGGGCCGCCAGGATCGGCTCACCGTGATCGATCTTCCCCCCGGGCATCACCCATTGGCCGCAGAAGGGCGCGACGCAACGACGGGTGAGCAGAACCCGCTCCTGCTCGTCGATAATGCAGGCGACCACGGAGGTCTTGATATGTTGTTTTTTAAAATCCATAACAGAGAAGGGACGCGGGGCGCGGAATGCACCGCGCTCCTCGTCCCGCATCCCTCGTCCCGCTTTCTTATTTTTTCGCCTGCCGCTGGATCGCCGCGATGCGCATGCGCAGGGCGTTGAGCTTGATGAAGCCCTCGGCGTCGGCCTGATTGTAGACCTCGTCGGCTTCGAAGGTGGCGAAATCGACGTTGAACAAAGAGTCGGTGGCCGAATCGCGGCCGACCACCCGGGCGTGCCCCTTGTACAGCTTGATCAGCGCCTTGCCATTGACCGTCTTCTGCGACTCGTCGATGAGGCTTTGCAGCACCCGGCGCTCCGGAGCGAACCAGTAACCGTTGTAGACCATGTCGGCGTAGCGGGTCACCAGCGAGTCGCGCAGGTGCAGGACCTCGCGGTCCATGGTGATCGACTCCACCGCCCGGTGCGCCTCTTCCAGGATGGTGCCGCCGGGGGTCTCGTACACGCCGCGACTTTTCATGCCAACGTAGCGGTTTTCCAGCAGATCGACGCGGCCGATGCCGTGAATGCCGCCGTACTGGTTCAGGCGGGCGAGCAGGTTGGCCGGCGAAAGGCGCTCGCCGTTGACGGCGACGGGATCGCCTTTCTCGAATTCAATCTCCAGGTATTCGGGAGAATCGGGCGCATCCTCCGGGCGGGTCGTCAGCACATACATTTCCTCCGGCGCCTCGGCCCAGGGGTTCTCCAGAATCGCCCCCTCGAAGGAGATGTGCAGCAGGTTGCGGTCCGAGCTCCAGGGGAACTTCTTGCTGGTCGGCACCGGAATGCCGTGTTTTTTGGCATATTCCTCCAGCGCGGTGCGACTTTTCATGTCCCACTCGCGCCAGGGGGCGATGACCTTGATCGCCGGGTCGAAGTGGTAGTAGGCCAGTTCGAAGCGCACCTGGTCGTTCCCCTTGCCGGTGGCGCCGTGCGAAACGGAATCCGCCCCTTCCTTTTGCGCGATCTCCATCTGCGCCTTGGCGATCAGCGGTCGGGCGATGGAGGTGCCGAGAAAATAGCGGCCCTCGTATATGGCGTTGGCGCGAAACATCGGAAAGACGAAATCGCGGACGAACTCCTCCTTCAGATCGACCACATAGCTTTTGCTGGCGCCGGTCTTCTTCGCCTTCTCGGGGATGAAGTCAAGCTCCTCCCCCTGGCCGAGATCGGCGGCGTAGGCGATCACTTCACACTGGTATTCCTCCACCAGCCATTTGAGGATGATCGAGGTGTCGAGGCCGCCGGAGTAGGCAAGGACGACCTTGTTTGCGGAACCTTTTCTGGCCATGGGAAAAATCTCCTTCGATTGAGAAATGCCGGCCGCTGTCGGGCCGCCGGTCAAAGCTTGATGGCATCGCCTAAACTCGCCAACTGCGGCGATGCCGCCATTGCCCTCGCTGCTTCGAGGTGCAGTGGCGCGCCTCGCATGTGGCGCTCTTTGCTTGGCCATCCAGTAATTTGGCTTTCTTGCGAAAGCATCAAAGCCGGATCACATAGGTGTCGGCGATTTTGTCGTGCAGTCCCTGTTTCTGTCGGTCGAAGGCGACCATGAGATAGCCGATGCCGAGCAGAATGCCGGAAATGAATTTGCCCGGAACCTCGCGCAAAAAGGCGCGGCCGTAACCGATATCGGCGCCGTCGGTGCGGATCACCTTGATGCGCAGCGCCATTTTGCCAGGGGTCTGGCCGTTGTAGCCGGTGAAGAAAACATAATAGAAGACAGCAATGACGGCGCTGAACAGGCCGGTGGTTATGGCCATCATCGTTGCCCACGGCTGATCGAGCATCCCTTCATCGATTCCCGTCGCCAGCCCGAGAAGAAAGCCGAGGACGAACTGCAGCAGCGAGACGAGCAGCGAATCGATGAGCGCCGCCACCACCCGGATCCAGAAGCCGGCTTTCGGCAGACCCTCCGGCGCCGGCAGGAGTGGAATGGCATCGCCTGTCGCCGTTGCCGGCGGTTCGGATGCGTCTTGTTCCGGCCGCTGGATATCGAACACCTCCCGGCAACAAGGGCACGTCGTCTGTCGCACTCCGGGCGGAATGGCGTCGGACGCGACCTCGCGGGAAAACGCACAATGGGGGCAGGTAATCGTCATATGCAGGTTTCAACCGTCGGGATTCAGGACTTCCAGAATCATTTTAACACCCGATTTCCCGGCGCCCTCGATTAACCCATCAGGGTAGCCATAATCGCTTTTTGCACGTGCAGGCGATTCTCGGCCTCGTCCCAGACCACGGACCGGGGACCTTCGATAACCGCCTCGCTGATCTCCTCGCCGCGATGCGCCGGCAGGCAGTGCAGCACCAGGCAGTCGGGGCGGGCCAGGGCCACCAGTTTCTCGTCGAGACAGTAGCCGGCAAAGGCTTTCTCGCGCTCTTTCTGCTCAGCTTCCTGTCCCATGCTCGCCCAGACATCGGTGTTGAGCACGTCGGCTCCGGCCACCGCTTCTTGCGGATCGGTGGTGAGGAGCAGGCGGGCGCCGCGCTCCCTGGCCCAGGCCAGCACGCCGGCGTCGGGCTGATAACCTTCCGGACAGGCCAGCCGCAGTTCGAAACCGAAGATTGCCGCTGCCTCGATCCAGGTGTTTGCCATGTTGTTGCCGTCGCCGACCCAGGCGTAGCTCAGCCCCTGATATCCCCCCTTGTGCTCGATGACGGTGAAAAGATCGGCCATGATCTGGCAAGGATGAAATTTGTCGGTCAGGCCGTTGATCACCGGCACGGAAGAGTAGTGAGCGAACTCCTCGACGATCTCCTGGCCGTAGGTGCGGATCATCATCCCGTCGCAATAGCGGGAGATGGTGCGGGCGGTGTCCTTGATCGGTTCGCCGCGGCCCATCTGCGAGGTGGCAGAAGAGATGAAAAGGGGTTGGGCGCCCAGCTGATACACCCCCACCTCAAAGGAGATGCGGGTGCGGGTGGACGATTTGTCGAAGATCAGCGTGACGCTCTTTCCCCGCAGGCACGGATGAGCGATCCCCTGCTTCTGCTGCTTTTTCAGGTCTTTGGTCAGGGTGAATAAAGATTCAAGCTCTGCCCGGGAATAGTCCCCGAGGGACAGGAAATGCCGAGTCATTCAAATCTCCTCCTCGAAAATACCGGTGAGAATCGCGATCATTTCGTCGATCTGCTCCCGGCCGACCACCAGCGGTGGTACGAAACGCAATACGCTATCCTGGGTGACATTGAGCAGCACCCCGCGCGCATGTCCCTTTTTGACGATATCGCTGCCGGGGATCGACAGCCCCATGCCGACCATCAGGCCGATGCCGCGCACCTCGGTGACGAAAGGAAAACGCGTCTGGAGCTTTTTCAGCTCGGCGAGCAGATAGGCGCCCATGCGCTCCGCGTTCTCCAGCAGGCCTTTGTCCAGCAGCGCCCGCACGGTCGCCAAGGCGGCTTGGGTCATCAGCGGATTGCCGCCGAAGGTCGACCCATGGGTGCCGGGGGTGAAGGCGGCGGCCACTTCGCCGGTGGCGAGCATGGTGCCGATCGGTGCGCCGCCGGCCAGGGCCTTGGCCAGCGTCATGATATCCGGGGCGATGCCGAAATGCTCGTGGGCGAAGAGTTTGCCGGTGCGTCCCAGGCCGGTCTGCACCTCATCGAAAATAAGCAGCAGCCCTTGCTCGTCGCACACCCGGCGCACCGCCCGGAAGTAATCGGGAGAAGGAACTTTGACGCCTCCTTCGCCCTGAATCGGTTCGAGCATCACGGCGCAGGTATCGGGACCGATGGCCGCCTTCAGCGCCGCCAGGTCGTTGAAGGGGATGTGCTTGAAGCCGTGCAGCAGCGGGTCGAAAAATTTCTGCACCTTCGCCTGGCCGGTGGCGG
The DNA here is from genome assembly GCA_041677125.1 of Desulfuromonadales bacterium. GTDB lineage: Bacteria > Desulfobacterota > Desulfuromonadia > Desulfuromonadales > JACZKF01 > JBAYQP01. The sequence goes on along the minus strand of JBAYQP010000012.1, from coordinate 16,686 downwards.
AAACGGTGGCCAGGGTGCGGCCGTGGAAGGAATCGGTGGCGGTGATGATGGCGAACCGATCAGGGCTGCCGCTTTTCTCCCGACTGTATTTGCGGGCAAGCTTGATTGCCGCCTCATTCGCTTCGGCGCCGCTGTTGCAGAAAAACGCCTGCTCGGCGAAGCAATGGCTGCACAGCAGTTCGGCCAGTTCGATCTGGCTCGGGATGTGGTAGTAGTTGGAGCAATGAATCAGGGTCGCCGCCTGTTCCTGGATCGCCTGAACCACCTTCGGGTGGCAATGACCGAGGTTGTTCACCGCCACCCCGGCGAGAAAGTCGAGATAACGCCTGCCGTCGGCGTCCCAGAGTTCGCATCCCGCCCCCCGCACCGGCACGATCGGGTAGCGGCCGTAAGTTTTCATGATGACCTTGTCGGACCGGGCTATCCATTGTTCCGAATTCATGGGTTCCTCAATTCTATTTGCCGAATGAATAAAGCGGCTATTAGCCGAGTGGTGGTTATTTGACGATTTCCGTGCCGATGCCGGTATCGGTAAAGATTTCGAGCAGCACCGCGTGTTCGACCCGACCGTCGATGATGTGCGCTTTTTTGACGCCGTCGCGCAGCGCCTCGGCGCAGCACTCGACCTTGGGGATCATGCCGCCGACGATAGCCTCTTCGGCGATCAGTCGGTGCATTTCGGCTACCGCGATACTGGAGAGGAGATTGCCGTGGTTGTCCTTCACCCCCTGCACGTCGGTGAGCAGGATCAGCTTTTCGGCGTTCAGCGCGGCGGCGACCCGCCCGGCGACCACATCGGCGTTGATGTTGTAGCTCTCCCCCCCGGCGCCGACCCCGACGGGGGCAATGACCGGAATGAACCTGCCGTTTTCAAGGGTCTCGATCAGTTCGCAGTTGACCTTGGCGACATCACCGACAAAACCGATATCGACCTGTTCCACCTGCCCGTTTTCTCCGCGCACCTCCTGCAGCAGTTTGCGGCAGAGAAGGAGGTTGCCGTCCTTGCCGGACAGGCCGACGGCTCGGCCGCCGTGGCGGTTGATCAGCCCGACCACCTCCTTGTTCACCTGGCCGGTGAGCACCATTTCCACCACCGCCATGGTGGCGGCGTCGGTCACCCGCATGCCGCGGACGAACTCGGAGACGATGCCGTACTTCTTCAGCGTGTCGTTGATCTGCGGCCCGCCGCCGTGGACGATCACCGGGTTGAGACCAATGTACTTGAGCAGGATAACGTCGTTGGCGAAGGACTCCTTGAGCCGCTCGTCGGCCATCGCGTGGCCGCCGTATTTGATCACAATAGTCTTGTTGGAAAAACGCTTGATGTACGGCAGCGCCTCCATCAACACCTTGGCTTTATTGATCAGTTGCTGCATTTTTGGCCTCGTAATCCGTAATCCGTAATCCGTAATCCGTGAAGCGTGAAGCGTGAAGCGTGTGTCCTTGCGGATCACCGATCGCGGTTCACGGCCATTAAAGAATATACCGCGCCAAATCCTCGTCCTTGGCGATGTCGGCGAGGCGGCCGCGGACGTAGGCGGCATCGATTTCGACAACCTTCTCCAGCGCTTCGGAGGCGTCGAAGGACATCTCTTCGAGCAGCTTCTCCAGGATCGTATGCAGGCGGCGGGCGCCGATATTCTCGGTGCGCTCGTTCACCAGCGCCGCGGTGCGGGCGATCTCGTGCACGGCGTCTTCGGTGAATTTCAGCTCGATCCCTTCCGTGGCCATCAGGGCGAGATACTGGCGGATGAGGGCATTCTTCGGTTCGGTAAGGATACGCACGAACTCCTCCTCCCCCAGGCTGTCGAGTTCGACCCGGATGGGGAAGCGCCCTTGCAATTCGGGGATGAGATCGGAGGGCTTGGCGATATGAAAAGCGCCGGCGGCGACAAAGAGGACATGATCGGTTTTCACCGGTCCGTATTTGGTGTTTACCGTGCTTCCCTCGACAATCGGCAGGATGTCGCGCTGCACTCCTTCCCGGGATACTTCAGGACCGTGCCCTCCTTCGCGGCTGGCGATCTTGTCGATTTCGTCGATGAAGATGATGCCGCTCTGCTCGGTGCGCTCCTTCGCCAGGGTGTGCACCTTCTCCATGTCCACGAGTTTTTCCGCCTCGCTCGCGATGAGCATTTCCCGCGCTTCGGCGACCTTCATCCGCCGCCGCTTGGTCTTTTTCGGAAACAGATTGCCGAACATTTCCTTGATGTTGATCCCCATCTCTTCGGTTCCCTGCGGGGTGAAGACCTCCATCATCGGCATTTTCGTTTCCTGTGTCTCGATCTCGACGAACCGCTCGTTCAACGCGCCCTGACGCAGCAGGCGGCGCAGTTTGTCGCGCGTCCCGCCTTCGCCTGCGGCTTCGGCTTCGGCGGGCGGGCCCGCTGATTCGCTGGGCAGGAGGAGGTCGAGAAGGCGCTCTTCGGCAAGGTCTTCGGCCTTGACCCGCACCGTCTGCGCTTCTTCTTCCTTCACCATAATGATCGCGAGTTCGAGCAGGTCGCGGACCATGCTTTCGACATCGCGGCCGACGTAGCCGACCTCGGTGAATTTGCTCGCTTCGACCTTGATAAAGGGCGCCTGCGCCAGTTTGGCCAGGCGGCGGGCGATCTCGGTTTTGCCGACGCCGGTGGGGCCGATCATGATGATATTTTTCGGGGCGATCTCGTCGCGCAGTTCGGCCGGCACCTGCTGCCGGCGCCAGCGGTTGCGCAGGGCGATGGCGACCGCCCGCTTGGCCGCTTTCTGGCCGATGATGTAACGGTCCAGTTCGGAAACGATTTCCCGCGGAGTAAAGCTGTTCACGGCAGGGTCTCCACCAGGATGTTTTCGTTGGTGTAGATGCAGATGCCGGCGGCGATCTTCATCGCCTCCTCGGCGATCTGCCGGGCCGGCAGGTCCGAATGGGCGAGCAGGGCGCGGGCGGCGGCGAGGGCGTAGGGTCCGCCCGAACCGATGGCGGCAATGCCGTCGTCCGGTTCGATGACATCGCCGGCGCCGGAAATCACCAGGGTGGTTTCCCGATCCGCGACCAGCAGTAGTGCTTCCAATCGGCGCAGAATGCGGTCGGTGCGCCAGTCCTTGGCCAGGGCGACGGCGGAGCGCGCCAGATTGCCGCGAAATTCCTGCAACTTGGCATCGAACTTTTCGAACAGGGTGAAGGCATCGGCCGTGCTGCCGGCAAATCCGGCGACGATTTGATTTTCATAAAGGCGGCGAATTTTGCGGGCGGTGTGTTTCATCACCGTATTTCCCATTGTCACCTGCCCGTCGCCGGCCAGCGCCACCTCGCCATTTTTGCGGATGCTTAGGATCGTCGTTCCGTGAAACATCGGTCCCTCTCGGAAAAAGTTAAAGAAAAAATATAACACACTGCCGCCGCCGAAAGAAGAAAAATGCCGCTTTGCCCCCGGTCAATCGGTAACGGGGAAAGCGGCGCCGGGGCGACATGGGGGCGAATTTACGGCCGGGGCAAGGAAATGGAAACCTCCGTTCCTTTTTTCGGCGTGCTTTCCAGGTGCAGAGTGCCGCCGTGCATCTGGATGAATTTTCGGGCGTAATAAAGACCGAGGCCGAAACCGCGCACTTGTCCGGTGTGGGCCGGATCGACCTGGTAGAATTTTTCGAATATTTTAGCCATCTCCTCCCGAGGAATGCCCACCCCGGTGTCGCGGATCGTCAGCAGCACCGCTTCGTCGGTCACGCTCCCCTCGACATGCACCTCCCCGCCGGGGGGAGTGAACTTGATCGCGTTGTCGAGCAGCGCTTGCAGGGCGTAGCTGAAACGCTGCCGATCCAGAGAAAAAGTTGGCGTTTCGCTATTGAGGGAGCTGACCAAATGCAACCCTTTTTGCTCGGCGGTATGCCTGACGTCCAGCAACGCCGCCTGTGCCAGCGCCAGCGGTTTCTCATCGGTCAGGGTGGGCGGTCCCTCCTGAAGGATGACCTGGCTGTAGTTGAGCAGATCCTGAATCAGGGCGCTGAGGTAATTCGACTCCTCGAAAATCAGGGAGACGGAATGACGAAAGGCCGGATCGTCGGGATTGCCGATCCCCTGGGCGAGATTCTGGATGAACAGGGAAATGACCGTGATCGGGGTTTTGAGTTTGTGCGAGATCAGGCCGAGAAAATCGGTCTTCAGCCGATCCAGGCGCTTGAGCTGGAGAAGTTCTTCCCGCAGCGCTTTACGTTCCAAAGCCTTCTGGATGGTTGTCTTGAGTTGCAGCAGGTTGACCGGCTTGCTGATAAAGTCGTCGGCGTCGGCCTGTAACGCCCGCAAAATCACTTCCTTGTCGGTGAAGCCGGTCATGATGACCACGGCCTGGTTGGGATCTTGCTCCTTGATTGTTTTCAGCAGATCCAGACCGTTCATCTGCGGCATCATGACGTCGGTGAGGATCAGATCGATTTCTTGCCGGGCCAACAACTGCAGAGCCTCGGCCCCATTGGCAGCCGAAAAGGTGCGGTAATCGGCAAGAGCCCGAATGCACAGATCGCGGATGACTTTCTCGTCATCGACGATGAGAATCGAAGGCCTGACGATATCCAGGCTCATCCGGGGCTTTCCCTGCGTCAGGCGCGGTTTCTCCCTGGTAGCCATCTTTGGCTAAATGCCCCCTATTTCCGGTTGGCTGCCTGGCTGGCGACCAGATCATCGGTTGCCGCCAGCGCCTGGTCGAGAAATTCCGGCTGGTTGCCGCCGGCCTGCGCCAGGTCGGGACGGCCGCCGCCCTTGCCGCCGACCCGCTGCGCCAGTTGCTGGACCAGACGACCGGCCGACAGGCGGTCGGTCAGATCGCGGGTCACCGCCACCAGCAGGTTCGCTTTGCCTTCGGCGGCACTGCCGAGAACGATCACGCCGGAAGCAAGCCGCTCCCGCAGTTGATCGGCCAACTCGCGCAACCCTTTGCCGTCGACCCCGTCGACGCGCACCGAAAGAACTTTGATCCCGGCGACCTCGCGGGCCTCTTCCAGCAGTTGACCGGTGCGATCGGCATTTAGCCGCCCTTGCAGCGACTCGACTTCACGCTCCAGATCCTTTTGCCGTTCAAGGACCTTCTGCAGGCGTCCTTCAATTTGGCTGCGGTCGCTCTTCAGAATGGCGGCGAGCCGGTCGAGGATTTCCTCCTCCCGCTGCACCGTCTCCAGGGCGCGCGCGCCGGTTACCGCCTCGATGCGCCGCACGCCGGCGGCAATGCCGGTTTCCTGGACGATTTTGAACAGGCCGATGTCGCCGGCGCTGCGGATGTGCGTGCCGCCGCAGAGTTCCATGCTGAAATCCCCCACCCGCACCACCCGCACCCGTTCGCCGTATTTTTCCCCGAACAAAGCGGTCGCGCCGGCGGCAATCGCCTCGGCGGCGGCCATTTCCTCGGTTTCAACCGGCTGATTGGCGCGAATGCGTCGGTTCACTTCCCCCTCGATGCGCAGCAGTTCGGCGGCCGATACCGGCGAGAAATGGGTGAAGTCGAAGCGCAGCCGCTCCGGGGAGACCAGCGAGCCGGCCTGCTTGATATGATCGCCCAGGGTGTCGATCAGGACCGCTTGCAGAATATGCGTGGCGGTGTGGTTCAGGGCGGTGGCCTGGCGGGATTCGGCATCCACCGTCAGTTCCGCCTGGTCGCCGACCGTCAGACGCCCCTCGACAACCTCGCCGTGATGCACGATCAGGTCGGGAAGCGGCCGCCGGGCGTCGTCGATGCGCACCAGGGCGCCGGCGGTGCGGATTTCGCCGCGGTCGCCGGTCTGGCCCCCGGATTCGCCGTAGAAGGGGGTAACCGAGGAGATGATCTCCACGCGTTGGCCGACGCCCGCTTCGGTCACCGGCTCGCCTTCTTTCAAAATAGCCAGAATGCCGGCGTGGTCGGCAAGAGCGTGGTAACCGGTAAAGGCGCATTGCAGACCATCTTCGCGCAGCCGCTGATAGGCGCCGCCGACCGCCTCTTCGCCGGAGCCTTTCCAGTTTTCCCGGGCCTGCCGGCGCTGGCGCTCCATGCAGCTTTCGAACCCGGCCTCGTCAAGGGTGTAGCCGTCGGCGCGAACGATGTCGGCGGTCAAATCGGTGGGGAAGCCGTAGGTGTCGTAAAGTCGGAAGACGACGTCGCCGGGAATGACCTTTTCCCCCTTTTCCCGCAGTTTGGCCACCTCCTCGTTGAGAATGGCCAAGCCGCGGTCGAGGGTTTCGGCGAACCGTTCCTCCTCGGCGCGGACCACTTTGCGGATGAAACTTTCCCGCTCCCGCAGTTCGGGGAAGGCGCCGCCAAGGATGTCCTTGACCGCATCCACCGTCTGATAGAGCACCGGCCCCTCGAAGCCGAGCATTTTCGCGTGCCGGGCGGCGCGACGCATGATGCGGCGCAGCACGTAGCCCCGCCCTTCGTTGCTCGGCAGCACTCCGTCGGCGATGAGAAAGGTGACCGCCCGGGCATGGTCGGCGATGACCCGCATCGAGACATCGTCCTTTTCCTGCTGCCGGTAGCGTTTGCCCGAGAGCCTCTCCACCTGGCGAATGATGCCTTGCAGCAGGTCGGTATCGTAATTGGAGGTCACCCCCTGCATGACCGTCGTAATCCGCTCCAGGCCCATGCCGGTATCGACGGAAGGTTTCGGCAGCGGCGTCAGGACGCCGTCGGCGCTGCGGTCAAACTGCATGAAGACGTTGTTCCAGATTTCCATGTAGCGATCGCAGTCGCAGCCGACGGTGCACTCGGGCGCGCCGCAGCCGACTTCGGGGCCATTATCCCAGAAAATTTCGCTGCAGGGACCGCAGGGGCCGGTATCTCCCATCGACCAGAAGTTGTCTTTTTCGCCGAAGCGGAAGATTCGCTCGCGCGGCACGCCTTCTTGCTCATGCCAGATGTCAGCGGCCTCGTCGTCGTCGGTGAAGACCGAGACGTACAGGCGGTTCCGGTCGAGGCCCAGATCCTTGGTGAGGAATTCCCAGGCGAAGGCGATGGCTTCTTTCTTGAAATAATCGCCGAAGGAGAAGTTTCCCAGCATTTCGAAGAAGGTGTGATGCCGGGCGGTGCGGCCGACATTTTCCAGATCGTTGTGCTTGCCGCCGGCGCGGACGCATTTCTGCGACGAGGTGGCGCGCACATAGTCGCGTCTCTCCCGGCCGAGAAAAACATCCTTGAACTGGTTCATCCCCGCATTGGTAAAGAGCAGGGTGGGGTCGTTGTGCGGGATCAGCGGCGATGACGCGACCGCCACATGTCCCCGCTCCTCGAAAAACTTCAGAAAGCGGCTGCGGATCTGGTTACCGGTGAGCATGATGCGTTAATCTTCCTCTCTTCCGTTCAGGATAGCGAGAATCAGCGGCAGAGGAAAGCCGCGTCGCCGAAAAAAATCAACCACCCGCCGCCGCTGCCGGTCGTCGGCAGAGGCAAAATCGAAGGCGGGAAAACGCTGCCGCAGCAGGGCGGCGAGAATTTCTTTTTCCGATTGCTCGGCGTCGGCATCCGCCATGGCCGCGCGCGCCATCTCTTCGGGCACTCCGTGCGCCAGCAGATCGGTCAACAAGCGCCGGCCCACTGCGCGCCCCTGCCGGCGCAGCATGCTCGTGCGCTGGCGGGCAAAGCGCGCATCGTCGAGGTACCCCAGATCGCGGCAGCGCTCGATCGCTTCCGTGATCCGCTCCTCGTCGCAGCCTTTGCGCCGCAGCCGTGCGGCCAGTTCGCTGCTGCTGCGTTCGCGCACCGCCAGCAGACGCAGGGCGGCGGCGAACGGATCATTGCTCACTGATTCCCGGCGTCCTCTCCCTCCTGGTCGAAGTCATCCCAGGAAAGATCGGAGCCGGAGGAGATCCCCGAAACCTTGAGCTTGAAGTCGTCCGGATTGGAGCATTGGCGCAGCGCTTCATCCAGGGTGATCAAGTTGCGCTTGAGCAGCGTCATCAGCGACTGATCGAAGGTCTGCATGCCGTAGGAGACATATCCCTGCTGGATCGTATCGCGCAGCTGTTTGGTCTTTTCCTTGTCGTCGATCAGTTCGCGGGTGCGGGCGGTGGAAATGAGCACCTCGACGGCGGGCACTCGTCCCTTGCCATCGGACTTCGGCACCAGGCGCTGCGAGACGACGGCGCGCAGCACGCTGGACAGCTGGGCGCGCACCTGGCGTTGATGATGCGGCGGGAAGGCGCCGATAATGCGGTTGATCGTCTCCGGGGCGTCGATGGTGTGCAGGGTGGAAAGGACCAGGTGGCCGGTTTCGGCGGCGTGCAGGGCGGTTTCGATCGTCTCCTCGTCGCGCATCTCGCCGACCAGGATGACATCGGGATCCTGGCGCAGCGCGCTCTTCAGCGCGGACGAGTAGCGTTCGGTATCGGAGCCGATTTCCCGCTGGTTGATGATCCCCTTCTTGTCGCGATGCAGGTACTCAATCGGATCTTCGACGGTGACGATATGCACCGCGCGGGTACTGTTGATGTAGTCAATGATTGCCGCCAAAGTCGTCGATTTGCCGGAGCCGGTGGCGCCGGTCACCAGCACCAGGCCGCGCTCTTCGGCGGCGATTTTCTTGATTACCGGCGGCAGCAGCAGTTCATCCACGCCCTTGATCTCGTAGGGAATGACCCGGAAGACCATGGTGACCGTGCCGCGTTGCGAAAAGACGTTGACGCGAAAACGGCCAAGGCCGGGCACGCCGTACGCCAAATCCGCTTCATGGACTTCATCGAAGCGGGCGCGCTGCTTGTCGGTCATGAGGTCGAAAGCTATTTTTTCCGTCTCGTCCGGACTGAGGCGGGGCGCTTTCGGCAGCGGCCGCAAGCTGCCATCGATGCGATAGATCGGCGGCAGTCCGACCTTCAGGTGAATGTCGGACGCTTTGGCCTTCAGGGCGACGGCGAGGATTTCCTTCAGTTCCATCCTTTATGCCTTGGCAGCAACTGGCGGGGCCAGAGCGAAATGGGCGAGGAGCTTTTCTTCGATGGCGCGGGCGGTCTCCGGATGTTCGACGAGGAACTGTTTAACATTCTCCCGGCCCTGACCGATGCGCTCGCCGGCAAAGGAGTACCAGGCGCCGCTCTTCTCCACGATGCCGCTGTCGGCGCCGAGATCGACCAGGTCCCCCTCGCGGCTGATGCCGGTGCCGTACATGATGTCGAATTCCGCCTCCTTGAACGGCGGCGCCACTTTGTTCTTCACCACCTTGACCCGGGTGCGGCTGCCAATCATGTCCTGACCCTGTTTCAGGGCGGCGACCTTGCGGATATCCATGCGCACCGAGGCGTAGAACTTTAGGGCGTTGCCGCCGGTGGTGGTTTCCGGGTTGCCGAACATCACGCCGATTTTCATCCGGATTTGGTTGATGAATATGACGCAGCAGTTCGATTTGCTGATGGTGCCGGTCAGTTTGCGCAACGCCTGCGACATCAACCGGGCCTGCAGCCCCATGTGCGAATCGCCCATCTCCCCCTCGATCTCCGCCCGCGGCACCAAGGCCGCCACGGAGTCGACCACCAGCACGTCGATGGCGCCGCTGCGCACCAGGACTTCGGTAATTTCCAAGGCTTGCTCGCCGGTGTCGGGCTGGGAGACGAGCAGATCGTCGGTTCTGACCCCCAGTTTGCGCGCGTATCCGATGTCGAGGGCGTGCTCGGCATCGATGAAGGCGACGATTCCCCCCTTTTTCTGCGCCTCGGAGGCGATATGCAGGGCCAGAGTGGTCTTGCCGGAGGACTCCGGACCGTAGATTTCGATGATCCGGCCGCGTGGCACGCCGCCCACCCCCAACGCCAGATCGAGCGCCAGAGAGCCGGTGGAGATCGCCTGGACCCCGGGCAAAACGGTATCTTCACCCAGGCGCATGATGCTTCCCTTGCCGAACTGCTTTTCGATCTGTCCCAAGGCCAGGTCGATGGCGCGGGCGCGGTTGTTCTCGGTCATGACTGTCTCCAATTTGAATAGCGGCTAAGGTGCGCCGGTTGGCTGTCCGAGCAGCACCGTCTTGCGGGGCAGGTGCACGGCGCCCGTCGGTTGCAGCCGGCTTTCATACAATACGATTCGGTCCACATCCAGGACGCCGCAGGCCGTTTTTCGATAAGCTTCGAGAACCGCGCCCGCTCCGGGAATCTTTTCCCGGCAGCGGCCCAGGGTCAGGTGCGGGGCGAAGGCCCGTGCGTCGCCGGCAATACCGGCCTGTTCCAGGTCGTGTGCCAGGGTGGAATAAAGATGCATCAGGATTTCCCCCTCCGGAAACCCCAGCCAAATAACCCGTGGCCGGGTTATGGAAGGAAATGCGTCGATACCGGCGACAGCCACCTGGAAGGGCGTGTGCAAACGCCCTACCGATAGCATAACTTCCCCTATTTTTTCAAGGAATTCTTCCGGAACGTCGCCGAAAAAGCGCAAGGTCAGATGCATGGCCTCCGGGCGCACCCAGCGCACCCGGGGGAGTCGGTTGGACAACTCGCGGCAGAGTTGTTGCGTTGTGCGTAGCAACTCTGCCGAAAGGGGAATGGCAAGGAAAGCTCTGACCGGCGTCATCGCCAGCTCCCGGACGAAACGTCCATTCAACCGTCAATCGCCTCGTTTTCCAACTTCGTTGCCAGGTAGCGGCGCAGCCAGTCCAGGCCCATGCAGGCGGCCATCTGTCGGATTTGTCCCCGGTCGCCGCCGAAACGGTACCTTTGCACGTGTTCGGCATCGGCGGCGCTCAGGGCGAGAAAGACGGTGCCCACCGGTTTCTGCGCGGTGCCACCGCTCGGGCCGGCAATGCCGGTGACCGCCAGGCCGAGATCGCTGCCGGCTGCCTGACGAATCCCGCGGGCCATGGCGCGGGCGCAGGCCTCGCTGACCGCGCCCTCGCCTTCGAGAATCGCCGTCGAAACGCCCAGCCAGGCGGTTTTGGCGCTGTTGGCGTAGGTGACCGCGCCGCGTTCGAGAAAGGCGGAGGCGCCGGGTATATCGGTGAGCTGGGCGGCGATGAGACCGCCGGTGCACGATTCGGCCAAAGCCAGGGTCAGGCCGGCGCCGGTGAGCAGGTTGGCTACGTTGCCGGCCAGGGTTTCTGCGCCGATGGCCACAAGGTGCGAGCCCAAAGCCCGCCGCACCTTTACTTCGGCCAAATCGAGAATTTTCTCGGCGTCGCCGCCTTCCGCCCGAAACTTGCTGTACACGAAAGGGAATTCAACACCGAAGGCAACCTGCACGGTGGACGGAAGGCCGGCCGCCGCCAATCGCTCCTCCACTTCCGGTTCCGGCAGATCGAAGGTTTTGAAGACGCGCTCGCAGCGGGGACTGCTCCCGCCGGCCCGCTCTTCGAGCTGTGGAAGCACCGATGCGCCGAGCATCGCCAGCATTTCCTCCGGGACGCCGGGCAGAAAGAACAGGCTGCGGGCGTTTGCCTGCAACAGAAAGCCCGGCGCGCTGCCGACCGGATTGGGCAGAACGATCGCCTTTTGCGGCAGCAGCGCCTGTTTCTCGTTGCGCGGGTGCATCTCCCGCCCGGCGCGGCGAAAAAAATCCTGCACCTGGCGCAGCGCAGTTTCGTGCAGCACCAGCCGGCGGCCAAAAGCCTGCGCCGCCGCCCGCGCCGTCAGATCGTCGTCGGTCGGGCCGAGGCCGCCGGTGACGATGACCACCTCGCGCCGGCTGCCGAGGGCGATGAGCGCTTCGGCGATATCGCGTTCGCTATCGGCCACTGTCAGCGATTCGCGCAAGTCGAAGCCGTGCGCAGCAAGGACATTGGCGATGCGCCAGGTGTTGGTATCCGCGATCTCGCCGTTCAGCAGTTCGCTGCCGATCGTCAGCACGCCGATTTCCATGTCAACTCCGTTGCAAGAGGAAACGACCCTATCCCGCTGTTCCGATTTCGCTGAAGTGCAGGATCAGCCGCAGGGCCAACGCCCCATAAATGCCGGCGGCCACATCGTCGAGGACGACGCCGATGCCGTTCTTCATCCGCTGGTCGAACCAGGAGGCGGGGAAAGGTTTCAGGATATCAAAGATGCGGAAAAGAACGAATCCGAGGAGGGCGGCCGGCCAGGAAAACGGGAGAAAGGCGACAGTGACCAGATAGCCGACCAGTTCGTCGATGACGATGCGCCCATCGTCGACCACCCCGTAAATTTTTCCCGCTTCTCCGGCCGTCCAGCAGGCGAGGACGAGGAGCGACAGCCAGATGCCGAGAAAAGCATACGGCGGCAGCCCCGCCAGCAGGAAAAAGGCGGGGATTCCGGCCAGCGTGCCAAAGGTGCCCGGAACGATGCGGGCCAGGCCGAGACCACCGTTGGTGGCGAGGAAGAGGATCAAGATGCGCATGAGGCTCAGTTTCGGAAAAAGGTGAGGAGGGCAAAATTCAAGCTTAGCTTTATCTTGAATGGGGTTCCCGCATTTTAAAGAACACGTCCGCCGCCCGTTCGATCAGCCGCATGACTTCGGGCAGCGACTTGCCGGCGGCATCGGCCAGGGCGCGGCAGCTGTCGTATTCGGGGGTGACGCGCAGCAGCTTCTCTCCCTCGTAGATCAGCTTGACCTGCGCTTCGCCGAGTTCCGTCCGCACAGTGCTGGATTCCCGGCGCAGTTTGAGTCGCTGGCAGGAGGAGTGGCGGACGCCGATGGCACTGCTCTCGCGCAGGATCAGGCGCGCGAGTTCCTCCTCCCGCTCCGCTTCGGCGACCACCGTCAGCCGCACGCCGGGACGGTTCTTTTTCATTTGCAAGGGGGAGAAGGCGGCGTCCAGCGCCCCGGCGGCGAGAAGGCGCTCCTGCAGGTGGCCGAGGATCTCCGGGGTGGAATCGTCGAGATGCGTTTCCAGAACCGTCACGACCTCGCGCTCCAGTTCAACCTTTTCGCCGGTTTCCCCGAGCAGGCCGCGCAGCAGGTTCGGCCGGTCGGTCAGCCGCCAGCCGCCGACGCCGTAGCCGGTGCGCAGCAGCTTCATGGCGGGAAGGGGTCCGAAGGCGGCGACTTCGGCGACAATGGCGGCGCCGGTCGGGGTGACCAACTCCTTGTCGCTGCTGGCGTCGATGACCGGCAATCCGCGCAGCAGTTCGGCGGTGGCCGGCGCCGGCAGCGGAAAATGCCCATGCGCGGTTTGGACCATCCCGTGGGAGAGGGGCAGGGGAGCGCAGATAATTTTTTCGATGCCGAGCCGGTGAATGCCGATGGCGGCGCCGACGATATCGACGATCGAATCGACGGCGCCGACTTCGTGGAAATGCACCTTCTCCAGCGCCATCCCGTGCACCTTCGCCTCGGCTTCACCCAAACGGCGAAAGATGCGCCGCGCCATGTCCCGCGGCTCGGCGCTCAGAGCGCTTGCCGCCAGCAGCCGGTCGATGTCGGCCCAGGTGCGGTGATGATGCTCCTCGTCGCAGTGCACCTCCAGCCGCGTTCCCTCGATTCCCAGGCGCTTCTCCCGCCGCTCTTCCAGCCGCCAGCCGGCCACCGGCAGTTTGCGCAGTTCGGTTTCCAGCTCTTCCAGTGGCAGGCCGAGATCGACCAGCAGGCCGAGGGACATGTCGCCGGAGATGCCGGCGAAGGTGTCAAGATAGAGAATTTTCATACCGATTCACATTCGTTAAATGCGTCACCGCAAAGACGCAAAGGCGCAAAGAAAGCGCTTGTGCCTGTCTTTGCGTCTTTGCGCCACTGCGGTTGATTGCAGTCCCTTCTGTTTATCCTTTTCGGTTGATGCGACTGGCGGCGAAGGCGGCGCCGAAGCCGTTGTCGATATTGACCACGGTGACGCCGCTGGCGCAGGAGTTGAGCATGCCGAGCAGAGCGGCGACACCGCCGAAGGCGGCGCCGTAGCCGACGGAGGTCGGGACGGCGATGATCGGAACCCCGACCATGCCGCCGATCACCGACGGCAGCGCTCCTTCCATCCCCGCCACGACGATCAGCACCGTCGCCTCGCGCAATTTCTCCATCCGGGACAGCAGGCGGTGCAGGCCGGCGACGCCGACGTCCACCACTTCCTCCACCTCATTGCCGAGCAGGCGCGCGGTCACCGTCGCCTCGCGCACCACCGGGATGTCGGAGGTGCCGGCGCAGACGACGACGATCTTACCCCGGCCACGCAGCGCGATCGGCGTCTGCACCAGGGTGAAGGTGCGCCCGTCGGCCTCGTACGCCCCCTGCGGAAAGCGGGCGGCCAGCGGTTCGGCCTTGTCCCGGGAAAGACGGGTGACGAGGATGTTGCTCCCCCCCTCGGCCATCTTCTCGACGATGGTCAGCACCTGTCCGGCGCTCTTCCCCTCGCCGAGGATCACCTCCGGCGCCCCCTGGCGCAGCTCCCGATGGTTGTCGATGAGCGCCACCCCGACATCCTCGAACGGCAGATCGCGCAGACGGGCCAGTCCGTCCTCGACGGAGAGGTCGCCGCTCTGGATGGCGGAGAGGAGATGGCGCAGCGTTTGTGGGTCCATGGCGGTAAGGATACCAGTGAAAAGGGGGGAAATCTGTAAAAGCTCAAACGTGGAGAATCCTGCCGATGATACCTCTTCAGGGTGCGGGTATAAAGAAGAAAAATAAGATCCCATCGCTCGTAGAAAGATGGTGGGATTCCTTCCTGGGTAAAAATTATCCTTCCCCGAGCGTATCCTTTTTCCTTTCCTCCCTGTCTAAGCCAGCAGAAAGCAATTATCCCCCAGACGGAGGAACATCATGAAAATGCCCGATTGCTGCAAAAGCTGGCGCGGAGCGGGAAAGGACGACGGTTATGAGGTGGCGCGTATCGAGAAGACAAAGAACAACTGCGCTCTGTGCGACGGCTATGCGGGGCGGCAGAAGTCGAAGTCTGTCGCCGTGCTGTGTTGCGAAGGCGCATGCCTGCGGGGCGAAGTGGCGAGGCAGGCGGCAAACCTCCTCTGCCACTCGCTGATTCCGGAGAAAACGGTCCGGATTTGCCTGGGCGGCGCCTTCACCAAGGAGTCCGGCCAGCGCAGCCTGGTGCGCAACGCGAAGCGTCTGATCGCTTTGGAGGGGTGTTGCGTCAACTGTTCGTCGCGCATGATGGGCGGCGTGATCGAGGGGCTGACGCCGGAACTCGTCATCGCCGACCGGCTCTATGATTTCGATCGGACACGCTTCGGCATCGACGAGATGCCACCGGATGAGATTCGCACCCACGCCCGCACCGTGGCCGAGAAAGTTGCCGCCCTGCTGGAACCTACACCGCCCAAGTGAGGAGAGAAGGCGCATGGCCAAAATCAGAAGGTACAGTGTCGAAGCGAAGGCGGATGGCCGGTTCGGCGTGGCCGTCAGGGCGGGGGAGCGGACGCTGGTTGTCGATCAGCCTCTTGTTGCCGGTGGCGCCGATGCCGGCGCCACCCCAATGGATCACCTCTTCGCAGCGCTGGCGGGCTGCATTGCGACCACGGCGAGGATTATTGCCAAACAACAGAAAATGGTCTTGAATGGCATGGATATCAAGATCGCCGGTTCTTTGGATCTGGACGTTCTGGGCGGCAAATCGACGGAGGGGCGGCCGGGCGTCGCCGGTATCGAGGTCGACCTGACCCTTGACGCCGACCTGTCCGAGAGCGAGCGGCAGCGCTTTGTTCAGGAGCTGCGCCGGCGCTGCCCGGTCGCGGACACCCTCGCCCAAGGCGCGCCGCTGACCATTGTCGCCGCATAGATGAGAGACGGGCAGCTCCCGGAAATGCCCGGCCGACCAGTCCGGGAGCTGTTCCCGCCGCCCTGCAAACCCTTCCGGACAGGAGACGAAAGTGGACGAATTCGCCACCATTTATCGGGAATTTCAGCCGAAGATCCGGCGTTACCTGCGCAACCTGGTCGGGGAGGCCGATGCCCCCGATCTGACGCAGATCGTTTTCCTGAAGGTCAGCCGGGGTCTCGCAGGGTTTCGGCGGGAGTCTTCCATCGCCACCTGGATTTACCGCATCGCCACCAACACCGCGCGGGATCACCGGGCCGCGGCCCTGGCCGGGTGCAGAGAGGCCGAGCAACTGCTCGCCGATGCGGATGCGCTCGACGACCTGCCCGATGTCGGCTCGCCCAGGACGGACCGGGAATATATCCGCCGGGAGATGAACGACTGCATTCGCGGCCTGGTGGACGGCTTGCCCGAGAATTACCGCACGGTGCTGCTGCTGAGCGAATTCGAGGAACTGGCCAATCGGGAGATCGCCGAAATCCTCGGCCTGAGCCTGGAAACCGTCAAGGTCCGACTCCATCGCGCGCGGGCCGCCTTGCGCAAGGCGATGGAGGCGCAGTGCAGCTTTTATCACGACGAGCGCAGCGAACTCATGTGCGACCGGAAAGGGAAGGCAGACCCTGACGATGAGGGGCCATCCGGATCCTGACCGCAGTCGCCCGTCGCCTCGGGCGCAACGCTCTATTTCCTGACTGTAGAAAAGAATTCCTTCTCAATGCACTTGCCCGAAGCCTGCCATGGTTTCGCGCAGTCGGCGATCGAGAGTTCACGGGGGGATTTTGCTCAGCAGGGCGGACATGAGCAGATGCATATCGACATAGCCCAGGCCCTTACCCATCAACCGATGATTGTCGATAAATGGCAGGAGTTCCGCGTCCTCGGCACGGACCGCCATCGGCAGTTCCCGCAGCAGGGACAAGATGGCCGACCGGTTCTTCAGGTTGCCGCAAGCCAGTTCGCCGACAATGAAGGGATGACAAACCACTCGCCCGCTATCGAGAAGAGACTCCAGTCCGGTCCCTCCTTTCCAGCAAATCGTCATCGATATTCAGAGTTGTT
>JBAYQP010000011.1:0-62756 GCA_041677125.1 Desulfuromonadales bacterium | reverse complement strand
GTCGATCAGCAGATGAAAGCGGTTGCCTTCGCGCAGGGGAAAACGGTATTTGTGGTTCGTAAGAGACATCTGGAGTCCGGGCATTAAATAATCCATCTGCCATTATACCAGATTCATATCGCCCCCCCCGCCACCGGGTTGGAAGGCGTTCTTGAACCCGAAAAGCTGCCATGTTAGGGTAATTGCTACTGCCGAACAAGCGGAGGTTTTTCTTGACCGTTGTTGCCGCCGGGATAAAGGCGCCCGGGCCACTGTATATTCCCACCTGGTGTCGCATTGTCGCCGTGCGCGACCTGACGCCGGACGAAAAGCTTTTCCGTCTCGTCCTGCCGGGTGGTGGCGATCTCGGCCAGCGGCCGGGGCAGTTCGTGCAGGTCTCCATCCTCGGCCATGGCGAAGCGCCGATTTCGGTCGCCAGTTCGCCGACCCGCGGTGGTTATTTCGAGCTGGGGGTGCGCCGCGCCGGCCGGTTGACCGCAGCGATGCACCAGCTGCGACCCGGCGACGCGCTCGGCATTCGCGGCCCCTTCGGCCGCCCCTTCGAGCTGGCGAAACTGCGCGGCAGGGATCTGCTGCTCATTGCCGGCGGCTGCGGCCTGGCGCCGATGCGCTCCCTGGTGCAGTACGTGGAGGATCGGCCGGGGGAATTCGGCCGGGTGATTCTGCTCTACGGCGCGAAAAATCCACAGGCCGTGCTGTTCAAGGACGATCTGCGCCAGTGGACGGCGGCCGGTGGTTTCGCCTGTTTGACCACCGTTGACCATGCCGCCGGGACGGAGTGCTGGCCGGGGGATGTCGGCCTGGTCACCCGGCTGATCGCGCCCCTAGAAATCGATGCGGAAAATGCCGTGGCGGCGGTGGTCGGGCCGCCGGCGATGTACCGCTTCGTTATTGCGGAGCTGAAAAAAAAGGGGCTGTGCGAAGAACGCATCGCCGTCTCCCTGGAGCGCCAGATGCGCTGCGGCGTCGGCAAGTGCGGCCACTGCACCATCGATCACCTCTACTGCTGCACCGACGGGCCGGTCTTCTGGCTGAACGAGGTGAGCGCTCTGCCGGGGGCGCTGTGAAAAAGGTTCTGACCACCTGCCCCTATTGCGGCACCGGCTGCGCCCTGTATCTTCTCGTCGATGACGACGGCCGGCTGGCCGGCGTCGAGCCGAGCGCCACGCACCCGACCAGCCGCGGCCGCCTCTGCGTCAAGGGATGGAACGCGCATGCCTTCGTCCGGCATCCCGACCGGCTGACTACGCCGCTGATCCGCCGCAACGGCAAGCTGCGGGCGGCCTCCTGGGAGGAGGCGCTGCAGCTGATCGTCGCCCGCCTGCGGGCCATCCAGGCGGCGCACGGGGTTGACGCGGCGATGTTCCTCTCTTCGGCGAAGGCGACGAACGAAGAAAATTACCTGCTGATGAAGCTGGCGCGCGCCGTCTTCCACACCAACAACGTCGATCACTGCGCCCGTCTCTGCCATTCCTCCACCGTCGTCGGCCTGGCCGACACCCTCGGCTCCGGGGCGATGACCAACTCCATCGCCTGCATCGACGCGGCGGATACCATTTTCGTCATCGGCTCCAACACCACCGAGCAGCATCCGCTCATCGGCGCGCGCATCATCGAGGCGAAAGCGCGCGGCGCCAGATTGATCGTCGCCGACAGCCGGCGCATCCGTCTCGGCCGTCTCGCCGATATCCATCTGCGCCAGCGCAACGGCGCCGACATCCCGCTGCTCAACGCCATGATGCACGTCATCCTGCGCGAGGGGCTGGCGGACCGCGCCTTCATCGCCGCCCGCACCGAAGGTTTCGCCGCCCTGCGCGCCGCTGTCGCCGCCTGGACTCCGGAGCGCGCCGCCGTCCTCACCGGCGTGCCGGCCGACGAGATCGCCGCCGCCGCCCGCCTTTTCGCCGGCGGCGAGCGGGCGATGATCTTCTACGCCATGGGGATCACCCAGCACACGCACGGCGTCGATAACGTGCGCGCCATTGCCGATCTGGCGCTGCTCACCGGCAATTTCGGCCGGCCGGGGACCGGCGTCAATCCGCTGCGCGGGCAGAACAATGTGCAGGGCGGCTGCGACATGGGGGCGCTGCCGAACGTGTTTACCGGCTATCAGCCGGTCGCCGACGCGGCGGTGCGCGGGAAGTTCGCCGCCGCCTGGGGGACGCCGCAATTGCCGGACGCGCCGGGGCTGACCGCCACCGCCGCCATGAACGCCGCCGGGCAAGGGCGGGTGAAGGCCTTTTTCATCCTCGGCGAAAACCCGATGCTCTCCGATCCCGATCAGGGACATGTGCGCCGCGCCCTGGAAAAACTCGATTTTCTCGTCGTGCAGGATATCTTTCCAACGGAAACCTCGGCCCTCGCCGACGTCGTGCTGCCCGCCGCCTGCTACGCCGAGAAGGATGGGACCTTCACCTCCACCGAGCGGCGTGTGCAGCGGGTGCGCCAGGCGGTGGCGCCGCTGGGGATGGCGCGGGCCGACTGGCAGATCCTCGGTGCGTTGGCGCAGACGGCCGGCTACGGCGGCATGTGCTATCCCGATGCCGAGCGGATCATGGCGGAAATCGCCGCCCTCACCCCGCTGTACGGCGGCGTTGCCTACGACCGGATCGATATCCTCGGCCTGCAATGGCCCTGCCCGGTTCGCCAGCATCCCGGCACGCCGATCCTGCATGCCGGCGCCTTCAGCCGCGGGCGCGGGCGTTTTCGCCCCGTCGAGTATCAGCCGCCGCCAGAAGAGCCCGACGCCGAATATCCCTTCCTGCTGACCACCGGCCGCACGTACTTTCACTGGCACACCGGCACCATGACCCGGCGCACCCATCTGCTCGACCGCGAGGAGCGCGGCCCCTTCGTCGAACTGCACCCCGAGGACGCCGCCGCGCTGGGCATTGCCGATCGGCAGACGGTCGTCATTGCCACCCGCCGCGGGGAAATTGCCGCCCAGGCCCGTCTGACCGGAAAGGTTGCTCCCGGCCTGCTCTTCGTCCCCTTCCATTTCGCCGAAGGGGCGGCCAACGCCCTGACCCTCAACGCCCTCGACCCGGAGGCGATGATCCCCGTGTACAAGGTGTGCGCCGCCCGCCTGCGGAGGGCGCCATGAAAGTGCTCACCGTGCGGCAGCTGCAGGCTTTTCTCGCCGCCATCGCCGGCGACTACGACGTGCGCGTGCCGGTGCGCCTGCCCGACGGCACCCGGATGCTGGCCCGACCGGCAGAGGGACCCCTCGATATCGGTCCGCTGCCGCGCAAGCCGGTGGAGGTGTTCTTTCCGCAGCAGGGGCTGGTTTTTACCGCCGAAGCGGCTGGCGATATCCGGCCGCCGGCGCTGGCGGCCAAGCCGCTGTTCGTTCTCGGGTTCACCGCCGCCGACCTGGCGGGGCTCGCCTTCACCGATCGCTTTTTCGCCGCCGGCCTGCCCGACGATCTTTACGGCAACCGGCGGCAAACAGCGGCCATCGTCGGCATCGCCGGGTCCTGCGGCGCTGAAGGCAACCGTCTGCCGGTGGCCGGCGGGAATTGCGATCTGGAACTGATCGTCGACAATGGGGCCTACGGGGTGGCCGCCTACACCGAGACCGGCCGGGCGCTCGCGGCAAGAATGCGCGGCGAAGAGCGGGAAAATTTTCCGGAGGGATCGGCAACGGACAGCACGGCGCCGGTGACGGAAATCCGGCGGATGTTGCAACGGGCCTCGGACCTCCTGCTGGCCGACCGGGTGCCGGAGGCGTTCTGGACCGAAATGGCCGACTACTGCATCGCCTGCACCGCCTGCAATCTCGTCTGCCCCACCTGCACCTGCTTCGGCGTCGAGGACCGCTGCTGGCCGGAGCGCACCGAGCGCAGCCGGATGTGGGATTCCTGCCAGCTCGACGGCTTCATGCGCGAAGCCAGCGGCCACAATCCCCTCGGCAGCGAAGCCCTGCGCACCCGCCGGCGCATCCACCACAAGCTAGCGGCGGACGTCGTTCGCTGGGGACAGCTCGGTTGCGTCGCCTGCGGCCGCTGCGATACGGCCTGCCCGACGGGGATCGGCATGTTTGCGGTGGCGAAGGAGATCGTGGCGAGATATGCTGAAAAAAAATGAGGACCATGCAACAGGCGATGCGCAGGCTGGACAGGCTCGAAGGCCGCTGCTTTTATCCCGATCGTCCTGTATAGCCCAATGACCAGAATCTTTCCGGGAGATGACGATGAACTATCAGATGATCCACAGCTGCATCCGGGTGATGAACCTGGAACAATCGGAACAATTCTACCAGCAGGCCTTCGGCTTCGAGATCGCCCGGCGCAAGGATTTCCCCGAGCACAAATTCACCCTCTCCTACCTGCGGGCGCCGGGCGGCGCTTTCGAACTGGAGCTGACCTGGAATCACGACCAGAAGGAGCCGTACGCACTCGGCAACGGCTACTCGCACCTGGCGGTCGGCGTCGACGATCTGGAAGGCTCGCACCGGCGGCACCAGGAGCTGGGCCTCGACCCCAAACCGCTCAAAGGCCTTCCCGGCAGCCCGGCGAAGTTCTACTTCGTCGCCGATCCGGATGGCTATCTGGTGGAGGTGGTGCGCACCTGACGAGGTTCCTTGCCCAGGAAATCGCAAAAACAAAAATGGCCCCGCAGCTGGACGGGGCCATTTTTGTTTTAGGTCATGGCTTTGATTCTTTTAGCGGGCACTCCGGCGCATTGAGATCCTCAAACAGCTTGATCTGTTCCGCCATCGACAACTTCTTTTTACAGCCGCCGGAGCGCAGGCACAGCCGGCAACGATCGTCCGAGCACCACTGGCACATTCGGCAGTCGGGGCAGGGGTGTTTTTTGTCCATGCGCAGATCCTTTTACCGTTTCGTCGTTTGCGGGGCCAACTCGTCGAGGGAGGCGGTGAGGCGGCGGCGCTGGTGGTGAAGATAATACATCTCGCAGCACTCGGCGGCAATCAGCAGGAAAATGGCGATGGCGACGCCGGGGATGGCGCAAGGAAGCAGGGAGAGAACTCCCCAGATCGCCAGCAGGAAAAGGACCTTGTAAACCACCGAGCGGCCGAGCTGGCTGGTGCGGTGCGCGCCGGTGAACCAGCCGCGCAGCAGGTTGGAAGCGCCGTACAGATAGGGGTAGACGGCGCACAGCGCCAAGGGGAAGGCGATGTAGGCGCGGGTCTGCGCCTCCAGCCCCATGAGCCCGCCGAGAATCGGTGCGTTCAGCGGGTAGGCGGCGAGCAGGGTGAGCAGAGCGAGGGCGCCGCCCAGCCAGCGGGCAAAGCGCACCAGCGGCGGGTAGTCGGCGTCTTGCCGCACCAAGGTCAGATAGGCCTGCTGCAGGTTGCGCATCGGGCCGCCGAGCAGAAAGATGAAGCCGCGGATGACGCCGAAGGAGGCGAGGGCCAGCGGTCCGTCGGGCAGCCGGCTGATGATGGCGTTGATGAGCAGCGGCACCGTCTGCTGCAGACAGGAGGACCAGGCGAGGGGAAAGGCGAAGCGGAGAATCTCCAGCGCCCCTTTTTCCTCGTCGCCGCCGGCGTGCGTCCCGCGGCAGCGCAGGGCGAAAAAACCCATGAAAGAGGTTTCCACGGCGATGCAGGCGACCAGGGCGAAGGCGCCGAGGACCGCGCCGTCGAACCAGCGCCGGCCGAGCAGCAGAAAGCCGACGAGGGCGCCGACCCGCACCAGGGTGGCGATGGAAACCAGGGCGGTGTGGCGCGCCTGGATAACCAGTCCCTGGAAAAGGCCGCGAAAGCCGGTGAAAAATGGCAGCAGGACGAAGATCCCCAGCACCCGGCGGGCTTCGTCTGCGATTTCCTCGCTCACCCCGAGGAGCCTGCCGAGAACGAACTCCCCCGCCGGCGTAAAGGCGACCAGCGCCAGCGTCAGGGAGACGTAAACCGCCACCAGCAGGACGAAAAGAACGGTGCCGTGCAACGATTTTCGCCCGCGCACCATGGCGATGGTGACGGTGTGGTTCTGATAGGAAGGCGAGGCGATGAACAGGTGCAGGACCATGGCGACGGAGAAGGCGGCCAGGGCGGTGACGAAGTCGGCCTGGCGCGCCAGGGCGGCGTTGATCACCGAATGGGAAATGCTCATCAACTGTACGTTAAGCAGCAGCGGAAAGAAGAAGAGGGCGATTTCCCGCTGCGAAAGACGGGGCGTCACCGGACCTCCGCCGGGAAGCGTCGCGCCAGGCGCCAGGCGGTCTCGGCGCGCGGATCGGGGTGTTGGCCGCCGCTAAGAACGGCATGCTCCGGGCGATCGCCGAGGCGATCCAGGGCGAACTGGCAAGTGTCGAAGGGCATGGGGGCCGTAGCGGAAAGCGGGTTCAGAAAAAAGAGCCGAGCCAGACGAACAGTCCGGTGTCCCTGGCCTTGAAGAAGAGGACAATGGCGACCGCCGTCGGCGAGATATAACGAATGGCGAAATGCCAGGCCGGGAAAACCCAGCCGGAACCGCCGGCGAGCAGTTCCTCCTTCTCCTCGCTGCCGCTCCAGAACCAGCCGACGTAAATGGAAATAAGCAAGCCGCCGACCGGCAGCAGGTAGTTGGAGGCGATCAGGTCGACGGAGTCGAAGAAGGTGCGGTCGCCGATCAGGCGCCAATCGCCGAGGGTGTTGTAGGACAGGGCGGAGGGGATCCCGACGACGAAGGCCAGGCCGGCCAGAAAGACGGTGCCCCGGCGGCGGCCCCAGCCCCGCTCGTCGATGAGATAGGCCACCTGCGCCTCCAGCAGCGAGATGGCGCTGGTCAGGGCGGCGAAGGCGAGGAGCAGGAAAAACAGGATCGCCAGAAAGAAGCCGCCGGGGAGCTGCGAAAAAACAACGGGGATCGTCTTGAACACCAGACCCGGCCCGGCGGCGGGCGCCATGCCGACGGAAAAAACGACGGAGAAAATCGCCAGTCCGGCCATCAGCGCGATAAGCGTGTCGAGAATCACCACCCGCAAGCCGGCCGCCAGCAGATCCTCGTGGCGATCCAGATAGGAGCCGTAGGTGATCATCGCCGCCATCCCCAGGGAGAGGGTGAAAAAGGCGTGGCCCATCGCCTCCAGAACCGAGCCCGGGGTAAGCTGCTGGAAGTCGGGGCGGAACATGAAGCGGATCCCCTCCCAGGCGCCCTGGCTCAGCATGCCGTTGGCGAAGAGCAGCGCCAATAGACCAAACAGCACCGGCATGAGGATTTTGTTCCAGCGTTCGATCCCTTTCTGCACGCCGCCGATGACGATGCCCAGGCAGACGACGACAAAGATGAAATGCCAGAGCAGTTGCCGCGGGCCGTCGTCGATGAGGCTGTCGAACATCCCCTCGATGGTGGCCGCCGGTTGGCCGGAAAAACTGCCGATGCAGGCGCGCAGCACATAGTCGAAGGTCCAGCCGGCGACCACGGAATAGTAGGAGAGGATGAGAAAGGCGGCGGCGAGGCTGATCCAGCCGGCGGCGAGCCAGGGGGAGCGGCGGCCGGCCAGGCCGACGAAGGCGCCGACGGCGTCGCGCCGGGTGTGCCGGCCGATCATCAGCTCGGCCATCATGATCGGCAGGCCGACGACGGCGATGCAGGCGAGATAGACGAGAACGAAGGCGCCGCCGCCGTTATGGCCGGTGATGTAGGGAAATTTCCAGATGTTGCCGAGGCCGACGGCGCTGCCGGCGGCGGCCAGAATGAAGCCGAGCCGGGTGGCCCAGAGGGGGCGCGGGGCCGGGGCCGAATTGCTCGCCATGCGTCTTCCTGAAATATTAGAAATTTAAGATTCGGCGCGCCGGCCGTCAGTAAATCCGCTCGCCGAAAACGGCCGTTCCCACCCGCACCAACGTCGCCCCCTCTTCCACGGCCACCTCGAAATCGTGGCTCATCCCCATCGACAGCTCCGCCATGCTCACCTCCGGCAGGGCCAGCGCGTCGATCGTCCGCGCCAGTTCACGCAGGCGGCGAAAATAGGGGCGCACCGCCTCCGGATCCGCCAACCAGGGGGGGAGCGCCATCAGGCCCCGCAGGCGCAATCGGGGCAGCTTGGCGATTTCCCGGACCAGGGGAATAATGGTTGCTTCGTCGGCGCCCGCCTTGGAGTTTTCCTCCCCCAGATTGACTTCGAGGAGGATGTCCGCGTGCAGGCCGACCTTGCCCCACTGCCGATCAATCTCCCGGGCGAGGGCGAGGCGGTCAACCGAATGGATCAGCGTCACTTTTCCCGGCAGGTATTTGACCTTGTTGCTCTGCAGGGCGCCGATAAAATGCCACTCCACCGGGGCGGTGACCTCCTCGGTTTTGGCCAGAAACTCCTGCACGTAGTTTTCACCGAAGAGCCGCTGACCGGCGGCGAACGCCGCCTCGACTGAGGCCGCCGGTTTGGTTTTGGACACGGCGAGCAGGCGCACCGCAGCCGGATCGCGTCCGCTGCGGGCGCAGGCGGCGGCGATGCGCGCGTTGATCTGTTGCAGATTGCTCTGAATGGACATGAATTCGCTACCGGGTGTTAAGGCAGGCGGGGGAACAGGCGCACCGCGCCGAGCCGCTCCAGCGTTTCCACCACCTCGCACAGGGGCAGGCCCACCACGTTGGTGTAGCTTCCCTCGATGCCGCGCACCATGAAGGCGCCGATCCCCTGGATGGCATAGGCGCCGGCCTTGTCCTGCGGCTCGCCGGTGGCAATGTAACCCGCGATTTCCGCCTCTGTCAACCGGCGGAAGCGCACCGTAGTGGCGATGACGTCGGCTTCGGTGGCGCCGCTGCGGCGATCATGCACGGCGTAACCGGAAAGCACCCGATGCGTCCGGTCGCTCAGCGAGCGCAGCATGCCGGCGGCCTCGGCGGCGTCGCGCGGCTTGCCGAGAACATCGCCGTCGCGCAGGACGATGGTGTCGCTGCCGATAAACCAGCGCCCCGGCACTTCCGCGCGCCCGGCCACCTCTATGGCCTTTTCCCGGCTGAGGCGCAGCACGTGTTCGCTCGGCGTTTCCCCGGGGCCAAGTTCCTCGGGAATCTCACTGGCGACGACGGCGAAGTCGATACCCACCGAGGCAAGCAGCTCCCGCCGCCGGGGGGAGGCGGAAGCAAGGACGATTTGCGGCACAGGAGATTTTTTCACCGGGGAAAACAACTTAATTGCAAACATCGTCCATTCCCGTCGGGGGCGCCTCGATGAGTGGGCGCCAGACGGCCAGCGCCTGCAATGCTCTATCGGCCAGTCCCAGGCGACGGTCGGCGCGTTTTCGCTTGCGCTCATCGAGGGGCGGAAAGAGCCCGTAGTTGATGTTCATCGGCTGAAAGCCGTCTGGGCTGGAATCGTTCAGGTGGGCGAGAAGCGCCCCGAGCGCGGTGGTCGCCGGCGGGGGCGTCGGCGGCGCTTGGGAAAGGGAGCGGGCGGCGGCAAACAGGCCGGCGAGAAAGCCGCAGGCTGCCGATTCGACGTAGCCCTCCACGCCGGTGATCTGCCCGGCAAAAAAAAGGTTCGGGTGGTTGCGGAAGGAGAGATCGCGCTCGAGACAACGCGGGGCGTTGAGAAACGTATTTCGGTGCATGCTGCCCAGGCGGGCGAAGCGGGCGTTGGCCAGCCCCGGAATGGTGCGAAATATGCGCTGCTGCTCCGGCCAGGTGAGTTTGGTCTGGAAGCCGACCATGTTGAAAAGGGTGGCGTGGCGGTCGTCCTGGCGCAGTTGAAGCACGGCGAAAGGATCGCGGCCGGTGCGCGGATCGGGCAGGCCGACCGGTTTCATCGGGCCGAAAGCGAGAGTCATCTCCCCCCGCTCGGCCATCGTCTCGATCGGCAAACAACCTTCGAAGTGGATCATTTTTTCGAATTCGCGGGTCGCCACTTTCTCCGCCTGGCGCAGCTCGGCGATAAAAGCGAGGTACTCCTCCCGGCTGAGGGGACAATTCAGGTAATCGTCTCCCCCCCTGCCGTAGCGGGACGCCCGCCAGGCGATGGAAAAATCGATGGAATCGGCTTCGATGATCGGAGCGATGGCGTCGTAGAAATACAGGTGCTCGTTTCCGCTCAGGCGGGCGATGGCCGCCGACAGCGACTCGGAGGTCAGCGGTCCGGAGGCGACGATGACCGTTCCGTCGGCGGGTATTTCCGTCGCCTCCTGCCGGCGCAGCTCGATGAGCGGGTGGCTCTCTATTTTTTCCGTAAGGTAGGCGGCAAAGGACTCGCGGTCGACGGCCAGGGCGCCGCCGGCGGGCACGGCGGTGGCATCGGCGGCGGCCATGAACAAGCTGCCGCAGCGACGAAGCTCCTCCTTCAGCAGACCGACGGCGTTCTGCATGCCGCTGCCGCGCAAGCTGTTGGAGCAGACCAACTCCCCGAGCAGCGGCGACTGGTGGGCCGGCGAGAAGCGGTGCGGTTTCATTTCGTAGAGGACGACCGGCAACCCGGTGCGGGCGGCTTGCCAGGCCGCTTCGCAGCCGGCGAGGCCGGCGCCGATAATGGTCAGGGATGGATGCGCGGACAATGGCTATTTCTCGGGTAATGGGTAAGGGGTGTTGGCGACGAGCGATTCACCGCAAAGGCGCAAGGAGCGTCAAGGAAAATGTCCCTTGCGTTCGTTGCGCCCTCGCGGTGGTTAATCGGGTGGCCGGATTACTTGCTGTTCTTGGCGCTCTTCTTCCCGACGGCCGGTTTCTTTGCCGCAGCGCTCTTCTTGGCGGCGGGCTTGGCGGCGCTGGTCGCCTTCTTTTCCGGCGCAATGAGAACTTCCTTGAAATCGCACTGCTCCTGCGGACAACGGCGCACCGTACCCTCGCGCACGGTGGTTTTTTCCACCGTCAGCGGGAAGCTGCACTTGGGGCAGGGCTCGGTGAGCGGCTTGTCCCACAGGGCGTATTTGCATTGCGGGTAGCGGTTGCAGGAGTAGAAAATCTTGCCGTAGCGGCTTTTCTTCTCCTGCAGATCGCCTTCCTTGCACTGCGGGCAGACGATGCCGAGGGATTTCGGCTTGACCAGCGGCTGGATATTCTTGCAGGCGGGATATCCGGAGCAGGCGAGATATTTGCCGAAACGCCCCATCTTGATCAACATGGGCGCGCCGCATTTTTCGCATTTTTCTTCTGAAACAGTGGGTTCCTCCCGCGCTTCCGAGGCCAGGGGCTCGGTGTAGCGGCATTCCGGAAAGCCGGAGCAGGCGAGGAACTTGCCGGCGCGGCCGAGTTTGACCACCAGCGGTTTTTCGCATTCCGGGCAAGCGCGGTCGGTCTTCTCGGTGGTGACATCCTCCTTGCTGACCTCCTGCTCCTTCTGCTTCAACAATTCGATGAAAGGACGCCAGAAGCCGTGCAGCACCGGTTGCCACTTTTCTTCGCCGCGGGAGATGGCGTCGAGTTCTTCTTCCAGCTTGGCGGTAAATTCGTAATCGACGTACTGGGAAAAATGCTTGACCAGCAGGTCGCTGACCACCAGGCCGACATCTTCGGGGTAGAACGTCCGCTTCTCCAGACGCACGTACTTGCGCACCACCAGGGTGTTCATGATCGATGCGTAGGTGGAGGGGCGGCCGATGCCGTGCTCCTCCAGCGTCTTCACCAGACTCGCTTCGGTGAAGCGTGGCGGCGGCTGGGTAAAATGCTGCTCCGGCAGAATGTCGCGGCGGTCCAGCCGATCCCCCTCGTTCAGCGGCGGCAGCGTTCCTTCCTTTTCCTCCTCGGCATCGTCGGTGCCCTCGATGTACAGCCGCATGAAGCCGGGAAAACGGATGACCTGGCCGGAGGCGCGGAACGCAAATCGGTCGCCGGCGGCGATGTCGACCGTGGTGGCGTCGAGGATGGCCGCCGCCATCTGCGAGGCGACCATGCGTGTCCAGATCAGATGATACAGACGGTACTGGTCGGAGGAGAGATAAGGCTTAACTTTTTCCGGCGTGTTGGCGACGGAGGTCGGGCGGACCGCTTCGTGCGCCTCCTGGGCGTTCTTCGCCTTGCTCTTGTACGCCCGCGGTTGCGGCAGGGCGTACTCCGCGCCGAAGGTGCGGGTAATCACCTCGCGCGCTTCGGTGGTCGCCGTTTCGGACAAAGTCACTGAATCGGTACGCATGTAGGTGATCAGACCGACCGCGCCATCGCCGATATCGACCCCTTCGTAGAGTTTTTGCGCGGTGCTCATCGTCTTGCGGGCGGAAAAGCCGAGTTTCCGGCTCGCCTCCTGCTGCAGGGTGCTGGTGGTAAAGGGGGCGGCGGGATTGCGGCGCTTCTCGCTGCGGGCGATGGCGCCGACGCTGAAGCTCTGTTCGGCCAGGGCGGTTTGGATTTCCAGGGCCCGAGCCTCGTCGGAGATGGAAAACTTGCCCAGTTTCTCGCCATCGACGCTGACCAGCCGGGCGCGAAATTCCTTGCCGACCGGACAGGCGAGGAGGGCGTCGATCGTCCAGTATTCCTGCGACTTGAACGCCTGAATTTCCTTCTCCCGGTCGCAGATCAGGCGCAGCGCCACCGATTGCACCCGGCCGGCGGAGAGGCCGTAGCGGATCTTTTTCCACAGGAACGGGGAGAGATTGAAGCCCACCAGATAGTCGAGAATGGCCCGTGCCTGCTGCGCATCGACCAGATTGTGAGAGATTGCCCCCGGTTGCTGCATCGCTTTCAGGATGGCGCCTTTGGTGATCTCGTGAAAAGTTACCCGCCGCACCTGGGGCGAATCGCCGGTCTCCTCGATATCCAACGCCTGCAGAAGATGCCAGGCGATCGCCTCCCCTTCACGGTCGGGGTCGGTGGCGAGGATGATTTGCTGGCTCTGCGCCGCTTCCTTGCGCAGCATTTCGATATGCCGCTGGCTTTCGGGCAGAATCTGGTACCTGGGCAAAAAATCGCGTTCGATGTCGACCGAGCCCTGTTTGCTCGGCAGGGCCCGCACATGCCCGTAAGATGCGAGAACCTTAAATCCTTTGCCGAGAAACTTCTCGATGGTTTTCGCCTTCGCCGGCGATTCGACGATGACCAGTGATTTTGTCATGAGACCTCGAAACAGTGATGGCGCGCTCCAATGCGCTGGCCCGCCGAAAAATTCGCTATTGGCAGCCCGTTTGCCGCCCGTTTTTCTTTATGCAAAAAAGCAAAAAGGCTGCAGGATGCCTGCAGCCGGAAATCGCTTAATGGTACAGTTGCGTCCAGTCGTCCTCGAATAGGCACTCCATCTCCCTTTGCCAGTCGTTATGCGAGCGGGAAAAGAAGGTCAGGGCAATAATCGTTTTCAGCTCCGCCAGCGAGACCTCTTCCTCCGCCTGCAGGGCGCGGCCAATGACCTCCTCGTGCATTTGCGTATCGAGGACCCCCATGGCGCGCAGGCGCATGAGAAAGCCCCGCGCATCGGCGTCCAGGGCCCGCGTCTCCTCGGCCGAAAAGATGCGGTTGGTCGGCGGGGAAAGAAACTCCTGACTCTGTCCCGAGGCCTGCAGCGCGATTCCTTCCATCCAGCGAAACGCGGCGTCGATCTCTTCCGATGCAAAACCGACGGACATCAATTCCCCGACGATATCGTCCTCGGACATTTGCTCCGGCTGTTCCATGACAAGCTGCGCAATCAGCGTAACGATGGCCAGCACCCGGTCTCTCAAAGGGACTCCTGTGAACGGAATTTTCAACTCCGCTGACGGCGGATATAACGCGTTCCAGGGAGGGATTCTACCCCCCCGAGAAGTTCCAAGTGCAGTAAAATAGCGGAAACCTCCATGGGTGTCAAGCCGCTAATCCGGGCCAAGTGGTCGATATGGAGCGGCTCATTTGTCAGGTGGCGATAGAGGGAGAGGGCAGTTCCCGAAAGGGAGTCGGCGAAGGTTTCCTCCGCCCGTCGAACCTCGGGCCGGGGGTTGTGCGGCCAGAGGACGGAGAGGATATCGGCGGCGCCGGTGACCAGGTGCGCGCCATCCTTAAGCAGTTGATTGACCCCGCCGCCGGTGGCCGATCTTACCGGACCGGGCACGGCGAATACTTCCCGGCCCTGGTCCAGGGCGAACTCGGCCGTTATCAACGAACCGCTATTTTCCGCGGCCTCGACGACCAGCACGCCGCGGCATAGACCGCTGATGATTCGGTTGCGTCCGGGAAAATGGCCGGGGAGGGGAGGCGTTCCGGGGGGATATTCACTGCAGATGGCGCCGCGCTCCAGGAGGCGTTTGAAGAGGTCGGCATTCTCGGGCGGGTAAACGCGGTCGATCCCGCAACCGAGCACGCCGAGGGTGATGCCGCCTCCCTCAAGGGCGCCGAGGTGGGCGTACGAGTCGATTCCCCGCGCCAGGCCGCTGACGATGACGATTTGGCGCGCGGCCAGTTCGGCGCAGAGATCGAAAGTGAGGCGCCGGCCGGTTTCGCTGGCGCGACGAGAGCCGACCACCGCCAGGGCGTCGCCCGGGGGCAACTCCCCGATGACGTAGAGAAGGGCCGGCGGATCATGGATATTGCGCAGCAACTGCGGATAGCGTGAATCGGTGAGCGGCAAAATCCACGCCCCGGCCGTTTCGAGCTTCTTCCAGGCGAGCTGCACCTGAGGGGCATCGGCCGGCGGCAGACCGGCGGCCAACACCGGAGCGATGCCGGCCCGCTCCTTCCAGGCCCGCGGCCCGGCCCCGAGGATCTGGTCGATATCGGCGAAGCTTTCCATCAGCCGCAGCAGCCGCTTGCGGCCAAGACCGGGCGTCAGGTGCAGGCGCAGCCAACTTCGTTCTTCGGTGGTCATTGTTTTCCCCCTCCCCCGGCCGCCAGAACGACGAAAGGATTGAAGCGTTCTTCAATCCTTTCGGGCGGGCATTCGGGGCTTGCTGATCTTACTCGGTGGCGGTGGTCACCTGATCGCCCCGGTAGATCGGCTGATTGGCCATCTTGAGAATGAGGGCGGTGGCGGTTTGCGGTCGTGTTTCGAGGACGACGGCGGAGCCGAGAAGGACGTCCGGCAGCAGCAGGTCTTTATCCTGCAGGGCGAGTTTGGTCGCCGTGCGCGGCCGGCTGATATAGAGCATGTTGCCGGGTTTGATCCCCCGGTTGGCGCCAAGATCGAAATAGAAGATGTCGTACTGGCCGAGGGCCAGTTGGCCGACGCCGCCGGTGAGAATAACCCCGGTCAGCGACTGTTCGGCCCGCTTCAGGGAAACCTCGCGGAGCGCCGGTTGCCAGGGGCGCAGACGGGCGCCGCGGGTAATTTCCATATCGGCCGATTTGATCACGGCGGTGGCGACCGCCTGATTGATCTCGGTGATTTCGAGAGTGCCGAGATCCGTCACCAATACGCCGACTTTGTTCCCGGTGCGCGGATCGGCGACTTCCTGACGGACGGTAAAAAGGGTGAAACGATCGCCTGTCCGGCTTTCCGCCAGATTCTTCATTTCGATGAAAACTTTGTCGCCGGTGGTCAGCAAAATCCGGCTGTCGTCGGAGTCCACCAGCACGCCGGAATCATCCAGTTCCTCGGTGGCGACGAAGCTGATCGTCCGTCCGGGAAGGCGGATGACGATTTCTTCCTGCGGTTCGGGGGCGGCGACGGGCGGCTCGACGACGGCAACCGGCGCCTCGACTACCTCCGCCCCACCGGGAAGAATGCGCAGGCGGTTCCCATAGATTTGTATCTCTTGCCCGGGATAGATGAAATGCGGATTGGTGATTTGCTGGTTGTGTGACCAAAGACTGGGCCAAAAACCGGTATCTTTGAGGAAGCGTTCGGAAATTCCCCAGAGAGTGTCCCCTTTTTTAATTATATAGGTGGTCGAATTATCCTGCGCTGGCGCGGCAAAAGGAATCAGCCCCAGGCAGAGCAGCAGCACCACTTTTTTCATCATCATTGCCGACTCCCGTCCGATGCAAATGAATTTTATTGCAATTCCTTGGCCCTGCGGGCGGCGGCGCTGTCCGGATAGGTCTGCCGCAGCCGATTCAGGGCTTCCGCCGCTTGTCCTTCCCGATCCATCTGCCGCCAGGTCTCGGCCAGCTTCAACAGAGCGTCCGGGGCCTTGCCGCTGTGCGGGTATTGATCCACGGTTTTTAGAAATACCGTCGCGGCGGTCGGATACTGCTGCTGGGCAAGATAGCATTCTCCGAGCCAATACATGGCATGGCCGGCGTATTCGTTGCCGGCGTGGAGGCGAAGGAAGGTGTCGAAACCGGCGATAGCCTGTGAATAACGCCCGGAAGCGTAATCGGCAAATGCCTGCAGATAGATTTCCGTGGGCGGCGCGGATTTACCAAGGCTCGCCATTTGCCCCGGCGCGGTGGTTGCCCCGGCCTTTTCCCCGTGCGGAGTGACCTTTTCCGCCAGAATGGTGGCGCGAAAGTCCCGCAGCCGCTGTTCGTGGTCGAGCAGACGACTCTCAGCCAGCAGCAGATTGTCTTGCAGGCGCTGCATCTGCGCGGCGAGGCTATCCTGCCCTTGGCGCAGATCCTGGATTTCGTGCAGGATTGCCGGCGTCGTGCTGGTTGCCGAAAGAGAACCCGAGGGGGGGGCGACGGCGGTGCAGCCCGCCAGGAGGAAAATCAGGGCGGCCGGGAAAAGCGGAAAAAAAGGTATTCGCATAAAAGATCCTCAAGCAAAATTCCGTAAAAATTACAGGGTATTTACTCGGGTGTCAAGACGAAAGGGAGGCTGGCGCAGGGCCGCCGAGGGCTAACGCCGCCTTGGCCGGCCGGATGAAAAAGGGCGGATTCGCGACAGAAATCCGTGCTATGATTCGCCCGCAAAGAGGAGATGCAATGACCCGGACAGATTCAACGATCGCGCCGGAATTGCTGGCGCCCGCCGGCGATCTGGAAAAACTCGAGAGTGCCATTGCTTATGGCGCCGATGCCGTTTACCTGGGCGGCGAACGGTTTGGCTTGCGGGCTCTGGCCGGCAATTTTCCCCTTGCCGATCTGCGGCGGGCGCGGGAAATTACCCGAGACGCCGGCAAGCGGCTGTACCTGACCCTGAATGCATTTCTGCGCCCGGGGGATGTCGCCCCCTTTGGCGAATATCTGGAAGCCCTGCGGCCGCTGGATCTGGATGCCTACATCGTTTCCGATCCGGGCGCGGTCGCCTTGGTGCGCCGGCTCGATCCGCAACGGGAGATTCACCTGTCCACCCAGGCCAATACCACCAATCCGGAGGCAGTTCGCTTCTGGCTGGCGGCCGGAGTGCGGCGCATAAATCTGGCGCGCGAACTGACACTGCAAGAGATGGCGCAAATTCGCCAGGAAACCGGGGCCGAAATCGAGGCCTTCGTCCATGGGGCGCAATGCGTCGCCTGGTCGGGCCGCTGTCTGCTTTCCGCCGCCCTGACCGGCCGCAGCGCCAACGAGGGTGCGTGCGCCCAGGCCTGTCGCTGGCGCTATGCCCTGCATGAAGAAACGCGGCCGGGGGAGTTTTTTCCCATCGAGGAAGATGAACGGGGAACGTATCTGTTGAACAGCCGCGATCTGTGCTTGATCGAACATCTGCCGGAACTGCTGGCCGCCGGGGTCAGCGCGCTGAAAATCGAGGGGCGAATGAAAAGCCGCTATTACGTGGCGGCGGTCACCCGCGTCTATCGCGCCGCCCTCGACAGCTGGCTGGCCGATCCGCAGGGCTACCGGTTCGATCCGACCTGGCGCAGCGAACTGGAAAAAGTCAGCCATCGCCCCTATGATCGCGGCTTTCTTTATGGCGGTCGCGATCCGCTGGTGCATCGATGCGATTCGCGCTACCGGCGCACCTATGACTTTGTTGCGGTGGTCGAGCGCTTGCTCCCCGGCAACCGGGGGGTGGTCGTCGGACGCAACCGGTTTTTCCCCGGCGAAGAGCTTGAGCTCATCGGGCCGGCCATGCGCCAGGCGACTTTCCGGGCGGCGTCGTTGGCGACCGAAGATGGCGCCGCCCTGCCCGTCGCGCAGCCGAACGCCCGGGCGGTGCTGGCACTGCCGGCGTCGGCGCGGCCGGGGGATATGTTGCGGCGGGAAAAGGACGCGAAATAGCCTTGTCTCAGACCGACCAGCAGCGGCGCAGTTCGACCTCGCAACAGGAGAGGGCGCGACCGTACACCGCGCCGGTGTCGATACCGATCCGCTGCGAAGACAACAGAACATTCAGGCGCGGCGTATGGCCGAAGACGATGGTTTTGCCCCAATCGTAATCGGAATGGAGAAATTCCTCGCGAATCCATACCATGTCCTTTTCGCTCTGCGCCGCCAGGGGCAAACCGGGGCGCAGGCCGGCGTGGACGAAGATGAAGCGCTCGGTTTCATAGAAAATGCGCAGATTGCGCAGAAAATCGAGATGGCTTTTCGGGATGCGTAATTTGTCCGCTTCCTGATAGTTCTCCAGGGTCGCCTGGCCGCCGTTGAGCACGTACAGCAGTTGATTGCGGCCGGCGACAAATTCGAGAAACATCTCTTCGTGGTTTCCCTTGAGAAAGACGGTCCGCGGAAATCGGCTGGCGAAGTCGAGCAGGTAGTCGAGCACGCCGCGCGAGTCGAGCCCCCGGTCGATATAGTCGCCGAGAAAAACCACCTGATCGCTCACGGTGGGCTGCACCTGTTCCATCAACTGCCGCAATTGACGCAGGCAGCCGTGAATATCGCCAACCGCCAAAAGCCGACCGGTCCGCTCGGGGCCCTTCGGATCGGTGCGCAGAAAATTGCTCATGCGCCTATTATAGCTGCCCACCGGGCGGTTCCTACCGGTGTCCGATATTTTTGGCACTTTCTTTGTAGGCCCTTGCTACCGGTTTTCCATTCTCAGGAGGAAAGACGATGATGAAAAGAGTTTTTGGTGTAATTGTGGTGGCTGTGTTGCTGGCGAGTCCGGCCATGGCGGCGAAGTACGACGTCGAAATTCTCGGCAGCCTGGGTGATAAGACCTTCGCCGATTTCATCCGCGAAGCCGGGGCGGCCACCGCCTACCGCGCCTTGTCACCCGCAGAGCCGCAGGGAATCACCGGCTTCGATATCGGGGTGGCGGTAAGCGCCATCGATATCGACCAGGATACCTGGGATGAGCTTCTCGGGGGCGACGCCCCCTCCTACCTGCCGATTCCGAGTATTCGCCTGCGCAAGGGACTGCCGTACAACATCGATGTCGGCGCTTTTTATTCACAGGTGCCGAGCAGCAATATCAAGTTGATGGGCGGCGAGGTGCAGGTGGCGCTTCTCGAAGGGGGAATCGCCTCGCCGGCGCTGGCGCTGCGTGGCAGCTATTCAACGCTGCAGGGGGTGGATGATCTCGATCTCAGCACCTACGGCGCGGATGCGGTGCTGAGCAAAGGGTTCGCCATGCTCACCCCCTACGTCGGCGTCGGCGTGGTGCGCATCGAAGGGGATTATGCCGGGGACGATCCTTTCATCAAATCGAATCTGGACGAGCACAGCTTTACGGAAACGCGTTACTTCGGCGGGGTGCAGATGTCCATGGCCCTGTTCCGTCTGACTCTGGACGCCGAATACCTGGAGCGGCCGGTGTATTCCCTGAAGGTCAGCCTGGGCTGGTAAGACCAGTGCCGCCGGCGGTCGGGTTTCAGTGACAACTGAAAGCCGATCGCCGGTGGCTTAAATATTTTCCCCCGTCCCGCGCACCCGCACCACCCGGCAGCATAATTTGCGCCCGGCGAGATCCCGATGCAGGCGAGTCAGGAAACGCACCGTGACCAGGCGGTGAATGGCCGCCTGGGTCAATCGATAAGACCATTTGCGCGGCCAGTTGGGCGCCGGGCCGCCAAGCAGCATGGGACAATAATCGGCCAGTTGCAACGAGACCCGCAGGCCTCCGGGCAATTCCTCGCAGATGAACGTCAATTCCCCCCGCGCGCAGTTCCGCGGCTGCACCAGCAAGCCGCCGCAAATGGCCAGCGTCAGTGCGCCCGGGGTCCGTCGCGGCAGTTGAAAGCGGAGCAGGCTTTTGCCCAGCAGGCGGAACTCTATCCCCTCGGCGTCCTGGCGGGGGCGGATCAGCGACCAGGTAAAGCGGCGGATGTGCCGCAGGTACCGGTGCAACAGCAGTTCGGGCGTGACGCCGGCGGCGTAAACGGCCGGCAGCACCGTCCATTGCTCGGAATGGACCGATGACTCCTTGCGCAGCACCTGACGACAGGCGATTTCCGGTTGTTCCTTCCGCGACGGCGACATGCCCCATCTCCCTTCCATCTCATCGTAGCACAGCAAAAATCGAAAATCGAAGCGGCAACGACGGCCCGGGTCGCCGCGGCGGAATGCAAAAGGCGTTGCCCCGCCCGGGATAAAACGGCATACTTGCCGCTCGTCGTTGGACGCTTTGCAGCCCTTTTTCGAGTGAAATGAACCGCCGTGCCGAAAATCAAACTGATCGCCAATCCGGTTGCCGGTCGCCGCGCCCCGGCGAAAATACGCGCCGCTGAAAACTGGTTGCGCCAAAATGGCGCGGATGTCGACCTGACCTTGACCAGGGCGCGCGGCGACGCCCGAGCGGCGGCGGCCGATGCCCGCCATAAAGATTTCCATCGAATCATTGCCGCGGGCGGCGACGGCACCCTGAATGAGGTGATCAATGGCCTGGCCCCCAGCCCGATTCCCCTCGGCTTTCTCCCCCTGGGAACCACCAATGTGTTTGCCCTGGAGGCGGGAATCCCGTTTGCGGTCGAAGCCGCCTGCGCCATCGCACTGGCGGGAGAGGTGCGTCCAATCTGCTTGGGAATGGCTGGGGAAAGCCGCTTTTTGCTGATGGCCGGTATCGGTTTCGATGCCGATGTGGTTTACGGGATCAACCTGCGGCTCAAGCGCCTGGTGGGCAAACTGGCGTATCTGGCCGGCGGTTTCGCCGCGTTGTGGCGTCGCGCGCCGCTGCCGGTCGAAGTTGAAACCGAGGACGGCCGCGTTTATCGGGGTTTCAACACTGTCATCGGCAACGGCCGTCTTTACGGAGGCGGTTTCTCGCTGACGCCGCAAGCGTCCCTAACCGCCAACCGCCTCGATCTCTGCCTGCTGCTGCGCCCCGGTCGCTTCTCCCTTCTACGCTGCGCCGCCGGCTTTGCGGCCGGCCGGCCGCCTGGGCCGCAGGCCGCCCTCTGCCTGCAGGGGCGCGAGTTCACGGTGCGCGGCGGGCAGGCGCCGGTGCAGATCGATGGGGATTATCTGGGACGCTTGCCGATGACCTTTCGTGCCGTCTTCGGCGACATTTCCATGGTCTTTCCGCCGCCCGGAGAGAAAAGCGAAAAGGAAGGGCGAGGGTGAACGTCGGCGATCGGCAAATCTACAAAGGCGCCATTCTCTCCCTGGTTTTGGAACAGCACGGGCTGCCCAATGGCCGCCAAGGGGAATTCGAGGTGGTTCGCCACCCCGGCGGCGCGGCGATCCTTCCCCTGCTCGACGATGGCCGGGTGGTGCTCATCCGGCAACTGCGACCGGTGCTCGGCAAGGTGCTGTGGGAAATCCCCGCCGGGCGCCTTGAGGCGGACGAAACACCCGAACAGTGCGCGCGAAGAGAGTTGCGGGAAGAAGCCGGCTATCGCGCCGGGCGGCTGGAGAAGCTAGGTGAAATGCTCACCGCGCCAGGCTTCTGCACCGAAGTCGTTCACCTTTTCGTCGCGCGCGACTTGCAGCCGGTGCACAGCGCCCCTGAGGAGGACGAAGTAATCGAGGTATTCACATTTGCCCGGGAAGAAGCTCTCGCCATGGTTCGCCGGGGAGAAATCGGCGACGGCAAAACCCAACTGGCGCTGCTGCTTTTGCCCGAATAAGTACGCCCTTGCGGCGATGAGGCCACGATGCTGCCTGCATCTTTTTGCTCGCCGCAGGACCTGCCTTTCAACAGAGCGTGTCTGCGGAAAAATTTCCTTCCCTCGTCTCCCGATGCCGATCCCGGCGGCAGAGGCGTTTATGTGCTGCTGCGGGGGACGGAGCTGCTGGTTCGGCCCGGCGTTGTCCCCTCCTTGCCGCGACAGGCGCCACCGGAGATTTCCGCTTCGGCCGTGTACATCGGCGCCTGGAACGGCGAGCCATGCCGCGCCGTTTCCCTCCCGGACCATTTTCCCCTGCCAGAAAATCTACTGTCTGAAAATCTGCTCGCCCCCGATCCGCGTCTGCCGATCGAGCTGCTCAGCCTGGGCGGCGCCGCCGGCCAGATTCTGCATTGGGAGAAAACCAGCGCCTTCTGCCCCCGGTGCGGCGGCGGCAACGGACGCCTGGCGGGCGGGTGGGGCAAGAAGTGCCAGGTCTGCGGATACGATCATTTCCCTCATATCCACCCTTGCGTCATCGTACTGGTGCGACGTCCGGGCGAGGTGCTCCTTACCCGCAAGGCGCTCTGGCCGGGCGGCCGCTACAGCCTGGTCGCCGGATTTCTCGATTTCGGCGAATGCCTCGAAGAGGCGGTGATCCGCGAGGTGCGAGAGGAAACCGGCGTGCGGGTGCACAACGTTCGCTACATCGGCAGCCAGTCCTGGCCCTTTCCCAGCCAGCTGATGGCCGGTTTCACCGCCGATTACGCCGGCGGCGAAGTGGTTGTCGAGGAAGCGGAGCTGGAGGACGCCCGCTGGTTTCCCGTCGATAATCTCCCCTCCCTGCCGCCCAGGCGCAGCATCGCCCGGTACATTCTCGATCATTTTCTGCAACCATAGCCGGCATTCTTGTGCTCTTGCGCGCAAAAAAAAGCCCCCGGGCGGGGCCGGGGGAGCGCAAGGCGTCTTCTTCGAAAAGCAGCCTGCTCTGGAGGAGGTTGGCGGCCGGAAGAAGATAGCTGCGGGGAAATTTTACGTCGATTATTCCGGCCGTGGCGGCACATCCGCGCCGCGATCGGGCACAAAAGGTTGCCAGGGGAGGCCGAGGGCCTCGGCGACCGCCGGGTGGCTGAGGTGGCCGCC
Organism: Desulfuromonadales bacterium; assembly: GCA_041677125.1. Lineage (GTDB taxonomy): Bacteria > Desulfobacterota > Desulfuromonadia > Desulfuromonadales > JACZKF01 > JBAYQP01. Next base: position 40,027 of record JBAYQP010000011.1, on the reverse strand, counting down.
GTGCACGTTGATCCCTTTGGCCAGGGCCGCATCTTCCAGCGCCGCCGACAGCCCGTGGGAAGCGAGGCGGCGAACGTAGGGCAGCGTGCGGTTGGTCAGGGCGAAGGTGCTGGTGCGACTGACGGCGCCCGGCATGTTGGGCACCGCGTAATGAATAACTCCGTGCAGCGTGTAGACCGGCTGCTCATGGCTGGTCGGACGAATGGTTTCAATGCAGCCGCCCTGGTCGATGGCGACGTCGACGATGACGCTGCCGGCGGTCATCCGGCGCACCAGTTCGGCGCGGACCAGTCGCGGCGTCCGGGCGCCGGGGACCAGGACCGCTCCTATGAGCAGGTCGGCCCGCAGCACCTCGTCCTCGATATTTTGCGAATTGGCGATCACGGTGCGGAGGCGGTTGCCGTAGCGCTCATCGAGGGCCGCCAGCCGTCCCGGATCGATATCGATGGCCGTGACCTCGGCGCCGATGCCGACCGCAATGCGCACCGCATTGCTGCCGGCGGCGCCGCCCCCGCCCAGCACCACCACCCGGCCGCCGCGCACCCCCGGCGCTCCGGCGAGCAGCACGCCTTTGCCGCCCTGGTCCTTTTGCAGATAACAGGCGCCGACCTGCACCGCCATCCGGCCGGCAATTTCGCTCATCGGCTGCAGCAGGGGCAGGTTGCGGTTCTCCAGTTCGATCGTCTCGTAGGCCACGGCGCTCACCCGGCGCTCGCACAAGACCCGCGCGAGGTCGGGAGCCGCCGCCAGGTGCAGAAAAGTAAAGAGGATTTGCCCCGGCCGCAAAAAGGCGTATTCGCTCGGCAACGGCTCCTTTACCTTGACGATCAAATCCCCGCTGGCGTACAGTTCCCCGGCGGCGACGATCTTTGCGCCGGCGCGGTGGTAGTCTTCGTCGGCAAGGCCGCTGCCCTCTCCGGCATTGCGCTCCACCAGAACGGTGTGCCCGTCCTCGACCAAAGTACGCACTCCGGCCGGAGTCATGCCGACCCGGTATTCGTTGTTTTTGATTTCTCTGGCGACGCCGATGATCATTTTAGTATCGGTAAAAAAGATTTAGGCAAAATAACGCCAGTTTTCCGGCCAGTCAAGAGGAATCCCCCGGAAGGAACCGCGACCTTTCATCAAGGGCCGCCAGGATTCAGTTTACCAGAGTCTGCTCCGGTGCCACGATCTGTCTCCAGAGTCAGGCATTTTGCCGGGGAGCTTTTGCCAACGCAGGCAAAACGACCACAAGACGTTTCTTCCTTGAGGGTGATCCCAGCGAAGAAAGGTGTATTCATGGAAACCGTGAAGACGGCGAGTTTCGAGTATCTGATCGCTTTGGCGAAAGAGAACCCTGAAGGCGGCTACACCTTCGTTCTCGATGGCGTCTCCTATCAGATCAAGGATGTGCTGGAAATTTCAACGATTGCTTCCCGGCACGGCTATATCGTCATTTACTGATATTCCGATCGCGGGGCGCCTTTGTTTTCCCGGCATGGGGATGAGCGGGCCATGAACCGACCACTCAGGCAGGTTTTTATTGCTTACGCGGCGTGCGTCGCGGTCGCTTGCATTTACGTGCCGTGGCTGGCGCAGCCGAACATTCCGGCGGTCGCCGAAGCCCACCGCCATTACGATCTTCTCTGGAGCCGGCCGAGAACCGTTGGCTACCGGCACGCCGTCGATACCGGTCGCATCCTGCTTGAGGTCGCCTCTTTGAGCGTGGTGCTGCTGAGCGCCATTCATCGGCTCGGCGGCGATGAATAGATAGTCTCGGCCCGCGCGCTTTCTCCCCCGATCCCCGACCGGAATAAACATTGCAATCTCCTTCGCGACAATGCACCACAAATGTCCCGATTCCCCACCGCAGGGCCCGCCGCACGCCAATGTCGCGGCGGGCGGGACAGCCGGTGGCGGACTGCAATTGAACGGATAAGGAGAAAAAAATGACCCCGGACGAATTCGCGGCGCTCATCAGGAGCGGAATGGCCGCCATCGAGCAGCAAAACACGCTTCTTGGACTACTGCATTTCGAAGAAGCCTCGCGCCACCATCCCACCCCCACCGTCCTCTCCTGTTTGGGTTACTGTCTGGCCAGCGAAAAAGGTCTTTTCGCCAAGGCGCGGGCTTTGTGCCAGGAAGCGGTGCAGCAGGAACCGGCCAATTCCCTGCATTATTTGAATCTCGGCCGCGTCTATCTGCTGGCCAGAAGGAAGGATCTGGCCCTGCTTGCCTTCCGCAAGGGCCTGAAATTCGGGCGGCAGCCCGCCATCGTCCGTGAGATGAGAAAACTGGGATTGCGCCGGCCGCCTGTTTTCGCCGGTTTGGGGCGCGGCCACCGGCTGAACCGCTATTGCGGTTTTGTCTTTAGCCGGTTGGGCGTACGCTGAGGCGAAGAAGCTCGGGAGGGGGTGCAGGCGGCCAGCCACTGCTGGAAAGGTGGGACGCGAAGGGCGGGAATTTTCCCGCCCTTTTTTGCATGTGCGCCAGGCATGGCGCGTAGCGCCTTGACTGGCGCTGTTTCGGTCATTGTGGTGATGCCTGAAAGATTTGGGGGGGGCAAGTCCCCTGCGGACCCTGATGACGGGAACCGCCAGCCGAACGGCGGGGGTGACCCCGCCTCCTACCCGATTGGCGGGCGGTTAATGACCCACGCGGTCGGCCAGCGGTATGAGGCGGCGAAAATCGTCGGCGCTGAGGGAGCTTTGCCAGTGGCCGCTGAGCATGCCGGCGCCGACGCCGGCGGCGAAAAGAAGCACGACAACGGCGGCAAAGCCCCACCAGGGGAAAGTCCGGTTCGGCAGCGGCGACATGTGCAGCGCGCCCGGTTGCGGACAACTGTCGAGGCAGCTCAGGCAAGCACTGCATTCAGCTGATCCGATGCTGCTTTTCGTCGCAACCGGCAGGTGCGCCGGGCAGTTGCGGCTGCAGGCGCCGCAATCGGAGCAAATCTCTTGGTTGCGGCGAATGCGAAATGGGCTGAATAGGGAGAAGAGGCCGAGCAATGCGCCGTACGGACAGAGATATCGGCACCAGGCGTGGCGGTAAAAGAGGGAAAGGACGACCAGAACAGAGACAACGACGAAGGTCGTGGAAGAGAAGCGCGTGAAGAAGTGCAGCATCTTCACATCGCTGATCGCCCAGTAGGGGCTGTCGAGAAAGCCGCCGAGGGCGGCAGTCGGCATATCGAGCACGATAATTTTGAGGAAAAACAGCAGCAGCAGATATTTGGTCCCCCGCAGCACGGTGTCGAGCCAGCGCCAGGCGCGGAAATTGCGGCCGAAAAGGCGTTTGCCGGCATCGGCCGCCGCTTCGGAGAGGGTTCCCACCGGGCACAGCCAGGCGCAGAACGATTTGCGCGCCAGCAGGCTCATGCCGATAAAGGTCAGAAACAGGACCAAGGCCGCCGGATGGACCGGGTGGATATGGCCGGAGTCGATCCAGTAGCGCAGACTGACCAGGGCGCCTATGGGCAGAAATCCTTCCACCCCTGGCGGCCGCAGGTAGGCGGCGCCCCCGGACTCAAAATGCCGGACAAACAGAGAGAACTGCACGCCGAGAAAAAGCGTCCAGAGGAGAAAACCCCACTGCACCAGACCCCGCCAAAAAGCGGGGCTCGCCAATCTTTGCTGCTGTTTCATGTGCATCCCATCCTTGAGGCTAAACCAGCTGCCGAGAAGGGCGCAAGATGACCCGAAAACGACGAAAAGGAATTGATCCGGGTCAAATCGAAGCGGAAGAGGAAGGTATCGGCGCAAGTGGCCTGATGGCCAGTGGGAGGAGCATCATCCGCAACCACCGGTGGGAATTTAGGCCAAATAGCGCGAAAAGTCAAAAACTCAGACATTGAAAAGAAAGCAGAAATCGTTACACTTACCTTCATGAAGGCCCTCGCCCGGTCTATCTTTCAGCTCGCTGGGAAAATTCCCGAAAGGATTCGATTCGATGGAAATCAAGATTAAAAAGGGGGATCCCCTGAAGCAGAAAACCCCTTGTCTGGTTCTTTTTGTCACTGAGGGCAAGGTCGCCGGCTCTTTATCCAAAGACTTGGACGCCGCCCTGGAGGGGGCGGTAAGTCGCGCCGTTCGAGAACAGGAATTCACCGGTAAAGCCAAGGAGCTTCTGCTGCTGCACCCGGGCCGTCGCCTGCCGGCCGAGCGGGTGCTCCTGGTTGGGCTGGGGAAGGAAAGGAAGAACAATCGCGAACGGTTGCGGCAGGCGGCTGGCGTTGCGGCAGCTTTTCTCCAGGGGAAAAAAATTGTTTCTTTTGCCGTTGGCAGCTCCTCTTTACCCCTGCGCGAGGGTGAACTTGCCGGCGCGGTCCATGCCTTGGTCGAGGGGGTGGTTCTGGCAACCTATCGGTTCGACCGCTACCGGACGGAAAATCGCGATGAGTTGTGCCCGGAACTGGCCGGATTGATTTTTCTCGCCGAAACGCAGGCGCAGGTGCGCCAGGCCGAAGAGGGGGTGGCGACGGCGAGGGCGATTTGTCGCGGAGTTGTCCTGGCCCGCGATCTGGTCAATGAGCCCGGCAACGTCAAGGCGCCGGAATACCTGGCGGAGCAGGCGCGAAAATTGGCGCAGGAAGTCGGATTGCAGTGCACCGTCCTTGATCGCGCCCAACTGGAACGGGAGGGTTTCGGCGCTCTGCTCGGAGTGGCGCAGGGGAGTGCGCGCGAGCCGCGCCTGATCACCCTTGAACATCGCGGCGGCAACAGCGACTCGCAACCCGTGGCCCTCATCGGCAAAGGTGTGGTTTTCGACGCCGGCGGCATTTCGTTGAAACCGGCGGAAAAAATGGACGAAATGAAGATGGACATGGCCGGCGCCGCCGCCGTCCTCGGCACCATGCTCAGTGCGGCATTGTTGAAGCTGCCCGTCAACCTCGTGGGGATCATTCCGGCGGTCGAGAACCTGCCTTCCGGCAGCGCCATTCGCCCCGGCGATATCCTGACCTCGCTCTCCGGTCGGACCATCGAGGTGCTCAATACCGATGCCGAGGGGCGGCTCATTCTGGCCGACGCCCTCACCTACGCCCAGCGCTTCGAGCCGCGCCTGATCATCGATCTGGCTACCCTCACCGGCGCCTGCATCGTCGCCCTGGGGCATCACGCCACGGCGGTGCTGGGCAATCACGAAGGACTCATCCGGCAGTTGATCCGCGCCGGCGAAAAGGCCGGCGAGCGCCTGTGGCAGTTGCCGCTTTGGGAGGATTATGCGGGACAACTTAAAAGCGAAATCGCCGATGTCAAAAACATCGGCGGTCGTCCCGCCGGCACGATTACCGCCGCCGCGTTTTTACAAAAATTCGCCGGCGAGACATCCTGGGCCCACCTCGACATCGCCGGCACCGCCTGGGAAGAGAAGGGCCGTCCCTATACCCCGCGCGGCGGCACTGGTATCGGCGTCCGGCTGCTGCTGGAGTATCTGCGCTAAAAAGGCATCGATCGCCACTGAAGTTAAAAATTTTTATAAATCATTGTTGCTTTCTTCGTCGAATTGCTTAAAGTTAGGCGAGGCTAAGGACCCCTCGGCTGACCGGGGAAATTATCAAAAGCATTTCGACAGGAGACGGAGCAATGGCAAACGGTACGGTTAAATGGTTCAATGATGCGAAAGGATTCGGTTTTATCGAGCAAAGTGGTGGGCCGGATGTCTTCGTCCATTTTTCAGCGATCGACATGGAGGGATTCAAGACATTGGCCGAGGGGGATTCCGTCTCCTTTACCATTATCCAGGGACCCAAAGGACCTCAGGCGCAAAGCGTCATGCGCGCCTGAGTACGCCTTGCCGGGGATATGCATCATCAGGCCCCGCCTCCGGCGGGGCCTTTTCACGTCGATTATCGTCAATCGGGGGAGTCCAGGGGACGGGCACAAAATGTCGCAAGGCCGGTCCGGCCGCCGCTGTGCCATGGCGAGGCCAGGTTTCACCTTTGCGAGGGAACCTTTTTTCTTTGCATTATCGGTCTTTTTCCCGGTTTTGCCAGCCGGCTTTGCTCTTGACACCCAGGGGTTCTGTTGATAACGTACTACGTCGTTTTGGCGAGCTGTTCCCCTGTTTTCCCCTCGGCGCACCAAGAAATTCCGGATACTTCATGAAGGTTCTCGTTTCCGATAAATTCTCGCCGGAGGGATTGCGGGTTTTTGCTGAAGCCGAGGGTATCGAGCTGGAGTACCAGCCCGGCCTTTCGTCGCCGGAGCTGTTGGCTGCGGTCGCGGATGCGGACGCACTGGTGGTTCGCGGCGGCACCCAGGTGACCGAAGAGGTTTTCCGGGCGGCGAAGAAGCTGCGGGTGGTCGGTCGGGCCGGCATCGGCGTGGAGAATATGGATGTGGCCGCTGCCAGCCGGCAGGGGATTGTCGTCATGAACACCCCTTTCGGCAGCACCACCACTTCGGCCGAACATACCATTGCCATGCTGCTGGCGCTGGCCCGGCAAATTCCCGAAGCCAGCCGCTCGACCAAGGCCGGCAAGTGGGAAAAGGATCGCTTCCTCGGCACCGAGGTGGCCGGCAAGACGCTCGGCGTCATCGGCGCCGGCAAAATCGGCCGTCTGGTGGTCGAGCGGGCCATCGGCCTGAAAATGCGGGTCATCATCTATGATCCCTATCTGGCCGAGGAAATGGTGCGTCAGTTGGGGGCGGATCCGGTCGAATTGAATGATCTTTTGGCCCAGTCCGATTTTATTACCCTGCATATCCCCCTGAACACCGACACCTATCAGCTGGTGAATGAAGAGACTTTGCGCCTGGTCAAACCCGGATGCCGGGTTCTGAACTGCGCCACCGGTGGTCTTATCGACGAGGCGGCGCTGGCCCAGGCCATCCGGGATGGTCGGGTGGCCGGCGCGGCGGTCGATGTGTTCGCCAAGGAGCCGCCGGAGCGCGACAACCCGTTGCTGGCCCTCGATCAGGTTATCTGCACTCCGCACCTGCGCGCTGCCACTGTCGATGCGCAGATCAATGTGACAGTGCAGGTGGCGCGGCAGATCGTCGATTTTTTGCAGCGGGGCGTTATTTTGAACGCCCTTAACGTTCCTTCGATAAGCGCCGACCTGCTTACCGCCATTCGTCCCTATCTGGAGCTTGCCGAACGCCTCGGCTCCTTTCAGGCGCAGTACGCGGCTCGCGGGCTGGTGGGAATCACCGTCGAATATGCCGGCAGCGTCACCGATCACCCGACCGGACCGCTGACCACCGCGCTGCTGAAGGGATTGCTGACGCCGATGATCGGCTCCATGGTCAACTTCGTCAATGCGCCGCACCTGGCGCGGGAACGGGGAATCCGGGTGGTGGAGGCGCGGAGCAACACCGGCGAGGGCTTCGCCAATCTGATCCGGCTCTCCGTCACCGGCGCCGAGGGGACGCATTCCGTTTGCGGAACGCTCTTTGGCGAGGAGGATTATCGCATTGTGCGGGTCGACGATTATCATGTGGAGGCGGTGCCGCAGGGGAACATCCTGGTGCTGCTCAATGACGACCGCCCCGGGGTGATCGGTTTCATCGGCCAGGTGCTCGCCGAGGCGGAAATCAATATTGCGATGATGAATCTGTCGCGGCGCAAGATTCAAGGGCGGGCGATATCACTGATCAATATCGACAGCCCCATCCCGGATGCGGTTCTCGATCGTTTGCGCAACAACGAACACATTCTTTCCGCCGTGCAGGTGAAACTTTAATTTCGGGAGAAATGGGGCAGAGCATTTGCCGCTTTGGCCGCGCCTCCCATGTTTTAAACACAGAACTGGTATTATCTTGCCCATGTATTTCGATGCCGTCCTGGAAAGCATGCTCCCCAAGGGAGTCAAGGATTTTCTTCCCGGAAAAGCTCTAAAGATCGCTTATCTGGACCGCACCCTCCACGATACCTTCACCCGCTGGTGCTTTCGGCCCATCCTGCCCCCGTCCCTGGAATATCTCCATGTCCTGGAAAAAGGGTTGGGCGAAGGGCTGCGGGAGAAAACCTTTCGCTTCGACGATCGTCAGAGCGGCCGCCTGGTGGCGTTTCCTCCCGACATCACGCCACAGGTGGCGCGCATTGTCGCCACCCGCATGCGAGAGGTTCCGCTGCCGCTGCGCCTGTGTTACAGCGGGCGGGTGCTGCGCCATACCGAACAGCAGGCGGGCAAGGATCGGGAAATCTTTCAGGCCGGAGTCGAATTGATCGGACTTGAAAGCCCCGAAGCGGACGCCGAGATGATCGCCATGGCGGTGGAATGCCTGACCCTGCTCGGGGCCGGCGAATTCACCATCGATATCGGGCAAGTCGAATTTTTTCGCGGTGTGATGGCCGAACTGCCGGTTTCCGGGCGATTGGCCCACGAAGTCCAGCTGGCGATCTCGCGCAAAGATCTTTCCGGTCTGCAGAGCCTGCTGGCACAGGCGCCCCTCACCGAGCGGGCGCGGGAGGAAATTCTCGCGTTGCCCCGGCTCTTCGGCGGCCGGGAAGTGCTGGCGCGGGCCGATGCCGTGGTCACCAACGATCGCTCGCGCCGCGCCCTTGACAACCTGTATCGGGTTCTGGAAATCCTCGAGGTTTATAACATCGAAAAGCATGTCACCTTCGACCTCGGCGAACTGCGCGGTCTCGATTATCACACCGGGATTATTTTCCAGGGTTATCTGCCCGGTCTGGGCCGGGCGGTCTGCTCCGGCGGCCGCTACGACGGGTTGACGGCCCGCTATGGCTCTCCCGCCCCGGCCACCGGTTTTGCCTTCAACCTGCTCAATCTTCTGTTTGCCCTCGACCGGCAACTCGACCAGAGCGCCGGCCAACACAGCGATATTTTGATTTTCCAGGCTGGTAGTGATAAAGAACCGGCCCAGCGGCTGGCACAATCCCTGCGCCAGCGGGGGTATTCGGTCGCCCGCGATATGATCCCGCGGGATGAAGAGGCAAGTATCGCCTATGCGCTCAAGATGAACTTTCGTTACATCCTTATCAGCGGTGAAACGGAACAGGAGGTCCGGCTGCTTCGCCTGGCCGACCACACCGAACGACGGCTTCCCTATCAGGCGGTTCTGGCGCCCGATTTCATTCTCTGAACCAGGATCAGGAGTAAACACCGTATGGCCAATGTGATTATCGTCGGCGCCCAGTGGGGCGATGAAGGAAAAGGCAAAGTTGTCGATATCTACACCGAGCATGCCCATGACGTGGTGCGCTATCAGGGGGGGAACAACGCCGGGCACACCCTGGTGGTCGGCAGCGAAAAGACCATCCTGCATCTCATTCCCTCGGGCATACTGCATGAGGGGAAACGTTGCATCATCGGCAACGGCGTGGTTCTCGATCCCAAAGTTTTTCTTCAGGAAATCGTCAATCTGAAAAAAAAGGGATATCTCGCCGATGATCGGCAACTGGTGGTGGACAGCAATGTGCACATCATCATGCCCTATCACAAGGCGATCGACATCGCCCGGGAAAGCAACTCCGGGCAGCGCAAGATAGGCACCACCGGTCGCGGCATCGGACCTACCTACGAGGACAAGATCGGCCGGCGCGGCATCCGCCTGATCGATCTGGTCAAGCCGGAGGCCTTTGCCCGCAAACTGGAGGAAGTCCTCCCGGAAAAAAACTTTCTCCTGGAAAAATTTCTTGGCGGCACGCCCCTCTCCGGCGAAGCGATCATCGAAGAATATTCGGAGTACGGAAGGCAGTTGGAAAAGTACCTGGGCAACGCCTCGGTGCTGCTCAACCAGAGCATTGCCGCCGGCGAGCACGTTCTCTTTGAAGGAGCACAGGGGAGCCTGCTCGACGTCGATCACGGCACGTATCCCTATGTCACCTCCTCCTCGACCATCGCCGGCGGCGCTTGCACCGGCGCCGGCCTCGGGCCCCGCTTCATCGACGAGGTGGTCGGCATTTCCAAGGCGTACGTCACTCGGGTCGGCGAGGGACCTTTCCCCACCGAACTGACCGATGAAATGGGAGAAAAATTGCGTCAGGCGGGCCAGGAGTTCGGCTCTACCACCGGCCGCCCGCGGCGCACCGGCTGGTTCGACGCCGTCGCCCTGCGCGAAGCGGTCCGCACCAACGGCATGACCGGTCTGGCGATCACCAAGATGGACGTGCTCAACGATTTGGATACAATCAAAATCTGCACCGCCTATGCGTACCGGGGGGAGTTGCTGGAGGATTTTCCCCGCGACCTGGATGTGCTGAAGGAGTGCAAACCGGTCTATGAAGGGCTTGAAGGGTGGCAAAGCGATATTTCCGGCGCCACCACCTTCGCCGAATTGCCCGCAAAGGCTGCGGACTACCTGCGCAAACTTGAGCAAGTCACCGGTTGTCCGGTCGTTTTGGTTTCCGTCGGCCCCCGGCGCGACCAGACGATCCAGGTGAAAAATCCCTTCGCCTGACCTTCTGCAGACGGATGAAGGAAAAAGGGCTTGACTCGGAGCAGTTTGTTCTGTATAAAGTCCGTCTCTTGAAAGAGCCGGTAGCTCAGTTGGTAGAGCATCTGACTTTTAATCAGATGGTCGTGGGTTCGATCCCCCCCCGGCTCACCATTTAACACCCCGTAACTTGCAGGCTCGTTTCCTGCTAGGTACTTGAAGTTTCAAGTCCCTATCGTCTAGCCCGGCCCAGGACACCGGCCTTTCACGCCGGCGACGGGGGTTCGAATCCCCCTGGGGACGCCAAAAAGAAAATGCCCCTTCCGATCATCTCGGGAGGGGCTTTTTTCTTTTCAGGCAGGTCCCAGGTTGGTTGGACCAAAGGCAGGGGGCCTGGGTGGTTGCCTGCCGGCTTGAGTTCCTGGCGCACCCAAGTCGGCCGGGAGGCGGGGGCAACCCCACACCCCCCTTCCATCGAGTTATGACTACGGCACTCGGTATCAGCCCCCGTTCAAACCCAGATGGCGATTCCGCGGATTATATACCCTCCCCCTCACCAATCTGTCAATTTAATGTCTGGCGCAGTCAACAATGTTGGGGATTTTGCCATCGGCAATACCGATAAAAGATATAAATAAAATAAATTCTTTCTATTGGACCAAGCGATCAGAATTTCCTATAATCTTCCGGCGAGAAACGGGAGAATTCATGGAAAAAAGTCCATTCAACATCAGGCAAATCGCATTCTCAAGTTGGTTTCATCGGCTTATGCGATGGGGACTGGGCGGACTTTTTCTCTATGCGGGTGCTCTCAAGCTCAGCGACCCCCTTGCCTTTGCCATCCAGATCGAAAAATACGGTGTGCTGCCGGCAACCTGGCTCGACCCGGTAGCCTGGCTGCTGCCGATTATCGAGCTTCTGGCGGGCTTGGCCACCATACTCGGGCTGCGCGGCGGCATTGAAATCATGAGCCTGCTGCTACTGGCATTTCTGGCCATCCTCGGCTATGCCTGGTGGAGCGGCATGGATGTCCCTTGCGGTTGTTTCTCTCTGGAGGATGTGCGCCATCGATATGGAATCCTGGTTGCCATCGTCCGCGATCTTTTCATGCTTGCCGGCGCCGCTTTTCTCTATTGGCGGCGGCGCATCTCAGTTCCGTGATCCGGCTGCCGTGCCAGCGGGCACGGACAAACCATCCATTCAAGGAGAATGTTCAATGAAGAAAATCATGCTGAGTATTGCAGTTCTGCTGGTGGCGTTATCGGCCACCGGCGCCTTGGCCAACGACTGGTTCAAAGATAACCTGACGGTGGAAAAAGCCGCCGTTACCTTCACCCGGGAAGTCGAGCGCGGTGGCTATCAGGTTGTGACGACCGACGAGTTGAAAGGCTGGATCGACTCTGGCAAGCCGATGCTCATCGTCGATACCATGCCCTATGATGCCAGTTATAAAAAGAACCACATTCCGAACGCGGTTCCCTTTGAGCTTCCTATCCCCGAAATGACAGAAATAGACGATGCCACTCTGGCCAAACTGATCGAGTTGCTAGGCCCCGATAAAGACCGGCAGATCGTTTTTTACTGCGGCTTCACCAAGTGCACCCGTAGCCACAACGGTGCCATGTGGGCGAAAAAACTTGGTTATACCAACGTCTACAGGCACCCGGGCGGTATCCTCGCCTGGAAACAGGCTGGCTATCCGGTTAACAAGGTCAAGTAGTACCGGCCGGGACGCCAAGAAAGTTCAAAACCCCGCTTTCATTTGGAGGCGGGGTTTTGTCGTTGGTGGATTTAACGTTTTCTCCGAAAAACGAAAGTGCTACAGTGTGCCGGTGGATGTGAAAGACGCCTCATGACACCGAAATCGCCGCATTCAAACGGAGCCAAGGCATGAAGATCGAAAAACTGGATCATATCGGCATCGCCGTGCAGAGTATCGACAGCGCTCTGCCTTTTTATCGCGACGTCCTCGGGATGACCTGTGAAGGCATGGAGGAGGTTGCCGAGCAAAAAGTTAAGGTGGCCTTTCTGGCCGTGGGCGAAAGCCGGATCGAACTGCTGGAACCCACCGCCGGCGATTCGCCGGTGGCGAAATTCCTGGAAAAAAATGGGGAAGGAATCCACCATCTCGCCTATCGGGTCGACGATCTGGCAAAGGCCTTAGCCGACCTGAAGTCCGCGCCGATACGCCTGATCGACGAAACGCCCCGCCGGGGCGCGCACAACACCTTGATTGCCTTCCTGCATCCAAAAGCGAGTGGCGGTGTTCTTACCGAGCTTTGCCAACCGCAGGCACACGAAAAAACCACACGATCCTAACCGGAAAATTACAGGGGGCGGGCACTCTTCGGGCGTTCTCCGGTTTTGCCCAAAGCCTGAAGAAAAAACCCCAACCATCAGGTTTTTCAACTTGACAGCATGTTTTAAAATTTATACTCTCTTCGCATCATTTTAGAACGGGGCAGAATAAACCTTTAATATTCTTGACTTGGAATGGCGGATCGTTAGAGTTTGGTTGTTGACCCGTGCCCCCGGCACTCGGAGATCCCCATGAAAACTTCCCGTTCGCTGATTATTCACCTCTTGTTCCTTGTGGCTTTTGCTTTGCCCGCTGCGGCCTTGGAGATCGGCCAAACCGCCCCAGGTTTATCCCTCCCCTCTCTTGCGGGCGCCACCGTCGATATATCCGGTTTCAAGGGGCGGATCGTTGTGCTCAAGCTGGCAACCACCTGGTGTCCGACCTGCACGCAGCAGACGGAAGAGATCGATCGAATAAAGGATTATTTGCAGGAAAACGATGTTGCCGTCGTCGAGGTGTTCATCCAGGATTCCGAGAAAATGGTTCGGGATTACTTTGCCGGGAGGGATTTATCCGCAGACCGCATCGTGCTGCTTGATGATGGCAGCGCGGTCAAATCCTACAATGTTTATCTTATCCCGCGGGTGTTGCTCATTGATCGTGAATTCAAGGTGCGGCGGGACGGCAGCCTGATCGGCGCCGAGGAACTGAAAAAGGGCATCGGGCAACTCATCGCCAAATAGCTTCCATTTCCTTTGACCTGCCGGTATTCCGCCGACCGGCATTTTTGCCGACTCTGTACGACGACTGTGTTGCGGCCGACACATTTGTAGCGATGCGTCCACAGAATATGCGGGCGGCACGGAATGGATGAGGAAAGATCCGGCGGTTCCTCCTTGTTCTAGAGACTCATAATTAAATGGATTTTTTGGCACCATTGTTGTAGAAAGAAAGGCATTTCTTCATTGAGCCCGCGCAATGGTCCGGATGTTGGAACGCAATTCGGAAAGGAGGTGAACAGTTGAAAGGGTCGGTAACGCTGATTCTGTTGTTTCTGTCCTCTAACCATCACATTTGCGACCACCAGGGTAAACAGGAACAGCCCCGCGTGAAGTGTCCGACCTGCGGGTTTGAGTTCGACGCGCCTCTCTGAGGCGGCTAAACAGCCCCTCGCGGGGCGACATACTTTCTTTTTGTATTCAGGAGGCAAAAGTGAGCAAAGTTTTCAAGGTACTCGTTGCATTGGTGGCCATGACCGCCCTGGCGGCCCCGGCCTTTGCCATCACCGCCGATTTTACCGGTTTCTACCAAGTCCGCGCCTTTTCCTACGACAATCTGAACGGCGACGACGACGTTGACGACAACACCACCGGCGTCGATCAGCGCTTCCGCCTGTGGAACAGCACCGCCCTGAACGAGAACGTGAAAGCCGTATTCGCTCTCGAGATCGACACGCTCTGGGGCGGGTCCGGCTCCGGCAACGTTGGCGCCGACGATAGGGATTCCCTCGAAGTCAAGAACATGTACCTCGACTTCAACATCCCGGCAGCCACAACCAACGTCAAGGCCGGCGTCCATTACATGAAGTTCGGCGGCGGTTTCATCCAGGCCGATGACGCTGCCGGTCTCCAGGTCCGCTACACCCCGACCAAGGAGACGAGCATTCTTTTCGGCATGACCAAGGCCGTTGAGGGCGCCGTGACCAACGACAGCGACGACACCAACTACTACCACCTGCAGTACGACGGCACCTTCGGCGGCTGGAAAATCAGCCCCTTCATCGCCTACCTGGACGGCGCCCCCACCGGCTTGTCCCTGACCGGCCTGTCCGAAGACTTCACCGCCTACTACGGCGGCATCGAAGCGGCTGGCAAGGTTGGCCCGGTTGCCCTGAAGGCCACCGCCATTTACAACAGCTGGGACAACGACGAGAACGTGACCGGCCTGACCAACGTCGACGACGGCACCGGCATGGCCCTGTCCATCAATGCCGCTTACACCATGGGCGCCGCTAAACTGATGGCCGAAGCCGCCTACTACGGCGACGACGAGCTCGGCACCTTCGTCAACGTGCGCGGCTACAACAACTTCTCCGAGATGGTCGCCGGCGGCCGTTTCGACACCCGCACCGGCATGGGCGGCAACACCTCGGTTGTACCCGCCAACGCTTCCTACTACATGAACTATGTCTATTTCAAGGCGGGCGGCGACTACAAGCTGAACGACACCCAGAGCATTTCCGCCTTCTATGTTTTCTCCAAGGAAGCCGAAGATTATTATGGCCGCGACTCCATCACCTTCGGGCACGAAATCGATGCGTACTATGACCATGCCATCGTTCCCGGCCTGACCTTCACCGTCGGCGGCGGTTATCTGCTGGCCGACGACGATTTCGGCGCCGGCGACGACGCTTACAAGGTTGGTACCGCTCTGACCTACAAGTTCTAGAAATTGTCGTAAAATTTCTCTTGTGATATCCTTCGGCCGGGCCTTGTGCCCGGCCTTTTTTTGTTTATTCCGCTCGGAAGGAGATCGGTGTGAGAAGAGGAAAATTTTCGGTTCTTTGGCTTTCGGTGCTTCTTTTCGGCGCTTTTCCGCAACCGGCCCCGGCCGCGACTTTCACTGAGGTGACGGAATATTTCCGGCCGGCCTCGGGGGTGGTCGTCATGCCGGCGGGGGATGAAATCCTCATCGATCTGGACGCCGCAAAGGGGATTCGCGAAGGCGACCTGCTGACGGTGATCGTCCCTGGAGAAAAAATCATCCACCCGGTCACTGGGGAGCAATTGGGCAGCCTTGATGAGGTCAAAGCGGTTCTGCAGGTGATCCAGGTGAAAAACGGCTACTCCCACGCCAAGCCCCTCGGCAAAGCTGCGGGTGTCGAGCGCGGAGATCCGGTGCGGCGCTGGAGCCAGGTCCCCGCCGCGTTCCGCAGCGAAGGAGAAGACGACGGGGGCCGTCATCGACGGGTCCGGGCCGCCCTCCCGCACCTGGACTGGCGGCCCGCCGGTAAGGATGCCCTTCTGCTGTTCGCTTTCAAAGGCGAGGTGCTGGAGGCGTACGGTCCGAATCGTGTTTTGCTGGCGTCCTTTCCCCTCGGCAAGGCGCTTGGTCCGCCGACGGCGGGCTTGGCTGGCGCAAGTGCGGCCACCGAGGCGCCGGCGCCAGGCATTATTCGCCAGGAAATGGAAGCCGGCGCGGGTGTTTGGCGCAGTCCGGAGCTTGCCGGAGAAATCGTCGGCGTGCATGTCGCCGATTTCGATGGCGACGGCCGCCAGGAAATCGCCGCCGCCTTTCCCTACCGTTTGGAACTGGGACGGATTGTCGGGGGGGAATATAGCCAGGTGGCGTCTCTCGATCTCGGCTATGGCCAGAAAGCGGTCGGCATGGACGGGGCCGACCTTGATGGCGACGGCCGCCCCGAACTTTTCCTGACCGCCGCGTCTGAAGGGGATTTGAGCTCCCTGGCGATTGCTTTCGTCGAAGGGCAACTGAAGATTATCAAAGGAAATATCCCTTGGTATGTTCGGGGTGTTCGGCTTCCGGGAGAGGGGCGGGTGCTGCTCGGACAGAAGATGGGGCGGCTGGAACGGGATTTCGACGGGCCGATCTTTCGCCTTGTGTGGCGCGACGGCGCGCCGGCCGAGGGCGCGGCGCTCGATTTGCCGCGGAACATCGACCTTTTCGGCTTTGCGCCGGTCACCGGCAAGGACGGCCAAAGCCTGTATGCCGACCTGACCGCGCTGGATGAGCTGCAGATCGTCGATGCGGCGGGGGAGACGATCTGGCATAGCAGTGAACGCGTGGGCGGCAGCGAGGCTTTTGTCGAGCGCCTGGATCCCGCCAAGGATCCCGCCGAAGGTCCGGCAACCCGAAATGCCTTCGTGCCGGCCCGCTTAGCCACTGCCCCGGATGGGACGCTGCTGGTGCCGGTCAACGAGGGAAGTCGGGTGTTGCGCCGGGTGCGCAGTTTCGACCGCAGTCACTTGCGGGCCATGGTCTGGAATGGTTTCGCCCTGCAGGAGGTTTGGCGCACCAGTCCGCAGCCGGCCTATCTGGCCGATTTTCGCCTGGCCGATGCCGATAACGACGGCCAAGCGGAAATCGTGCAGGCGCTGGTTTTTGCCCGCAAGGGATTTTTGTCCAAGGGGCGCTCCGCCCTGGCCATCTTCGAATTGCAGTAGATATTTACCCGGTGAATTGTATCGCGGCCGCCGAACCGGCAAGAGGTTCGGCCGCCGCGTTTTTTGGGGGGCGGTTCCGTTTACAGGTGGGGCGCGATGGCTTTGGCAATCTCCATCATGGTGGCGAGATCATCTTTCGTAAAATCGGCATCCGCCTCATTGGCGTTGGCGCCTTTGCGGCAGATCTGGACAACGCCGGACTTTTCGCCGTTCACCTGTAACGGCACGCTGATGATTTTCTGCACCGGCAGCGGGGGTTCTTCCGATTCCTTGTCGAGTTTCACCTTTTCGAAAATGGAGGGGTGAATGGTGCTGGCGAAGCGGTTGTTGAGATAGGCTTTGTTCTCCCGAAGGGTCTTTGCGGCAAGTGAATCGGGGGAGGACAAGGGCAGAAAACCGAAGGACTCCAACTTCGGTGGCCATAGAAAACGGATAAGCTGCTTTTCCGCATCGAAGGAAAAAATACCGATATCCTCTGTCGGAACGCGGAAAAATTTACTTAGCGCCCGCGCCACGGCTCCGGTTCGTTCTTTGCCAGCAGGCAGGGCGCCGAGCTTTTGGCCGAATTCGGTAAAGTTCATGGGATCACCTGATTTATCGGTAATGGGGCGGGGGCGAAATTCTTTTTAGCACAGCGGCTTGGGGAAAGCAAAAGTAATTGCTGGAATTCCGGTGCTTCAGGGCGACCGTTACGGTCGCCCTTGCTTTATCGCTCACAGGTGTTCGGCGAGCAGTTCTCGCACCTTGCGCGCGATGTTATCGGCGGTGAAACCGAAATGCCGCATCAGTTCCGCGCCGGGGGCGCTGGCGCCGAAGCCGGGCATGCCGATAATCGCTCCCTGCTCTCCAACGTAACGCTCCCAGCCGAAAGGGGAGGCGGCTTCCACCGCCACCCGCAGCGAGCAGCAGGCGGGCAGAACCATTTCCCGGTAGTCGGCCCGTTGCCCGGCAAAGATTTCCCAACTCGGCAGGGAAACGACCCGGACGCCGAGTCCTTCGACTTGCAGGAGATCTCGCGCCGCCAGGGCGAGGGCCACTTCCGAACCGCTGGCGATGACGATGGCCTGCAATTCTCCCTTCTCCCGGGCGAGAATGTATCCCCCCCGGCGCGTGCCGGTGGCGGGCGCCAGGGTGGTTCGGTCGAAGACCGGCAGGTTCTGCCGGCTGAGGACGAGGGCGGTCGGGCCGCGCCGGTTTTCGATGGCCAGTTTCCAGGCTTCGGCGGTTTCGTTGGCGTCGGCCGGACGAATCACCGTCAGGTTCGGGACCGCCCGCAGGTTGGCCAACTGCTCGACGGGCTGGTGCGTGGGACCGTCTTCCCCGAGGCCGACGGAATCGTGGGTGAAAACATAAATCGGCGCCATACCCATCAGGGCGGCGAGGCGCATGGGGGGGCGCATGTAATCGGAAAAGATCAGGAAGGTGCCACCGTAGGGGACGATGCCCGGAGTGTGGGAAAGGCCGTTGAGAATGGCGCCCATGGCGTGCTCGCGCACGCCGAAATGCAGGTTGCGGCCGCAACCGTAGGGACCGAAGGAGGCTTCCCCCTTCAACGAGGTGTTGTTCGACGGGGCGAGGTCGGCCGAGCCGCCGCAAAGCAGCGGCAGACGGGCGGCCAGCGCGTTGAGAACGATGCCGCTCGCTTTGCGGGTGGCCATCGGGCCGTCCGCCGGCTCGAAGGCGGGCAGTTCACGGTTCCAGCCATCGGGAAAGCCGTCGATCATCCGCCGCCAGGGGGTGAGGGGCGAATCGGGAGTTTCGGCTAGTTGGTCGAAACGCTTTTGCCAGGCCGCTTCAAGCGCCGCCCCCCGCGCCACCGCCTGTCCCATATGCCGGCGAACGGCAGCGGGCACGGTGAAATGGGCGTCCGGGTCGCGTCCGAAAGCCTGCTTGACCAGACGAATCTCGGCCGCGCCCAGGGGAGCGCCGTGCGCTTCGGCGGTCCCCCGCTTGTTCGGCGAGCCCTCGGCAATGTGGGTGCGGGCGACGATCAGGGATGGGCGCGGATCGAGCTTGGCCCGCTCCAGCGCCGGCTCGATGTCGAGCAGGTTGTCGCCTTCGACCCTCTCCACGTGCCAGCCGTAGGCGAGAAAGCGGGTCGCCACCTCTTCGCTGAAGGCGAGTCGCGTTTCCCCCTCGATGGTGATGTAATTGTCCAGATAGAAATAGATCAGGTTGCCCAGCCGCAGATGGCCGGCCAGGGAGGCCGCCTCCGCCGCCACTCCTTCCATCAGATCCCCGTCGGAACAGAGCGCGTAGATGCGGTAATCGAAGAGTTCGCGGTCGACATTCTCGGCGAGGTAGCGGCCGCCCATCGCCATTCCCACCCCGACGGCGAATCCCTGCCCCAACGGGCCGGTGGTCGTTTCCACCCCCGGAGTATGGCCGTATTCGGGATGGCCGGGGGTTCGGCCGCCCAATTGACGGAAGTTCTTCAGGTCGTCGAGAGACAGATCGTAGCCGGACAGGTGCAGCAGGCTGTACAGAAGCATTGAAGCGTGGCCGCAGGACAGAATGAAGCGGTCCCGGCCGGGCCAGGCGGGATTTTGCGGGTTGTGCCGCAGATGCCGGTTATAGATCAGGTAGCCGATGGGCGCGGCCTCCATCGGCGTACCGGGATGTCCGGAAGCGGCCTTCTCGACGGCGTCGATGGCCAGCAGGCGAATGGTAGCAATGCTCTCGGCGCTCAAATTCGGATCTAGATCGGCAGGCATGCGGGTCTCCTTGTGGCTGCTGGGGGAATATACGGCGTGCAATTGAATCAGGATTTTTCGGAGAAAGCAAGGACGAGGAGAAACCATCCCCTTCGGGTAGAATAAAAGAAAAAGCGGAAGGAGATGCTCTATGCTTTATTTTGCCTATGCCGAAAATATGGACATCGAAACTCTAGGCGAGCGCAGCATGACTTTCGAGAAGGTGGGCGTCGGCCGGGCGCGGGATTTCCGCCTGGTGTTTGACAAGCCGGCCAGCGACGGCAGTGGGTTGGCCGATCTGATGGACGACCGGGGGAGTGCGGTCGAAGGGGTGATCTGGGACGTGCCGGAGAGCAGCCTGGAGCGGCTGGACGTCTTGGCGGGAGTGGACAAGGGGCATTACCGGCGGATACGCGTCAGCGTTCAGACCTCCCGCGGAGAGGTCGATTGCGTCACCTACCGGGCGGCCAAATTCCGCAGCGGTCTGAAACCGAGCCGCGAATATCTCGATCTGATCGTCCGCGGGGCGGAAGCGCACCGGCTATCATCGGACTATCTGACTTTCCTGCGCAGTCACGATACGATGCGGAAATGAGCGAAGTGCTCCAAGTGGAATCGATTCGGCAGAGAGAGCCGGGGATATTCATCGATAACCGCAGTGGGTCGTCAAGGCCGCCACCTTCTCCTGGCGACTGCCGCGCCAGTTCTGCAAGAGACGTTCGGCCAGGGTGACGCCGCTGTCGGCAATTTCCGTCAAGGCATCCAGGTAGATCGTCTCATCCTGGCCGAGCGCATTTTTTCGCCCTTGTCGGGCCAGGCCCTGGCGGGCGTGGGCAAGAACGTCAAGCGCCGCCTCGCGCAGGGTGCGGCCGGCAAAAGGGGTGCGCAGTCCGAGCCGCCAGGATTGCCGGTACAATTCGCTCAGCTCGGCCATGTCGAGCCGGGCAAAAAGGGCGCCGGTCGCGGCCAGCGCCTCGCCGTCGTAAAAAATTCCCTTGATCATCGCCGCCACCCCCATGCTCAGGGCCGGCGGCAGACTGTCGGTGCAGCGAACCTCGATTTGCGGCCGCAAGCGGGCCTCGGGGAAAAGGGTGGACAGGTGCAGGTCCCAGTCTTCCATGGTGGGACGCTGGCCGGCAAAGCCTTCGGCGAGAAAACGCCGGAAGGTGAAGGGTTCGGTGGTCATATTGAGAAAGTGGCCGTCGCGCAGAATGAAGTACATCGGCACATCGAGGGCGTATTCGACATAGGTGGCATAACCGGCGTCGGGGTCGAAAAGCGCAGGCAGCAGGCCGCTGCGAGCGGCATCGGTGCGCGACCAGATTTCGCCCCGGGTGGAAAGAAAGCCGCTCGGAGCGCCTTCCAACAGCGGCGAATTGGCGAACAGCGCATACAGGATGGGCGACAGCAACTGGGCCACGCGCAGCTTCTCGATGCAGTCGGCTTCATCGGAAAAATCGATGTTCACCTGCACGCCGGCCGTCTGCTTCATCATCCGCTGTCCCATGTCGCCGGTCTTGAGCATGTAGGGGCCCATAATGCCGTAGCGCGCCTTGGGCACCCAGTCGATGTGCCGCAGAGGGGTGAAAGGCTGGACGCCCAACCCGAGAAAAGCCAGGCCCAAGGGCTCGGCCGCCGCGACGATCTGCGCGATATGTCGGCTGAAATCCCCATCGCAGCAGTGAACGTGGGGGCACAGCCGGCCCGAGAGCTCGATTTGACCGCCCGGTTCCAGGGTGATCGAGGAGTCCTCGCCCATCAATGCGATCAGATGCCCCTGCTCCCGGAGCCCCTGCCAGCCGTCCGTCGCCTCCAGGCGCTGCAGCAGCGACTCGATCCGCGGGTAGGAGGACGCCTCGCCGGTCTCGGCATCGACGATCAGTTTTTCGACCTCGACCCCGATGCCCCAGCGTTCCGGCGGCCGAGCGCCGCGGGCGAAATAATCCACCAGATCGCCGCGCGATTCGATGGGGAAATCCAGATTCGTTTTGACGAGTGTAGTCATGGCGAAAGCATACCACCTCTTCCGGTGCTGGGAAACGGGGTCATTCCACATTTCATTAAACAAAGCCGTCCCCGCCGGGACGGCTTTGGCGCGAAGAATCAGGAATTGAGATAGGCGGTGATCGCCTGGCCGATGGCGGCGAATATTTTGGTGAACTCGCGCTCATCGCGTTCGAGCAGGGTGATGCGGAAGCCGAGTTCAGGGGTGCAGAAAGAGGAAATCGGCACCACGCAAATGCCGGTGGCGGCGAGTAGATAGTAGACGAAGCGCTTGTCGAGGGAAACTCCCGGCTGACCCACCAGACCCTCGACCAGGGTTTTGACTTCCGGGATTTCGATGGGCAGGGTCTGCCGGTCGTTCAGTCTGCCCTTTTCAAAGACGATGGCCATGTAGAACGCGCCGTTGGTGCGATTGGCCTTGATGCCGGGGACCTGGCGCAGGATGTTGAAGGCGATATTCGAATATTTTTCATACCGCCTCTTGCGCTCTTCCAGATAGAGCGGGTATTTGGGATGGCTCAGCAGCAGCGGGATGGCTTTCTGCGGCAAGGTGGTCGAACAGACTTCGACCATCTTCGAGTTCAGAATACTGGCCACATAGTTCTGGAACACCGGATCCTGGTCGGCGTTGTACACCTCGATCCAGCCGCAGCGGGCGCCCGGCCAGGGGACTTCCTTGCTGATCCCCTTCATGACGATGGCCGGCACCCCGTCGAGCAGGTCGGAAATCGGCTTGGTCGATTGCCCGTTGTAGACAATATTGTGATAAATTTCGTCGGCGATGATGAACAGGTCGTATTCCCGGGCGATGGCGATGATTTCGCGCAGGATCCGCTCAGGATAAACCGCTCCGGTCGGATTGTCCGGATTGATGATGAGAATGCCGGAAATCGCCGGGTAGTGTTTCACCGACAGGCGCAGATCGTCGAGATCGGGATACCAGTTGTTGTCCGGATCGAGGCGGTAGGATACCGGCCGCAGACCGGCGTGCGCCGCCTCGCCCGAAGAGTGGGTGGAATAGGTCGGTGAGGGGCCGATGACGCGCGCCTCGCGGCGAAGAAAGCCGTACACCTTCTGGATGGCGTCCCCCAGCCCGTTGAAAAAAAGGATATCGTCGGCGCTGATCTGGGCCTTGCCCCGCTTGTTGGTCAACTCGGCGAGAAACTGCCGGGTCTCAAGCACGCCGCGGGTGGGGCAGTAACCGTAGGAGCAGTCCTGCATCGCCAGATCGGCGACGATTTTCTTCATCCAATCCGGTATTTTCTCCCCCTTGGCAATAGGATCGCCAATGTTTTCCATATTCGTCTTGATGCCGAGCGCGCGGAGGGTTTCTGCGATTTCGACGATGGCGCGGATTTCGTAGGTCAGTTCACCCGCCCCGATGTGCACGATGTTGTTGCGCATAATTTTTCCCCATGCTCCCTGAAAAGGGCCGCCGGCGCGGCCAGGATGCAAAAAGGCCATGAGCGATCTGCCCATGGCCTTAATCTGTTCGGTCGGCAGCGGTCAGACCGCTGTCCCCAGGCAATGGACAAATTCCCGACGCGCGGCCGCTGCGGCCGCGGTGGTAGCTCGGGCCATCATGTGAATGCCGGTAAAGCTGCATTGGCGAGGGGACATGCCTGGAACTCCATTTTAATTCGGACTGATTATCACGGACTTGGTCGCATGTCAACGGCAAACATGGCCCAAACCGCAGACGGCGACCGCTCCGGGGCGGGTTTGGAGCAAGGATAGGTCGGAGCGTGACGTGTTATGTTCCAAGGGCGCGCGACGGCGAGAAAACAGCGCCGGCCGTCGCGGACGACCGGCGCCGAAGTCGGTGCAATCAGTTGTGCATGGCTTTGGTCTGGCCGACCGTGGCGGATTTACCTTTCGGCTGAATGACATACTGTCCGGAAAGGATATCGGCAAGAACCGCCGCCGCTTCGCCGGCATAGGGATCCTCGTGGATCTTCTTCTCCCAGGCCAGGCGTTTTTCCTCCGGACTTTCGGTTTTAGCCGCTTGCGGCTCACCGCCGCCCTCCATCAGCGCGTGGAGATTCATGCCGGCCTGTTCGGCCATTTTCTTGGCTTCCGCCCGCTCCTGTCGCAGGTCGGCGATATTGACCGATTGCATGGTCTGCTCGTTCTTGCTTCGGGCTTTTTCGGCGTCGGCGGCAATTTCGCGGAATTTGTCGCTGGCGGTCACCCGCTGTTGACTGCGGCTGCGGATCAGCGGCAGATCGGTGCCGTTCAGCCCGGTCCAGTTGACAAAATCGGTGGACTCGACCTTGTCCCAGGGCAGGGAATAATCGAGGTCTTTTTCCCCGGTTTTAAGATGGCCGAGGCGGTCGGGAAGCACGATGTCCGGCACCACCCCGCGGTACTGAGTGGACTCGCCGCTGACCCGATAGAACTTTTGCGTGGTCAGCTTCAGCGCCCCCAGCGGTTTGTACTGTTCCATGTTGCGAAAAGGAATGGTGCGGTCCAGATCAATGACCGCCTGCACCGTTCCCTTGCCGTGGGTGTGCGCGCCGCCCAGAACCAGAGCCCGGCCGTAATCCTGCAGAGCGCCGGCAAGAATTTCCGATGCCGAAGCGCTGAACTGGTTGACCAGGACGACCATCGGTCCGGCGTACTCGATGGCGTTGTCGTCGTCCTCGAGCACCTGGGTGCGTCCGTCGCTGGCGCGCACCTGCACCACCGGTCCGTTTTTGATAAACAAACCGGCGGTCGCCACCGCGTCGGTAAGGGCGCCGCCGCCGTTGTCGCGCAGATCGAGAACCAGGCCGTCGATTTTCGCCGCCTTCAATTTGCGCAGCTCGGCTGTTATGTCGTCGGTAACGTTGCGGCCGGTGCCGCCGTCGCCGGCGCTTTTGAAATCGCGGTAGAAGGATGGGACGTAAAGATAGCCGAATTTGCGGTTTCCGCCCGTATCGGGAAGGATCGTCGATTTGGCGAAGGTCTCTTCGATCTGCACCACATCGCGGACGATGGGAACGACCATGGACAGGCCGCTCGGCTTTTTAACCGTCAGGCGCACCTCGGTCCCCTTTTTGCCGCGAATCAGCCGCACCGCGTCGCGAATGCGGGTGTCGGTGATGTCAACGCCTTCGCCCTCTTTTTCCGCCACCTTGAGGATGACGTCCTCCGCCTGCAGCTGCCCCTGGCGGGCGGCGGGGCTACCGGGGATGATCGACACCACTTTGATGTAGCCGGCATCTTCGCGCAGCGTCGCGCCGATCCCTTCGAGGGAGCCGCTCATGCCGATGTCGAAATCCTCCTTCTGCATCGGCGGCAGATAGTTGGTGTGCGGATCGTAGGCCTGCGCCACGGCGTTGAAGTAGCGGTCGTAGTAATCCTGTTCCCGCTCCTCCAGCATCCGGGAGAAAAAACTATCCAGGTTCTTCAGCACCTTTTCCCGGGCCGTCCGTTGCCGCTCGGCGGCGGTGATCTTCTTCGCCGGCTTGTCGGCGGCGATCGCCTCGTCTTCTTCGAGACTCAGATAGCGATTGAGCACCTGGAATTTCAGGATCAGCCGCCAGCGCTCCGCCAGCTGCGGCAAATTGTCGGCATAGGCGAGTTTTTCCGGGTCGGTCTCGAACTGCTCCCGCCGGCTGAAGTCGAAATCCTTCGCCAGCTGCCGGCGCACGATGTCCCGCACCTGCCGCACCCGCTCCTTCTGAATCGCCGCGCTGACCGCCGGCAGTTCCATCACGCCCTGGTTGATCTCGTCGTCCATGCGGCTGGCGAAGGTCTGCAGGCGAGCGACGTCACTCTTCAGCAAAAAGCGTTTTTGCACATCGAGCTGCTTCAGGTAGAGGGCGAAAGCATCGTTGGACAGCTGATCGTTGACTTCTTTCGGCTGGTAATGGTTGGTGGTCAACTGCTGCCGCAGCAGATAGCTGAGGAGTTTGTCCCGTTGCACCTCGGCGCCGTTTTGCAACGCGGCGACCGGACTGGCGAGAAAAACGGACAGCAGGGTGATGGTCAGAAATCGTCGGAGCAGAATATTCATGGCTCTATCCAGCGGCCGGCGAGGTGCGCCTTTCCGGCCCGTCATCTCCTTGTGGGGATTGGTGAGGATTCTCTTCTCCGGCCGAAGGTTCGGGGCAGCTGGAGGACGGAAAAATATCGCTGCTATCCTAACATAGGTTTGCGCCGCCGGGTCAAGAGCGCGGCTAAAAAACTCCCCGGCTGGAAAAATCGAAGGGAGAAATTAAACTATAGCCATTGTTCGACTTGCGTCTGACGGAAAGGACGGAAAAATGCCCTTGCATCCGCCGCCCTCGGTGAAAAACTGGACCTCCCTGGCGGGCGCCATGATCGCCATCATCAGCGTGTTCATGATCGTATTCCTCTTTGCGGTCACCGCGATATTCGGCGCGCAGGCGGCCTATCTCGGCCTGGTCGTCTACATCCTGCTGCCGGCGGTGATGATTTTCGGTCTGATCCTCATTCCCCTGGGCATGTGGCTCAAGGTGCGGCGCGAACATCGGGCGGGCAGCCGGCCGGAACCGGGCTGGCCGCAGATCGATCTCAACAAGCCGGACCATCGGAGCGCCGCCTTTATTTTCGTTGTCGGCGCCACCATTCTGCTGTTCGCCTCGGCCATCGGCAGCTACGAGGCCTTCCACTACACCGAGTCGGTGGCCTTCTGCGGCACCTTGTGCCACCGGGTGATGGAACCGGAATACGTGGCGCACCAGGATTCGCCCCACGCCCGGGTCGCCTGCGTCGGCTGCCATGTCGGACCCGGCGTCGACTGGTATGTGCGCAGCAAACTCTCCGGCATGTATCAGGTCTACGCGGTGCTGACGGGCATCTATCCGCGGCCGATCCCGACGCCGATCGAGAACCTGCGTCCGGCGCGCGACGTCTGCGAGCAGTGCCATTGGCCGCAGAAGTTCTACGCCTATACCTACCGCGCGCAAAGCCATTACCTGCCGGATGAGAACAACACCCGCTGGGACATCGGCCTGACCCTGAAGGTCGGCGCACCCCATGCGGCCGACGCTTTTGCCGAGGGGATTCACTGGCACATCAACCCCCAGGTGCGAATCGAGTACCACGCGCGCGACGAAAAACGCGAGGAAATCGACTGGGTGCGCTACACCAATCTGGATACCGGCGAGGTCAAGCTGTACCGCAACGCCGCCTTTGCCGGCGACGGGGAAGAGGCCGCCGGCGAGGTGCGCACCATGGACTGCATCGACTGTCACAATCGCCCCTCGCACCGTTATCGCTCGCCGAGCGAGTTCGTCGACACGGCGCTGGCCGAAGGGGCGATGCCGACCGATCTGCCGTGGATCAAGGCGGCGACGGTGCCGCTGTGCGCGCAGGAATTCGCAACCATCGAAGAGGCGCTGCCCGAACTGCGGGCGGGAGTGCTGGCCTACTACCGGGAAAAACACCCGGAAATCCTCGCTCAGCGCGAGCAGGATATCGAGCAGGCGATCGCCGGATTTCAGGCCGCCTTTCGCGAAAACATCTTTCCCTACATGAACGCCCGCTGGAGCGCCTATCCGGAGCACATCGGCCACATGGTCTTCAACGGTTGCGTCCGCTGCCACATCAGCGGTTTCGAAACGGAAGCGGGGGAGCCGATTCGCACCGATTGCGAAGGATGTCATCTGATCAGCAGTCAGGGGACGCCGGGGAGCATCGAGGTGGCGCCGATGGGCGAATCGTTGGAGTTCCGTCACCCCACGGACATCGATGAAGCCTGGAAAGAGGTCCCCTGCGCCGATTGCCATGAGGGATTGCTCCCATAGGGGATTGCAGACGGGCCGGGCCATCAGTGAATATCTGCTTCCAGGAGATGGCGTGGCGGTTGGGCGGAGGGGAAACAAGGGGCGTTCGCGCTGGCTGGATGCCCTTGCCGGGCGGTCTTCGGGGTTTTAACTTTCGCGCGCTGCAAGCGGGTCGATTTCCGCCAGGAGGTTGCGGAAGACGGCCAGGGTTTTGGCCCGGCGCAACGGCAGCAGTTCGGGTAGCAGCGGATCTTCCATCGTCAACAGCACCCCCTTCAGCTTGGAGAGCACCTGGACATCGCCGCAGAAAAGTTCCAGGTACCGTGCCAGGATGTTCTCGATGGCGCGGCGCAGCTGCGCCAAACGCTCGGCCCGGCTCCCCGCTTCCGGCGCTTCACCGCGCAGGCGGGCGAAAAGGAGCGGGTCGGCCAGGGCGCCGCGGCCGAGCATCAGCCCGGCGGCGCCGCTCTCGGCAAGCAGCAGCCTGCCCTGCGCGGCGCTGCGGATATCGCCATTGGCGATGACCGGCAGGCGGGTGGCGCGCGCCATGGCGGCGGTGACCCGGTGATCGGCCTGACCGCCGTAGGCCTGCAGCACGGTGCGCGGATGAAGGATGAGAAAATCGACGCCGGCCGCCTCGAAGAGGGGGAGCAGGGCCAGGGCGTCGTTGTGGTTGTCGTAGCCGGCGCGCAGCTTGAGGGAGAAGCTGCCGTTACAGGCGTCGCGCAGCGCCGGGATCAATTCGGCGAGCAGGTCGGGATGCTGCAGCAGCGCCCCGCCGGTCAAACCGGTGGTCATGCGGCCGTAGGGGCAGCCGAGATTGAGATTGAGGTGGCGGGCGCCGGCGGCGGCGGCGATCCGGGCCGCCTCCACCAGCGCGGCGCGGCCGTTGCCGATCAGTTGCACCACCAGCGGCGCTTGGTCGCCGGCGCCGATCTCGCGCAGGTCCCTTGGGGCAACGCGCTTGCGGGGGCGGCCGGCAACGCGCACAAATTCGGTGAAGACAACGTCCGGGCGAACCGTCTCGATGAAATAGGCGCGCACGGCGCGGTTGGTCACTCCCTGCATCGGCGCCAGCATCAGCGGCGTTGCATCGGGTTTCCACGGAAGGGTGGCGGTCGGAAAAGCGCTCATCGTTGTTCGCAGCAGGGGCGTACCCGGTCGGGAGAAGGTGGGCAGAATAGCCGATGCGCGAAAGGCGTGCAACGGTTTTCAGGACGGGCGAGCGGCCCTTTCATCTTCTGCCCCGCAGTCCTTCCTGGTGCTCCGCGGCAGATCAGTGGTCAGCAGGTCCGAATTTACTTTCATTCGAACAACGGCAGAAACCGGCCATATCCTTCCCGCTCCAGCTCCCCCTTCGGGATGAAGCGCAGCGCCGCCGAGTTGAGGCAGTAGCGCAGCCCGGTGGGCGGGGGGCCGTCCTTAAAGACGTGGCCCAGATGGGAATCGGCATGCCGGCTGCGCACTTCGATGCGCGTATAAAACAAGTGCCGGTCCTCACTCTCGACGATGTTGGCGGGGACCAGCGGCCGGGTGAAGCTCGGCCAGCCGGTGCCGGACTCGTACTTGTCGATGGAGCTGAAGAGGGGCTCGCCGGAGACGATATCGACGTAGATGCCCGCCTCCTTGTTGTCCCAGTAGGCGTTGTTGAAGGCCGGCTCGGTTCCTTCCTGCCGGGTGACCTTGTACTGCAGCGGGGTCAGACGCCGGCGCAGCTCGGCGTCGTCGGGCATGACATAATTTTTCTCGCTCATTGCGCTCTCTCCTCGCATCGAAGCGGGCGTCGGCCCGCCAATGACCTTCGGAATCGCTTCGGCGCTCTGTTCACCCCAGATCTTTTCCAGAAACTGGTCCCGCCCCGAGTTGAAACGGTAGAAGCGATAGCGGATGGGGTTCTTCTTGTAATAATCCTGATGGTACGCCTCGGCGGGGTAAAAAATGCCGGCCGGCAGGATTTCGGTGACGATCGGTTTCTCGAGGCGCCCCGAGGCGGCCAACTGCCGTTTGGACGCCTCGGCAAGACGGCGCTGCCCGGCATCGGCGTAGAAAATGACGCTCCGGTAGTGGGCGCCCCGGTCGACGAACTGGCCGCCGGCATCGGTGGGATCGACGTGGCGCCAGAACCAGGTCAACAGCTGCCCGTAGTCGACCCGGTCCGGATCATAAGTCACCTCGACCGCTTCCACATGGCCGGCGCCGCCGGCCGAAGCCTGTTCGTAGGTAGGGTTGGGCAGGTGACCGCCGGTGTAGCCGGCAACGACTCCGACCACGCCGGGCACCTTTTCGAAATCGGCCTCGGTGCACCAGAAGCAGCCGCCGGCGAAGATCGCCGTTTGGGTTTTTTCGGCCATTTCACCGGCCGGCGGGTCCATGCTTTGACTCTTTTGGCAGCCGAAAAACACCGTGGCGAAAAGGATCACTACGACAGATACGGATTTCATGTGGCCTCCCATCGACGTTGCAGCCGGGCGAGGTCCGGACCGCATATCGTCCCTGCTCCCGGTCCCTTGCCTCCTATTCTACGCCATCGGGAAAAACGGGGCATGCCGTCGATGTAAAAATCGGCGAGAGATTGGCGGCCGCATGGCAAGAATGAACGATATTACATTGACAATGGCGAGGAACTGAGGATATTTTGCGAAAATTTTAATGCAATTTTCCAAGCGCGGCGGGGGATGGAAAATTCGCATCGGTGATCGAATAAAGGAAAAGCCGCCACGCCGCGCCAAACGGCCGGCGGCTTTTATGCATTGAGGTCTGCGTGCGTACCCTGGCAACCGGTTGCGCAGCGCGGTGTTTCCCCCTTGTCCCAGTTGTTGTTGCCAGGGAGGCCAAATCGATGACTTTCACTGTTACCTGTCCCGAATGCAGTCACACGCGGCAGACGTCGCCGGAGAAAATTCCACCGGGCCGGATCAAGGCCATTTGCCCGCGCTGCCGGACGTCCTTTCCGTTCACCGCCCACCTTGAGCCTTTGCCAGCGTCGGCCGCCGCCGTGGCGCCCCTCGCGCCGCCGCTGGCGTCTCCGGGGGATTCACCGACCGGCGAGACGCCTCCCGCCGCTATCGAAACCCGGTCGGCTGCGCTGAAAAGGGCCACGCATCGATTCGTATTCTCCGGCACGGCCGGCGAATACTTCGGCATCTGGATCGTCAACCTGTTGCTCAAGGTGGTTACTTTCGGCATCTACACGGCCTGGGCCAAGGTGCGCAAGCGCCGCTATTTTTACGGTAGCACCTTGCTCGACGACGCCCCCTTTGCTTACACCGCCGATCCGATGGCCATCTTTCGGGGGTGGTGCCTCGGCGCCGCCGCCTTCGTCGTCTACTCCATCGGCACCCAGGTCAGCCCCACCCTCGGCATGATCTTCGGCATCGCCATCTTCCTCGGCGTGCCGTGGGTGATCGTTCGGGCGCGCATGTTCGGCGCCCGCAATTCGACCTATCGCAACATTCGCTTCACCTTTCGTCCCAATTACCGCGAGGCGTATGTCGTCTTTGCCGGCCTCTCCCTCCTGGTCCCCTTCACCCTGGGCCTTATTCTTCCCTACATCGTCTACCGGCAGAAAAAATTTCAGGTCGAGAACAGCGGCTATGGGAGCACCGACTTCACCTTTACGGCGACCGCCGGCGATTTCTACCGCTTTTTCCTCAAGGTCGGTCTCGGGCTGTTGCTTCTGCTCAGCGCCATGGGGGCGATTTCGACGCTGGTCGGTCTGCCTTTAGGCGGCCTTGGCCAGCCGGCCGCCTTCGGCGTCCTGTTCCCGGCCATGATCTTGGCCGCGGTGGCGCTTTACTTTTTTGTCGTCGTCTATGTGCAGACGGAGCTGTCCAACATGACCTGGAACGCCACCCGCCTCGGGGAGGTGCGCCTGGCCTCGAAGTTGCGCACCCGGGACATGGCCTGGCTCTATTTTTCCAGCGCCGTGGCCATCTTCTGCTCCTTCGGGCTGCTGGTCCCCTGGGCGGCGGTGCGGCTGGCGCGCTACCGTTTCGAGCGGCTGGCGGTTTCCATGGCCGGCGCGCCGCGCATCCTGGCCGCCGAGCAGCCGGCGGTCGGCGCGGCCGGCGAGGAGTTCGGCGACATCTTCGGCATCGAGGTCGGACTGGGATGAAAGAAGGGATTTTCTACGACGGCAAAAGCTCGGACCGGCATCCGGTCGCGGTATGCCGCGATGGCGACCGGCTGCGCATCACCGGCGAAGGGCTGGTGTTGGCCTACGACGTCCGGCGGGTGGTGCCCACGCCCCCCCTTGGCCGGACGCGCCGCTCCCTGCTTCTGCCCGACGGGGCGGTCTGCGAACTGGCCGACGGCGCGGCGGTGGCAGAGCTCCTGCCCGCCGCCGGCGGCCGGCTGGCCCACCTGGTGCATCGCTGGGAGAGGAGTCTGGTTCTGGCCGGCGTCGCCCTGGCGCTGACCGTGCTGCTGGTCTGGGGATTTGTCCGCTTCGGCATCCCGGTCCTCGCCCGGCAGGTTGCTTTCGCCATCCCGCCGGCGATGGAGCAGAGCATGGGGACGGAGACGATGGCCATCCTCGACCGGATGTTGTTCGCGCCGACGCAGCTGCCGGCCGGGCGGCAGGAGGAGGTGCGCGCCCTCTTTCACACCCTGCGCGAGGACCTTCCCGACGCCGCCGGCTACCGGCTCGACTTCCGCCACAGCGCGCCGCTCGGCGCCAACGCCCTGGCGCTGCCCTCGGGAATCATCGTCGTCACCGACGATTTCGTTCACCTGGCCGCGCACGACGAGGAAATCGTCGCCGTTCTCGCCCACGAGGTCTCCCACGTGCGCCGTCGCCACGCTTTGCGGCAGGTGTTGCAGAACTCGGCCGCCGGCCTGCTGGTCGCCTCCCTGAGCGGCGATCTCACGTCGATGACCTCCCTCGCCGCCGCCCTGCCGGCCGCCCTGGTCGACGCGCGCTATTCGCGCCTGTTCGAAATGGAAGCCGACGACGACGCCGCGGACTACCTGGCGCGCCGGGGCATCGCCGTCGGCCGCTTCGCCGACATTCTCGACCGTCTTCAGGCGGCGCACGAGAAGCGCCATGGAACATCGGAAGGGCGCCAGCCTCTGGGGGATCTCTTCGCCACCCATCCGGAAACGCAGCGGCGGATCGCGCGTATTCTCGCCGGCCGCCCGCCGGAGTGAGGTGAAACAAGGTTGTCCACGGGAGGACTTGCGGATGCCGCAATGGGGCGCCTTTTTCCGTGTTTTTCCCGGCCTCTTTGACAACCTCCCGGGAGTTTGATATCACGAAACGTAGATCGAGAGGACCTTCCTTGCCGGATCGAGCAACAATTCGCCAGCGAAATCAACCCGAAAAGGAGAACGGCAATGGCTGAAACGATGCAAGCGTTCGTCATGCGGAAGATCGGCGAGATTGGCGTCATCGAAAAACCGATCCCGCAGCCGAAAGCGACGGAAGCGGTGATCAAGACCACCGCCGCCCTGGTCTGCACCTCCGATATCCACACCCTGGCCGGGGGGATAGGAGAAAGACATGAGCTCACGCTCGGGCACGAGGGCGTGGGGCGCATTCATGCCCTGGGCAGCGAGGTCAAAGGTTTCCGCGAAGGCGAGCGGGTAGCGGTCAACGCCATCACTCCCTGTTTCCACTGCGAGAACTGCCTGCGGGGATACACCTCCCAGTGCACCGAAATGATTGGCGGCTGGAAGTTCGCGAACATGCGCGACGGCGTGTTCGCCGACTATTTTGTGGTTAACGACGCCGAGGCCAATCTGGCGCCCATTCCCGAAGATTTGTCGGACGAGCAGGCGGCGTACTGCTGCGACATGCTCTCCACCGGCTTCATGGGCGCCGAGCACGCCAATATCCCCCTCGGCGGCGCCGTCGCAGTTTTCGCCCAGGGACCGGTGGGACTGATGGCCACCGTCGGCGCCCGCCTTCTGGGAGCGGGAATGGTGATCGCCGTTGAATCGATCGCCAAACGCCAGGAATTGGCCCTGCGGTACGGCGCCGACGAGATCGTGGATTTCCAGAAGCGCGATCCGGTCGAGGCGATTATGGAACTGACCGGCGGCAAGGGAGTCGACGCCGCCATCGAAGCCCTCGGCGCCCAGGCCGCCTTCGAGGCTTGCGTGCGGGTGACCCGCCCCGGCGGCACAATCAGCAACATCGGCTATCATGGGGAGGGGGAGACAGTGAACATCCCGCGCATGGCCTGGGGGGTGGGGATGAGCGACAAGAAGATTACCACCGGACTCTGCCCCGGCGGCCGCGAGCGCATGGAGCGACTGATGCGCCTGATCCGCAACGGCCGCGTCGATCCGACGTTGATGACCACCCACCGCTTTTCTTTCGGCGAGATCGAGAAGGCGTTTGAGCTGATGAAGACCAAGGCGGAAGGGGTGATCAAACCGCTGATCCTGTTCGAGTAAGCTTGGCGCCCGGCGCCCTATTAATCCGGTTCGCCGTCGCCCGGCGACGGTGTTTTTTTATGGCATCCGCCAAATATGATGGCGAACCGGTCGTATTTTGCTAAAGTTTTTTCATTTGGATTTCCTCGCAAGGGAAGGCTTCTGCAATGCGATGTTGGCGGATAGGGGCAAACTATTTTTTTTCTTTGCGCACCGGTTTTCTGCCGGTTTGGCTGCTGATCTGCCTCTTGGCCGTCCCCGAGGCGGGTTGGACCTTTCAGGATCGTCCCTTTTTCACCCGGCATTTAAGCCCCATCAGCAATCTTTTCGGCCTGCCGGGGGCCGAAGGCGGGCGGTTGACGGCTGCCGAAGCTTTGGATGCGCGTCTGGTGCTCAATGTGGCGAATTCTTTCGTTCACGGGAGCACGGAGCGGGATGCGCAATATCTGGCCGGGGAAACAACTCGCTATGAGCTGGTTTTGCGCTACGGCCTTCCCTGGGGCGGGGAAGGGGGGATCGATCTTCCGCTGGTGCACCACCATGACGGTTATTTCGACGATTTCATCGACGAGTTCCACGATTTTTTTAAAATAAGTTCGAACGGACGGAATGGGAGACAGGACGGGGGAATCCAATATATTTTCACCCGCGATGGCAAAACGCGTTTCTCCGTCGACGGCGAGACGGCCGGGATGGGCGATGTGGCGCTTTTTTACGCACTGCCCCTGGTCGATGCAGACAGCGATCAGCGGGCCTTGGCGCTGAGAATGGGGATCAAGCTGCCGACCGGCGATTCCGATCGCCTGCTGGGGAGCGGCAGCACCGATTTTTCTCTGCGCCTGACCGGAACGGACCGCCAGGCGCTGGAAAATCTGCGCCTTACCCTCTTCGGCGGTGTTGGCGTGCTCCTGATGACCGATGGGGATATTCTGCCCGAGCTGCAAAGGAACATCGTCGGCGCCGGCTTCCTCGGCACCTCCTGGAACCCGCTTTCCTGGTTGTCCTGCAAACTGCAGATCGACATCCATTCCCCATTGTTCTCCGGCAGCGAAATACGGGAACTCTCTTCCTGGTCGCAACAGATCGTCGCCGGTTTTACCTTTGCGTTGCCGCAGGACGTCTTCTGCGACTTCGCCATCACCGAAAATTTCATCGAAGAGACTTCTCCCGATGTCGTGCTGCATCTGGCCCTGCGCCGCACCTTCTGAGGCGACGAGGAGCGGCCCGATTATGCCACTGGACCGCCGCCGCAAAGGTCTGCGGCGACCATAATCCCCCTGCCTCAGTCCTTCCCGCCGATCAATATCAAGCCCGCCGGCAGCGAGTCGCCGAACTGGCGCACCCGGTCCTCGTAATCCACCGGGATCGTCTCGCGCACCCCCCGCAGCTGCTCCGAAGGCGCCCCTGCACCCTTCATTTTATCGAGAATCTCCCGCCGGAGCGCCTCGGCGACATCGACGTCGCGCCGGTCGGTGCGGCGGGCCGCCAGGGCGAAGAGGGGGGATAAAGGAGCGAATTCCGGGTCGCGCCAGTCGACGTCGCGCACTTTGGCGAAGAGCTTTTCCACCTCGCCGGGGGGCAGGATG
The DNA here is from genome assembly GCA_041677125.1 of Desulfuromonadales bacterium. Lineage (GTDB taxonomy): Bacteria > Desulfobacterota > Desulfuromonadia > Desulfuromonadales > JACZKF01 > JBAYQP01. The sequence goes on along the minus strand of JBAYQP010000011.1, from coordinate 4,823 downwards.
GCGTCGGGACCGGCGTAGAGGGGCGTGCGGCAGAGGAGGCGGCCCAGGGCCCAGGCGTACGGTTCGCGGGTCTTCAGACGCGGCCGCAAAAAGCCGGCGGTGAACAACTTGACCAACTCCTCCTTGCGCGCCAGGCGCAGGCGTTCCAGAGCGCCGGCCAGATAGAGCATTTCGGCGCTCAATCCGTCGCCGCCGCGCAGCGCCGGGAGCAGTTTTTCGAGCAGCTTCTCCTGCCGGCCGGCGTGCAGGCCCCCCGCGGTCCGCCGCCAGAGAATATGCCACTGCGTCTGTACCCGCTTCTCACCGGGATGGGCCAGCCCCATGCCGAACAGATGCCAGAGCTCCTCCATCCGCGCTTCGTCCAGCGCGAAACCGTAACCGGGGCGCAGCAGCCAGCCGGCGAGAAACAGCCAGGCCGCCTCGTGCTCGACGCTGCGCGCGCGCCGTCCCATCCCCTGCGCCAGCGTCGGCCAGAGGGCGCGCAGGGTGGCCGAATCCCAGCCGTCGCGCCCGCCGCCGAGGATCTCCTCCAGCCGGCGCGGCAACTGACGCGGTTTCACCTCCGGCAAAGCCGCCTCCTTTTTCTTGCCGAAGATGGCGAGAAGGACCGCCTGCGCCTGTTGCAGTTGCCGCTCCGGGACGAGGGGGACCTCCGGCGCCTGCACCGGTTCTTCACCGCCGATGGCGCGGCGCAGGTTGAAGTCGAGACGCCAACGCCCCGGACCGTCCTCCTCGACGCACCACAGCTGCAGCAGGCCGAGTTCGTTGAGGCGGCATTCGAGGGAGACGCGCAGCCGGTCGTTGGCCGGACGCGGCCGCTCCGGCGACAGATGGATGGCGGTCTGCAGGGGCGGCAAGGGGTGGAAGTCGCGCTCGTTCCAGGCGACGATGGCGCCGGCGGCATCGCCGGCGCGGCGGTGCGACGAATGGCACTGGAAGCGCACCGGCTGGTTGACCAGCAGATCGAACTCGGCGTTGGCGATGCGCCGTTTTTCTCCGGCTTCCATGCCGCGCGGCAGCACACAGACCAAAGAGCGCTCCTTTTTCCCCTTGCCCCGCACCACTTCCAGATACAGGGCGTGGGCGTGGCCGCCGGCGATGCGCCGGCCGGCCTCGGGATGCGCCAGGAGAAACGCATAACGAGCGGCGCCCCGGGCCACCGCCAGCGCCGGCAAGCTGTTGCCGAGGATGGTGGGCGACGGCCCGCCTTGCCAGGCGGCCAGCAGGCGATGCAGGCGCTCACGGAGAAAGCCGGGGGTGGCGGCGCCGCCGTTGAACAGGACGGCATCGACCCGCTCCCCTTCGAGAAAGGCCGCCAGGTGGCGGGTGATCGCCGTATCGGCGGCGTAGGGCAGCCCCCATTCGCGCAGTCCCCCCTCCTGCCGGCGGGGACGCTCCCCGGCGCCGCATTCGGGGAAAAAGCCGTCGACCACGATCCGGCGCACCTCGGCGGCGCGCAGGCGGGCGCTGAGGGCGCCGGCGAAGAGTCCGGCGCCGCTCCCCGCCAGCACCAAAGGGAATTCGGCGTCATCCGGCGTTTGGCCGCCAAGAATGCGCTCCTTCAACTCCCGCGCCTGCACCAGTAATTGACTCAGTTGCCGGCCGGTGAGCCGGCTGCGGCCGCCGGTCAGGCGCTGCTCCAGATCGTAGGCGAGGGTCAGGTCGATATTGTCGCCGCCGAGGAGCAGGTGATCGCTGACCTTCAAGCGGCGCAGGGCGAGACCGCCGGCGGCGTCCCGGTCGGCGGCGGCCTCGAACAGGCTGAAATCGGTGGTGCCGCCGCCGATATCGCAGACCAGCACCCGCGCCGGGCCGCCGGTCGTCTCCAGCAGATTGAGAAGCAGGCTCGGATTGCGGCCCCGCCCGAGCCAGTCGTAGAAGGCCGCCTGCGGCTCCTCGATGAGCCGCACCGGCGGATAGCCGGCGAGATTTGCCGCCTCCAGGGTCAGCCGCTGCGCCGCCTCGTCGAAGGAGGCGGGGACGGTGACCACCACCTCCTGGGCATCGAAATCCGCCTGCGGATCGTGGGCGAGCAGCGCCGCGTTCCACGCCCGCCGCAGCCAACCGAGATAGCCGGCGCTCGCCTGCACCGGCGACAGGCGTTCGGCGGCGGGGATTTCCTCCGACTGCCAGGGGAGAATTGGCGCGGTGCGGTCGACGGCGGCGTGCGAAAGCCACGATTTGGCTGAATGGATCACCCGCCCGGCATGGGCGGCCATGCGGTTGCGGGCGAAGACTCCCGGCACCCAGCCGTCGGCTGGCGGCGGTGCGGCGGCGCTTTCGGCGAAGCCGCCGGCGCGCTCGGCGGCGCTGGTCAGATAGTAAAAGGAAGGCAGGGCGGCTGCCGTTCGCACACTGTTCAGCTCCTCCCACTGGGGGACGGGGAGCACCTGCGCCGCCCCGCCACCCGGCGGCAGAAAAGCCAAGACGCAGTTGGTGGTGCCGAGATCGATGCCGATGTTGTAGCGTTGTCGACGGGGCATTTTCATCCGATTTCGTAAGCGCCCTGGGGGGCGGGCGGCCAAACCAACCAGGCAGGCGCGGGACCTGCGCCTACGGCGGGTTCTCCCGCACATTGAACTCCAGCTTCCATTGCCGGCCCGTCGCCTCATTGCGCAGCCACAGATCGAGCGTCCCCACCTCCGTCACCAAAGCATGCAGGCGCACCGGCACGACCTGTCCTTTCCCCTCTTCCAGGGGCGGCAGCGTCATCTCCAGGCCGGCGGTCTCTTCCAGTTCGCCGACCTCCTCGACCAGGGCGCCGACCTGGTCCCCCGCCCGCACGCTGGAGGAGAAGAAGCGAAAGCGCACCGGCTCGCCGGTGACCAGGCCGAACTCCCGGCCGGGAAGGGCGGCTTCGCTGCCTTCCTCCATCCCCTGCGGCGCGACGCAGATGCCGCGCACCGGCGGCGCCAGCCCGGGGACCGCCGGCATGGCGCTCTCCAGGCCGAGATAGTAGGAGCGGGCGGTGCCGGCGCGGATGCGGATGCCCTCGCCGGTCAGCCGCAGGCGGGCGTAGGCCGCCGCCCCTTTCGCCACCGCCAGGTCGAAATGGGCGCCAGCCAGCTCGCGCACCGGCGCGCCGCTCCAATCGTGCAGCAGGTCCAGCAGGCGGCGGCGGATCGGCTCGGCCTTGAACACGCCGCCGTTGAACAAAATCGCCGAGGGGGCGACGAAACTCACCCCGGCCGCCTCCCGCCGTCGCTCGGCCGTCATCGCCGTCAGCGCCTCGCTGGAGCTGACATTGCGCCAGCTGCGAACGAGGAAGGCGGCCAGATGCCGGCTGAGGACGGGATCGGCCTCGTACGGCAGGCCGAATTCACGCAGGCCGCCCGCCTGCCGGTGCTGCGGCTCGGCGGCGATGGTTGCCGGCGGCAGAAAGCCGTCCATGATCACCGTTTGCAGCATTTCCCGCGGCAGCCGGCCGGCGATGGCGCCGGCGAACAGACCGGCGCCCCGGCTGGGGATGGCCAAGGGAATTTCCGCCAGCTCCGGGTCGGCGAAGAGACGCTCCTTGCCGCTGCGGCAGGCGGCCAGAAGAGAGAGGAACTGACCGGTGTCGAGCTTCTGTCCTTTGCGCTCCAGTTCGCCACGCACCCCGTAGGCCAGGGCGAGGTCCATGTTGTCGCCGCCGAGCAGGATGTGGTCGCCGACGCTGATCCGTTCCAACAGCAGGTTGCCGCCCGCTTCGGCCACCGCCACCAGGCTGAAATCGGCGGTGCCGCCGCCGACGTCGCAGACGAGCACGACATCCCCCGGCCGGACCGATCGCCGCCAGTCGTCGCCGGCCCAGGCCAGCCAGTGGTAGAAGGCCGCCTGCTGCTCTTCCAGCAGCGTGACCTCCCCCCAGCCGGCGGCGACCGCCGCCTCGAAGGTCAACCCGCGCGCCGCCTCGTCGAAGGAGGCGGGGACGGTGAGCACCGTTGCGCACGCCGTCAGGTCGGCCGCCTCGCCCTGTTGTCGCAGATGCGCCAGCAGACCCTCGCGCAGGTGCGCCAGGTAGCGGCGGCTCGCCTCCAGGGGAGAGACGCGGCGCTCCCCCGGATCGGCGCCCCAGGGCAGTACCGGCTGGCGCGGATCGATATGCGGGTGGCCGAGCCACGACTTGGCCGAGGCGACCAGCCGGTCGGGAAGCAGGGCGCCGTGTTCGCGGGCAAAGCGGCCGACGATGCCGGCGTGCGGGTCCTGCGCCCACGGCAACCGGGCGGCAATCGCCGCCGCTTCGCTTTCCGGCGGCAGGTAAAGGGCGGAAGGGAGAATCTCTTCTGCGCCGACGGACTGCAGGGAAAGGATCTGCGGCACCGGCACGATCGCGGGCGCCCCGGTCGCGGATAGGGGCGTCAGGGCCAAGGCGGAATTGGTCGTCCCCAGGTCGATGCCGACGGCGAAGCGTTTTTCCATGCGGGCGCCCTATCGCTTCTCGCCGACTTCGATTTCGACCGGCGCGATCACCTCCAAAGCGGCGGCATCCTCCGCCACCACCCGCGGCAGATTGACGCGGCCGGTGCGCCAGCCGTGGTGCCGGACCTGGCCGCGAAAGGGAGCGCGGTCGGGGACCTTCCCCACCAGGCGGTAGCGGCGGGCGTCGTAGTCGCCGCCGAGGCTGATCTCCTCCCCCTCGCCGCCGGCGTGCAGCGGGGCGATGGCGAAGGCGGACTGCAACACCTCCCGGCACCCCTGGTGCACCACCCGGGCGGCGACGCCGACCTGTTCGTTCGAATAGCCGGTGATATCCTCCATGATGAAATCGACCAGCCGTCCCTTCTCCTGCAGGCGGCCGAGAAACTGAACCACCGCGCCGTCCTGGTCCCTTGCCGTCGCCG
>JBAYQP010000010.1:0-70721 GCA_041677125.1 Desulfuromonadales bacterium | reverse complement strand
GGGGTCAGGTCTCAACTTGTGACAATACCAAAATACCCCTCCACCCGATCAATCTTCTGTTTCAACTGCCGATCTTTCCCGGCCTTCAGTACCAGCCTCCGGCTTGCCTGGGATACCGCCGCGGAGGTGAGCATACCTGAACATGGTCGCCTCCAAGTCTGCGGCTGAATTAAATCGCGTGGTCGCCAAAACATCGCTGATCCGACCGTTGAAACGCTCCACCATCCCGTTGGTCTGAGGGTGCCGTGGGGGAATGAGGCGGTGCTCGATGTGGTGTTCCAAGCAGGCCTTGTCAAAGAGATGGTTCCCCGTGGGCTTGCGTTCCATCGGAGTGCAACTTGTTGTTAACTCTCCTTGTAAGCACTTTTCAGTTGCTTCAGGTCTTTTTTTTGGGTGTTCTTGTTCCCCACGCACACGACATTAAATTTCGAGCCCTCCTTGCGAATATACATTCTGCCTCCGGTGCCGAATCCAATTTCTTTCACGTCGGTTCCAATTATGTCGTCTCGGAAATTGGTCTTAGTAGGATTATGTTGCAAGAAGCCCAGCTGTTGCTCTAGCTTTAGGCGCTCAGCCTCTTCCAAGCGAGCGATTCTTTTTAGGGAAGCCTTCGAAAAGACCAGGGATGAGTAACAAGCGTTGAATCGTGTTTTGAGGTTTCCGACGAGCTTGTCCTGCGCGCTATGGAACGACGATTTTAGACTCTCCCATTCTTCTTGATCTTTTAGCAGCGATTCAATTCGGCTTTCTTTTTGCTCTAGCTGATCTAGCAGGTCCTCGACATCTTCCATTGAGAAGGAGGAATCCTGCTCTTTGACATATTCGTAAGCTTCCTTCTCTTTACTGACGAAGTTTTGTGCCAAGCCTTGCGCTTCTTTTTCGAGGCTGGCAATCTTGGTCTTTTGAGCGTTTATCTCCTTCTCAACCTCAAGAGATACGGCTGACCACTTTTGGCTGCCACATCCATCGCATTCAAGCCCATTATTCACGAGCCAATCTACGATTTTTTCCTTATACGCGAGCATTGCTCCTCCTCCCGCAATGATTGCAATGCATATCGGCAAGGCGAAACCTGTGCCTGCGAATAGAAAGCTTACCCACGCCCAGAATCCAAACCCGGCGGTAGCACCACCGACGATTTTTACGAAAAGGTCGGTGGTGACTTCCTCGGAATGGCCGCAATCAAGGCATCGTATTCTCATCGTTTTTCCTCTGTGACGGTTGAATTTTGGGATGCTGCTGAGGGAGAGCTTAACCATTGTTTATACGGTTTCCGTATATTCCACCATGGACTTCCTTCTGCCGTATAACCTGCCTGTTGGCAATTACAAAAAACCAGGCATTTCAGTGATTTATAGAGAATTTTATGGCAATAAGTCTCTTCCGTGCGCGGGCTGTAATGCCAGGCGCGCAGGGCTTCACGCATTTGGTCAAGAAGCTTTGGTGGGCGATCCGCACCGATTCCTTCCTGCTCGCCCAATGCTCCCTCCCGAAGATGATCCACGCCAAAAAGAAAACGCCGCCGGCCAGCGGATGCTGACGGGGCGGCGCTCAAAAATTTTTATTTGGATTTCCCGCCCATTTCCCCTCGCGGATTAAACAGGCGTCTTTTGTACCTTGCGCCAGCCTTCATTGTCAACACCCAATTAATACAGGCGGTTGTGAACGGTAAAGGGGGGGGGCTCTTCCTATCGGACTTGTTGATCCTCAACCTGTTTGATGGCGTCCGATAAATCATCCCAGAAAGATCTCCTGCCGGCGGGATCTTTCGGACAAAAAGGCGCGGAGGAGATTCGCTCTCCTCCGCGCCTTTTTGTCGCCAGCTATTGTCCTAGCTTACCCCAGCGTCGCCCGGATATCTTCTTCCACCGTCCCGATCGGCGCGACGTTGAATTTCTCGACCAGGAAGTTGAGGACGTTGGGGGTGATGAAGGCCGGCAGGCTGGGGCCGATGCGGATGTTCTGCATGTTCAGCGACAGCAGGCTGAGCAGGCAGACCAGCGCTTTTTGCTCATACCAGGAGAGAATGACCGACAGCGGCAGGTCGTTGACGCCGCAGTCGAAGGCGTTGGCCAGGGCGAGGGCCACCTGCACCGCCGAGTAGGTGTCGTTGCACTGGCCGACGTCGAGCAGGCGCGGGATGCCGTCGATATCGCCGAAATCGAGCTTGTTGAAGCGGTACTTGCCGCAGGCGAGGGTGAGGATCACCGTGTCCTGTGGCAACTCCTCGGCCATCCGGGTGTAATAATTGCGCCCCGGCTTGGCGCCGTCGCAGCCGCCGATGACGTAGAAGCGGCGGATTTTGCCGTCCTTGACCGCATTGATCACCTTGTCGGCCATGCCGAGAATGGCGTGGTGGCCGCAGCCGGTGAGGATTTCCTTGTCCGGGCTGTCGTCCCAGCTGTCGGCGGCCAGCGCCGCGTCGATCACCGGCGAAAAGTCCATCCCCTCGATATGCCGCACCCCCGGCCACTGCACCAACCCCCAGGTGAACAGCCGATCCTTGTACACGTCGGCGGGCCGCTGGATGCAGTTGGTGTTGAAGATGATGGCGCCGGGAAAGCGGGAGAATTCCTTGTACTGGTCCTGCCAGCCGCCGCCGTAATTGCCGGCCAGATGCGCGTACTTCTTCAGCTGCGGATAGCCGTGCGCCGGCAGCATTTCCACGTGCGTATAGACCTGGATGTTTTTCCCTTCGGTCTGCTTCAGCAGCGCCTCCAGCATCATCAGATCATGCCCCGAGACGAGGATCGCCTTGCCGCCGCGGTTGCCGATCTGCACTTTGGTCGGCTGCGGATGCCCGTATTGCTCGGCGTGCCCCTCGTAGAGCGCCTGCTGCGTTTTCAGGTTGACCGTGCCGCATTCCAGGTTGAGATTGACGAAGTCCATCAGTCCCTTGCCCCGGTCGAGGGTGGCGGCCATCGCTTTGTGAATGAAGCCGAAGATCTCCGGGTCGCCATGCCCCAGGTGATTGGCGTGGTAGGCGTAGGCGGCCATCCCCTTGCAGCCGTAGACGAGCAGTTCCATCACTGATTTTACGTCGGGATCGACGGACGAATCGGGCACCGGGTGCTTGCGCCCCTCGCTCACCAGAGCCATGGTCGAGAGATCGGCATTCCAGGGGCGGGCCGCTTCGGGAAGATCCCCCGGCAAGGAGCCGCCGTTCGCCTTTTCGTACAGCTGCTGCGCCTTGTCGCGCATCCGCGCGGTCTTGCGGGCCACTTCAGCCAGATTGTCCGGGTCGAAGTTGACGTTGGTTACGGTGGTGAACAGCCCCTCGACCATATGGGCGTCGATGTCGGGATCGATCGCCCCTTTTTGCCGTGCCTGGTCGGCCCAGAAGCCCATCCCCTTCAGCCCCCAAACGATGAGATCCTGCAGGGCGGCGACATCCGGCTGCTTGCCGCAGACGCCGACCTTGGTGCAGCCCGTCCCCTGAGCCGCTTGCTCGCACTGGTAACAGAACATCTCTTCCATCGATTTGCCTCCATATGGGTTTGCGACGGTTGCCGCCCGGTGGAAATGCTAAAGTCTAGCAAAGATGGAAGGCAATGCCAGATGCGCCGGGGAATAAGCCGGTTGCCCGAGCAAACGGGGTGTGCTATGAATCCGCCGATGAAAAAACTGCGCTATTACATCACCGGCCACGGTCTCGGCCACGCCAGCCGCTCCGGGCAGATCATCAACACCCTGCGCCGGCGTCATCCGGAAATCGCCGTGGAAGTGGTTTCCGACGCCCACCCCTGGTTTTTCCGGGGATTTCTCGACCCGTCGGTGCCAGTGCGTCGGGAGCGCCTCGATTTCGGCGTCCTGCAGCAAGACAGTCTGGTGCTGCGCGAGGAGGAAACGCTGCGCGCCTACCGGGAGTTTCTCCCCGAGCGCGCCCGCCGGGTGGCGGCGGAAACCGAAAGCCTGCGCCGCGAGGGGGTCGCCCTGGTGGCGGCGGACATCCCGCCGGCCGCCTTCGCTGCCGCCCGCGCCGCCGGCATTGCATCGGTGGCGATATCGAATTTTTCCTGGGACTGGATTTACGAGGGCCTGACCGCCGCCCACCCGGGGTATGCCGACGTGCTGGCGTCGATGCGGGCCGATTACCGCTGCGCCGACCTGCTGCTGCGCCTGCCCTTCCACGGCGATTTCCCCGCGTTTCAGCGCATCGAGGACGTGCCGCTGGTCGCCCGCCGCTCGCGGAGGACTGCGGCGGAGATGCGGCAACGGCTCGACATCCCCGCCGATCATCGGCTGGGGCTGCTTTCTTTCGGCGGTTTCGGCCTGCACGAATTCGATGGCGCGGCTTTGCAGCGGCTCGCCGGCTGGACCTTTTTCGCCGAAGCGGAATTCGCCGGGGCCGCCGCCAACCTGCGCGGCATCTCCCCCGACCTGCACTATCCCGACCTGGTGCGGGCGGCCGACGTCGTCGTCACCAAACCGGGTTACGGCATCGTCTCCGAGGCGATCGCCAACCGCTGCGCCGTTCTCTACACCAACCGCGGCGACTTCCGCGAACAGGCGGTGCTGGTCGCCGCCCTGCACCGCCACACCCGGGCGCGGGAGATCGGCAACGAGCGATTGCGGCGGGGGGACTTCGGCGAGGAGTTGGAGGCGCTGCTGGCCCAGCCGGACCCGCCCTCCGCCCTGCCGCCGACCAACGGCGACGAGGTGGTGGCCGACCGGCTGGCGGAGATGGTTGGAAACGGTGACGGGTGACGGGGCGCCCGTCACCCGTCACCCGTCACCGATCCCGAGACATCCCATGGCAACTACGCATGAAAACCCCGCCTCGCCGGCCCCGTCGCTCGTCACCGAGGTTTTCTCCCGCCTCGCGTCCCACTACGGCCCCCTGCACTGGTGGCCGGCGGAAACGCCTTTCGAAGTGGTCATTGGCGCGATCCTCACCCAGAACACCAACTGGCGCAACGTTGAGCGGGCCATCGCCCACCTGCGCTCGGCCGGCGCCCTGACGCCGGAGCGGCTGCTCGAACTTTCTCGCGCCGAACTGGAGACGCTGATCCGCCCGGCCGGTTTTTTCCGGCAAAAAGCCGAGCGGCTGCAGCTTTTCGTCGCGCACCTGTTCGCCCGCCATGGCGGCGACCTGGCGCGCCTGCTCGCCGGCGATCTGGAGGCGGTGCGCAGCGAGTTGCTTTTGTTGAAAGGGGTCGGCCCGGAAACCGCCGATTCCATCCTCCTGTACGCCGGCGCCCGCCCCTCCTTCGTCGTCGACGCCTACACCCGCCGCATCTTCTCCCGCCTCGGGCTGCTGGCGGGCAACGAACCGTACGCGGCGATTCGCGCCCTGTTCATGACCCGGCTGCCCGCCGATAGCGACCTGTTCAACGAATATCACGCCCTCATTGTCGAGCACGCCAAGGCCCTCTGCCGCAAAACCCCCCTTTGCCCCGGCTGTCCGCTGCTCGCCGTCTGCGCCTTCGGGCGCGAGAATACCCTCGCCCGCACCGACACGTCGGAATAGGATGCCGATCCCGATCCTCCCATAGAACAAGCCGCTTCCCGATCACCCCCTCTTCTGCGTCCATTTGGCAACGACCGCGCCGAGAACCTTCTCCGCCTCCACCAGAATGAACACCGAGGACGCCACCAGGACGGCGCGCCCCCAGTCGGCGGCGGCGATAGGGGCGGTGCCGAAAAGAAGCTGCAGCGGCGGCAGGTAGGTGAAGAGGATCTGGAAGAAGACGACCAGCAGAATCGCCCCGAGAATATAGCGGTTGCCGAAAAGCCCCCGCCGGTTCAGCACCGGCGCGTGCAGGTAGCGGGTGTTGAGCAGGTAAAAGGCCTCGAAGAAGACCAGCGTGTTGACCGCCACCGTCCGCGCCGGCTCGATGGCCGCGCCCTGGCCGCGCGCCCAGAGAAACAGGCCGAAGGTGCCGACGAGCAGGATGAGGGAGACGTAGACCAGCCGCCAGACGAGAAAGCCGGAGAGGATCGCCGCCTGCGGCGGGCGCGGCGGCCGGCGCATGATATTTTCTTCGGCCGGCTCGAAGGCCAGCGCCAGGGCGAGGGTCACCGCGGTGATCATGTTCACCCAGAGGATCTGCACCGGAGTGATCGGCAGCAGGGCGCCCATGGCGATGGCGGCCAGAATGACCAGCGCTTCGGCGACGCTGGTGGGGAGGATAAAGATGATTGCCTTGCGGATGTTGTCGTAGACCGTCCGCCCCTCTTCGACGGCGTGGGCAATGGAGGCGAAATTGTCGTCCATCAGGACCATCTCGGCGGACTCCTTCGCCACCTCGGTCCCCTTGATCCCCATCGCCACCCCGACGTCGGCGCGCTTGAGGGCCGGGGCGTCGTTCACGCCGTCGCCGGTCATGGCGGTGATCTCGCCATTGTCCTGCAGCGCCTTGACCAGCCGCAGTTTGTGTTCGGGGGCGGCGCGGGCGAAGATCGACACCGTCCGCACCCGCCGGCGCAGTTCCTCCTCGCTCATCCCTTCCACATCCTCGCCGGAAAGCGCATCCTCGCCGATGCCCATTTGCCCGCCGATTGCCTGGGCGGTGAGCAGATGGTCGCCGGTGATCATGGTGACCTTGATCCCGGCATCGCGGCACTGCCGCACCGCCTCGATCGCCTCCGGACGCGGCGGATCGATAATGCCGACCAGGCCGAGCAAGGTCAGGCCGTTCTCCACGTCGGCGAAATTCAGCTGCCGTTTTTCGCATGCGGCCCTCCGGGTGGCGATGGCCAGCACCCGCTTCCCCTCGCCGGCCAGCAGCCGCACCTGCCCTTGCCAGAAGTCGCGGTCCAGGGGCCGCTCCTCGCCGTCCTGGCGCTGGCGGGCGCACATGTGCAAAAGCCGCTCGGGCGCGCCCTTGAGATAAACCAAGCAATTGCCGGCGTGGTCGTGGTGCAGGGTCGCCATGAAACGGTGCGTCGCCTCGAAGGGGATGACATCGTCGCGGGGCCACTGTTCCCATGTCCGATGCAGGTCGAGCCCGGTCTTGGCGGCGAGGATAAGCAGCGCTCCATCCGTCGGGTCGCCCTGGACGCGCCACTGGCCGCCCTCCTTCCGCAGGGAGGCGTCGTTGCACAGCAGGGCGGCCCGAGCAATTTCCTCGGTCAGCGGATGCCCGGCGGGGTCGATCTCCCGGCCGTCCAGAGTGACGCCCCCGTGCGGATCGTAGCCGACGCCGCTGATCTCCAGGCGCTCCCCGGCGCAGAGAATGCTCTGCACGGTCATTTCACCGCGGGTGAGGGTGCCGGTCTTGTCGGTGCAGACAACGGTCACCGCGCCGAGGGTCTCCACCGCCGGCAAACGGCGGATGATGGCCTTGCGCCGCGCCATGCGCTGGACGCCGATGGCCAGGGTGATGGTGATGACGGCCGGCAAGCCCTCGGGGATGGCCGCGACGATCAAACCGACGGCCGCAAGAAACATCTCCGCCGGCAGATAATCGCGCACCAGCACGCCAAAGGCGAAGGTGGCCGCCGCCACGACGAGGATGACCCCGGTCAGCGTGCGGGCGAAATCGTTGATTTTGCGCAGCAGCGGCGTGGTGAGAATCTGCACCTCGGCCAGCATGGCGCTGATCCGCCCCACCTCGGTGCGCCCGCCGGTCGCCACCACGACGCCGGTCCCCTGCCCGGCGGTGACGATGGTGCCCGAGAAGGCCAGACAGCGACGGTCGCCGATGGTGGCGGATGCCGCCACCGGGGCCGGATCCTTGGCCGTCGGCAGCGACTCGCCGGTGAGCATCGCCTCGTCGGCCTGCAAATCCCTCACCTGGAGAAGGCGCAGATCGGCGGGGATCTTGTCCCCCGCCTGCAAAAACACGATATCCCCCGGCACCAAATCTTCGGCCGGGATCGGTTGGCGCGCGCCGTCGCGAATCGTTATCGCCTGCAGCGAAAGCAGGTCGCGAATCGCCTCCAACGCCTTCTCCGCCTTGCCTTCCTGCAAAAAGCCGATGACCGCGTTGATCAGCACCACGCCGAAAATCACCGCGCTGTCGGTCAGGTGGCCGAGCAGGGCGGTAATGCCAGCGGCGGCGAGCAGAACGTAGATCAGCACGTTGTGGAACTGGAGCAGAAACCGTTGCAGGGGGGTGCGCCGCCGGGGCGGCGGCAGCCGGTTGGGACCGAAACGCTCTTGCTGCCGCGCCACTTCGGAGTTGGTCAATCCGGTGCGCCGGCTGTCGAGGCGCGTGAGAACTTCTTCGGCGGCGAGGGCATGCCACACAGGGGAGGATTCGCGCATTGCCGTATCCTTTGGCAGCGAAGGGCGTCAGAGGCCGAGAACGCTGCGGGCGATGAGAAAATAGACGAGGAGCCCGCTGGCGTCGACGATGGTGGTGACGAAGGGGGCGCTGACCACCGCCGGATCGACGCCGACCTGCCGGGCGAGCAGCGGCATCAGGGAGCCGACCAGGGACGCCAGGGTGCAGATGGTGACCAGGGCTAAAGAAATGACCGTGGCCATCGGCCGGCCGGCAAACAGCCAGACCGGGAGGAAGCCAAGCAGCGCCAGGATCGCCCCAAGCAGCAGCCCGACCCGGGCCTCGCGCAAAATGACCCGCAGCAGATCCTCGGGCCGAATATCGTTGACCGCCATGCTGCGCACCACGGTCGTCGCCGACTGGGCGCCGGCGTTGCCGCCGGTGCCGATCAGCAGCGGGATGAACAGGGCGAGGGCGACCGCCGACTCCAGGGTGGTTTCGAAGGCGCTGAGGACCTTGACGGTAAGCGTGGCGGCGACCGCCAGCATCAGCAGCCAGATGGCCCGGCTGCGCGCGATGCGGAAGATCGAGGCGGAGAAATAGGGGCGCCCCAGGGGCTCGGCGGCGCCGGTGCGGGCCAGGTCCTCCTCCTCTTCGGCGCCGAGGACATCCATGGCGTCGTCGACCGTCACCATGCCGACCAGGCGGTTTTCCAGATCGACCACCGGCAGCGCGAGCAGGTCGGCGGCCTGGATGAGCCGGGCGGCTTTCTCCTGATCCTCATCGACCCGCACCGCATGGACATCCCGGCTCATCACCGCCTCGACGGTGGTCCCCGGCTCGGCCAGAATAAGATCCTTGAGTTCGACCATGCCGACCAGACACAGCTCGTCGTCGGTGACCGGCAGGGTGTAGACCGTTTCCGCGTCGTGCCCGCGTCGCCGCACCCGGGCCAGCGCCTCGGCGGCGGTCATCACCGGCAGCAGGCGGACGAATTTTGGGCTCATGATGCGGCCGGCTGACTCCTCCGGGTAGCCGAGAAGCATCGCCGTCAGCCGCCGCTCGCGCGGGCTCAGTCCGGCTAACAGCTTGCGCACCACGACGGCCGGCATTTCGTCGAACAACCGGGCGCGGTCGTCCGGGTCCATCTCCTCGACCAGCCGCAGCACCATCTCCCCGCGCAAGCCACCGACAAGTTCTTCCTGGTGCGCCGCATCGAGCAGCTGGAAAACATTCAGCGCCTTGCCTTTGGGCAACAGGCGAAACGCCTTGGCTCGATCCGCCGGCTCCAGACGGGCCAAATCGTCCGAGAGGCTCAAGGCGTCGCGCTCGCCCAGTTCTTGTCTCAGCGCCCGCAGATCATCCAGGGGCAAGGGGGTTTCGGTCATGCATCTCCTGCTTTCGCAGCATCAGATTCACTGATTATGATTATAGATATGTATGCCAGATTCGAAGCGCCCTGTCACCCCAAACCCGCCCGGCGGGAGGGCAGCCGCCCGCACCCGGGGGCGACAAGGGCCAGGAGAAAAGCTAAGGCGATGAGCATCGCTGAACCCGGAATCGGCGAGCGACCGGGGTGGCGCCCGGACATCATCGTGAAGGAAATCCGGCCAATCCGCATCTCGATGAGAACAGATTAGCCTGCGTGAGGGGAAAATCCATGCGTCGCCGGTTTTCATGATTGGATTTTTTCCGTCGATTTGTCAGAATTCAATTCTCTGTCGGGAAATAGAATAAGAAATTGGTTTCGATTGTAAATCGCTTGTTGCCGGAGAGCTTAGGACGGGGAGATGAAACAATGCCGCTGAAATTGGGAAAATTTCCGTACAAATTGTCCGTCTTTTTCCGCCCCTTCGAAGATTTTTTCAAGTTTCAGGCCGCGGGCGGGATCGTCCTTCTCACCGCGACCCTCTTGGCGCTCGTCCTGGCCAACTCCCCGGCCCGGGAGTTTTATCACCATTTCTGGGAAATCGAGCTGACCATCGGTTTCAGTGATTTCGGCCTGACCCAGTCGCTGCACTACTGGATCAACGATGGACTGATGGCGATCTTCTTTTTCGTCGTCGGGCTGGAGATCAAGCGGGAATTTCTCGCCGGCGAACTCGCAAGCATCCGCAAGGCCTCTTTGCCCATTGCCGCCGCCCTCGGGGGCATGGTCCTGCCCGCCGTTATTTATCACCTGATCGCGCCTTCCGGGCCGGAAGCGAACGGGTGGGGAATACCGATGGCGACGGATATTGCCTTCGCCCTGGGCGTCATCGCCCTTATCGGCCAGCTCATCCCCCGTTCCCTGGCCATTTTCCTCACCGCCTTGGCCATCGTCGACGACCTGGGAGCGGTGATCGTAATCGCCATCTTTTATACCGGCGATGTTTCCGGGGCGTCCCTCGGCGTAGTCCTCATTTTTCTGGCGATTCTCGTCGCCGGCAATCGCCTGCACCTGCAAAATCCGAATTTCTATGCCCTGGTCGGGTTCTGCCTGTGGGTGGCCATGCTTAAATCCGGAGTGCATGCCTCCATCGCCGGCGTTCTCATCGGCGCCACCATTCCGGTTGTCCCGCGCTTTACCCGGGAGGATTTTCTGCGCAAGACCGAAGACCTTCTGGATCGCTTCCGCGGCACGGGAGGGGAAAAAGGTCCTTTTTTGGAAGAGGAGAGAATCGGCACGCTGCTGGCGATGGAGCATGTGTGCCACGATTCCATCAGCCCCCTGCAAAGAATGGAACATGAGATGCACAACTGGGTCATCTTCGGCGTCATGCCCATTTTCGCCTTCGCCAATGCAGGTATCTCCCTCAGCTTTGGCGATTTGGCCTCCTCCCTTTCCCATCCCGTCACCCTGGGGGTCGCCCTCGGCCTGCTCCTCGGCAAGCCCTTGGGCATTCTTCTTTTTTCCTGGACGGCCGTGCGTCTGGGATTCTGCGACCTGCCCACCGGCGTCAAGTGGCGGCAAATTCTCGGGGTCGGCGTCCTCGCCGGCATCGGCTTCACCATGTCGCTATTCATCACCAATCTCGCCTTCGTCGAACCGCAAATGATCGCAGCCGCCAAGATCGGTATCTTTATCGCCTCCATTCTGGCCGGGGGTTGCGGATATCTGCTGCTTGCACACCATGGGAGGCTTGATCGCCGGTAAAGCGTGGCATTTTGTGCCACCACTGGCACGAACCATGGGCAAACTTGTCTCACTTTTTTGCCCAAGTGTATCCATTCTGCCCACTCTTTGCGCCTGCCTCCTTTTCGAAATCCTTCCCGAAGAAAATAAAAGTACATTGCAAATCAATGAGTTGCACGGTTAATTCTTTTTTTTTCGCAACTTGGCAGACCTCTTGCTGATCCGTATACAACAACCAAATTCAATATTGACCATTTTGCAACACAAAGGAGGCTGCCATCATGGGCAAATCAGTCGAAAATCCGAAGAAATTCATCATCTCTTGCCGCGTGGATGACCGGGAAATGAAAACCTTGCAGGCCAAAGCCAGCGAATCGGGAATCAACATCTCCGATCTTCTGCGCCAGAGCATCCTGCAGCTCCAGCACGATCGGCGCTTCCCCAAAGCCGCCAACGGCTGACTTTCCTGCGACAGTGGCGGACGCCGCCGGTTTCCCGGACGTCCGCCGTCGTTTTTCTCGCCTGTCGAACCCGCCTCCGCCCTCGCCGCAAACGCCTTTTTCCTTGACTTATCGAGCCATTTTGCTACCTTGGCAGGTCTTTATTCCGCATGCTGGACGCCCCTCCACGGGAGAACATGAATGGACTACAAAAACACCCTCAACCTGCCGGTAACCGATTTTCCCATGCGCGCCAACCTGCCCCAGCGCGAGCCGGAAATCCTGAAAAAATGGGAAGCCAACGATCTCTATGGCAAAATCGACGCGGCCGGCCGCGACAAGCCCAATTTCACCCTGCACGACGGCCCTCCCTACGCCAACGGGCATATCCATATCGGCCATGCGCTGAACAAGATTCTCAAGGACATCATCATCAAGAGCCGGCGGATGCAGGGCTTCTACGCGCCGTACGTGCCGGGATGGGACTGCCACGGCCTGCCCATCGAGTTGATGGTCGATAAGCAGTTGGGCGAGAAGAAGCGGGGGATGAGCAAGGTCGAGGTGCGCCGGGAATGCCGCGCCTACGCGAAAAAATGGGTCGATACGCAGCGCCAGGAATTCGAGCGTCTCGGCGTGCTCGGCGCGTGGGACAATCCCTATCTGACGATGACCGAGGACTACGAGGCGGCCACCGCCCGCGAACTGGCCCGGTTCGCCGAAGCCGGCGGCCTGTACAAAGGGAAGAAGCCGGTGCATTGGTGCGCCTCCTGCGTCACCGCGCTGGCCGAGGCGGAAGTGGAATACGCCGATCACACCTCCCCCTCCATTTACGTAAAGTTCCCCTATGCCGGCGAACTGCCGACCGAACTGGCGGCGCTGGCGGGGAAAAAGCTTTCCTTCGTCATCTGGACCACCACCCCGTGGACCATTCCCGCCAACCTGGCGGTCGCCCTCAACCCGGAACTGCCGTACGTGGCGGTGGCGACCGGCGGCGAGGTGCTGGTGCTCGCCGAAGGCCTGGTCGAGCAGGTGATGCACGAGGTCGGAATCGCCGATTATGCGATCCTCGCCACATTCGCCGCGCCGCTTTTCGAGAACAAGCCGTGCCGGCACCCCTTCTACGACCGGCCTTCCCTGATCGTCCTCGGCGACTACGTCACCCTGGAAGCGGGAACCGGCTGTGTGCACACCGCCCCCGGCCACGGCCAGGACGACTACCAGACCGGTCTGCGCTACGGACTCGATATCTACAACCCGGTGAACGATTACGGCCGCTACCGCGAGGATGTGGAATTTTTCGCCGGTCTGAAGATCACCGAGGGCAACACGGCGGTCAACGAAAAGCTGCGGGAAGTCGGCGCCCTGCTTCAAGAGGGCAAGGTGACCCACAGCTACCCGCATTGCTGGCGCTGCAAGAAGCCGATTATTTTCCGCGCCACCGAGCAGTGGTTCATCTCCATGGCGGCGAACGGATTGCGCGAAAAGTCGTTGCAGCATATCAACGACGTGCAGTGGATTCCCCGCTGGGGGCGCGAACGCATCTACGGCATGATCGAAAACCGCCCCGACTGGTGCATCAGCCGGCAGCGCAGCTGGGGGGTGCCGATCACCGCCTTTTACTGCGAAAAATGCGGCGAGGCGCTCGCCGACGGCAAGACGATGCACCACATCGCCAACCTTTTCGAAAACGGCGGCAGCGACCAGTGGTTCGAAAAAAGCGCTGCCGAGCTTTTGCCGCCCGGCACGGTCTGCGGCCAGTGCGGCCACGACGGATTCACCAAGGAATCGGACATCCTCGATGTCTGGTTCGATTCCGGGGTCTCCCACGCCGCCGTCTGCGAGCGGCGCGACTATCTCAACGCGCCGGCCGAGCTGTATCTGGAGGGCTCCGACCAGCATCGCGGCTGGTTTCACTCCAGCCTGCTCGCCGCCGTCGGCACCCGCGGTATCGCCCCCTACAAATCGGTGCTCACGCACGGCTTCGTCGTCGACGGCGCCGGCAAGAAGATGTCGAAATCGACCGGCAATGTCATCGCCCCGGAAGAGGTGATTAAAAAATACGGGGTGGAGATTCTGCGCCTGTGGGTGGCGGCCCAGGACTACCGTGACGACATCCGCATCAGCCATGAAATTCTGCAGCGCCTGGCCGATGCCTACCGGCGCATCCGCAACACCGCCCGCTATATCCTCGGCAACCTGCACGATTTCGATCCGGCCGCCGACATGGTCGCCGAAGACGATCTGCTGGAGATCGACCGCTGGGCGCTGTCGCGCCTGGAGGGGCTGGTCAACCGGGTGGAAAACAGCTACGAGGAGTACGAGTTCCACGTCCTCTACCACGCGGTGCATAATTTCTGCAGCATCGACATGAGCGCCTTCTACCTCGACGTGCTCAAGGACCGGCTTTACACCGAGCCGGCCAGGAGCCGCGCCCGGCGCAGCGCCCAGAGCGCCATGTACCGCATCGTCGACGCCCTGACCCGGCTGATCGCCCCGGTTCTTTCCTTCACCGCCGACGAGATCTGGGGCAATCTGCCCGGCGCCCGCGAGGAAAGCGTGCATCTGGCCTCGTTCCCGCGCTTTGCGACGCGCCTGCTCGACAGCGCGCTGGAAACCCGCTACGAACAGCTGCTGGCGGTACGCTCGGAGGTGACCCGGGTGCTGGAGATCGCCCGCAACGAAAAGCGCATCGGCGCCTCCCTGGAAGCGACGGTGACGCTCAATGCGCCTGCGGATTTGCTGGCTTTTCTCGGCACCTTCGGCGAGCAGGAACTGGCCACCCTGCTTATCGTCTCCAAGGTCGATCTGAGCTCCCCCATTCCGCCGGCGGAGGCCTATGCCGCCCAGGAAATCGCCGACATGCGGATCAGAATCAGCCCGGCCCCGGGGGAAAAATGCGAGCGTTGCTGGACCTACGCCGAAACCGTCGGCGACAGCGACGAGCACCCCGGCATCTGCGCCCGCTGCCGCGACGCCCTCGCCGCCGGCTAGGCGCGCCCCCGGGCGGCGCAAAACCGGGCGGGCAAAAGACCCGCCCCTACCATCTTCATGCGAGAGACCGTGTCCCGATTTCTGTTGCTGCTGATCGTCACTTTGGTTGTCGTCCCCCTCGACCAGGCGACCAAGCTCTATATTTCCAGCCATTTCCGCCTGTACGAGTCGGTGACGGTGCTGGAGAACTTCTTTCATATCTCCTATCTGCGCAACAAGGGGGCGGCCTTCGGCCTGCTCGCCGACAGCGCCTTCCGCATTCCCTTTTTCATCACCGTTGCCGTTCTGGCGGCGGCCGGCATCCTCGTCTACATGTACCAGATTTCCAACCGCCAGCGGCTGCTCCAGGCCGGTCTCTCGCTTATTTTCGCCGGCGCCCTGGGCAATCTCATCGACCGCGTTCTGTATGGCGAAGTTATCGATTTTCTTGATTTTCATTGGTATGAGCACCACTGGCCGGCCTTCAATGTCGCCGACTCCGCGATCACCGTCGGCGTCGGCCTGATGCTCATCGATCTTTTTCTGGAGGAACGAAAGAAGAAAGGAAATGAAAAAACAGAAAAGGAGTAAGCCATGCGACGTTTAGCACTTCTCGTGCTCGCCCTGAATTTTCTCTGGATCGCCGCCGGCTGCGAAACCGTGCGCGGTTTCGGCAAAGACATGCAGCAGGCCGGCAACTGGGTGGAGAGGAAAGCAAGGTAGACGGCGGCGCCGTTCTCTGCGTTTTGGCCGAGGGCATCGAGTTGGTTTCTCTCCGCCTTGGCCGCCCCGCCGCGCACAAGAGAAGTTCCGACGCAAAAAGGGCCCGGTGGAATCATCCACCGGGCCCTTTTTTTAATCGCAATTTCCAGCAGAAATCAGATGGCCGTCGGCTCGCCGCTTTCCTCGGTGATTTCGAAGGCGGCCATTTCCTGCTGCAGCACTCCGGTCTCCTCGCCAAGGATGCCGACGACCTTCTGCAATCCTCGCGTGGCCTCGACATTTTCACCGGTGGACGCCTGGATATCCCCCAAGGCGGCAACAATCTGGTTGCTCTCGCGCTGCTGCATCTCGCAGGCCGTGCGGATGCCGGCGATCTTTTCGCTGACGTTCTCCATGGCCCGAGCGATGACCCGGCTCGCTTCGCTCTGCTCGCGGGTCGAAAGCCTGACTTGGGCGGCGAGCTCCTTGATCTGCTCGGCCGCCTGGGTGATCAGCGAGGCGCCGCCGTCCTGTTCGCGGGTCGCCCGCGCCGATTCGTTGATCAGCTGGGAAATATTTTCCATCGCCTGGCGGATCATCCGGCTGCCCGCCGCCTGCTGGGCGGTGGCGACGGCGATGCGCTCCATTTGCGCCGAGGTCTCCTGCACGCCGGCAAAAATTCGGCCGAGCAGATCGCCGGTTTGCCGGGAAAGGGTTTCTCCTTCCTGCACTTTCTTTTCGGCGACAAAAATCGCCTCCACCGCCTGCCGGGTCTCCCTCTGAATCCCCTGGATCATTTGCGTGATCTCCCGGGTGGAAATGCCGGTGCGATCCGCCAGTTCCCGAATTTCCTCGGCGACAACGGCGAAGCCCTTGCCTTTTTCTCCGGCCTGGGCGGCGATAATCGCGGCATTGAGCGCAAGGAGGTTGGTCTGGTCGGTCACTTCCTCGATCACTGAAAGGACTTGGCCGATGTTCTGCGCCTTACCCGACAGCGACTGGATGACTTCCGAGGTGGTGCGCGCCGCCTTGCCGATGGCCTGGATCCCCTCCAGGGTCGCGTCCAGGGAGGACTTGCCGCTTTCGGCATCGCGGCGCACACTGTCGGCAATGGCGGCGGATTTCACGGCGTTGCCCTCCACCTCCTTGATGGAAACATCCATTTGCGCAATGGAGGAGGCGGTTATCTCGGCCGAATCCTTGAGCACCGAGGCGTTGGCCGCCACCTCGCGAATGGAGGCGGCCATCTCCAGAATGGAACCGCCCACTTCTTCGACCGCCTGGGCGACCTTCTCCGAATTGAGGGCAACCTCTTCAATGCTCGACGCCATCTCCAGGGAAGAGGAGGTGACTTCGCCCGACGAAACCGCCAACTGTTCCACCCCTTCGTTGACGCGATTGGTCGATTCGCCGATCCTGCGCACGGCTTCGGAGGTCTCGCTCACCCGCTGGGCCTGCAGATTAGCTGATTTATCCACCCGATGCGACAGCGAGGTAACTTCGCTGGTGATCCCTTGCAGGCTGATTCCGGAACGGCGCAGGCGGCGCACCATATGGTTGAGCCGCTCGGCCATCTCATCCATCGCCCCGGCGGAATCGCCGATTTCGTCCTGACGGTGCATGTACAAACGGCGGGTGAGGTCGCCCTGGCCCATCGCCTGCATGATCTCCCGCAAACTCTCCAGGGGCTTGCGCACCAGGAAACCGAAGAGAACGTAGACGCCGATACAGGCGACCGACAGCCCGCCGATACCGGTCCAGACCCCGGTCAGGACACTCTGCTTGATGGCAGCCGCCGTCGCACCGCTCACTTCGGCCTCGGCAAGAAGCACATCCGTCATATCGTAGTTGACAAAGAGCACACCGCCGAGATCGCCCGCCTGACTGCCGGCGTGACAACCGAGGCAATCGGCGGAAAGCCAGTGGCCGCGGGCCAGCAGCAACGATTTTTCACTTTTCTGCTCGAACAGCTTCTCTCCCGACTTGACAGCACCCTGAAAACGGCCGGGATCCATCGCCCGGCCCCTTTGCTCGGGGCGGCTGGAGAAGACAATTCTCCCTTCGGCATTGGTGAGGCCGATTTCGGCCACGCCGGCAATTTGCCCGAGTTCATCGAGAAGATCGGCGAATATTTCCATTTCCCCCCGTTCCAGGGAACCGCGCGCGCCGGTCTCGAAGCTGGCGAAAACGTTCTGCGCCCTCTCCTGGCCGGCTTCCCGCAGGGTGGAGAGAAAGGTGCTGGAGACGCTGTCCATCGTCTCCAGGGTTTTCCGGGTGGCCAGCCAGCCCGATAGCCCGAAGGAAAGTGCAAGAAGTATGGCCAGAAAACCGCTGACCTTGACCTGTATACTCATTCGCATCGCACGCTCCTTTGGGCCGAACCAGATTTAAATAAAATAATTTCGCATTGGCATTGTCCGCCACCTCGGTATGCGGCGGCGGACCTGCGGTGCGCCGCAAACCTTGCGCCCGCTTCCGTTTTCAAGCAGGCGGAATCATAACACCTCGCCGACAAAATTGGAATCTTATCTCCGCCGCCCGACTGCGGGCAAATTCGGCCTTCGGGCGCTGTGCTTGCAGATTGCGGCGGCGATTTTTCCGGCCGCCATGCCCGCCCCAGGAACCCGCGCGGACATGCGGCAAGAAGCAAACAGCCGTACAGGAAAGGAAAAATTTATATGCGCCGCCTGCTACTTCTCGTTCTCACCGTAAATCTGCTGTTTTTCCTGGCCGGCTGCGAAACCGTGCGCGGCCTGGGCAAGGACATGGAAAAAGCCGGCAACTGGGTGGAAAAACAAACCCAATAGCGGCCCGCCCCCGATCGTCGAGGATTTTATTTTTCAAGGTGCGGAAGCGATGAGCAATGGCGGATAAATCGGCGGTGCACCAAGGAGAAGTCAATCCGCTGAGCGGTCTTCCTGCCGGCGCAGGAAATCGTCCCACTCGATGGGCAGCAGGCTTTGTTTCTTCGAATTGCACGTTTTGCACGCCGGCACGCAGTTGCCGCGGGTGCTGCGACCGCCACGGACCAACGGCACCAGATGGTCGAGGGTCAGTTCCTTGGGCGGCACCTGTTCGCCGCAGTAATGGCAGGTTCCCTGGGCGAGGCGGTTTTGCCACCAGCGGCTCTTGCGCAACGCGCGCGCTTTTTCCCGTTCCCGTCGCAGATCGTCGTCCGATACGGCCAAAATATCCATGGTCATTGCCTTGTCGAGGAAAACAATAATTTTAAATCACTCCGGACCAGCGAGGCAAGATCGTCACCGGCGACATGCTTGCACATTTTACCCGTTTATGCGATTTTCTTTACGTTTATCCCCTCAAATGATTGGAAATCCATGCGGATACTGATCGTCGGCGCCGGCCAGGTCGGCTATTTTCTCTGCGAGCGGCTGTCCCTGGAAGGACACGAAGTCACCCTGGTCGACCGCCATCAGGAACATCTCGCCCGCGCCCAGGACCGCCTGAATGTTCTTGGCATTCTCGGCAACGGCGCCAGCGCCGAGGTGCTCGAGCAGGCCGGGATCAAGGGCACGGAAATTTTTATCGCCGTAACCGACATGGACGAGGTCAATATTCTCGCCTGTCTGCTGGCCCGCGAGTACAACGTCAAAACCCGGGTGGCGCGGGTGAAGAGCATTGAATACACCGGACGCGGCGCGGTCCTTTCCAAGGAGAAGCTCGGCATCGACCTGCTGATCAACCCGGAGGACGCGGTGGCCGAGGAGATCGTCAAGATCGCCTGTCGCTCGGGGACTTTCGACGTTGCCGAATTCGTCGAGGGACAGATTCAGTTTCTCGGCTACCGCATCCGCGAGGACAGCCCGGTGCTAGACCTCACCCTGCGCGAACTCGGCGATCTGCGCGGCATGTACCGGTTCGTCATCACCGCCATCAGCCGCGGCGACCGCACCATCATTCCGCGCGGCGACGACACCATCCAGATGGGGGACAGCATCTTCATCTTCGCCCATCAGAACGACTTGCCGGCGATCCAGTACATGTTCAAGCTGGAAGAGGAAAAACGCCGGCGTCAGCCGCGGTTCTTTATTCTCGGCGGCGGCGGCATCGGCCTGCGCATCGCTTCCCAGCTGGAAAAAATGCCCTTCGAGGTGCGCCTGGTGGAGAAGAATGAAAAACGCTGCGAAATGCTGTCCGCCACACTCAAGCGCAGCATGGTCATCCATGCGAAAGGGACCGACGTGCGCACCCTGATCGATGAGGGGATCGAAGGGGCCGATGCCTTCATTGCCGTCACCGACAACGACGAAACAAATATTCTTTGCTCCCTCCTGGCGCGCCAGAATGGCGCTCGGCGCACCCTCGCCCTGGTCACCCGGCCCGAATTTCTCAGTCTCGCGCCTTCCCTCGGCATCGACGCCTGCGTCTCGCCGCGGATGGCGGCGGCCGCCACCATTCTCAAGTACGTGCGACGCGGCGGGATCATCTCCCTCGCCACCATCGAGGGGAGCAACGCCGAGGTGCTGGAAATTCAGGTGAAGGACGACAGCGGCATCCTCGACACCCCCCTGATGCATCTGCACTTTCCGGCCGGGGCGATTATCGGCGCCATCGTCCGCGGGCAAATCTACGAAATTCCCACCGGCGCCAGCCGGCTGCTGGCCGGCGACCGGGTGGTGGTTTTCGCCCTCCCCGGCGCCCTGACGAAGGTCGAGAGGTTTTTCGAGTAAATGAACTCCGCCCTGGTCCTGCGCATCCTCGGCGCCATGCTCCTGTTTTTGGCGGGCGCCCTGCTGCTGCCGCTCCCCTTTTCCTTCTACTTCCGAGACGGCGCCGCCGCCGGCTTTCTCGCCGCATCGGCCCTTTCCGCCGTCGCGGGCGGCCTCTGCCTGAAATATTTTCACAGCCCCAAGGAACTGTCGGTGCGCGAAGGTTTCGCCGTGGTGACCTTCTGCTGGACCTTCTATGCCCTGTTCGGCGCCCTGCCATTTGTTTTCTCCGGCGCCGTTCCGAACTATCTCGACGCCGTGTTCGAAACGATGAGCGGTTTTACCACCACCGGCGCAACCATCATCACCGATCTTGCTGTCGTGCCGCAAAGCATCGTGTTCTGGCGCGCCCTCACCCAATGGCTGGGGGGGATGGGCATCATCGTCTTGTCGCTGGCCATCCTGCCGATGCTCGGCGTCGGCGGCATGCAGCTGTTCAAGGCGGAATTCCCCGGCCCCACCACCGATCGCCTCAAACCGCGCATCCAGGATACCGCCAAGCTGCTCTGGGGGGTCTATGTCCTGCTGACCGTCGTCGAAACCGTTCTCCTGCTGGCGGGCGGGATGAGCTTTTTCGAGGCGCTCTCGCACGCCTTCGCCACCGTCGCCACCGGCGGTTTTGCCACTCGCGACGCCTCCGTCGGCGCCTACGGCAGCGCCTACCTCGACGGGGTGATTACGTTTTTCATGTTCCTCGGCGGGATCAATTTCTATCTCCACTTCCAGATGCTGCGCGGCCGGCTGCGGGATTTCTATCGCAACGAGGAATTTCTCGTCTATCTGGGGCTGGCGGTCGGCGTCACCGTGCTCATCATGGCCCTCAACCACGGAACGGTGTACGCCTCCCTGGCCGACAACCTGCGCTACAGCGCTTTCCAGGTGGTCTCCATTTTGACCACCACCGGATTCGCCACCGCCGATTATGAAGGGTGGCCGACCCTTGCCCAGTATCTTCTCGTTTTTCTGATGTTCGTCGGCGGCTGCGCCGGCTCCACCGCCGGCGGCATAAAGATCGCCCGCCTGCTGCTCCTGTTCAAACATGCCCAGGTGCAAATCTACCGGCTGATTCATCCGCGCGCCGTACGCTTGGTCAAGCTTGGCAACACTCCCGTGGATCGCGATGTCATGCAGTCGATCCTCGGCTTTTTAGCCTTGTATATCGTGATCTTCGTCATCGCCTCCTTCCTGATGGCGTTGGCCGGCCTCGATCTCGTTACCGCCGGCGCCTCGGTGATCGCCACCCTCGGCAATATCGGCCCCGGCCTCGGCGCCGTCGGCCCGACGGACAACTACGCAAATATCGCCCCCTTCGGCAAAACCGTGCTCATTACCTGCATGCTCCTCGGCCGCCTGGAGCTGTACACCGTGTTGGTTCTGTTTTTCCCCTCCTTCTGGAAAAAATAGCCTTCCCCCCGCCTCGATCATGGGGAAAGGGCAATCAGCGAAAACATGTCCGCCGCATGCGCGGCGCAAATCTGTGCGTTTCACTGCGGCGATTTCGGGGCGAGGATTTCGACAATTCCGGACTGATCGACTGCCTCCAGCGGCGCCGGCCGCATCCGCGCCTGGGGACGGATCTTGCGGGGGTTTTCGATCCACTTCTTCAGCCGCTCCGCCGTCCAGGGCTCCCCCTCGCGAAACAGGGCGGGATAGAATGCGCCGGTCAGACCGGAAAGGTTCGGGCCGATGCGGCCGCTGCCCAGCCCTCCCCAGTGCGGGGAAAGGAGCCGATGGCAGCCGCCGCAGTGTTTGTCGAATGGGTTCTCCCGCCGCTCGCCTCCTTCAAAATGCACCACCAGCGGCGCCTCGCCGGCGGGTTTCTCCGCCTTGGCCGAATGGGCCAGCAGGGCGTTGACCAAGGCCACCGCGGTCGCTTCGGGGAAAGCGAAATCGGGCATGAAAAGCACCGGCTGCCGAATGGACTGCAAAACCTCTTCCGGCCGCGCCGCCGGCAGCAGCCGGTCGAGGTCGGTCGCCAGGGAATTTCCCTTGCTGTCGCTGCGATGGCAGCGCCGGCAGCCGGCCCGTTCGAGCAGCTGGTTGCCCTGTTCGACCACCGGGCTTCCCGGCAGGGCGAAATGGGCGAAGCGGCCGGAAATGAGCTGGTGATGGGCGATCGTCCGCCGGCTGCTGCGCGGATCCCCCCGATGGCAGGAGACGCAGCTGCCGGCTTCGGCGTAGTGAAGCGGATGGCACTGCCGGCAGCCGTCCACCGCCCGGCCAGGGGCCGGCAATCCCAGTAAAAACAGGATCAGAAGGGCAGCACGAAAGACCAATTTTCCCCCCGGAAAAAAGCGGCGATGAGAGTCAGAAGCAGGATAGCGGCAAAGGCGCCGACGGTCAGCAGACTCGCCGGCCACTGCTCCGGCGGCAACCAGCGGGCGCGCTCGCTCTGCCGCGTCCCCGGCAACCAGGGCAGCAACAGGAACAGCAGGAACAGGACCATGCCCGGATAGATCAGGAGGGTGGAATAGCTGACCACCTCCTGCGTCCAGAGCAGAAACCAGGCCGATTTCACCGGATTCGGCACCCGACCGGGGTCGGCCGGCCCTTGCAGGGGAGCCGGAACGAAAAAGGCCAGGAGCAGCAGGGTGGCGACAGCGAGAACAAAGGCGCGTTTGACCGGCCGGAAGAAGTGCGGGGAACTGCGCAGATAGTTTTTCACAGGTACGGCAGCACCCCTTTCTGACGACGGATACGGAAGAAATGCAGCAGGCAGAGGGTAAAGATCGCCAGCGGGACGAGGGCGATATGCAGAGCGTAGAAGCGCAGCAGCGACATCGGCCCGCCGACCTCGTCCGGCACCAGCAGCCGGCGCAGCAGCTCGCCGCCGGGGGCGGCGGCGAGCAACTCCATGCCGGTCCGGGTGGCCCAGAGGGCGAGTTGATCCATCGGCAGCAGATAGCCGGTGTAGGCTTCGAACACCGTCAGGCAGAGCAGAGTGAAACCGATGACCCAGTTCATCTGCCGCGGGGGTCGATAGGCGCCGGTCAACACCACCCGCAGCGTGTGCAGAAAGACCAGGATCAACAGCGCATGGGAAGAGAGGCGATGCAAGCGGCGCAGGTACTCGCCGCCAAACACCGACGATTCCAGGTAGAGGATGGAGGCGAAAGCCCCTTCGGCCGACGGGCGATAGTAGAACAGGAGCAACAGCCCGGAGATCGCCAGCAGCAAAAGCGTGGTAAAGGCCAGCCCCCCCAGGCAGAAGGTGTAGGACACCCGCAGATTGCCGGCAAGAACCACACGCGGAAAAAGATGGTGGACAAAGTCTCTGGCCACGCCGCCCTCCTAGCTCATCACCACCAGCTCGTCCCCCTCCCCAAGCACCCGCAGGCGCGTCAGGGGGGCGGAAGCCGGGCCGCGCAGCGCCTCGCCGGTGCGGGCGAAAGCGCTGCCATGACAGGGGCAGACCAGTTCGGTTGGGGTGACGGTCACCGTACAGCCGAGATGGGTGCAGGCCAGGCTGAGGGCGTAGATGTCCTCGCCGGCGCGCAGCACCGCCACCCGCGCCTGACGGAACACCAGGGCGCCGTCCGGCGGGACCTCGGCTTTTTTCAGCCGCAGCACCGCCTGACCGGCCGGGGCTTCCGGCGCCAGGAACCGCCACAGCGGCAAGCCGATGACGGCCAGCGTCAGGGTCTGGAGGAATCTTCGACGCGCTCGACGAAATTTTTCCATTTTTCCACATAGCCCCGCACGTAGGCGGGGCCCCTGTTCTGCAGGCGAAGAAACTCTTCGGGCGTAAAAAAGGCGCCGTTCACCAATGTCTGGCCGCGACTGTCCCAGAAGGAAGGAAGAGTCATGCCATCTTTTTCCGGCAGATAGATCCGGGTGTGCTCCGGTTCGAGGAGAAACCGGCGCGGCTGGTCGTGGCAGCCCTCGCAGGTGACCGTTCCCCGCCGGACGGTATGGGGGAAGTAGGCTTTCCATTGGGCGGCCGCCAGCAGATTCTCCTTGGCCGGGGCGCCGCGCAGATCGCTGTAGTAGGCGACGAACTGCGGTCGGATCGGGCTCACCCGTCCCGCCGCGTTGCGCCCCAGGGGCGGCGCATCCTGTCGCTTGAGATAGGCGCTGCGGACATAATCGCTGCCGGCTTGCCGGCGCATCGGGTAAACATCGGCGATGGGATTATCCCCCATCCGCAGGAAAAAGGTCCCGTATTCCTGCGCCCCCCAGGCGGCATGGCAGGCATAGCATTCGAGCTTCTCCAGGTGCGCGGCGATGCCGTGTTCGATGATCTGCGGATCGGGCGTGTGGCAGTCGCGGCATTGCGGCGGGGCGGCCTTGCCGGCCAGACTGGCCATGCCGTGACAGTCGCCGCAGAGCATCCCCGCCTCGGCGTGCACATCGGGACGCATCTTCAGGTAGTTTTCGCCGCCGTACCCCGCCCCCCGTTGGTAGCGCCGATGATCCTCGCGCGGCGCCAGCCCCCAGTAATCGGCCCCGACAAAATAGCCCCGGTGACAAGCGTGGCAATCCTCCTTCTGCGGCCGGGCGATGTCGTGTCCGTCGGCGCCGTGGCAGTCGAGGCAGTCGGCGACGTGACAGCCGTTGCAGTTTTTTTCGAAAAAGCGGCTGTCGTGCCGGCCAAAAGCCGCCTGGACAAACTGCCGTTCGCTGGCCCGGCTCGCCATCGGCCCCTGCAGCACCCCCTGCATTCCGGGGTGGCAATTCATGCACGCCGCCGCGCCGCCGCCGGCACGCCCCGACGGGTGACACGCGGCGCAATCCAGATCGGCATGGGCTCCGCGCACCGCCACCGCATGGCAGCCGCCGCACTCTTCCGCCCAGCTGCCGGCGGCCGGCGCCAGCAGCACAAGCATGGTCATCAGAATTATCGCCGCTCTATTCGTCACGCGTCGCCCGTTACTCATCACTTTCCCCGATCCAGCCGCCCATAGTCCAGTTCTTTGCCGTAAATCGGATCCTGCGCGCTGCCGTGGCAGACCAGACAGAGATTGACCGCCAGCACCCGCTTGACCTCGGCTCCGCTGAGAGGGCGGGCGGCCTCACGGGTGATGGCGGAAAAATTTTCGACCCTTCCTTCCTGCATGGTCAGAAAGCCGTCCAGCGGCTTCTTTGCCGATCTCTCGCAGAGCAGGGTTGCTTCGATATCGCCGCCTTCGAGCACATGCTGGCCGAAACCGAGAAAAGCCGGATTGCCGTGGCATTCGCTGCAGCCGACCGCCTTGACGCCGGTATTGTGGCCGTAAAAAGGGGCGAAGCGCAGTTGGTTCTTCCCCTTGAACCGGGTGACGTACTCCTCCTGCACGGTTTCTCCGGATCGGTTCTTGACGGTGACGAAGGTCTGACAGCCGGGAGTCACCGGGGAGATCCGCCCGCGCTGATTGAGGGCCAGGGGGAACGGATACAAGGTGCGGTAGTCCTCGGTCTCAGTGAAGGCGCCGGGCGTCTCCCGCCCCTTGATGAAATCCATCGCCGGGCGGCGCTGATCGTATTCGGTGTGGCAGCCGTAACACTGCACCACCGCCCGCGAATGACAGCTGTAGCACTCCAGACGCCGGTGGCCGGGGACGGCGTGCTCGGGCGTGCCGGTGATTACCTTGCTCTCGTGCCGCTTGCCGCTGCGCTTGCCGAGAACCCAAACCGTTTCCCCTTCGCGAAATACGTTGGAGAACGGACGCCCCTTGGCGGTCAGCACCATCGCGTCGCCGAATTTTCTCGGTTCCGGATAATATTGCGATTCCCGCAGCGCTTCCGCGTTCTCCCGGTCGATGCGGGCGGTGCGCGGCGGCGCCTCGGGGCTGCCGTGGCAGTCTTCGCAGGTGATTTCCACCTGGTGATACATGTTCTGGTAACTGTAGCCGTCCCCCATGATGTCCCGGGAGGTGTGGCAGTCGATGCAGTCCATCCCCTTGGCGAAATGGATATCCGGCGCGATGTGCACTGCATTGCGGATGCCGCCGATCATCACCGGCCCCGGTTCGCCGCCGCTGGTGGGCACCAGACCATTGTTGCCGTCGTTCAGCCCTTCATAGGCCAGGGCGATGCGGCCGCTCCGGTTGTGGCAACGGGCGCAGACCCGGTTATCCGGCAGGGAGGCAAGGCGGTGATCGGCCGAATAGGGCCATTTTCCCTTCACCGTATCGTCCCCCCCCTGGTAGGTGGCGTTGTCGTTGTAGGGGAAATGGCAGGCGGCGCAGCCGCTCGCATGGCTGCCGCTCCAGATCTGATTGGCTTCGATCCCGACGTGGCACAGAGCACAGGTCTTGCGGTAGAGTTCGCCGGAGAGGTGGTCCAGCTCCTTCACCCCGGTCAGCTCAAGGGGATTTCCTTCCCGATCGAAAGTCTTTTCCGCCTGCGTTCCGTAGAGCCGGCCGTCCTCCCCTTCCCAGGTAAGCTGGATATTGCGCAGCATGCCGGTGTTAGTGGTCATCAGGGTCGAGCGCACCCGGGCCAGTTGGTCGGGGTGGCAGCGGCCGCAGCCCCGCTCCCAGACCTTCGGATCGCCCGGATTCTTCTTGCCGAGCATTCCCCGGTGCGACGCTTTTTTCTCCCAGGAGCGGGCGTCTCCGCCATGGCAGTCGGTGCAGACTGCATGGGCGGCCGAGGCCGGCTCCAGCCCGCGATGACAGAATTGGCAGCTGACGGTTTCCGCCGGCGGGCGGCAACCGGCGAGGAAGAGGAGCAGGATCAGCAGAAGCTGGGGCATGGGAATCGCGCAATCCGTATCGGGGTGTGGCAAATGCCGAATTGATCGTGGAAAAAACGAAGTTGATGATAGCACCGTTCGGCTAGCGGTTCCCGTCATCAGGGTCCGCAGGGGACTTGCACCCCCAAATCTTTCAGTCATCACCACAATGACCGAAACAACGCCAGTCAAGGCGCTACGCGCCATGCCTGGCGCACATGCAAAAAGACGGTCGAGGGTTTTCCCCTCGACCGCATAATCACAAAACAGGAGGTGAAAGGTTACTTCCCTTCCTTGCTGATACTGACGCTTTTCTTGTACTCACGCCAGAGGAAGGGGTCGCTCTGCATGGTGCCGTACGGCAGGTACCAGAGCTGAACGTGCACATCGAGATCCTTGACCTCTTCGGGAAAGAAAATCTGGAAATGTTCCTTCTTGGTCTTACCCGGATGCAGCCCCGACTCCTCGATGAGGCCGCTCTTTTCATAGGGGCCGCGCCCCATCCGGTCGCCCCGGGCGAACTGCTGCGGCACCGGCATGTAGATCGTTTCCTTGTTGAAAACTTCTTCGCCATCCTTGGTTTTTGCGCTTACCGACAGAACCAGTCGGTTGGGGGTCGGTCAGCCATCAGGGATGACGTGTCCCGCCCGGTTGGTCATCGCCACGGCGAGGGAGACGTAGGGACGCACCTGGCTGCCGTCGCGCCAGTAGAGGCCGTCGGCCTTGGCTTCGAAGTCGAGGGCCATCTTGTTCATCGCCTCGCTGCGATAGCTCTGCATGTCGTGACCGAGGCCACTCTTGCGCATGTGGCACTCCTGGCAGGTTTCCTTCCCGCCTTCCGCCCGATAGTACCACAGGTAGCTGCCGTAAGCGGTGGCGCACTGCGTCGGATTATCCAGTTCCAGGTTGGGACCGAGACCATGGCACTGCCCGCAGAGGATGGACTCGCCCATGATCGGGCTTCGCGCCATTTTCGGGAATTTGTCCGAGGGATGCTCGCCGTCCATCGACCCGTAAACCACCCCGGCCTGCGGATAGCCGTCGGTCCACTTGTGAACGATGGCCTGCCGGTTGTGGCAGACCAGACAGTTGATGTTGAGACCTTTGAGCTTGGCCTGCTCCTTTTCAAACGTCGCCGAATCCTGCTTACGGATGGCCGTCTGCCAGCTGTAGATGGAAGCCATGATCTCCTTGGCCACCGCGTCGGTCGCATCGGCCAGCTGCGGCAGATGGCATTTGGCGCACCCCATCAGGTGCTCCACCTTGACGTCCCCGGGACCTTTGACCCCGGAGAACGGCCATTCGGCCAGCCCGTTGACCAGCGCCGTGCGGAAGGTGGCGGCGGTGCGCCCGGTGCCGTAGATCGACCGGGAATGCACTGAATTCTCCCACTGCTGGTGTGCTTCCTCGTGGCATTCGACGCACGAGCTGGAATCATACATCGCCACCAGCTCGGCAATCGTCTTGGCCTTCTTCTTGGCGGCGATCTGTCCCTTGGCAGGTCCGCCCGGCGGCGCCGCCTCGGCGGCGAAGCCGGCGGCCGGCGTCAGGACGAGCGCCGCCAGAACTAGCATAAATGTTAACTTCATCATTCTCCCTCATCAAAAGAGGGGCGCCCCCGTGCGCCGGGGACGCCGCCGTCCAGGGGCTTAGCAGCCTTGCAGCATGTCCATCCCCTTTTTCGGGGCTTTCTTCTCTTCCTTCACCTGCATTTCGACGCTGACGCCTTCCTTCAGGGCGGCGCCCTTGCCTTTTTCCACCTCGATGGTCACGGTGTCGCCGCTGACGGCGGTCACCTTGCCGCTTACGGTGTTGCCTTTGGCGATGGCCAGGCCGGAGAAGGCGAGCATCAGGGCGGCGATCAGAACGACAATTTTCTTCATGTTGGTCTCTCCTCGTGCAAATGAAGGGGTTAGAAAATCACCTGGAGCTGAGCCACCAGGGAATCGAAGTCTTCGAAGGAGGCCGATGCCTTGTCGAATTCGACGGTGGAGTATTCAACGGTCAGCTTCAGATCCTGGTTGCGGAAGTACCAGTTGAAACCGGCGCCGATCCAGTCAACCTCCTGGTCATTGACGCCGTCGAGCTGGGCGAAAGACCAGTTTTCATAGCGGCCGAAGATCTGCAGCGGCAGGTTGGGGAACATGTAGCCGCCCTTGACGTAAGAACCGTTCTTCTCGCCATTGAAGCCCAAGGCGCCGGCGTCGGGGGCGGCGCCTTGATAGGCGTCGTCCAGATCGTAGTCGGTGTAGGCGGTGGAGAAGGTGAAAGTTCCCAGCGCCGCGACCGGCATCTCGAAAAACAGGTCGGCGGTCCAGGCGCTGTAATCGATGGCTTCGCCCGGGCCGGCAAAAGCGATGTCATTCTCCATCTGATAGGCGGCGCCGACGGTCAGCACTTTTTTCTTGCCGAGATAGGTGCCCTTGTAACCGTAGCCGGTCTCCTTGTCGAGCAGGGAGATGTGGCCGCGGGCGCTGTAGCGCAAATTGGACTTGGGGGAGAGGTCGGCGTCGCTGCGGCCGTTCATGGCGTCCACCCGGTACTGCAGCAGGCCGTCCATGAGATCACCCCAGACCGCCACCCCTTTGTCGCGGGTGGAAACGAAGGGGGCGCGGATCAGCACCGAGCGATCGAGAGTCAACGGCGCTTCGCAGGCTTCCAGGTTCTCGCGGGTCAGGTTGTACTTGAACTTGCCGACCCAGACGTTGACCTCCGGGCTGTGCCGGAAGCGGAAAACCGCATCGAGAATCTGGAAATCCGACTCGTCGCCATTGTCGACGGCGAGGGGGGTGATGTTGTTGTCCTCGTTGAACTCGGTCTGGACATAGACACTGAAGTCCGGACCCCAGGCGCCCATGAGGGCGATGCGGTTGCGGCGGAAGTTGAATTCCATCGCGCTCTCGTCGCCGGCGGGGCTGGCGCCATCGTCACGATAGCGCAGTTGGAACTGTCCCTTGTAATCGAGTTTGAGCAGCCCTTGTTCTTCGGGGCCGAAAGTCCAGGTGGGGCCGGCGAAGGCCGAGGAGGCGAGCAGGAGCATCCCTGCCATTGTTGCCAAAATTCGACGTGTCTTCACGTGATCATCTCCTTGTCTGAGCAATATTCATGACGGATTCCAACCGAATCAGCAGCCGCTCGAATCGCCTGTCCCGGTGCTGGTCGGCGGTCCGGAGGTCGACGGAGTCATGTATTCGAGGTCTTCATTCTCCAGTTGATTGGCACGCGGATCGTCAACGCTCAAATAGAGAGAATTCAGGACCGGATCGATCACGTTGGTGGTCGTCGTCGGGGAGCTAGTAAGAATTGCGGGATTGGTGCGGTTGTAGAGATCGGTACGCCAGGCGTCGTTCGGCACGACACCGGCGGTGACGGTGGCATCTTTAGCTTTGTAGGCATCCCACTGGCTGGTGGAGCCATCATAGATCGCGACTTCGGCGCCCAGAATAGCATCCAGAGCAAAGAAGATCGGTGTGCAGCTCATCCCCGACACACAATGGGTGATGGTGGGAATGCCAGGGACGAAGGCGCCAAGAGTTTTATCATTATTCGGGCCGTCGGTATCGGCCAGGGCTGCTTCCACCTCAGCTGCGGTCTTGAAGGTGCCGCCCGTGCCGGCCGTCGCATCGTAAGCGTTGAAAAAATAGCTCATGGAGCGGCCGATGGCGTTGGCAATGGTCCGGGGGCCTTCGGTCTGTTGGATGATATTGACCCACGGATTGCCTGAGGCATCGATGGCGGCGTTATTGGCATCGACCTCCTGGATCATCTCCCCAAGAGAGTAGCGCAGATCGTTGCGCAGGTTTACATTGTCACGCACGCTGAAGCTGTTGTTCCAAACCGGTGCTGGTGCAACGGTCGTCAGATCGTAACCGCCTGCGGTCCAGCCGACGCTGCCGCCGTTCAGTACTTTGATCTTCGACTTGGGAAATCCCCAGTAACGCAGTGTGAAATAGGCGCGGGACGGGTAATGCATGGCCGCCTGCGGCGGGTAGGAAAGGACGATGGTGGAATTTTTGTTCACCCCGGCGCGTGCAAGAACCTGATCGATCATTGCCCCCGTTGGCAGTTCCGAGCCGGCGACAGAAAGCCCGTCCAAACGGGACTGAGTCAGTTCCGTGCTGCCGTTCCAGATATAGGCGCCAGGGACATGACCAGCATTATAGTTGGCGGTCGCAGCAGGCGTGGCTTTGTCATTAGGCTCAACATGCAGAATGACGACATTTTCGCTGTCAACCCCGGCATTGACCAGCCCCTGCTCCATCCAGCCTTTCAGCGTAGCGGCGTCAATCAGCGGGGAATCAGTGACGGTCAGGACTTGTTCCGATTCAGGCTGATCGTAGCTATCCGCCCCGCAGCCCAGAATCCCGCCGCCGACAAGGGCGACCAGGGCCATCGATATCAGTGTTCTTTTGCAACCCAACCAATACTTAGACATGATGCCTCCATCAGAAATGAAAGTAACCTGCACAACATCAACATTCGACGAGACCGGGCAAGCACCTCCTTTCCCGATGGGTTCCCGCCAGACAAATTAGAATGAACGTTCTTTCGGTAAAGCAATCGACATACCAAAATCTACAAAAGCGGAACTATCTGGTAAAAACAGCGAATTATGGGTGTTTTTCGGTATGAAGGATAGAGGTGCGGTGGGAGAGGTGCTGGGCGGGGCGCGGAGAGATCTGGTGAAAGAGCTGAATTTCCGGTGAAAAAACTGTCAGGCGCGAATGGCCGTCCAGGCGTTGGCGATCAGTTCTTCGGCGATTTCGGAGAAGGGTTTTTCCAGGACGCATTGCAGGCGCAATTCCGAAGCGCGCAGAATGGCGCCGGTAAAGCTAATGGCGGAGATGAAATAATCGCCCTGATGCAGGTCGCCGGATTCGATTCCTTCTTTTACGATTCCCTGGATAAGGCGAAACGGCTGGGTGAAACAGATCGGGGAACAGTCTTGCATGAATTCCGAATGCCGCATGAAAAGAAGATATTCCATGATGTCCGGATTCTGCTCCGTGGTTTCGAAGACGACCTCGGCGAAAGCACGGAGTTTTTCATAAATTGTCTGCCGCCCCTCCAGGCGCTGCTGGAAAAGGGTCTGGAACTCAGCCAGGGTTTTTTCATGGATATGCCTGGCCAGCGCTTCTTTGTTCGGGAAATAGCTGTAAATGGCGCCGGTGCTGACGCCTGATGCCTGGACAATGGCCGGAATGGAGACGTTGTGATATCCCCGCTGGACAAAAAGCCGGCGGGCGGTGCTCTCGACCCGCGACATTTTTTCCTGAGGATTGAACCGGCGTGACTTTCTGGCGAGCGCTACTCTGAACTTCCCGGTATCTGGCATGCGAGTTGATCCTGACGATTAAAGATATTTCCCATTTAGCTTCCGTACAACATAAAATCATAGCCTGCGGGCAAGCGTCAAGCGCGCATTTGCCGCTTCCCCATGGTTTTTTTCTTGGCGGCGCGACCGCCCTTTCCGCCCGGTCGTCGATGCCGGCCCGGCGGCCGTCGATGGCCGGCAGACCCCCTGTCCAGGGCCGATCCCGCCGGCGCTGGACAGGGACGCCGGCCATGGTCCTACTGCTGTGCCTCGGTCTTGCGCAGAACCTTGATCCTTTCCGCCACCCGCGCCGCCCGGCCGCCAAGATTGCGCGCCGTCTGCAACTCGGCATCGACCGGTTGCCGCGACCCGTCCGCGCCGGCCAGGGTCCCCGGGCCGTAGGGGGAGCCGCCGATGCCGTCGGTCACCAGAATCTGCGGATTTTGCCCGTACGGGGCGCCGATAAAAATCATTCCCAGATGCAGCAGCGGCACCATGCTGGTCAAAATGGTCGATTCCTGCCCGCCGTGGATGGTCGCCGTGCTGGTGAAGACGCCGGTAACCTTATCCTCCAGTTCCCCCTTCACCCACAGACCGCCGGTGGTGTCGATGAACTGTTTCATCTGTGCCGTCATGTTGCCGTAGCGGGTCGGGGTGCCCCAGAGAATGCCGTGCGCCCAGCGCAGATCGTCGTGGGTGACTTCGGGGATTTCCGCCTGCTGCTCCTGTGCCCGGCGGTAGGCGTCCTGGCCCGACAGAGCCTGTTTCGCCTCCGTCAGTTCCGGAATGCGGCGCAGGCGCACCTCCGTCCCCTCGACGCTGCGGGCGCCTTCGACGACCGCCTGCGCCATCTGAAAGGTGTGGCCGTAGCTGCTGTAGAAAACCACGAGGATGCGGGTGGATTCCGGCTTGTCGCTGTTGGTCATAAGTAGTCCTCCCGAAAAGGCGGCGGATTCAACGTCGGTCGACGGCCGCCGGATGGCCTGGCAAGATGGCTCAGGCGAAGGTCCGGTTCTCCTGTTCGGCGACCCGGATGAAGGTGGTGCGCTTGGTGAGTTCCTTCAGCGCCGAGGCGCCGATATAGGTGCAGGCGGAGCGCACGCCGCCGAGAATATCCTTCACCGTGTCGCCGATCGGTCCCCGGTAGGGAACCTCCACCGTCTTCCCCTCGGAGGAGCGGTATTCGGCAACGCCGCCGGCGTGCTTCTCCATCGCCAGCGCGGAACTCATGCCGTAGAACAGTTTGAACTGCTGGCCGCCGCGCTCCAGCAGTTCGCCGCCGCTCTCGTCGTGGCCGGCGAGCATGCCGCCGAGCATGACGAAATCGGCGCCGCCGCCGAAGGCCTTGACCACATCGCCGGCGCAGGCGCAGCCGCCGTCGGAAATGATGCGCCCCCCCAAGCCGTGCGCGGCGTCGGCGCATTCGATCACCGCCGAAAGCTGCGGGTAGCCGACGCCGGCCTTCACCCGTGTGGTGCACACGGAGCCGGGGCCGATCCCCACCTTGACGATGTCGGCGCCGGAGAGCAGCAGTTCCTCCACCATTTCGCCGGTGACCACGTTGCCGGCGACGATGGTCTTTTCGGCATAGGTCTGCCGCACCCGACGCACGAAGTCGACGAACGCTTCGGCATAGCCGTTGGCGACATCGATACAGATGAAAGCGAGCTTCGGATGCTGCGCCAGGATTTCGCCGAGCTTTTCGAAATCGGCCTGCGATGTGCCGGTGCTGACCATGACCCGTTCAAAGATGTCGTCGCTTTCGCCGGCGAGAAAATCGGCCCAGTCCGCCGCCCGGTAATGCTTGTGCACCGCCGTCAGCAGGCGGTGGCGGCCCAGCACCCGCGCCGCCGCGAAAGTGCCGACCGAATCCATGTTGGCGGCGATGACCGGCACTCCGGTCCATTGCCGATGGCTGTGCAGAAAGGTGAAAGTCCGATCGAGATTCACCTGGGAGCGACTGTGGAGGGTCGATCGCTTCGGCCGGATCAGGACATCCTTGAAGCCCAACTTCAGATCGCTTTCGATGCGCATGGAGACCTCCTTTGCTCAAGGCTTAATGATAGCTTCGATTTCGCTAAAAACAACCCCGAGCGGTGCTTGCGCCCCACGAAAAAGGCCACTTTATCCAGGGATAAAAGTGGCCTTTATGGCAACAATCCGGTCAATTTCCGGCGGGCGCTGTCCGATGCGTCAAGCCGGCAACAGATCCGTCGCGAACTGCTGGGTGCGCAGGTAATCGTCCACCGTCTCGGCGCGGCGGATCAGCTCGATGCCGCCGTCGGTGCGCAGCAGCAGCTCTTTTGGCCGCAACCGCCCGTTGTATTGGAAGCCCATGGCGTGCCCGTGTGCGCCGGTGTCGTGCAGCACCAGCAGGTCCCCGTCGCTGATGGGCGGCAATTCGCGCTGCACGGCGAATTTGTCGTTGTTCTCGCAGAGGGAACCGGCCACGTCGTACACCTCGCTTTTGGGCAGATGCTCCTTGCCGACCACGCTGATGTGGTGATAGGCGTCGTAAAGGGCCGGGCGCATCAGCGCCGACATGCAGGCGTCTACGCCGATATAGTTGCGGTAGATATTCTTGTGGTTGATGGCCGTGGTCACCAGGCAGCCGTGCGGTCCGGTGATGAACCGGCCGCTCTCCATCAGCATGCGCGGGGCGTAACCGTTCTTGTGCCGGAACTCGGCGAAAAGCTGGGTGACCTCCCGGGCGATGGCGTCCAGATTCAGCGCCTCGTCGGTGGGACGGTAGGGAATGCCCAGGCCGCCACCGATGTTGACGAACTCGAAACGGATATCGAGCGCCTTCTGCACTTCCTCGACGATCTCCAGCAGCATCACCGCCGTCTGCACGATGTAGGTGTAATCGCGCTCGTTGGAGGCGACCATGGTGTGCAGGCCGAAGCGCTTGGCGCCGCGCGCCTGCGCCAGGCGGTAGGCCTCGACCACCTGCTCGTGGGAGACGCCGTATTTCGCCTCCTCCGGATGGCCGATGATGACGTTGCCGGTGCGCCGCGGGCCGGGATTGTAGCGGAAGCAGATCAGTTCGGGAAATTTGGGCGCCTTGGCGATCAGGCTGAGGTCGTCCAGATTGAGGATGCATCCCCCCTCGGCCGCGGCGGCGGCGAACTCCTCCGGGCTGGTGTTGTTGGAGGTGAACATGATGTCGTCGCCGCGGGCGCCGATCTGCCGACTCATGATCAGCTCGGGGATGGAGCTGCAATCGAAGCCGAAACCCAGGTCCTTCATGATCTGCAAAATGCGCAGGTTGGGCAGCGCCTTGACGGCGAAATACTCGCGAAAACCGTCGATACCGGCGAAGGCCTGCTTCAGCTTCTCGCCGGTGGCGCGAATCCCCGCCTCGTCATAGAGGTGAAAGGGAGTGCCGTAATGGGCCGCGATCTTGGGCAGTCGGGAAAAAAGTCTGTCCTGAAAACTTTGCGACATGGGCATGAGGTTTTCTCCTGGGTTGAATTTTTAACGTATTCGCATATCCAGAGCCACATCCAGAGCCACATCCAGATCGACGCGGCGGGTTTCTTTCACCGTATTGAGCACGACATGGGTTTGGGTGCCGCGAATGCCGGGGATAGCGAGAAAGTCCTCCCGCAGCAGGCGGCCGAGGCTGGCCGCGTCCGCCGCCCGGACCTTCACCAGATAGCCGTCCGCGCCGGCCACCTGGTGCACCTCCTGCACCCCCTGCACGGCCGCCAGTCTCTGCCCCAATTTGCCGTTGCCGGCGGGCTCGGCCTCGACCAGGACAAAGGCCGCCAAACCCTGCTCGAAACAGCACGGATTGAGACGGACCTCATAGCCTTCGATAATCCCGCGCTCCTCCAGTTTCCGGATGCGCTCCAGGATCGCCGACGGCGCCATCCCCACCTGGCGCGCCACCTCGGCATTGGGAATGCGGGCTTTCTCCTGAAGGATATTCAGAATTCGAAGGTCAACTTCATCTATTGTTCTTTGAATTTCCATTTATGCAGAATTTTATTCGAGATCACGCCAAATGTCAAGAATGCTCCGCTCCGCAATCCTTGCCCCGATTGCCGCCGGCCAGACATCTATGCTAAACAATACGGACCTGCGCGGAGACAGCCGATGACCTATGCCGAATTCCGGGAAGCCCTGACCGTTTTCGCCCTGACCGACCGCGCCACCCTGCGCGAGATCAAGGACCGCCATCGCCGGCTGGTCAAAAATCACCATCCCGACCGCTGCGGCGGCGAAACGGAGACGATCCGCCGGATCAACGCCGCCTACCGCCTGCTGCTCGATTATTGCCAGCAGTATCGGTTCTGCTTCGACCGCGAGGAGTTCTTCGAGCAGAACCCGGAGGAGCGGCTGCGCGAACAGTTCGCGCCCGACTCCTGGCGAAAATGACCCTCAAAGGTTTTGGCGATGCGGGAAGGCGAGGAAGGCGGCGGCAAGGATCAGGAGATCGGTTCGAAACTGCGCGTTTTCGGATTATAGTTCAAAATCTCTCCGGTTTCGATGATGTAGTGCCAACCGTAGATCTGCAATTCACCCTTCTGATATTTTTCCTTTACATAGGGGTAGGTCAGCAAATTGCGCATCTGCACGGTGACGTTGATCTGTTCCGTTAGCCATTCGCGCGCCGCCGGTGTGGCGTCCGCTCCGAGCCGGCGGGAAACCCGACCGGGAACCTCGCGGGAGACTTCCAGCCATTTGCGCACATGCGGCAGATGATCAAGGGCCTCCGGCGGCATATTCAAAGAAGAGCAGCCGCCGCAATTGGAATGCCCGCAGACCACGATGGTGTCGATGCCGAGGGCGAGTACGGAATATTCAATGGCCGAGGTGGTGGCGACATATTCGCCGGTGACCCGGTAGGGGGGGACAATATTTGCGATGTTGCGAACAACGAAAAGCTCGCCCGGGTGGGTGTGGGTAATCAGGTTTGGCACCACGCGCGAATCGGAACAACCGATGAACAGGGTATGCGGTTTCTGCTTCCGCCCCAACTCCTCGAACAATTGCCGATGCCCCTCGAAATCCTCCCGGCGAAATTCAACGATG
This sequence comes from Desulfuromonadales bacterium, assembly GCA_041677125.1. GTDB lineage: Bacteria > Desulfobacterota > Desulfuromonadia > Desulfuromonadales > JACZKF01 > JBAYQP01. Next base: position 33,584 of record JBAYQP010000010.1, on the reverse strand, counting down.
CCCTGAAACAGCTTCTCCATTCATTTCCTTCTGCAGCAAAAAAACGTCCGGCCAGGCGAAAAAGCTTATTTACCTTGAATCCCGCTTTTTCGGCAAGGGGAAAGCAAAATCGCCATGCCGCTTGCTGGTCGTTCATCGATCCTTCTGAAAACGCATTCCTAGCTATTCGGCCAGCCCGAGAAAGGCCAAAGTCGATTCGAGGGAGCGGTTCACCACCTGCTCCGGACGCACCCCGGCTTCCCTCAGCGTCTGCACGGCATCGGCGAACTCGCCGACCCCTTGGGCGATATGGGCGTCGCTTCCCACCGCCACCGGCGTGCCGAAGCGGGCGCACAGGCGGGCGATCTGCTGACAGTTGGGGCCGCTGCCGCGCCGACTGATGTTAAAGGAGGCGTTGTTGATTTCCAGGGCGGTGCCGGTTTCGGCGCCGTGTCGCGCCACCGCTTCGTAGTCGAAGGAAAAGTTGGGATTGCCCGGATGCGAGATGATTTTCACCCGCGGGTTGTCCATCGTCTGCAACACCGCCTTCGTATTGTCCGCTATTCCGCGTCCGGAAAAACCGCAACCCTCATGGAAACCGGCCATCACCAGATCGAGTTTGGCCAAAACCCCTTCCGGCAAATCCAGGTTGCCCCCGCCCAAAATATTCGCCTCGACGCCGCGCAGGACGCGAACGCCGTGCAGCACCGGCGGCACGAAACGCAAGGCGAGGAAATGATAGAGATGCGGTCCGCCGGGCAGCGCCGGCCCGTGGTCGGTGAGCCCTATCAGGCGCAGCCCCTTGCGGGCGGCCTCCTGGGCGATTTCATTGACCGTGCTGTAGGCGTGTCCGGAAGCGACGGTGTGGATGTGCAGATCGGCAACGAACGGTTCGCGGAAATCCAAGGCAAAGCTCCTTTGGCAAATGAAGGGCAATAATATCATATTCAGAACCCGTATACGCAGGCAAAAGCCACCGCCGCAAGAAGGTGTTGAGCCCTTTTCGTCTCCTGTGCTAATGTGTCTGTTTTTGCAGCCCGATCTTTCAGGAAAAATCATCCATGTCCATAGAGCAATTTCTCCCCAAAGTGAACCGTCCATCCCGCTATCTGGGAGGGGAGCTGGGGAGCATCCATAAAGAGCCCGGGCAGAGCGAAGTCACTCTGGCCCTGGCCTTCCCCGATGTGTACGAAGTCGGCATGAGCCACCTCGGCTTGGCCATCCTTTACCACATCGTCAACGGCCTGGACTGGGCGGCGGCCGAGCGCGCCTTCGCCCCCTGGCCCGATCTTGAGGGGGAGCTGCGCGCCGCCGGACAACCCCTTGCCTCCCTGGAATCGGACCGTCCCCTCGGGGACTTCGACGTCGTCGGCTTCACCCTGCAGTACGAGCTCTCCTACAGCAATGTCATCAACATGCTCGATCTGGCGGGGATCCCTCGCCGGCGGCGGGACCGCGACGCAACCCATCCGCTGATCGTCGTTGGTGGCCCGTGCGCCTTCAACGCCGAACCGCTGGCCGACTTCATCGATGTCGCCGTCCTCGGCGACGGCGAGGAAGCGGTCGTCGAACTGCTGGCGGCGGTGCGGGCCGCAAAAGGGGCCGGAGAGGGGCGCGAGGCGCTGCTGGAGCGGCTGGCGTTGCTTGACGGGCTGTATCTTCCCTCCCTGTTCGCCGTCGATTACCGGGACGATGGCCGTATCGCCGAGGTGCGCGCATTGAAACCCGGCCATGATCGGGTGCGCCGGCGCATCCTCGCGGATCTGGAGAGCGCCCCCTTCCCCCCGTCGCCGATCGTGCCGTTCATGAGCACCGTGCACGACCGGGTGGCGGTGGAGATCGCCCGCGGCTGCACCCGCGGCTGCCGTTTCTGCCAGGCCGGCTTTCTCTACCGGCCGGTGCGCGAGCGCTCGCCGCAGAGGGTGGCGGAGATCGTCGAGGGCGCCCTGGCCGGCAGCGGCTACGGAGAGGTTTCCCTCCTCTCCTTGTCCACCGGCGATTACGGCTGCCTGGAGCCGCTGCTCAAAGCGTTGATGGCGCGCCATGCCGCCGAAAAAGTCGCGGTTTCCCTCCCCAGCCTGCGGGTGGGCTCCCTCACTCCGGAGCTGATGGAGGAAATCCGCAAGGTGCGCAAGACCGGCTTCACCCTCGCCCCGGAGGCGGGGACGGAACGGCTGCGGCAGGTCATCAACAAGGGAATCACCGAAGAGGATCTGCTCTCCGGCGCCGGCGCCGCCTTCGGGCTCGGCTGGCGGCTGATCAAACTCTACTTCATGACCGGCCTGCCGACGGAGACCGATGCCGACCTGGAGGCGATCGTCGATCTGGCGGCGCGGGTCAAGCGCACCGGCCGGGGCACCGAGGGGGGGGCCGATGTCAACGTTTCGGTTTCAACCTTCGTGCCGAAGGCGCACACCCCCTTTCAGTGGGAGGCGCAGATCGGCATCGCCGAGACCAAGCGGCGGCAGACGCTGCTGCGCGGCGGTCTCAAGCAGAAAAAGTTGCGCTTCAAATGGCACGATGCCGAACTCTCATATCTCGAAGGGGTCTTCGCCCGCGGCGACCGGCGGCTGGGCGAGGTGCTGGCGGCGGCGGTCGATGCCGGCTGCCGATTCGATGGCTGGAGCGAGCATTTCGATTTCGGCAAATGGCGCACCGCCTTTCTCGCCGCCGGCATCGATGCCGATTTTTACCTACGGGAACGCGCCGAGGACGAAATCCTCCCCTGGGACCACCTCGACTGCGGCGTGCCGAAGGATTTTTTTCTTGGTGAACGGCGTCGCGCCCTCGCCGCGGCCGCCACCGGCGACTGCCGCGGCGGCTGTACCGGCTGCGGCGTCTGCGATTTCGAGGCGGTGAAGATGCGCCTGGCCGAGCGCAGCGAGGTGGCCCTGCCGCCAGCGCCGCCAGCGGAACTTCCGGCCGAGGAGGAGCGCAGCAAGGTGCGCCTGCGGCTGCGCAAGGACGGCACGGCGCGTTTCGTCAGCCATCTGGAATTCATGACCGTCTTTCACCGCGCGGCGCGGCGGGCCGGGTTGCCGGTGCGCTTTTCCGCCGGATTCCACCCGGCGCCGCGCATCTCCTTCCCCGACGCGCTGCCGACCGGGGTCGAAAGCGATGCCGAAATCATCGACATCGAACTCTACCGCCCGTGCGGCGCCCAGGAAACGGTCGAGGCGCTCAACGCCGAACTGCCAACCGGCTTCCGCATACTCGAAGGAGCGGTCGTCCCCTGGCAGACTCCCTCCCCCTCTGTTACCATAAACGAGACCGTCTACCGGGTCGAATTGCCCCCCGCGGCGCCCGCCGATCTGCCTCGGCGCATTGCGGATTTTCTCGCCCGCGAGAAGGTGCCGAGCACCCGGGAAAAGGGCCGGCAAACGATCAAAATCGACTTGCGGCCCGATGTGGTCGATCTGACGCTGGAGGCTGGATATTTGTGGCTGCGGTTGCGCCGTGGCAGTCCGGCCCTGTTGTCCGCCTATCTGCTCGACCTGCCGACCCTGCTCGCCCGGGAGCTGCGCATTCGCAAGACCGCCGTCGTTTTCGGCTGAGGGCGGTTGTTTAAAATTTTTCGTTTTTTACGTTCTTATAGATTTTCACATTTTGGAGGTTTTATGGCCAAGGAACTGGTCATCAACACGACCTCCCACGAAACCCGAGTGGCCCTGCTGGAAAACGGCCATATCGCCGAGCTGTATATCGAGCGCAGCCGGGAGCGCGGAATCGTGGGAAACATCTACCGGGGAAAGGTGATTCGCGTTCTCCCCGGCATGCAGGCGGCCTTCGTCGATGTCGGACTGGAGAAAGCGGCTTTTCTTTATGTGGCCGACGTTCTGGACGAGATTGAAGCGGTGGAGCAGTTTATCGACGGCGACCATCGACCCGTGGCGGCCGAAGAGGGAGACGAGCCGCCGCCGCTGCCGCCGATTGAGGATCTGCTGCAGGAAGGGCAGGAAATTCTGGTGCAGGTGGCGAAGGAGCCCCTCGGCACCAAGGGCGCGCGCATTACCTCGCATATCTCCCTTCCGGGCCGGCACCTGGTGCTGATGCCCACCGTCGATCACGTCGGAATCTCGCGGCGCATCGAGAATGAAGAAGAAAAAAACCGCCTGCGGGACATCGTCGAGCAGATCCGACCGCGCGGCACCGGCTTTATCGTTCGCACCGCCGCCGAGGGCAAGAGCGAGGAGGAACTGCGCACCGATATGGCGTTCCTCATCGGCTTGTGGCAGGAGGTCGCGAAGAAACGGGAGGTGAGCAGCGCGCCTGCCCTCATCCATTCCGATCTCGACGTCACCAGCAAGGTGCTGCGCGACATCCTCACCGAGGAGGTCGATCGCATCGTTGTCGACTCGCGCGAAGAACACGACAAGATCGTTCGTTTCATCGGCACCTTCATGCCCACCCTCAAGTATGCCATCGAACAATATGCGGACAACGAACCGATTTTCGACGCCTTCGGTCTCGAGGTCGAGATCGCCCGCGCCCTGGGACGCAAGGTCTGGCTGAAAAGCGGCGGCTACATCATCATCGAGCAGACCGAGGCGCTCACCGCCATCGATGTCAACACCGGGCGTTTCGTCGGCAAGCACAACCTCGAGGACACCATCCTCAAGACCAACCTGGAGGCGGTCAAGGAAATCGCCTACCAGGTGCGGCTGCGCAATATCGGCGGGTTGATCATCATCGACTTCATCGATATGGAGAAGGAGGCGCACCGCGAAAAGGTCCACTCGGCGCTGGAGGAGGCGCTGAAAAACGACAAGAGCAAAACCAATATCCTGAAGATTTCGGAATTGGGTCTGGTGGAAATGACCCGCAAGCGGGTGCGCGAAAGCATCGGCCGCACGCTGTGCGAGCCGTGTCCCTACTGCGAGGGGAAGGGCTATGTGAAGAGTCGCACCACCATGGCCTATGAAATCTTCCGCGACTTGCGCCGGGAGATCCCCGGTCTTCCCGGTGATCGCTTTTCCCTGCAGGTGCATCCCGATCTTGCCGCCCTGCTCATCGACGAGGAGCGAAACGGCATCGAGGAGTTGGAGCGGCAGTTCGGAAAACAGATCGCCGTCACCGCCCGCCCCGGCTTTCACCTGGAACAGTTTGAGATTGTTGTTGGGTGACCATGAGTGACGGGTGACGGATCACGGATCACTTCGCCTTTTTCCAGCACATAGATGCCGCTCTTGCCCGGATTCTGTTCCGACTGCCGAAAGAAGGGCTGGAGAAGGGAATCGTCGATCGCCCTATCGGCGGCAAAGCCCGGCGGCGGCAGCAGCAAGATGGCGGCAAGCCAGCGCGCGGCGCTGCCGGTGCGCAGGGCGCCGCGCGCACCCTCTCTTCGAACCTCCCGCCGAAAGCGGACATCTTGCGCCTAAACCTCGAAATCGACCGCAATCACGCCGGAGCAGAGCTTGCGGACTTTGGCGCCCACCGCCTGATGATCGGGGTGCACCTGATAGCGCTGCATGGCCTCCAGATCGGCAAAGGTGGAAACCAGACACAGATCGTAGGAGCGCTCGGAATGCACCACGTCCCGCCCAACTTCAAAGCCGGCGATTTCGCCAATGATTGCCGGCAGGGCGCGCAGGCTCTGCTCCAGGTCGCGGATTTCCGCTTCCGCCACTTGCGGATGAAACTTGAAAAAAACCACGTGTCTTAGCATTTACTTCCTCCCCATTTCCTGCAAAGAATTGATAATCCGATCCATTTCCTGGGCAAAAGCCTCCAGCAGCGGCGCTATGTCAGCCAACCGCCCGCGCTCCGCCCTGTCTTCGAGTTCCTGGGCCAAATCGACAGCGGTGCGGGCGCCGAAAATGCCGATCACCGATTTCAGGCTGTGGACGAGGCGCTCCAGCTTCTTGGCCTCGCCATCGGCAGCCGCCTGCTTCATTTCTCCAATCTGCCAGGGGGCGTCCTGGACGACCTGCGCCGCCAGCTCCATCAGAAACGCCCGATCGCCATGCACCGCTTCCAAAGCGTCGGAGAGATCGACCGCCGGCGGCAGGGGAGTGGTTTTTGGCTCGCCCGCCAGGCAGCTTTCGATGACGGTGTACAGCAGCGCCGGCCGAATCGGCTTCGACAGGTAGTCGTCCATCCCCGCCTCCAGGCACTTTTCCCGATCGCCCTTCATCACGTGCGCGGTCAGGCCGATCACCGGCATGTGCCCGCCTTCGACGGCTTCGCGCCGCCGCAGCTGGCGCGTCGCCTCCAGGCCGTCCAGATCGGGCATCTGCACGTCCATCAACACACCGTCGAAGCTCTCCCGCTCCAGCGCCGCCAGCGCCGCCGTGCCGCTGGAAACGGCGGTGACCCGCCACCCGCGTTTCTCCAGTAGCACCGTCGCCAGCCGCTGGTTGACCAAATTGTCCTCGGCAAGCAGCAGGTGCAAATCTTGCCGGGGAGGGGAGGCGGTTGTCGCCACTTCCTTGGCCACCGGAGGTGCGTCGGCCGCGCCTTTTTGCCCCAGTTCGGCGATGGCGTTGTACAGCTCGGACTGCCGGAGGGGTTTTAGCATATAGCGGTCGATCCCCAGTTTTCGGCAGCGCGCCGCCGCTGTTTTGACCTCATCCGAGGTCACCATCATGATGGTCGTCCCGCGCAGCGCCGGATTGCGCATGATCTGTTCGGCCACCGCGTAGCCGCTCATCCGCGGCATCCGGGAATCGAGCAGAAGCAGGTCGAAAGCGATATTCTGCTCGTTGGCCGAGCGCAGCCGCTGCAACCCCTCGGCCCCCTCTTTCGCCTGGACCACCTCCATCCCCCAGGCGCTCAGCATCTCCCAGAGAATAAGCCGGCTGGTTTCACTGTCATCGATGATCAGCACCCGCAACGAAGGCAGCGGAGCGGCAGTCGGCGCCGTGTCGGTGGCGCCGGCGCAGGTCATGGGCAGCATGAAGAAAAACCGGCTGCCCTCGCCGAAATCGCTCTCGACGCCGATCTCGCCGCCCAGCAGCTCGACGATTTGCCGGGAGATGGCCAGCCCGAGTCCCGTGCCGCCATAGCTGCGGGTGGTGGAGCTGTCCACCTGGGAAAAACTGCGGAAGAGGCGCGCGATCTGCGCCGCCGGAATGCCGATGCCGGTATCCCGGACGATGAAATGCAGGCGGCGCATCCGCCCTTCCGGCGGCTCCGCCTCCACCGTCACCACCACCTCCCCCTGGTCGGTGAATTTGATGGCGTTGCCGACCAGGTTGGTGAGCACCTGGCACAGGCGGCCGGGGTCGCCCAACAGCAGCTCCGGCACCTGCGGCGCGATTCGGCACGCCAGCTCCAGCCCCTTCTCGTGCGCCCGCACCGCCAGGGTGCCGGTCGTCGTTTCCACCACTTCGCGCAGATTGAATTCGATTTTCTCGAAGTCGAGCATGCCGGCCTCGATTTTGGAGAAATCGAGAATATCGTTGATCACCCGCAGCAGGGCATCGGCCGAGCTTTTCACCATGGTCAGGTAATCGCGCTGTTCCCGGGTGACCTTGGTGTCAAGGGTGAGTTCCGTCATGCCGATAATGGCGTTCATCGGGGTGCGGATTTCGTGACTCATGTTGGCGAGAAACTCGCTTTTGGCCCGACTGGCCGCTTCGGCCGATTCCTTGGCCCGCTGCAAATCCTCCAGAATCCGTTTGCGCTCGCTGATATCGCGCCAGGCCAGGATGCCGCCGATCACCTCGCCGTCGCTGGCGCGAATCGGGCCGGCGGTCGTCAGCACGGTGATTTTCGAGCCGTCCGGCCGCCGCATCACCCATTCTTCATTATCCATGACCTGCCGCAGACGCAAGGCGCGCAACAGCGGCAAGGCCTCCTCCTCGACAACTGTCTCCCCGTCCGCATGGTACAGACCCCAACTGGCCGACTTCAATCCGCCGGTATCGTTGTGGAGTTCTTCCAGGGAGCGCCCGGTCATTTCCACACCAAAGCGGCTGATGATGCGGATTTTCCCCTCGGCATCGGTGATGGTGATCCCTTCCGGGATATATTCCATCAGCGCCGCCAAAATGCGCTGCCCCTCTTCCGCCTCGCGGGCGCGCGCCTCGGCGAGTTTCTGCTGTTCCTGCAGAGTCGTGAGAAGTTCCTCGCGCTCGCGCATGATCTTTTCCCGGGCCAGCAGTTCGCTGTGCAGCCGTTCCCGAGAGCGGAAAAGGTCGCGAAACAAAGAGGCGTAGGGATCGCGCAGGGAGCCTTCCACCAGGACCCAGTAAAGAAACAGGGTGGAGAAAAATTTCAGATTGTGGCCGAGAAAAGCGGCCACGCCAAAGACGTCGGCGTAGAGGGTGAAACAAAATTCGGCGAGAATTTTGCCGCCGATGGCGGCGAGCAAAAATCTGAGCAGGCGTGAGTTGAAGCGGTCCCGCCGCCGCCAGATGATCCAGCCCGACGCCGCGAAAAAAACCATCGCGACATACTCGCTGCCGATCTTGAAGGGGGTGAGCCCGCGGCCGTCGATGAAGCAGTCGGGGAAGACCCGCAGCGGATAAATGGCCAGCGCCAATAGCAGGCAGAGAATCAGGCTGAGCGCCAACAGCAGTTCGGGCGATATCGACGAGCGCCGGCCGATGAACAAGGCGGCGGCAAAAAAGGCGGCGCTTTCCAGATAACGGGCGGCAACCCAGTACTGGGTTGCCGGATTGGCGCTGGTGAAGGGAAAAAAGCCCATGCCCTGGTAGGACAGCGTATGCAGAAGATCAAGGACGGCTACGGTGAGACAGGCAATCGCCAGCACCAGCAGCATATCGTTGCGGACGATGCGGCGAGCATGCCAACCGATGCTGAAGATGGTGACCGAGACAATGATACTGCTCAGTTCGACCAGGTTGTGGAAAGCGAGAAAACTGTAACGGTTGAGAAGGAATCCGCCGGCGACGATGGCTAAAGCCAACAGCCACCGGTAACCGGACCAACTAGGCTTGGCTGGAGGGGGATCGGCTGCGCCGGTGGCGCCTTCCGTTTCGGAGCGAAATAAGGAGGGCATGAACCGATCGTCCTTGCAAAAAGCTTCATGGCGGGAATCCGCGCGCGGCGGGTGAAACCAGGGAGATTAAAACTCTATCGGAATTGGCAAAGATTTGCCACTCTTTTCTGCCGGATGGAAAATCGAATGGAAACGCCCGGAGGCTGTTGGTTCCCGTTGCTTCCTGAGTGAGGGTCCTTCCCCAGCTACCAGTACCAGGGGCGATAACCCCAGAAACGATCGCGGTAGCCGGGGCGGTCGAAGGGATACCAGAACGGATCGTAGGAATAGGGGTAATAGTAGCCGGGACCGTAGGGATTGTAATAGCCGGGATAATAGCTGGCCGGCGACTCCCGCCACAGATGGGCTGCGTCCAGGCGAAAAACCGGATAGGTGTACTCGATGCCCTGCAAGGGCTTTTCCTCCTGGCCGAGGACCGTCCCGGTCAGGGTGATGTAATCGCCTTTTTCGTAGATCTCCGGGTCGAGAAAACGCTCGGAGCGCACCAGAAAACGGCCGCCCGCTTCATCCACCCGCACCGGTTGTCCGGAACTGTTCAGCTCGTAACGGAGAATCTCCAGAACCGTTCCTTCCCGGCCGGCGGCATTGGCGACGATCTGGCCGCCGACCAGCAGGGTGGTCCCCGCGTATCTTTCCGGATTGGCTTTGACCTGGGCGAATTCAACCGTCGGGTCGACCCGGCTGAGCGCTTCTTCGGGCAGGGGAACCGTGGCGCAGCCGGCCAGCAACAGCAGAAACGGGGCCAGGAAGAGGAGTCCTTTTATCATTCCGACCTCCTGAATTAATGTCTCTAGTATTGCAGTTTATCCCGGTGCGCCTTTTCGTCAAATAGCGACGGGCGCGGCCCTCAGAAGGCGTTGAGACGGCGGATGAACGCCTTGAGCAGGCCGTAGCTGAAATGGTTGAACTCGAAGGAGAGACGGGGCAGTTCCAGAAGATCGGGCTGATCCGTCTCTTCCGGCAGGGGGCCGGTGAGCCGCAGGCGGCTCCCCGGCTCGATGATGCCGGAGAACTCGCTTTCCAGCGTCTCGATCTGCTCGGCGCTGATCGGCCGGTTCAGGCGAATGACCAGGGTGCGGCGGACGAAGCGCAGGGAATGGTAGACACGGTAGAACTCGTCGATGATGCGCACCGCCTCGCGCGGATCGCGGGTGATGGTGAACAGGCTGAAATCCTCGCCGGAGATCAATCCCTTGCGCAGCATGGTGTCCTTGGTGAATTTGAACCAGTTTTCCCAATAATCGCCGCTGTCGTCGTCGATCAGGACGAGGGGGATGGGGGGATTTTTGCCGGTCTGAATCAGGGTGAGTATCTCCATCGCCTCGTCCAGGGTGCCGAAGCCGCCGGGGAAGAGCGCCACGGCCTGCGCCTCTTTGAGAAAGGCCACCTTGCGGTTGAAAAAATACTTGTAGACGATGACGTTTTTGCTTGCGATCATCACCGGATTGGTTTCCTGCTCGAAGGGAAGCCGGATGTTGACGGCGAAGGAATTTTCCGCTCCCGCCCCTTCGTTGCCGGCCTGCATGATGCCGCCACCGCCGCCGGTGATCACCATATAACCGTTATCCGCCAGCAGGCGGGAGAATTCAACGCACTTGCCGTAAATCGGCTCGTCCGGTTGGGTGCGGGCGGAGCCAAAAATAGTCACCTTTTTGCGGTCGCGATAGGGACCGAAAATCTTGTTGGTGTAGCGCATCTCCTTCATGGTGGTGCGCATCAGCTTTAGATCGGCCAGATAATCGCTTTCCTGGCCGGCCTTGAGGGCGCTGATGATCATTTCGCGAATGATGCCGGGTTGATGCGCGCCGACGGTGCGGATCAGATCGTCAATGAGTTCATCCACTTCGCCGTTGTGGCGGGTAAAATGCAGTTTCATCGAAACGGATTCCTCCATGGGAAGATATGGGGCGGCAAAAGGAGACGCAGTATAACACAAGCTTTCCGGGCTGGAGAAGCAACGTTTATATCACCAGGGCCGGCGGCGCGGAGAAAAGCAATATCTATTGCTCCCGCTCGCCGCGGCCGCATGGATCGAGCCGAATGTTCAGGGAAGAATGACGACGATCAGATCGAACAGCGGACCGGGATAGATGCCGAGAATCAGGGTGGCCGCCAGACAGAAAGCCAGGGCGGTGTGCTCGGCGGCGCCGCCGCGGGGGTGGCGCACCGGGCACTCGTAGGTCATGAACATGAGCATGATGACCCGCAGATAATAGTAGACCGAAACGAGGGAGGCCAGAATGCCCAGCGCGGCGAGCAGGGGCAGGTCGGCGGCGATGGCGGCGTGGAAGATGGCGAATTTACCCATGAAGCCGGCGGTCGGCGGTATGCCGGCGAGGGACAGGAGAAATATCGCCAGCACGGCGCAGCGCAGCGGATAGCGCCAGCCGATGCCGTGAAAATCGCTGTTGCTCTGCGGCTCCTCTTTGGCATCCGCCAGCGAGGCGATAACACCGAAGGCGCCCAGGTTGACGACGGCGTAAACCACCAGGTAGAAGACCACCGCAGCGCGGCCGGCGCCGCCGCCGGCGAGCAAGGCGATCAGCACGTAGCCCATGTGCACCACCGAGGAGTAGGCGAGCATCCGCTTCAGATTTTCCTGGCGCAGGGCGCAGAGGGTGCCGACCAGCATCGACAGGACGGACAGCAGCCAGAGAAACGGTTCCAACTCGGCGCGCCCGGCCGACAACCCGGCGAGCAGGGTGACCAGGGCGGCGAAAACCGCCCCCTTGGAGCCGGTGGACAACAGGCCGGCGACCGGCGCCGGCGCTCCCTGGTAGACGTCGGGAGTCCACAGGTGAAAGGGGACGAGGGAAACCTTGAAGCCGATCACCACCAGCAGCATCCCCCAACCGAGCAGCCCGATGGGGCGCATCTGCGTGCCGGCGGCGATCCCGGCCATCGCCTCCGGCAGGTGGAAGGTGCCGCTGGCGGTGTAGATCAGAGCGATGCCGAAGGCGAGAAAGGCCGTCCCCACCGCCCCCAGAATCAGGTACTTCAGCCCCGCCTCCGCCCCCAGGGCGTCCTTTTTGTGAAAGGCGATGAGGATGTAGAGCACCAGGGTGTAGGCTTCCAGACCGAGAAAAAAGCCGACCAGTGAGGTGGCGGCGGAAAGCAGGGCCATGCCGGCGGCGGCGAAGAGGACCAGGGCGGTGTATTCGCCGACGGCGAAACGACGCTCCTCGGCGTAGCGCACCGACAGCAGCAAGGTCAGCGCCGCCACGCCGCTCCAGAGGACGGTGAAAAAGCGGGCGTATGCGCCGGCCCCGTACAGGCGCGAAACTTCGGCCACTGCGGCGGGCAGGAAGATCGCCGCGGCGGCCGCCGCCAGCGCCAGCGCCACGCCGGAGAACAGCAGCAGGCGCGGCGGCGCCTGCCAGGCGCCGAGGAGGAGCAGCGCGGCGGAGCCGAGGGCGAGAATGAGCACCGGCAGCAGGGCGAAGAGTTCGGCCGGGCTCACGGCAGACCTCCTTTCAGGGCGAGCAGCGAGGTTCCCGCCAGCAGCCGGCGCACCGGCTCGCGGATCGGCTCCAGAAACGGTTCGGGATATAGCCCGAGAAACAGCACCAGAATGGCCAGGGGAGCGAGGACGAGAACTTCCCGCGCCCCCAGATCGGGCCAGCAGGTGGCGTCGTGAACCGGGCCGGGCGTTCCCCAGAGAACGCCCTGCACCAGACGCAGCATGTAGGCGGCGGCGAACAGCACGCCGGCCATGCCGAGGGCGCCCCAGAGGGGGTTGACGCGGAAGGTGCCGAGGAGGATGAGGATCTCGCCGACGAAATTGTTCAGGCCGGGCAGCCCGAGCGAGGCCATGGCGAAGAACAGGAAAAAAGCCGACAGCACCGGCACCCGCGCCCACAACCCGCCCAGCTTGCCGATTTCCCGGGTTTCCGCCCGGTGCTGAATCATGCCGATCATGATGAACAGGGCGCCGGTGGTGATGCCGTGGTTGAACATCTGCAACACACTCCCCTCCACCGCCATGGCATCCCAGGCGCACAGCCCGAGCATCATGAACCCGACGTGCGCCACCGACGAATAGGCGACCAGCCGCTTGCTGTCGGTCTGCGCGTAGGCGATCCACGCGGCGTAGAAGATGCCGGCGATGGCGAGGGCGGCGAGCAGCGGCAGCACGGCCTGGGTCATCTCCGGGAAAAGCGGAAAGGCGATGCGCAGCAGCCCATACAGGCCGGTCTTCAGCAATAAACCGGCCAGATCGAGGGAGCCGGCGGTGGGCGCCTCGGTATGGGCGTCGGGCAGCCAGGTGTGCAGCGGCAGCAGCGGCGCCTTGACGGCAAAGGCGAGGACGAAAGCGCCGAAAAGCCACGGCTCCAGCCCAGCGGGGATCGCTGTGTGCTGCAGGGCGGCCAGGGCGAAGGTGAAATCGCCGGTCTGCCGGCCGTGCAGGATATACATGGCGATGACCGCCAGCAGCATCAGCAGGCTGCCGGCCATGGTGAAGATGAAGAACTTGATCGCCGCGTAAACCCGCCGCTCGTGGCCCCAGACGCCGATGAGAAAAAACATCGGCAGCAGCATGACTTCCCAGAAGAGATAAAACAGGAAGAGATCGAGGGCGAGAAAAACCCCCAGGATCCCTGCTTCCATGAACAACAGCATGGAATAGAAAATGGCCACCTGGTACTTGCGGCGCCACGAAACGATGACCGCCAGGGCCTGGGTAATGGCGGTGAGCAGCACCAGCAGCAGGGAAATGCCGTCCAGCCCCAGGATGTAGCGGATGCCGAAATACGGTATCCAGGGATAATCCTCGTAAAGCAGCCAGCCGCCGTCACCGCCCTGGGCGGCGACGAACAGCCACAGCGCCAGCGCCAACACCGCCAGGGTGACGAGCAGCGACAGCCAGCGGCTGATCGCCGGATGCCGGCGCAGCGCCAGACAGACGGCGGCCGCGCCCATGGGCAGGGCGATGAGCAGGGAGAGGATGGGGAAAGCAGTCGGATTCAAGGCTCAGTTTTCCATGTGCAAAAGGTTTACCTATTCGATAAATCCCGCCAGCATCCAGGCGAGGATGGCGATCAGCCCCCAGGCGAAGCCGGCCAGGTAGCTGTGCACGCGGCCGGTGGTCAGCCGGCGCAGAGCACCGCCGAGGCGCATGAGAGACGCGCCGCCGCCTTCGAGGAAGCCATCGATTCCCTTGCGATCCACCCATTGCCAGAAAAAATCGGCCAGAACGCGAAAGGGGCGCACCAGCAGGACATCGACCAGCCGATCGGCCTGCCAGCCGTGCAGGAAAAAGGTTTTCGCCGGGCTCGGTCGCTCGCCGCGATAGCTGGCGTAACGCCAGCGGGCCGCCAGCCAGCCGACGAGAAACAGTCCCGTCGCCAGTCCGGCCAGCCCCCATTCGAGGGCGTGCGACGCATGCACTTGCTCCCCGGCCAACGGCCCGAGAAATTCCCCCAGCGCGCCGTCGCCCCCCCACGCCGTCGGCAAATTGAACAGGCCGCCGAACACCCCGAGCAGAGCCAGGGGCGGCAGCGTCCAGGTCATCGCCGCCGGCAGGCGATGCGACGCGCCGGCGGTTCGCGGCGCGCCGGCGAAGACCAGGTAGAGCAGGCGGAAGGTGTAGACAGCGGTGAGCAGGGCGGTTGTTGCGGCTATCCCCCAAAGGATTTTGAAGTAGAGGCCCCCCGCGACGAAGGCGGCAAGCAGGATGGCGTCCTTGGAGAAAAAACCGCCGGTCAGCGGCGCCCCGGCCAGGCAGAGCGCCCCGGCGAGAAAGCTCCAGAAAACCAGGGGCGATCGGCGTCCCAGCCCGCCCATGCGGTGGATGTCGTTTTCGCCACCGGTCAGGTGGATGACGCAGCCGGCGCCCATGAACAGCAGCGCCTTGAAGAAGGCGTGCACGTACAGGTGAAACATCGCGCCGCCGACGGCGCCGACGCCGACCGCCAGGAACATGTAGCCGACCTGGCTCATCGTCGAGTAGGCGAGGACGCGCTTGATCTCCCGCTGCGCCAGGGCGCAACTGGCGGCATAGATGGCGGTCAGCGCGCCGACGGCGGCGATGGTCGCCATGCCGGCGGGCGACAGGGAAACCAGGGGAAACAGTCGCCCGAGCAGGTAGACGCCGGCGGTGACCATGGTGGCGGCGTGGATCAGCGCCGAGACCGGCGTCGGGCCGGCCATGGCGTCCGGCAGCCAGGTCATAAGCGGCAGCTGCGCCGATTTGCCGCAGGCGCCGGTGAGCAGGAGCAGGGTCAGCCAGAAGAGGGTATCCGGCGGCAAAGCGGACGCCGCCTGATTGATCCCCGAAATCGACAGGGTGCCGGTGGCGGCGAACAGCCAGAGCATGGCGATGCCGAAAAAAACGTCGCCGGCGCGGGTGACGAGAAAGGCCTTGCGCCCGGCGAGGGCGTTTTTCTCCTCGCGGAACCAGAAGCCGATCAGCGCATAGGAGCAAAAGCCCACTCCCTCCCAGCCGAGAAAGAGCAGGAGCAGGTTGTCGGCCAGAACGATGGTCAGCATGGCGAAGACGAACAGGTTGAGCAGGGCGAAGAAGCGGGCGTTGCCCCCTTCTTCCGCCATGTAACCGACGGCGTAGAGGTGGATCAGGGTGGAGACAAAGGTCACCATCAAGGACATCGAGGCGGCCAGGGGATCGAAAAGGATCGCCACCGGCACCCGCAGATTGTCGCTGGCCATCCAGGTGTAGAGGGTCGCCCGCGTTCCCTCGCCGGCGGCCAAGGGCCAGAAAACGACGGTGCTCAGGGTGGCCAGGGCGACACCCCCCACCGCCAGCCCGGCCACCAGGGCGCGCGGCAGACGCCGGCCAAACAGGGCGTTGAGCACGCCGGCGGCCAGGGGCAGGAGCGGTATGAGAAAGAGTAGTTTCTCGTTCATCCGTTCATCTCGCTGAAGGCATCGGCCTCGATCGTCTTTTTGCGCCGGCTCAGGTAAACGACCACCGCCAGGGAGATGGAAACCTCGGCCGAGGTCATCGCCATCAGGAAGATGACGAAGATTTGACCGTCCACCTGCTGCCAGAGGGCCGAAGCGCCGGCCAGAGTGACGCCGACGGCGTTGAGCATGACCTCGACGCCGATGAGGATCATGATCAGGTTGCGCTGCGCCAGCACGCAGGCGAAACCGAGGAAGAACATGATCCCGGAAAATATCAGGATATGGCTCATCGGGACGATCACGGCGAGCCCTCCCGATCCTCGGCGGTTTCCATCGCCCCCGGGCCGCTGCGGCCGACGTAGTAGGCGCCGACGGCGGCGAAGAGCAACTGGAAGGAGACGACCTGCACCGCCAGCGCGTATTCGTGGAACAAGGCGTAGCCGAATTCGCGCGGGCTGGCGTAGTACGTCGGAATCGCCGCTCCGCCGCCGGGATCGGCCAGTATCAGCGCCACCGTGCAGCCGAGCAACACAGAGGAGAGCACGACCACCGGCCCCCAGCGCCGCCAGCCGGGTCCCCGCGGCGTCTCCGTCGGCGCCAGTTCGAGCATCATGATGATGAACAGGAACAGCACCATGATCGCCCCGGCGTAGATGATCACTTCCCAGGCGGCCACCAGCGGCGCGCCGAGGATGTAGAAGATCAGCGCCAGGGCGAAAAAGGCGTTGACCAGATAGATCACCGCGTGCACCGGATTGCGCCGGGTGATGCACATCAGCGTCGCCCCGAGGGCGGTCGCGGCGAGAATGTAGAAGAGAATGGCGGCCATAGTTACCTGTTTGTGATCCGTGATCCGTGATCCGTGGTCCGTTAAACCGGCGCGCTGATTGCCGCGTCACAGCCTTTCACGGCATATTGGTCCTGATATCCACCGGCGGATTCTCGTCCTCGTTGCCGCCGCGCGGGTTCACCACGCCGATGCCGGCGTGACGGTAATAATTGTATTCGTTGTCCTTGCCACCGTGGTCCACCAGCAGATCCTTTTTTTCATAGACCATGTCGATGGAGCTGTATTTGGAAAACTCGTAATCGGGACTCATCTGGATCGCCCAGGTCGGGCAGGCCTCGGCGCACAGGCCGCAATAGATGCAGCGGGCAAAATTGATGCGGAACCAGGCGGCGTAGCGACGGCCGTTCGCCGCCTCCGCCGACTGCATGGAGATGCAGTCGACCGGGCAGGCGGCGCTGCACAGGTAGCAGGCGACGCAACGCTCGCCGCCGTCCGGGTCGCGGGTGAGAATGATGCGCGCCCGGTAGCGCGCCGGCGGCTGCCGCTTCTCCTCCGGATACTGGATCGTCACCGGTTTGCGGAAGGCGTTGCGCAGCGTCACCCAGAAGGGGAGCATAGTGCCTTTGATGTCACGCAGAATGGGCATTTTTCCCTACCTCTCCCCCCTTTGAAAAAGGGGGAAAATCTTTACCCCCGCAGCCACAACAGAACCGCCCCGGTCACCAGCACATTCACCAGCGCCAGGGGAATGAGGAATTTCCAGCCGAAATGCATCAACTGATCGTAGCGCAGGCGCGGCAAAGTGCCACGCATCCAGATGAAGAAAAAAGACACCGCCAGCACCTTGACCAGAAACCAGACGATGCCCGGCAGCACCGGCCCCAGCCAGCCGCCGAGAAAAAAGACGGTGGTCACCGAGCTGAGGATGATCATGTTGATGTACTCGCCAACGAAGAACAGGCCGAAGCGCATCCCCGAGTATTCGGTATGGAACCCGGCGACGATCTCGTTTTCGGCCTCCGGGATGTCGAAGGGGACGCGCCGCGATTCGGCCGTCACGCTGATCAGGAAGATGAGGAAGGCGACCGGATTGGTGACGAGAAAGGGCAGCGCTTGCTGGGCGAGGACAATGTCGGTGAGGGAAAAGGAGCGCGCCTGCAACACCACCGGCACCAGGGCGAGGCCCATCGACAGTTCGTAGGAGATGAGCTGGGCGAGGCCGCGGATGCCGCCGAGAAGCGAGTACTTGGAGTTGGAGGCCCAGCCGCCGAGGGCGACGCCATAAACCGCTAGCGACGAGAGGCCGAGAAAATAAAGAACCCCGACGTTGAGATCGCAGACGACCATGGGAATTTCCCGGCCGAGGATGGTCACCGGCGGAGAAAAAGGGATGACGGCGAAGGAGAGGAGGGCCGTCACCGCCGCCAGCCCGGGCGCCAGGATGAAGAGCCATCTGTCGGCGCCGGCCGGGATGAGGTCTTCCTTGGTGAGCAACTTGATAACATCCGCCAGCGGTTGCAGCATGCCGAAGGGGCCGACGCGATTCGGCCCGTAGCGCAGCTGCATGCGGGCGAGAATCTTGCGCTCGGCGAGCACCAGATAGGCGGCCATGGTCAGCACGACGGCGAAAATGAGGACCAGCTTGATCACGATCAGCAGGACGCTTAGCCAGTCGATCATGACGCCTCCTCCCTTTCGAGCCGGCAGTTCCGGATTTCGCCACCGGGGACGAAGAGCTCCAGCGCCGTGCCGCGCAAGCGCGGCGCCAGCACGATTCCGCTCGCCATTTCCGTGCTCAGCCGCAAAATGGCGCTCGCCTGCCCCAGGTCGGTGATCAGGCGGACCGTTTCGCCCGCCGCCAGCCCCAGGCGGGCGGCGTCGTCGGCGTGCACGATGACCTGCGGCGCCGGCCGCACCTCGTCGAGGACCGGGGAAAAAGCGGCGATCGCCTCGGAGGCGAAGAGACTTTCCATGGCCAGCAGGCGCAGACCCTTGGCTGTTGCCGCTTTTGGCGGCCGGGAAGCGTGCGGCGCTTCTCCGCCGCCGGCGACCCGCCGGCCGGTTTCCCCGGGGATCAGCGCGCCGAGGCCGGCGAAGCGCGCATCGGCCGCCGCCAGATCGTGGCGGAGCTGGTCGAGGGAAGCGGGCTTTGCCAGCAATGCGCCGAGGACCGCCCACGCCTGACGCGGCGCGCTGCCCGGAGTGAGCGCCTCAAAGGTGCGCGGCGGGTGGTCGCCGCCGCCGGTAATCGCGATGGGCGTTCCCGGGTTGTAGACGGCGGCGAAGGGGAGCATCCGCCCTTCGTGGTTGATAAAGACGCCGGCGCTTTCGGCCGGCGCCGTCGTCGGCAGAAAAATGTCGGCCCGCCTGGCGGTTGCCGTCGGCAGGTAATCCAGGGTGATCAACATCTCCAGGCCGGCGAGAATTTCCCGCGCCCGCGTCGCTTCCGGGTGGTCGGCGTACGGGTCGCTTTCCAGACAGACCAAAGCCTTGATGCGCCCGTCGCGAATGCCGGCGAGCAGATCGTCGAAATCCGGACCGCCGCCGGCGAGCAGGGCGTTGCCGTAGCTGTTGGGCCCGGCCAGGAGGACGGCGGCGCCGCAGGGGCGCTCGGGGGAGGAAAGGGCCTGCGCCGTCGCCAGCAGCACCCGCACCCCGTCCTCGCCGAGCATATCCGCGCCGCCGATGAGAACGGGGCGCTTCGCCTCGGCAATGCGGGCGGCGAGGCCGGCCAGAACCGTGGCCTGCTGGCGGGTGAACGGATCGAGATGGTTGTCGGCCAGCGCGCGGGCGGCCGCGGGCAGCTGCTCGGGGGAAAGGGGCAGATGCACCGCCGGAAAGGGCAGCTCGACCGGCCGCGGGTCGATGACCGCCGCCGGCGCACCGGCGCGCACCGCCTGGCGGATCGCCACGGCGAGCATGGCGCCCTCGTTCAGCGGGTCGGCCCCGAGCAGGATGACGCAGTCGCTCTGGCGGATCTCCTCCTGACTGCGCGCCCGGTTGCCGAGCAGAGCGGCCGTCGTGCGCGCCGTCCGATCATGTCCCGGATGCGGGTCGAAGGCGATCTGCTCGCTCCCCAGCGTCGCGGCCAGATCGCGCAGGCGGGCATTGGCTTCCAGGCCGGAGCGCGGCGAACCGAGAAAAGCCACCGCCCCGCCGCCGTGCTCCTCGACCAGGGCGGCGAGTCGCTGCCGGGTCGTGGCCAACGCCGCGTCCCAGCTCGTTTCGTGGCCACCGGCTCGCGGCAGGCGCGGCCGCTGCGGATGGTTGGCGTGGCCGTAGCCGAACCGCGCCCGGTCGCAGATGAACCAGCCGTTCGTCTCCCGGTTGGTCCCGCCGCGCACCCGCTGCAGTTGGCGATAGCGGGCGCCCGGCACCATGGCGCAGCCGAGGGAGCAGTGCGGGCAGACCGAGGGCGCCTCCTCCAGATCCCAGTAGCGCGCCCGGTAGCGGAAGGTCTTGTCGGTGAAGACGCCGGTCGGACAAATATCCGCCAAATTGCCGGAAAACGGGCTTTCCAGGGTTCCGTCGCGAAAGCGGCCAAAATAGATGCGCTGGTTGCAGCCGAGAACCCCGAAATCGGCGCCGCCGCAGTAATCCTGATAGGTGCGCACACAGCGGTAGCACTGGATGCAGCGGTTCATCTCGTGACAGATAAAGGGGCCGAGATACTGGTTGTTGTAGGTTTTCTTCCGGCCGCGATAGCGGCGGATGCCGTGTCCGGCCGCCACCGTCATGTCTTGCAGCAGGCACTCCCCCCCCTCGTCGCAGACCGGACAGTCGTGCGGGTGGTTCATCATCAGCCACTCGGCGACGTGCTTGCGCAGATCGGTCGACCGCTGGTCGAGAGTCGAGACCACCATGCCGTCCTGCGCCTTGATCATGCACGCCATCTGCACCCCCTTGACGGGGCCCTCGATGAAGGTCATGGCGCACTGCCGGCACGCCCCCACCGCTCCCAGCGCCTCGTGGTAGCAGAAGTGCGGGATGATAATTCCCAGCCGCTTCGCCGCCTCCAGGACGTTCGTCCCCTCGGGGACGGTGACGCTTTGATTGTCGATGGTCAGTGTTGGCATAGGTCTTCCGGGACGCGCAATGCGGGACGCGGGACGAGGAAAAGCAGATTTTCGCGTCCCGCGTCCCGCGTCACGCGTTCCTCTTCAACGGGCATCCACCCTTTTTCACATGCGCCTCCACCTCATCCCCGAACAGGCGCAGCAGGCTCTCCAGGGGGCCAATGGCGCCTTGGGCGAGGGCGCAGAAGGTGGTGCCGGTGATGTTGGCGATCTGGTCGCGCAGCATGTCGATGTCCGCCATCGTCCCCTGGCCGCGTTCGATCCTCTCCAGAATCCAGTTGACCAAGGGCAGGCCGTCGCGGCAGGGAGTGCACCAGCCGCAGCTCTCCCGGGCGAAGAAGGTGTTGAGGTTGAGGGTCGCCGCGACCATGCAGGTCGTCTCGTCGAAGACGGTAACCCCCGCAGTTCCCAGGCGGCTTCCCGCCGCCTCCAGCGGCTCGAAGTCGATGGCGACGTCCAGGTGCTCGGCGGACAGATAGGGGGTGCTGGCGCCCCCCGGCAGGCAGGCCTTGAACCGGCGCTGCTTCCAGACGCCGCCGCCGTGCTCCTCGACAATTTCGCGCAGGGTGGTGCCGATGGGGAGCTCCAGGCAGGGGGTGCGCTCCAGGTGGCCGGAGAGGCCGTAGAGCTTGGTCCCCGCCCCGCTTGCGGTGGCGGCCAGCCCCTTGAACCACGCGGGACCGTGCACGAGGATATGCGGGATGTTGGCCAGGGTTTCGACATTGTTTACCGTCGTCGGTTGGTCGAAAAGCCCGCGCACCGCCGGAAAGGGCGGCTTGGATCGCGGGTTGGCCCGCCGCCCCTCCAAGGCGTTGAGCAGCGCCGTCTCCTCGCCGCAGATGTAGCGACCGGCGCTGCGGTGCACGTAAAGATCGAAGGAGAAGCCGGAGCCGAGGATGTTCTTGCCCAGATAGCCGGCTTCTTGCGCCTCGGCGATGGCCCGCTCCAGATTGCGCGCGCACTGCTCGTAGGCGTAGCGGATGAAGATGTAGCCGACCGGGGTCTGCAGCGCGTAGGCGGAGACGATCATTCCCTCCACCAGCTGATGCGGATCGGCGAGCAGCAGATCACGGTCCTTGAAGGTGCCAGGCTCCATCTCGTCGCCGTTGCAGACCAGGTACTTCTCGCCGGGCTTGTCCGCCGGAAAGAAGGACCACTTGACGCCGGTGGGAAAGCCGGCGCCGCCGCGGCCGCGCAGTCCCGATGCTTTCACCTGATCGCGCACCTGCGCCGGCGTCAGCTCCTTGAGAGCCTTGCGCAATCCCTCGTAGCCGCCGGTCTTTTTAAACTCGGGCAGAAAAGCCGTCGCGCCGGGGCGGCGGTTCTTGAACAGGATTTGCGGGGTGTCGGCCATAGATTTCAAAATCCGAAAGCAATCTTACAGGGATGTACAGGATATGCAGGATAAAAGCAAAATCCTGTGGCTCTTCGGTTTTTCATCCTGTTCATCCTGGATCCCTGTAAATAGAAGATTTGGCTCTTTCTCATTCTGCGTACATCCGCAGCCCGGGTTCATTTCTCGGCGGTCTTCCGTTCCCACTCCAGAATCTCATCCACCCGCTCGCGGGTCAGGTTCCCGTAAGTCGTCAGGCCGATCATCATCGCCGGCGCTTCGCCGCAGGCGCCGAGGCAGCATGTCGGGAGCAAGGTGAAAACGCCATCGGCGCTCGTCCCGCCCGGCGCGATGCCGAGTTTCTCCTGCAGATAGCCGTAGAGATCTTCGCCCCCCCGGCTCCAGCAGCAGATCGAATCGCAGATATGGATGACCCGCCTGCCCACCGGCCGACGGAAAATTTTGTCGTAGAAGGTGGCGACCTCCTCCACCTGCAACGGCGAGAGGCCGAGGATGTCGCCGGCGAGTTCCACCCCTTCGTCCGGCACCCAGCCGTGGTTGGCCTGGATGGCGCGCAGCACGTCGATGACCAGTTCGCGCGGATGCGGCATCTCCGCCGCGCGGGTGCGGAAGTGGTCGATTTGGTTTTCGGTTAGTAGAAGTTCCATGAAACGGCCTTTTCAAGTCCCCCTTTGCAAAAGGGGAATTTAGGGGGATTTGCCTGAGATCGAAACCAAATCCCCCCTCGCCCCCCTTTGTCAAAGGGGGTGAAACCTTACCGATCGATATCCGCCAGCACGAAATCGATCGATCCGAGAATGGTGATCAAGTCCGCCACCAGCCACCCCCGCGTCATCAGCGGAAACGCCTGCATGTGGGCGAAGGAGGGCGTGCGAATGCGCATCCGGTAAGGGACGTTTTCGCCGTCGCTCACCGCGTAGTAGCCATATTCCCCCTTCGCCGACTCGATCGCCCGGTAGCATTCCCCCACCGGCGGCGCCATGCCGCGGGTGACGTTGATGAAATGGTTGATCAGGCTCTCGATGTCGCCCAGCATGTCCTGGCGCTGCGGCATGCAATAGCGGTAATCGGTCGACACCCAGCGCCCCCCCGGCATGTTCGCCGCCGCCTGGCGAACGATGCGCAGGCTCTGGCGCATCTCTTCCATGCGCACCTGGTAGCGGGCGAAGCAGTCGCCGCCGGTGGCGGTGGCCACCTCGAAATCGAAATTCTCATAGCCGGCGTAGGGCATCGACCGGCGCAGGTCCCAGGCAAAACCGCAGGCGCGCAGGTTCGGCCCGGAAATCCCGTGGTCGATGGCGTCCGCGAGGGAGATCTCGCCGATCCCCTCGGTGCGGGCGCGAAAAATCGGCCCGTCGGTGAGCAGCCGGTCGAACTCCCGCAGACGCGCCTCGAAATCGCCGGTGAAGGCGTCGACCTGCGCCTTCCACCCCGCGGGCAGGTCGGCGGGCAGACCGCCGATGCGGAACCAGGAGGGATGCATGCGGCCGCCGGTGACCATCTCGATGATATCGAAAATCTTTTCCCGCGAATCGAAGGCGTAGAAGACCGGGGTCATGGCGCCGACATCGTGGGCGTAAGTGCCGAGCCAGACCAGGTGGTTGGCGATGCGGAACAACTCGCTGAGCATGATCCGGGCGTAAACGGCGCGCGGCGGGACCTCCAGACCGAGAAGGGTTTCCACCGGATAAAGGTAGGCCAGATTGTTCAGCACGCCGGAGAGGTAATCGACCCGGTCGGTATAGGGGATGTACTGGTTCCAGTGCTGGCGCTCGCCGACCTTTTCCGCCGCCCGGTGGTGATAGCCGATATCCGAGTCGACATCGAGGATTTCCTCGCCGCGCAGTTTCAGAATCTGCCGCAGGACGCCGTGGGTGCCAGGATGCTGCGGGCCGATATTGAGCAGCATCGGCCGCTCGTCCGCGCCGACCGGACGTCCCTTGAAGAATTCGTCGGCCGGCCGCGGCTCCATCAGGGCGGCCGTTTCCCGCCGGTAGGGGGGCATCTCGGTGCCGCGATAGGGGTGCTCCTTGCGCAGGGGATGGCCGACCCAGCACTCGGGCATGAGGATGCGCCGCAGGTCGGGATGGCCACTAAAGCGGATGCCGAACATGTCGAAGACTTCCCGCTCGTACCAGTCGGCCGAGGCCCAGACGTCGGTGACCGTGGGGATTTCCGGATATTCCCCCTGCAGCGGCACCTTCACCCGCAGATAACCGGGATCGTCGAAATTGAGCAGGTGGTAAACCAGGGTGAAATCGCTGGCGACCTGCTGCTTGCGCGCCCGCTCGTCGATGGCGGTGAGATCCTCCAGGCGGCGGAATTTCTGCGGCGCCTCCGATTTCAGAAAGCGCAGCAGAGGGGCGGCGTGCGCCGGCGAGGTGACGAAGGTCGGCATGTCGGCGGCCTCCGCCGGCCGCACCGCGTCGCCGAAGCGTTCCCTGACGGCGCGGGTCAGGTCGGCGCTGGAGGCGGGAAATTCCACCTTCGGCTGCGGCGGCCGCCACATGAGTTCCGAACGGCTCTGCCAGAAATGCGGCGGCTGCAGGGAGGTGCCGCGGATCGGGCTGTTGCCGTACCCCGGACCCCGGGTGTCGCGGCTCTTGCTGACACCGTCCTCCAGCACCGGCGCCGTCGTGCCCTCGTTGCCGCCGGCGAGGTGCAGCACCGGCCGCGCCGGGCGCTCCTGCCGGCGAATCTTCTCCTGCAGCAGCATCACCCCTTGGAGGAAGGCTTCCGGGCGCGGCGGGCAACCGGGAATGTAGACGTCCACCGGCAGAATCTGATTCACCCCCTGGATGACTGAATAGACGTCGTACATGCCGCCCGAGTTGGAGCAGCTGCCCATCGAAATCACCCATTTGGGATTCGCCATCTGTTCGTAAAGACGCAGAATGGACGCCCCCATTTTCTTGAAGGGGGTGCCCGAAATGACCATCAGGTCGGCCTCGCGCGGCGACGGACGCAGGACCTCGGCGCCGAAACGGGCCAGATCGTGGCGCGGCGTCATGCTCGTCATCATCTCGACGAAGCAGCAGGAAAGGCCGAAGAACATCGGCCACATGCTGTTCGACCGCCCCCAGTTGATGACGTCGTCGAGAGTGGTGAGGATGACGTTGTCGGGGATTTCCTCGCTCATCCGGCGTTTCCCTTCTCCCGCCGCCGGTGGATCCGGGCCGGCCCCCAGTCGAGGCCGCCGGTCTTCCACAGGTGCGCCAGGCCGACGAAGAGGATGAAGATGAAGAAGGCGACGTTGAGGAAACCGGCCCAGCCGAGCAGATCCCAGGCGACGGCCCAGGAGACGACGAAGATCATCTCGACGTCGAAAACGATGAAGAAGATGGCGACCAGATAAAAGGGAACCGGTTCGGACAGGCGCGCCTGGCCGCTCGGGAGCACCCCCGATTCGTAGGGCTCGCTTTTGACCGGCGAGGAGGTTTTTTGCCCGAGCCACCAGGCGAGAAAAAGCAATAGCAGAATGAGCACGACGGCGATGCCGACGTAAAGACCGAGGGAGAGCAGGGAGGCGGCGTTCGGAGCGGCCTCGCCGCCGACGGGGGGAGGGGAAAGGGCCGCAGTGAAAAGTAGAAAGGACATGGTCAGCTCGTCAGCCCGAAAAAATTCACGGCGCGAAAGCCGGCATAAAAAATCCCTGCCGAAGGATTTCAGAAGGGATCGATTCAAGGGAGAATAGCATAGATTCCGCACCTGTCCACGGTAATTTAATCTTTCCCGTTAAATGCTCCTGAAGGGGTTTTTCCCGCCGCGGCGAAATCCGACAATGGAGCGATGGCCGTTCTTCCCTCCAGGATGGCCTGCCGCGCCAGTTCGTCGCAGCGCTCGTTCTCCGGATGCCCGGCGTGGCCGCGCACCCAATGCCACGTCACCTGATGCTTGCGGCCGAGGGCCAGCAACCGCTCCCACAGGTCGCGGTTGGCCACATCCTTTTTCTGCGAATTCTTCCAGCCGCGCCGCACCCAGCCGTCGATCCACTCGGTCATTCCCTTTTTCAGGTATTCCGAATCGGTGGTCAGCCGCACCCGGCAGGGGCGCTTGAGCGCCTCCAGTCCGGCGATCGCCGCCATCATCTCCATCCGGTTGTTGGTCGTCTCCGCCGCGTAGCCGGAGAGCTCCTTCACCGTGGATCCGCAGCGCAGAACCGTCCCCCAGCCCCCCGGTCCCGGATTCCCCGAGCAGGCGCCGTCGGAGAAGATTTCCACCTCTTGTTTATCTGCCGGCATTTATTTTTTCCACCAAAAGATCAGGAGACGAGGCACGGCCGGGCATCGGCGCGGCGGGTGATGGTCACGGGGGAACGGCGGCTGGCCAGGCGCATCAGGCATTTTGCCGCGTCCGGGATATTGTCGAAGCACTCGCTATCGATACAGATCAGGGTGCGGACACAGGAGCGCATCACGCCAACTTCCTTCTTCTTGCCGCCTGTTGGAAGGAGCGGTAAGCGGCGCTGGCTTTTTCGACCAGGCGGAGCAATTCGCTTTCCGCCTTGAAGTAGAAGCTGTGCTCGTCTATGGAAACGTTGGTCATTTCCAGAATGAAATAATCCGGATGCAGCACATGGCGAAGGTCGGAACCGGTCTGGTTGCGCGGAAAGACGAGAAAATGCGTGCCGGTGTGGATTTTCAGCTCCTTCAGGACGGCAACCAGGGCTTTGGCCTTTTCCTGCAGGCGACGATCCCGGTAGCTGGACGCAGCCTGCTCACACCCGGCCAGATACGCCAGCACCCGGCCGCGCAGCTCCTGTTGAAAAGATTTATCGCTTTTCAGACCGGCCAGGAAGCGCTCCATCCCCTCTTCATTCAAAATCGCCTCGGTGCGGACGTAAAGAAGGCGATCCTCTTCACGATGCCGGGAATTGCCGAACCACTTCATTTTGATACCCTCTGTGAACGATCGAACAAAATAGTAACAGATTGCCGTTTCGGCGTACAGATCGCCGGACCCGCAGGCGGGGCCGCACCGCTTGGCCGGCGGCGAGCCCGGCACTATAGCCGGCGACAAACAGGAAGGAAACACCTTTTTTGCGAAAAGGGTCGATCATGGACGAGGAAACCTTCAGCTGCCCGAATTGCCGCACCGCCATTTTCGTCGCGGATGTCCGCCACACCGACGCCGCCATCTGTTCCAACTGCGGACACCGCTACCTCCTGGAATTCGACGACTTCGAGGCGGTCTACCACCTTGTGCCACAGGAACCGCCGCAGTATCCGACGGACATCGACACCGAACGCATCTGAGCGAGGGGCTGGGGTCGCTAGTATTCGGGCGGCGCGTAAAAGTTCAAGGTCGCCAGCGGCTCGCTTGCCGAATTTTCGATTTGATGCGCCTCCCCCGCCTCGATCAGCAGGAGCGAGCCCTTGCCGAGCGCCACCTCTTGGCCGGCGACCACCGCGCGGCCACGGCCAGCGATGACAAAAAGCCACTGATCGCTGCCGAGGCGCCGATTATCGGGACCGCCCGTCGATTCTCCGCCGGCGAGGACCATGGCGGCCGCCTCCGAGCGATCGGTGCCGGCCAGCACGTGAAAGCCGCTCTTTGCGTGCACTTGCAGATGTTGCATTTCGTCCCTCCTTCTCCCCAAAAGCCTAACGGAAAATTCCCCTTGGAGCGACCGGCCCTCTGTCGCCCGGTTCCGGAGACTTGTGTCAGGGCTGTGAGAGACGATGATGTACACGACCGCTTATCTGCTCTTTTTCTCCGGACTCTCCGCACAAGCAGCGGCCGACGCAGCGAAATTTTCCCGCAGGGGGAGGGTGAAAAAGAAGGTGCTGCCTTTCCCCTCCCGGCTCTCCAACCCAATCTTGCCGCCCATCAGTTCGACCAGCCCCTTGCAGATGACCAGCCCGAGACCGGTGCCGCCGCGCCGGCGGGTGAGGGAGCTGTCCAGTTGCATGAAACTCCGGAACAGGAGGTGCTGCTTCGCCTCGGGAAGGCCGATGCCGGTGTCGGCGACGGCAAAGCGCAGGTCGTTGCCAGTCCTCGCCACCGACACTTTGATTTCCCCCGACTCGGTGAATTTGACCGCATTGTCGATGAGGTTCAGCAGCACCTGTCCCAGGCGCTCGGCGTCGCCTTCGATCGTCTGGGGCACATCGCTTGCCACTTCCAAACGAAGGGGAAGATTTTTCTTTCCCGCGGGCAACGACAACATTTTCACCGCCTCCTCGACACACTGGCGCAGAGCGAAGGGGGTTGCCGAGACATTCAACCGCCGGGCCTCGATTTTCGAGAAATCGAGAATATCATCAATGAGCGCGAGCAGCTTCTCTCCCGCCTGTTCAGACATCTCCAGCAACTCTCGGCGGTGCGGATCCCGATCGATCTGCAGCAGGTACTCGGTGGCGGTCAGGAAAATGGTCAACGGGGTGCGAATTTCATGGCTCATATTGGCCAGAAATTCACTCTTGGCGCGACTGGCCTCTTCGGCGGCCTCTCGGGCGCGAATCAACTCGTCCGCCAAGGCTTTGTGCACACCCACGTCGGTGCAGGTGCCCATCCAGCGCTCGACCCGGCCCGAAGCGCCATACAGGGGTCGCCCCTGCGACAAAAACCAACGGTAGCGGCCGTCCTTCCCCTTGATCCGGTATTCGATTTCGTAAGGCGCCCCCGTGGCCACAGCCGCCAGCCACCGCTCATAAGCGCCGGAAGCGTCTTCCGGGTGCAGCGCCTGCAGCCAGCCTAGGTCTTTTGCCTCGGCGAAGGACTGCCCCGTGTAATCAAGCCAGCGGTTATTCAGGTAATAGGCCCTTCCATCGAGTTCGGAAGCCCAGACCATCTGGGGCAGCGCCTCGCTGAGACCCCGGAATTCCGCCTCGCGCGCGCGCAGCGTTTCAGCCTGGCGCCGGAGGCCGGCCGCCATTTCCGTCACGGAAACACGCAGGCGGCGCACCTCTTCCGGAGCTTCGTCATCTTCCGGCCATTCCGCAGGCAGAGCAAGCATCTGGTTGGCATCGTTTTCCAGGCGCAGAATCGGCCGGGCGATACTGCGGGCGAGAAGCCAGGCGACCAGGAAGGCGCCCGCCGCGATCAGGGCGGCGATGACGGCATCGTAAATCGCCTTCCGGCGCACCGGACCCAGGGCGACTTCCAGGGGGTGAGCGGCCCCCGCGAGCCAATTGGTGTTCGAAATCGGCGCCAGCGCCGCAAACCAGTCGCCGGAGTCGAAAGACGGTCGCACAATCCCCGATTTCACCTCCCCGGTGGCCAAAGCCGCCGTCAACAACGGATCATTATTCTGCCGCCACCGCACCCGTTCCGCCCAGGTGAGATCCGTCTGCGCCGAGCCCAGATGCACAACGGCGCCGCTGCGGTCGAAGATGGCGGTGACCCCTCCGGCGGAGCGCTCCTGCATCCGCAGGCGGGTCGGATCGATCTCGGCGACGACCAGCCCCCGCAGCGTCCCCCCGGTGCGGATCGCCGTGGCAATTTCGAAGGTGGGCGAATGGCCGAGCATCCCTTCCATGGTCAAATCGCCCAACGCCCAATCGCGCCCCGCAAGCAGTTGCCGAAACAAGGGCCGCGTCGATATATCGATTTTCGCCAGATCTGGATCGCTGGAGGCAACAATCGTCCCCTGAGCATTGGCCCAACTCAGGTTGCGGATGGCGCGGTGCTGAATGACATTGAAGGAGAGAAGATGGGTCGCCTTTTCCTGAGAAAAAGGAGAAAAGGTGTAAATCGCCGACCCCAAGGTGTAGCTCAGGTTCCTGATGGCGTCCACCAGACCGGCGAAGGTGGTGGCCACCCCCTGCGCCACCTCCAGTTCCGCCTGCAGAGTCCGCGTCCGCCGGGATTCATAGCGCTCCTTATAGGCCCCCCCGAGCAGAAGCATGATCGGGAGAAGGATCAGGGAAATCAGCAAAAAAAGGCGCTGCCGGATGCCGGCGGGCAGCAGGCGCACAGCCCGGCTTGGTTGATCTGCATCTGAAGTCATTTTGCATCTCCCCCCAAATTGGGTCCGTTGCTTTCTCTTCCTACCTGGTCCGCAGCGCCTCCACCACCCCCAGACGGGCGGCTCGCACGGCCGGCAGCAGGCCACCGGCAAAGCCCATGAAAAGAGCGAAGGCGAGGGACTGCAAGGCGATGATCCAGGTGAGATCGAAGCCGAAGGAGAGTTCGGCGAAGGTCTGCCAGTTCGTTGTCGAGATGGTGAGCAACTGCATTGCCGATGCGAGAAGCAGGCCACCACCACCGCCGAGCAGTCCCAAAAGAAGGGATTCGCCGATGAAGGCGACAAGAATGCTGCCGCGGCGAAAGCCGAGGGCGCGCAGGGTGCCGATTTCGATCGTCCGGCCGGCGACGGCGGCGTACATGGTGATCATCGCCCCGAGAATGGCGCCGAGGGAGAAGACGGCGGTCAGGGTCAGGCCGAGGATGCGCAGAAAGGTGGCCATCGCCTGCGATTGATCGGCGTAAAACCGCACCTCTCCTTTCGCCTCCATGGTCAGGCGCGGATCGCCTTGCAGATACGCCCGCAGGGAAACGAGGTCGCCGGGGGTGCGCAGGCGCAGCAGCAGGGAGGAAAAAGCGCTGCGGCGAAACGCCTGCATCAGTTGGTCGCGGTCCCCCCAGATTTCCGAGCTGAAACCGGTGCGGCCGGCTGCCAGGACGCCGACTACCGTCCACTCGCGCTGGGCGAAGCGCAGGGCGCCGCCCAGGCCGGCGCCGGCGAAGCCGTCGGCGATGCCGAGGCCGACGGCGATCTCCGTCGAACCGGGGCGCGGCAGGCGGCCGGCCGCCAGACGCACCTGCGGCCGCAACGCCAGCGAGTTCGCGTCGATGCCGCGGATGACCACGTTGCCCGGCTTGCCGCTGGCTTTTTTCGGCAAGGTGATCAGCACCACCAGCTCTTTGGCCAGCAGCGGCCGGCCGGCGGCGCCGGTCGCCACCTCGGGCCGGTTTTCCACCGCCGCCGCCTGCGGCCGCTCGATGCCACTCTGCACCTCCGTCTCCGCCCCCTCGCGGATCACCACTGCGTTCTGCGGCGAGCCCG
Source organism: Desulfuromonadales bacterium (assembly GCA_041677125.1). GTDB lineage: Bacteria > Desulfobacterota > Desulfuromonadia > Desulfuromonadales > JACZKF01 > JBAYQP01. The sequence goes on along the minus strand of JBAYQP010000010.1, from coordinate 2,546 downwards.
TCTCCACCAGCGTCTGCCGCAGCCCCTCCACCAGCATCAGGGTGGCGGCGAAGACGAAAACGACCAGCGCCATGCCGGCGGCCGTCAACGTCGTGGTCAACCGGCGGCTGCGCAGGTTGCGCAGGGTGTAGAAGAAGGGGATGGCCATCGATCGATCCTGTGGAGAGGTTGTCCAGGGGCGGGGAAAACCCGCCCCTGCCATCGCCGTTCGGCTTCTGCCATTCCTGCACGGCGGACCAGGTGCGCGTTTGCCGACCGATGCGCCGACCCGCCTGTTATTTGAGTTCTCTTATTCTCCCATTAGGTCATTTTTTTTCGGCAAAGACAAGTCGGTTTCCTCACCCCACCCGCCGCAGCCCCTCGGCAATGCGCACCGTGCTGCCGCGCCAGGCGGGAAAGATCGCCGCCACCGTTCCGACGGCGAGGGCGGCGGCCAACTGCAGCCAAACCGTATCCGGCGCGACGCGGAAGGTGGGAAAAAACAGTTTCAGCATTTCGCCGATGAGACGGGCGACGGGGAAGGTCGCGGCGATGCCGACCAGACCGCCGAGCAGGGCGATGAGCAGCGCTTCGCCGAAGACGGCGCCGGCGATGTGCCGGGGGCCGAAACCGAGGGTTTTCAAAGTGGCGTACTCGCCGATGCGCTCGCGGGCGGTCATCGCCATGGTATTGGCGGCGACCACCATGATGATCAGGATGACGACGTAGGAGACGATGCGGATGGCGATGACGATCGCCTCGGTCATGGCGACGAACCCCATATGGAAGGCCTTTTCCGTCTCCGTGTGCGTCTCCGCCACCGAGTTGGCGAACAGGCGATCGACCGCCTCCGCCACCTCCGGCGCGCGCTCCGGCCGGTCCACCCCGAGCATGAAGAAGCCGACCTGGCCGGCCCGGCCCGGCGTCGTCTGCTCCAGCGTCTCGTTCAGGTAATCCCAGTGGAAGAAAAACTGGTTGCGGTCGGTGGTCGGCTGCGCCCCCTGGTAGACGCCGCGCAGGACGAAATCCCACTCGCCGGGGTAAATCGTCCCCTGCAGAGCGATGCGGTCGCCGACCCGCCAGCCGAATTTTTCCGCCAGATTCGCACCGGCCACCGCGCCGCGCCGGTCGCGCAGGAAGGCGGCCTCTTCCGCCGGCGACAGGACGAATTCGGGGTAGAGTCGTAGATAATTGCGCGGCTGCACGGCGAAATTGGCGAAAAAGTTCTTGCGATCCCGATAGTAGCCGCCGAACCAGCTGCCCCAGGCGACCGTCTCGATCCCCGGCACCTGGCGGATGCGCTCGGCGTAGGAGATCGGCAGCGGGAAGATGAGGGAAATGGCGTTGCGGGTGACCAGGCGGGTGGCCGAAGACGATTCCACCCCCAGATACCAGACGCCGACCAGGGTGCGCAGCAAGCCGAAAGCGAGGATGGCGACCGCCAGTCCGGTAACGGTCAGCGTGGTGCGCAGCTTGTGGCGAAAGGCATTGCGCAGAACCAGTTTAAAGAACATCGGTCAGGAGCCCTTTTTCCAGATGGCGCACGGTGCGCGCCTGCTCCGCCGCCTTCGGATCATGGGTGACCATGACGATCGTCTTGCCGAACTCGCGGTTCAGACGCTCCATCAACCCAAGGACCTCGGCGGCCGACTCGCGGTCGAGATCGCCGGTGGGTTCGTCGGCGACGAGGATCGTCGGATCGGTCACCATCGCCCGGGCGACGGCCACCCGCTGCTGCTGTCCGCCGGAGAGCTCCCCCGGAAAGTGTTCTGCGCGCTCGGTCAGCCCGACCAGCCGCAGGACGGTGGCAACGTGCTCGCGGCGCTGGCGGCGGGAGAGGGTCGTCAACAGCAGCGGCAGTTCGACGTTCTCGAAGGCGGAGAGGACCGGGATCAGGTTGTAGAACTGAAAGACGAAGCCGATGTGCGCCGCCCGCCAGGCGGCCAGCTCTCCTTCGGAGAGGGCGGTCAGATCGACGCCGCCGATGCGCAAGGCGCCGGCGTCCGCCTGGTCGATGCCGGCGATGAGGTTGAGCAGGGTGCTTTTCCCCGATCCGGACGGCCCCATCAGGGCGAGAAATTCCCCTTCGGCGACATCGAGGGTCAGATTCTCCAGCACCGGCACCCGCTGGCTGCCGCGCCGGTAGCTCTTGTCGAGATTGCGGATTTCGATGAGCGTTGCGGACATAGGAGGTCCTTGGACGAAAGGCTTTTAACCGGGATGCACAGGGTGTTCATTTATTCCACGATTTTCACCCGCTCGCCGGCATCCAGCTCGGGGGGCGGCGCGAGCACCACCTTGTCGCCGGCCGCCACGCCGCGCACGATTTCCACCATCTCCCCCATGTCCATACCGGTAATCACCGCCGTCGCCCGCGCCGTCGCCTCCGGCACGCGAAAGACCACCTTCTCGCCGCCGCGCGCGACCAAAGCCGAAGCGGGGACGGCGGTGCGCGGCTGCATTTCGGCCTCCTTCAGAGGTCGGCGCAAAAAGGCGACGCGGGCGCTCATCTCCGGCAGGATGCGCGGATCCTTTTCCAGGAAGCGCACCTTGACCAGCACCGTCGC
>JBAYQP010000009.1:0-73131 GCA_041677125.1 Desulfuromonadales bacterium | reverse complement strand
TCGCCCAGAGGCGGTACCGCCAGCACGGCGGTGATCAGGTAGGCGGCGGTGACCGGCACCCCCATCCCCAGCACCAGGGAGGCGAGGGCGATCAGGAGGATGGCGGCCAGCAGGTTGCCGCTTGCCATGGAGATGATGATGTCGGAAAATTTAAGACCGATGCCGGTAAGGGAAATGGTTCCGACGATAATCCCGATCACCCCCAGGGTAGCGCCGATCACCAGGGTATTGCGGGCGCCGGTCAGGATCGCGTCCCAGATCTCCCGGATCCCCATGCGGGTCTCCTTGCGCATCCAGCTCACGGCGATGCAGGAGATAGTGGCCCAGAACGCCGAGTAGCCGGGGGAGCGTCCTATGATCATCAGCACCGTGATGATCACCAGGGGGAGGGAGTAATACCAGTCCTGTTTCAGCACCTGAGTCCAGTGCGGGAAGTCTTCGTCTTCCAATCCTTTTATCCCCAGTTTCTTCGCCTCGAAATGGATCATACAGAAGACGGAGAAAAAATAGAGAAGGGCGGGGAAGATCGCAATCATCATGATGTAGGAGTACGACGTGCCGGTCAACTCAGCCATGAGGAAGCCGCCGGCGCCCATGATCGGCGGCAGGAACATGCCGCCGATGGAGGCGGCCGGTTCGATGGCGCCGGCCACATGCGGCTTGAAGCCCGCCCGCTTCATCAGGGGGATGGTAAAGGCGCCGGTGGAGACGGTGTTGGCGATGGCGCTGCCGGAGACCGATCCGAAGAGGGCGGAGGCGATGACCGCCACCTTGGCCGGACCGCCCGTCGATTTGCCGGCCATGGCCAGCGGCAGGTCGATGAAAAACCTGCCCGCCCCCGATTTATGCAGGAAGGCGCCGAAAAAGATGAAGAGGATGACGTAGGTGGCCAGGACGCTGGCCATGACGCCGAAAACCCCGTTGGTGGTCAAGTAGAGGGCTGTGGTCAGCCGCTCCAGCCCGAACCCGCGATGGGCGATCACCTCCGGAAAATGGGGGCCGAAATAACCGTAGCAGATAAAACCGATGCCGATCAGGGTCATCGACCAGCCCAGAACCCGGCGACAGACTTCCAGAGAGAGAATAATGCCGGCGATGCTCACCAGGGCATCGAGTTCATTCTCGGCGCCGGCCCGATAATTCAGGTTCTCGAATTCCCCGATCCAGTAATAGACGGCGCCGGCCGAGGCCAGGGCAAAGCCGACGTCGGAGAGGCTGGGCGACTGCGGCCAGCGCTTGGTGATAACAGTGTCAATCGGAATCAGCACCGCCGTAATGGCCAGGGTTCCGAGAACAAAGAGCCACACATCGCCAGCGGCCAAGGCGGCAGCCGGCCCCTGCTCGCTCCAGAGGCTGCCGAACTCCCCCAGGCGGGCGCGGAAGGCGGCGGTATTCTCAAAGAAAAAGAGGATCGCCACAGTGCAGGTAGCCATCGCTCCGAGGATCAGGGAAAGTGCCCAGCGCATGTGTCTCTTGCCGGCCGGATAAACCAGGAAGACCAGGATATAGGTGATGAAGACGTAGACGCCGCGGTGATATTCGGTCGCCACCGCCTTCAATCCGGCGGAATAAAAATAAAACAAGACCATGGAGGCCCCAAGGAGGCCGATTGTCCACTTCCAGAAGCCGGCCGGTGTTCGGAAGGACTTGGCATCCTTTTCCAGCAGTTTTTTGACTTTTTCCTGCTCCTCGGGATCGAGGTCCTGCAGTTCCTTTTCCAGATCTTCAGCCATGGGACTTCCTACAGATATGAGATGTCGGGTTAACGATTAAAAAGATACGCGGGGCCGGAGCCCCGCTTATCATGACTACTTTCACTCAGTCTCTTGACCGCTCCGTCCGTTACTTGGGCGCCTTCTGCTCGTCGGCGATGGACAGACCCTTTTCCTGCCAGAGCTTTTCGGCGCCCGGGTGCAGCGGCGTGGCGATGCCCTGAATACCGTTCTCAACCGACATTTCGCGGGCCGCCTTGCTCACCTTCAACAGGTACTCCAGGCCATCGGGGGAAAAGACGTTCTTGATAGAATCGTAAATGATATCGGTCTTGACGTGCTTGCCGGTGATCCAAAGGGCGGAATCCTGGAAAGTTGTCACCGGATAATCGACGCCGGTATAGGTGTTGGCCGGGATGACCACCTTGGTATAGAAGGGGTATTCTTTGGTGAAACCGGATTTCACGCCCGCTTCATAGGTGTCCAGAATGCGGATTTTATTGCTGGCGGCGGCCTGAATGACCGAGGACTGGGGGAAGCCGGCGAAGACCCAGACGGCGTCGAGCAGGTTGTCGCCCATGGCGGATACCGCCTCGGTGTAGCCAATGAATTGGGGTTGCATTTTGTCCCAGAGCCCGACGGCGGCGAAGAAGCGTTGGGCGCTGGCCGCAGCCCCGGAACCGGCGCCGCCGACGCCGACTTTCTTGCCGGCGAGGTCTTCAACTTTGGTGATGCCGCTGTTGGCAAGGACCACCAGGTGTCCCGGAGCGCCGTACAGATAGCTCATGGCCAGGGCGTTTTCATATTTCTTCGTATCCTTGGGGAGCAGGCCGTTGCGGCCGAGGTAGAGATCGCCGGCATAAGTAATGCCGAAGTCGGCTTCGCCGGAATTAATGCGTCGCATATTTTCCACCGAGCCGGCGGAAGCCATGTTGGAGATTTCAATGTTCGGCAGATTTTTGGACAGGCGGGTGGAAATGCCGTTGGAGAAGTACTGGAAGGTGCCCCCCTCTGGGCCACCCGAGAAAGCCAGACGGGTTTTGGCGGCATGGCCGGAAACCGGAGCGAGAGCCAGGGCTGCGGTCATAAAGAAGCAGCTCAACAAAGACAGCGATTTTAGTAGTGCTTTCATGCCGATTTCTCCTTTTTTCTGGTTAAGGGTAAATTGCCGGGGAACTGCCCGGAAAGAGAATGAGTGGTGAGAATATAATCTTGTTCTGTATCTATAGCAAGCATGATGGGCGGAAGATTCAGAAAAAACTCAAGAGCACGGCGAGGTTAGGCTCAATCCACTGTGTGATTCCAGAGCGTGGGCAGCCATCCCGGTGAAGCGGCTCATCGCATGTCGTCTACACGCAAGCTGATGTTCACGCAAAGAGAATGCCATATTTTAGAATACCGTTTTTTTTCTGGCGGGTATTTCAAACTTGTATTTTTAGGCTTTTTTCTGATCCGAAGGTGAAGCGAAGAGGTGGAGCCTGGTGGCGAAAAATGGCCAGCGGTGGCGGAAAATTACCATTGTTTTTTTTTCTGGCGGTCATTGGAACGACAGTTGATTGGGCGCCGCTTTTTGCGGACGGGGCAACAGTTTTTGTCTTTGTGCTGCTTGACACTACGGGACGGTATTCTGTATTAGTGCCTTGTGGGCGATAGTGAAAGGTGAGTATCGATGGCAGGTTATATTTTTCAAGCTCCGGCCAAAATAAATATCTGTCTGCACGTGTGTGGACGTCGGCCGGATGGTTACCACGACCTGGGGATGATCATGCAACGGATCTCCCTCTGTGACCGGATTGAAGTCTGCCTTGCGGATCAACCGGGGGTGCGGGTTGTTTGTCCAGGGCTTCCCCTTGGTCCCGGTGAGGAAAATGTCGCCGCGCGAGCAGCCGAACGCATGCTGCGGTTGTCCGGAAAGGGGTTCGGCGTGGAAATCGGCATTGAAAAGAAGATCCCCGTGGCGGCCGGTCTCGGCGGCGGGTCTTCCGACGCGGCCGCGGTCCTGCTCGCCCTCAACGATATGCTTGATCTGCATCTGGGGCGCGAGACGCTGATGCGAGAAGCAGCTGGAATTGGCGCTGACGTTCCCTTTTTCCTTTTTCGGCATTCCGCATGGGCGACCGGAATCGGTGATGTTCTGACCCCTTTTCCGTTGCCATCGGTTTGGTATCTATTGGTGAACCCCGGTTTGGCGGTTTCCACGGCTTGGGTTTACGGAAATTTTGGATTGACTTCGCCGGGACCTGTCGCTAAGATGCCGGGGTTTCCCAAAACGGCGGAGGATTTGATCCGGCTGTTGCATAATGATCTCGAAAGCGTCACCATATCCCGCTATCCACTGCTTGCCGAGATCAAGGAACTGCTCTTGGCCAATGGCGCTATCGGCGCCCTGATGTCAGGGAGTGGGCCGACGGTGTTCGGTGTTTTTTTGCAAGAAGCGGCGGCGCGTCAAGCGTCGGCGTCTCTGGCCGCGGGAAATCCGGATTGGAGGCTGTTCGTTGTCGAGCCGATCGATAATTGCTGACTCCGGCGGAAGCGGAACTTTTTGTCCGCCCAGTTTTAGATGTGAATTCTGTTGGGGCGTCGCCAAGCGGTAAGGCACCGGATTTTGATTCCGGCACTCCCAGGTTCGAATCCTGGCGCCCCAGCCAGTTTCTCCATCGCGGCTAATCTTGATCCACAGATTGGTTTTGACTAGGTCATGGGATTCGCCATGACCTACTGCTTTTGCAGCAGCAGGATGGTTGGGAATGAATAAATTTAAAGTTTTTTCCGGTAATTCCAATCTTGGCCTCGCCCGTGAAATATGCGCCCAGTTGGCCGTCCCCCTTGGCAGCGCCAAGGTAAAGACTTTCTCCGATGGCGAGATCATGGTGGAGATCGGCGAGAACGTTCGTGGACGGGATGTCTACGTCATTCAGTCCACCTGCGCCCCGACAAACAATAACCTCATCGAACTGCTGGTGATGTTCGACGCCCTCAAGCGTGCTTCGGCCGCTCGAATCACCGCCGTCATCCCGTATTTCGGTTACGCCCGCCAGGATCGTAAAGTCGCTCCGCGCACGCCAATCACCGGCAAGCTGATCGCCGATCTGATTACCACCGCCGGCGCCGAACGGGTTCTCACCATGGACCTGCATGCCGGTCAGATTCAGGGCTTTTTCAACATTCCGGTCGATCATCTTTATGCGGCGCCGGTCATCTTGGACGCCTTCTCTTCGCGTTTCAGTGAGCGAGTGGTCGTGGTTTCCCCCGACGCCGGCGGCACCGAGCGGGCGCGCGCCTTTGCCAAGCGCCTCGATGCGGGTCTGGCGATCATCGACAAGCGGCGCAGCGGACCGAACGTCTCGGAAGTAATGCATATCATCGGTGATGTCGAGAACGAAATCTGCATCATCGTCGATGACATGATCGATACCGCCGGCACCCTTTGTCAGGCCGCCCGCGCCTTGAAACAAAAGGGCGCTCGGGCCGTTTACGCTTGCGCCACCCACGCGGTGTTGTCCGGGCCGGCCCTCGATCGGATCAATGCGGAAGAAGGTCTCAAGGAGGTGGTGGTCACCAATTCCATTCCTCTTGACGATAAAATGAACATTTGTCCAAAATTGCGCTCGGTCTCGGTGGCTGGATTGTTGGCCGAGGCCATCAGGCGCATCCACGGAGATGAATCGGTCAGCTCTCTGTTTGTATGATCCGGCTGTGCGCCGGGCATCTGCAAACCAAATATAAATCGGAGGAATACTCATGGCACAAGCGGATTTGAAAGTCACTGCCCGGCCCGGAACAGGTAAAGGAAGCGCCCGTAGCCTGCGTCGTCAGGGTCTGGCGCCGGCCGTGGTTTACGGCAAGGGCATCGAGCCCTGCCCGGTCGCCCTCGTGCCCAAGGAGTTGGAGAAAGTGATTGCCGGCGAAGCCGGCTGGAATACACTCATCAATCTGCAAGGCGAGGGCGCTTTCGCCGGCCGGACGGTAATTCTCAAGGATATGCAGCTCGATCCCATCCGGCGTGAAATTATGCACGTCGATTTTCAGGTGATCGATCGCCAGAAGAAGGTGCATGTCATGGTCCCGGTCCATCCCGTCGGCAAGTCGGTCGGCGAGAAGGAGGGCGGCAACCTGCAGGTTATTCGGTATGAACTGGAGGTGGTCACCTTTCCCGATTCGATTCCCGCCGCCATTGAGGTGGATGTGACGGCGCTGGAAATCGGCGACGTGCTGCACATCGAGGATTTGGTGTTGCCGGAGGGTGTTGTCGCGCCGCACGATGTGAACTTCACCGTCATCACCGTCACCGGTCACAAAGGGGAAGAGGAAGTGACCGAGACGGAAGAGACGCCGGTCTGATTTCACCGCGAGTTACAGATTGAAGCTCGTCGTCGGCTTGGGAAATCCGGGTAGCCGCTATGCGGGCACCCGGCATAATATTGGTTCCATGGCTGCCCAGCGGCTGGCGCAGGATAGCGGTATCGCCCTGAAGCGGCAGGGACATCAGGGCGTTTATGGCGTCGGGCGCCTTGATGAGGAAGAAGTCGTCATTCTGCTTCCCCAGACCTTTATGAATCTGAGCGGGGCGAGTGTCGCGTCCGCCAGCAAATCCCTCGGCCTGGTTGCGGGGGATTTGGTTGTTTTTCATGACGATATCGATCTGCCCTTCGGCCAGTTGCGGATTAAGGCCGGCGGCGGACACGGTGGGCACAACGGCCTTCGCAGCATCAATCAGGTGCTGGGAGGCGGCGACTACCTGCGGATCAAGATCGGGGTGGGACGACCGCCCCATGGCGGCGACGTGGCGGCTTACGTCCTCAGTCCATTCTCCGCAGAAGAGCGTCGGCAACTGGAAAAAGTTGTCGAGAACGCGGCCAGTGCTGTGATCTGCTTGCTCAAATACGGGGTGCAGCAGGCAATGAACGATTTCAATAACCGCATTATTTCGTAACGAGAGGGAAGTAGTCATCATGGATTTGCAGATGCTTGCACCACTTTTGGGCCTAGTCGGTTTCATAATTGCCATCTTCACCTATGTCTTCATCAAAAAGCAGCCGGTAGGCAACGCGACGATGAAGGAAATCTCCGAGGCGATCCATGATGGCGCCATGGCTTTTCTGCGCCGCGAGTACATGGTGCTGGCGGTCTTTATCGTTCTGGTTTTTCTCCTGATTGGCTTCGGGATGAACATGCAGACCGCGTTTTCTTTTCTCGGTGGCGCCATCTGCTCGATGACCTGCGGCTTTATCGGCATGAAGGCGGCAACGGCTGCCAACGTCCGCACCGCCGAGGCGGCTCGGGTTTCCGGGCAGGGGAAAGCCTTGATGACCGCGTTCAATGGCGGCGCCGTCATGGGTTTGTCCGTCGCCTCCGTTGGTCTGATCGGCGTCGGCATCGGCTATATCGTCTTTGGCGGTGACCCGACCACTGCCCAATATATCAACGGCTTCGCCATGGGCGCTTCCTCCATTGCCCTGTTCGCCCGCGTCGGCGGCGGCATTTACACCAAGGCGGCGGACGTCGGCGCGGACCTGGTGGGCAAAGTCGAGGCCGGCATTCCCGAAGACGATCCGCGCAACCCCGGCGTCATTGCCGACAACGTCGGTGACTGCGTAGGCGACACCGCCGGCATGGGCGCCGACATTTTTGAATCCTATGTCGGTTCTATTATCGCCACCATCGCCATTGCCGCCACCGCCGGCGCCGGGCTGATGAGCACCCTGGCCGGCACCGAGGTGACCGCCGGCAGCGACCTGTTTCTGACCACCCAGGCGAACGCCATGCTTCTGCCCCTGGTTCTCGCCATGGTCGGCCTGATCTTCTCCCTGATCGGCGTCGGCTCGATGAAGTTTCTGAAAAACATCGATCCGGCCGCCGCCCTGCGGTATACGACTTTCGTCGCCGCCGCCGGCTTCCTCATCGCCACTTTCTTCATCACCCGCGCCATGCATATCAGCGACGGAGCGTTCTGGGCGGTTTTGGCCGGAACGATCGCCGGCATCGCCATCGGTCTGATCACTGAATACTACACCGCTTCCGCGCCGGTGCGCCGCATTGCCGAAGCGAGCAAGACAGGCCCGGCGACCAACATCATCCACGGTCTGGCGGTCGGACTGGAAAGCTGCGTTGGTCCGGTCATCATCATCTGCCTCGGCATCTTCGTCGCCAATTACTTCGCCGGCCTCTACGGCATCGGCATCGCCGCCGTCGGCATGCTCGCCACCGTCGGTGTCACCATGACCGTCGATGCCTATGGCCCCATCGCCGACAACGCCGGCGGCATTTCGGAAATGGCCGGGCTCGGCCCCGATGTGCGCAAGATCACCGATGGCCTTGACGCCATCGGCAACACCACCGCCGCCGTCGGCAAGGGTTTCGCCATCGGCTCGGCCGCCCTCACCGCCCTGGCTCTCTTTTCCGCTTACGCGACCGCGGTGAAGCTTGAAATGATCAACCTGATCAATCCGCTGGTGGTCATCGGCTTATTTATTGGCGGCGCCCTGCCATTCTTCATCGGCGCCCTGACCATGACTTCGGTCGGCCGCGCCGCCGGCAAAATGGTCGACGAAATCCGCCGTCAGTTCCGGGAAATTCCCGGCCTGCTCGAAGGCAAGCCCGGCGTCAAGCCGGAACCGGCCAAATGCGTCGATATTTCGGCCCGCGCCGCGTTGCGCGAAATGATCCTGCCCGGCATGGTTGCCGTCATCGCCCCGGTGCTGGTCGGGTTCCTCCTCGGCAAGGAAGCGCTCGGCGGCATGCTGGCCGGCGCCACCCTGGCCGGCGTGCTCCTCGCCCTGATGATGTCCAACGGCGGTGGCGCCTGGGATAATGCGAAAAAATTCATCGAGAAGGGTGAACTGGAAGGGGAGAAGAAGGGCGGCGAGGCCCACAAGGCGGCCGTTGTCGGCGATACTGTCGGCGACCCCTTCAAGGACACCTCCGGCCCGGCGATGAATATTCTGATCAAGTTGATGAGCGTCGTTTCTCTGGTTATCGCGCCGCTTCTGGTCTGATCGTCGGCAATATTTACGTAACGCCGATAGCCGGGGCTTGCCCCGGCTATCGGTTTTTCCAGCCAAAGAAAAGAGAGTCTAATGGGCTTCAAATGCGGTATCGTTGGTCTGCCGAATGTCGGCAAGTCGACCATTTTCAACGCCATTACTTCCGCCGGCGCCGAATCGGCCAATTATCCCTTCTGTACCATCGAGCCCAATGTCGGCGTCGTTGCTGTTCCCGACCCCCGTCTCGACACCCTGCTCCGGGTGGCCAAGCCGCAGAAGGTGATTCCCACTTCTCTGGAATTTGTCGACATCGCCGGACTGGTCAAGGGCGCCAGCCGGGGGGAAGGGTTGGGCAATCAATTTCTCGGTCATATCCGTCAGGTCGATGCCATCGCCCATATCGTGCGCTGTTTCGAGGACGAGAATGTCGTGCATGTCGATGGCTCCATCGACCCGGTGCGGGATGTGGAAGTCATCCAGACCGAATTAAATCTGTCCGACCTGGAAACGGTGGAAAAGCGCATCGGACGTACGGAAAAACAGGCCAAAAGCGGCGACCAGAAGATGCAGGCCGAGTTGCAGGTGTTGCTGAAAATGCGGGAAGTTCTCAACGCCATGCGCCCCGCCCGGTCCGCCGAACTGAGCCCCGAAGAGCGCCTCATCCTGCGCGAACTGCATCTGATTACCGCCAAACCGGTTCTGTATGTGGCGAACCTCGCCGAGGATGATCTCGAGGGACGCCATCCGCATGTCGCCCGGGTGCGGCAGCTGGCCGAGGCCGAGGGGGCGCAGATGGTTACCATCTGCGGCAAGATCGAAGCCGAAATCGCCGAATTGTCAGCCGACGAAAAGGAGGAGTTTCTCCAGGAACTCGGCCTGCCCGAATCAGGTCTTGACCGGATGATTCATGCCGGCTACCAGTTGCTCGGGCTGATCACCTATTTTACCGCCGGGCCAAAAGAGGTCCGTGCCTGGACGGTTGCCCGCGGCACCAAGGCGCCGGGCGCCGCCGGCGTGATCCATTCCGATTTCGAAAAAGGCTTTATTCGGGCCGAGGTCATTGCTTTCGACGACTTTGTGACCTCCGGCGGGGAAGCCGGCGCCCGTGAAAAAGGACTGCTCAGACTGGAGGGGAAAGAATACGTCGTGCGCGACGGCGATTTGATGCATTTCCGCTTCAATGTGTAATCGCGGCGAAAATCAATTGAAATCCACCCGCATATATGCTAATAAACATGGTTCTTTTCACTCAGGCCGGATGCTCCAGCATCCAGCTCCTTGCTCCGGGTCGGTCCCGGAGCTAATCAACCCGTAAGGAGTCAGCACAGATGCGTACCTACGAAACAATTTTTATCGTGCACCCAGATGCCGTCGGCGAGCAGTATGCCGGCATCATCGAAAAGTTCAAAAAGGTGCTGGAAGATCAGCAGGCCAACGTTCTCAAAGTGGAAGAATGGGGCGCCCGCAAGCTGGCCTATCCGGTCAAGAAGCAATCAAGGGGGAGTTACGTTCTGGTTGCCTATGAAGCCGAACCGCAGGTGATCGCCGAATTCGAACGACGTCTGCGCCTTGATGAAACCATCATCAAGTTTATGACCGTTCATCTGGAGAAAGGGCTTCCGGCAGTCAAGGAAGAGCCCGCCTCGATGCCGGCCGAGGAAGCCACCGAGAGCGAAGACGAAGAAACCGAAGAAGCCTGAACCTAATCAGTTACTGGAGGATTTATTTATATGGCTGACGATAGAAGACCCGCCCGCCCCGCCGCTCCCCGCCGTCGCTTTATGCGGCGCAAGGGATGCCGCTTCTGTGCCGATTCGAGCCTTCGCATCGACTACAAAGAAACCCGCACCCTGCGTTATTTCATTTCCGAACGTGGGAAAATTGTTCCGCGCCGCATTTCCGGCAACTGCGCCGAGCATCAGCGCAAGGTAACCGAAGCCATCAAGTTGGGCCGCAATATCGCCCTTCTGCCTTTTACCTCCGGGCACTCCCTGGATTAGTTCAGGGATTCCGGAGACTGGAATGGGACAGCGGGTGCATTACCTATTGATTGGGACGCTGCTGACCCTTCTGCTGCAATTGGCTGCGGCGCTGCTGGGCCCCGTCGGTTTGCTGTGCAACATGTTTGTGCCCTTGCCCGCGGCTTTTGTTGGAATGCGGCAAGGGACCGGATTTGCCGGCGGAGTGGTCTTGTTGACCCTGGCAGGTCTTTATGGGGTGAGCGGGGCCGATGCGGCGACCGCCTACTTCTTGCAATACGGACTCGGCTCCTGGCTTCTGGTAGCGCTGCTGCGGCGGAAAATATCCTGGGACCGGGCGCTGGCCGGCAGTGTTCTGCTCACCACCGTGGTGGCTGGATCGGCACTGGTCGGCTATGCGGCAAATCGCCATCTTGCCATCGGCTCCATGGTCGAGGAGTTCGTGCAGGAGGAGACCGGGCGCGCCATCGATCTCTATCGGCAAGCCGGGATGGAAGCAGAACAATTGCAGGAGCTGCAGGGGGTCATCGATCAGATCTCCGGCGCCCTGTTGCAGGCATGGCCGGCGCTTGCCATCGCTGTAAGCGCCGCGCTGCTACTGTTGACTTTGTATCTGCTCTCGGTTCTGGCCAAGGGGCGTTACGAAATACCCGGCGCCTCTTTCCGGCTGTGGAAGGCGCCAGAGCATCTCGTTTGGCTGCTCATCGGCGCCGGGGCCGGGCAACTGTTCACCTCCGGTCTACCGCAGCAGGTCTCGCTTAACGTCTTACTTATCGTTCTGCCTGTGTACTTTTTACAGGGACTGGCGATTGTGAATTTTTATTTTCGCCAAAGGAACGTTTCACCTCTTTTTCGCAGTCTCGGTTACCTGTTGATTACGATCTTGAACCCTCTGCCCCTGGTCGTCACCGGGATGGGGGTATTCGACCTCTGGGTCGATTTTCGTAAACCGCGGGCCCCCAAAAATGCAGACCCTTAGCGGGAGGAAATCATGGATATCATTTTGACGGAAAATGTTGACAACCTCGGAAAAATTGGCGATATGGTCAAGGTCAAGACGGGGTACGGCCGCAATTATCTGGTGCCGCGCGGATTGGCGGTTGAGGCCAGCACGCGCAATGTGCGTGAACTGGAGCACCAGAAGCGGCAGATGGAGCGGAAACTGCAACTCGTCACCCAGGAAGCCGAGGTGCTCAAAGCCCGCATCGAAGGGGTCAGTTGCATCTTCACCCATCGCGCCAGCGAGGAGGGAAAGCTCTTTGGTTCGGTGACCGCCCTGGAAATCGCCGAGAAGCTCGCCGCTTCGGGCATCGAAATCGATCGCAAGAAGATTCAACTGGATGAGCCCATCAAATCCTTGGGCGACCACCAGGTGCCGATCAAATTGCAGGCCGGCATCGCGGCCAACATCAATGTTCGGGTGATGGCCGCTGAGGCGTAATTGTAGGCCCCATCAGAACTATTCTGCTGTCTATCGCCAGGATGACCTGTAAGCCTGCCTTCGGGCCATCCTGGCGCTGCATCAATGTCGTGCCGGCCGGGCGGATTCGGCCCGGTCGCTAACTGCCGCCGGAGCCGCTACCGTATGTCCGAAGTCACTTCCCATCGTCTCCCACCCCAGAGCCTTGAAGGGGAGATGTCCGTGCTTGGTGGGGTGCTTCTTGAAAACGAAGCGCTGAACAAAGCCCTCGAAATTCTGCGACCTGAAGATTTCTACCGCGACAGCCACCGCAAAATTTTCCTTGCCCTGATCGAATTGTCCGAGCGGCAGGAACCGGCCGACCTGGTCACCATTACCGCTCAGTTGCAGCAGCGCGGCGAACTCGAAGCGGTCGGCGGCTCCGCTTATCTTACCGCCCTCGCCGACTATGTGCCGACCGCGGCCAATATCGCCTACTACTGTCGGTTGGTGAAGGAGAAGGCCCTGGCGCGCCGTCTCATTGAGGTGGCGACCGAGATCGCCACCCGCGGGTATAAAGGGGGAGATGTCGAGGAGAATCTCGATTGGGCGGAAAAATCGATTTTTGAAATCGCCGGCATGAAGAGCAAGCCTTCCTACTTTTCCACCCGTGAAATTCTCAAGGACACCTTCAAAACGATTGAAAAATTATTCGATCGCAAGGAACTGGTCACCGGAGTTCCGACCGGATTTGATGATCTCGACACCATGACCGCCGGGCTGCAATCCGGCGATCTGGTCATCATCGCCGGTCGTCCTTCCATGGGGAAAACCGCCTTTATTCTGAACCTGGTGGAAAACGCCGCCTTGCATGCCGAGTCCCCGACCGCCACCCTGATCTTCTCGCTGGAAATGGGCAAAGAGCAGTTGGTGCAGCGCATGCTCTGTTCCGTGTCGCGCGTCGATGCCTCCCGCCTTCGAACCGGCCATCTGGGGGAATCGGACTGGCCCAAACTCACCAACGGCGCGGGACTTCTTTCCGAAGCGCCGATTTACATCGACGACACGCCGTCCATCTCCATTCTCGAGTTGCGGGCCAAGGCGCGGCGCCTGAAAGCCGAGAAGAATCTCGGGCTGGTGGTCATCGACTATCTGCAGTTGATGCAGGGGCGTAACGCCGAGAATCGGCAGCAGGAAATTTCCGAGATCTCCCGCTCCCTCAAGGGATTGGCGAAGGAACTGCAATTGCCGGTGGTCGCGCTGTCCCAGCTCAACCGTTCCCTGGAAAATCGCACCGACAAGCGCCCCATCATGGCGGACTTGCGCGAGTCGGGTGCCATCGAGCAGGACGCCGATGTCATCATGTTCGTCTATCGCGAGGCGGTTTACTGCGAAGCCTGCAAGAGCAAGGAAAAAACGTGTGAAAAGGACCACGCCCGCGATGCCGAAATCGTTATCGGCAAACAGCGAAATGGTCCTATCGGCACAGTGCACCTCACCTTTCGTGGCGAATACACCCGGTTCGAGAACCAATCCCGGCGGGCCGAATTCTGAGGTTCATTAACCAGAGCTGTTGCAAGCATCGGTATCGAGCCTCGCCATAATCCCCCTTGATCGCGCCTTTTCACGTACGCGGGGCGCTGCGCGACCCTTCTCTCCGCTATTCATCCTCCGGGCCTTTGCCCCGCGTCATTGCCAAAACAGGTTTTCACAATCCTTTCAAATGCCGGCGCCGGCAGTTATACTGCCGATAAATGCGTCAAGGAGGAGACGGTATGGGCTTCCCCAGAAACACACATAGTATGGCGATGGGTTATCTGCTCTGGCTGTTCGGCTTCACCGGCGCGCACCGATTCTATTTCGGCCGGCCGGTTACCGGCACCATCTGGTTTCTGACCCTCGGCCTGCTCGGCATCGGCTGGTTGATCGACCTCTTCTTGATTCCCGCCATGGATCGAACCGCGGATCTGCGCTACCGTTCGGGGCCGATCGATTACAACATTGCCTGGATTTTGTTGACCTTTCTCGGCCTTTTCGGTATCCACCGGATGTATATGGGAAAGTGGGTTACCGGAATCATTTATCTGTTTTCCGGGGCTCTCTTCGGTCTCGGCTATATTTATGATTACTGGACGCTGAACAATCAGATCACCGACATCAACCGTGGGGAACTTTATCCCTGACCAAAAGTGAGCTTGCTCACGGAGACGGAGGTCGAATATGGAACGGGAATGGAATTCGGGCGAACTCTTGCAGATCTCGGGAGGTTACTGGCAAGCCTGCGCATTACATGCCGGCGTAGACCTTGACATCTTCACTGCTCTGGCCGAAAAACCGTTGCTGGCGAAAATGATCGCCGAGGAGGTCGGCGCGGAACCGCGGGCGACGGAAATGCTGCTGCACGCCCTGACCGCCATGGGACTCCTCGACAAAAGGGGGGAAGAATTCGCCAATACGGCCGCCGCCGGCCAATATCTGTCCCGCAAGTCCGATCGTTACCTCGGCCACATCATTCGCCATCATCATCACCTGATGGCCGGTTGGGCGCAGTTGCCGGCGGCGGTGCGCAGCGGCAAACCGGTGCGACAGGGCGTGGTGCAGGCCGATGAGGAGAGGCGGGAGAGTTTTCTCCTCGGCATGTTCAATCTGGCAAGCCAGCTGGCACCGATTCTGGTGCCGCAGATCGATATCCGCGGGCGCAACCGTTTGCTCGATCTGGGCGGCGGACCGGGGACGTACGCCATACACTTCTGCCGGCACAACCCGCAACTGCAGGCGGTCGTCTACGACCTGCCGACGACCCGCCCTTTTGCCGAGAAGACCATTGCCCGGTTGGGCATGGCCGACCGGATTCTCTTTCAGGATGGCGATTTTCTCCGCGACGGCGTTGACGGTCGCTTCGATGTCGCCTGGCTTTCCCATATCCTGCATGGCGAAAGCCCCGAGGGGTGCGCTCGGATTATCGCGCGGGCGGTCGCTGCCCTGGAGCCCGGCGGGATGATTCTCATCCACGAATTCATTCTCGCCGACGACATGGCGGGCCCTCTTTTCCCTGCGTTGTTT
This sequence comes from Desulfuromonadales bacterium, assembly GCA_041677125.1. Lineage (GTDB taxonomy): Bacteria > Desulfobacterota > Desulfuromonadia > Desulfuromonadales > JACZKF01 > JBAYQP01. Next base: position 57,995 of record JBAYQP010000009.1, on the reverse strand, counting down.
TCCCTGAACATGCTTCTCGCCACCGAGAGCGGCCAGTCCTATTCCGGGGAGCAAATCACCGGCATGCTAAAGGCCGCCGGTGTCCACGATATCCGTCGGCTCCAGCTTGATCTGCCCGGGGAAACAGGCGTGATCGCCGGGAAAATTTGACTTTCTGTGAAAAAAAGGCCTCGGAGCAATCCGAGGCCTTTTTTTCATGCGGCGGAATTTTTTTCCGTTTTTCTGACCTCTATGCCGAGAATCTGAATTTTCTTGCGCAGGGTATTACGGTTGATGCCGAGTATTTCCGCTGCGCGCACTTGATTGGAGCGGGTTTTTTCGAGGACGATATTGATCAGGGGACGCTCCATCTGGTGCAGGACCATATCGTACAGGTTGTTCAGATCATTGACATCCATCGGCATCAGCGAGGCCCGGAGCTTGTTGCTGATCAGGGCTTCCAGGGAATTGTCGCTTTCCTCGCGACCGCTGCCGCTCAGCAGGTCGGGGAAGTCGGCCGGCGTCAGCAACGGATCAGGCGATAACAGCGCCGCGCGCTGAATGGTATTCTCCAACTCGCGCACATTCCCCGGCCAGCTGTGGTGTTTGAGCAGCGTCAGCGCTTTCTCCGTGCAGCCACGGGCGGGAACCCCGAGTTCCCGGTGCGCCCGCTGAACAAAATAGTCGATCAATTGCGGAATGTCCTCCCGCCGCTCGCGCAGGGGGGGCAAGTCAATGGGCACGACATTCAATCGATAGAAAAGATCCTCGCGAAACTCCTTCCGCCGCACCTTCTCCTTCAAGTCCTGATTGGTGGCGGCGACGATGCGCACATCGACAGTCACCGTCGTGCTGCCGCCGGTGCGGGTAATCTCCTTTTCCTGCAATACCCGCAGCAGCTTCGCCTGGAGATCAAGAGGCATGTCGCCGATTTCATCGAGAAAAAGGGTGCCGCCGTGGGCCTGCTCGAACTTGCCGATCTTGCGCTCGCCGGCGCCGGTGAATGCCCCTTTTTCGTGCCCGAAAAGTTCACTTTCCAGCAACTCGCGGGGAATGGCGGCGCAGTTCAGGGCGAGAAACGGTTTGCCGAAACGGGGACTGTTGACATGGATGGCGCGGGCCACCAGTTCTTTGCCGGTTCCCGATTCACCAGTGATAAGTATGGTTACGTCCGAGGGCGCGACCTTGCCCAGGACCTTGTACACCTCCTGCATCGGTTGACTGTTGCCGATAATGGCGCGATCAAGGTGATAGGTCTCCTTGAGTTCATCCTTGAGCCGGTGCACCTCCTCGGAAACTTGCGAGGTTTTCTGCGCTTTGAGGACGATGGCATTGAGAGCGTCAAGATCGAAAGGCTTGGTGATGTAGTCGTAGGCCCCGCGCTTCATCGCCTCCACGGCATTTTTCATCGACGACTCGGCGGTCATAATGACGATCAGAGTGGCCGGCCGCTCTTCAAGGAAGCGACTGAGAAGATCGAGGCCGGACACGCCGGGCATCTTGATATCCAGAACCGCCAGATCATAGGCATTCTGGCGAAACAGGGACAGCGCTTCATTGCCGTTGCTGGCCAGATCGACCGAAAGACCCATTTTGGCCAAGGCCTTGGAAAGAACCCAGCGCATACTCTCTTCATCATCGGCAACCAAAACGCGGCGAATAGACATAATCTGTCGAGCCTTTCCAAAAAAATGATCCCCCGGACGGGAAGCCGGCCGGGTTGAAAAAACGCCAGCGCCTCCGGGTAAGTGTTTTCATTATCCAAATTGTGTTGGTTGGCGGGTTCGGCGTCAGCGCAGGAAGGGAAGAGATACTGCAAACACCGTTCCTTCCCCCGGGGTGCTTTCCACTTTGAGAAAACCCTTGTGCTCGCCGACGATCTTTTGGCAGATCGCCAGTCCCAGCCCGCTGCCGTGCCCTTTGGTCGTATAAAAAGGGGTGAAAACGCGATCGATCTCCTCAGGCGGAAAGCCTTTTCCCGTATCCTTGATTTCAATGACTATCACCGGCGCCGGTCGGCTTCCGGGCTGGTTGAGCAGGTATTCCGAGGCTACCCGAGTGGCGATCTCCACCCGCCCAACGCAGTCGATGGCCTCGGCGGCGTTTTTGATCAGATTCAGAAAGAGGCGGGTGAGCAGGTTTTCATCACCGCAAATTGGCGGAATGCTGGGGTCGAAATTGAGCACAAAATCGATTTTTTTTCCTCGATGCGCCTCTTGCTGGAGGAGAACGATATCACCGAGCACCTTGGCCAGGTTGACCGGGGCCAATTGCGGCGGACGAGGCCGGGCAAGATCCATCAGCTCTTCGATAATCCCGTTGACCCGTTCGACTTCCCGGACCATGATCCGGGTATATTCCTTCAACGCACTCTGCTCGACAAGTTCCATGTCGAGCAACTGAGCCGCCCCCTTGATGCCGCCAAGGGGGTTTTTGATCTCATGCGCCAGCCCCGCCGCCAGGGTTCCCAGCATGGACAGACGGTCGGCGCGGCGCACCGCCTCCTCCAGTTCGCGCACCCGCGACAGATCGCGAAGAATCAAAACCACCCCCTCCTGTTCGCCGTGGTTGGTGAAGATCGGGGCAACCGAGGCGCTCACCGGCAGGGGGGTGGAAGGCGGCCGTTGCAGAAGGATATTCTCATGGTCGGATATCGAACGGCCGCTCTCGACAGCCGCATGGATCAGATAGAGCAGTTGCTTCTGGCTGGCGAACAGGGACTGGTAGGACTGCCCCACGCTCTGGCGTTCGGAAAGCCGGAAAAAGGCCTGAGCTGCGGGATTAAAAAAAACGATTCGCCCCCCGCGGTCGATGGCCGCCACCCCGTCATCAAGATTTTCCAGGAGACGAGCGTAAAGCTGAGTGTCCGCGGGCCCGCCTTTTTTCATGCCGCCGGCGCCGCCGAGGCGAAGAAGCGGGCCGAAGCAGTACGCATGTCTTCAATGGAGTGTAAAGAATTTATTTGCGCCCGGAACAGGGCGGCGCCGGCAAGCCCCCGCGAATACCAGGCAAAATGCTTGCGCAGGTCGCGCACCGCCTTGCTGGCCGGAAAAGTTTCCAAAAACAGCTCCAGGTGCAGCTCGGCCACCGACTGGCGTTCGGCTGCGGTCGGCGCCGAGGGTTGCCGCTTTTCCAACACGTCGAGGATGTCGCGGATCAGCCACGGGTTGCCGTAGCTGCCGCGTCCAATCATGATGGCATCGCAGCCGGTCTCTTCGAACATGCCCACGGCGTCGTCGGCGGTGAAAATATCGCCGCTGCCGATAACCGGCACCGACAGGGTTTCTTTCAGCTTGCGAATCTGCTCCCAGTCCGACCGGCCGCTGAACCCCTGGGAGCGGGTGCGCGGGTGCAAGGTCACGGCGTCCGCCCCTTCAGCGACGGCAATTGCGGCGATTTCCAGGTAATTGAGGGAGTGCGCATCCCAGCCGGAGCGAATTTTGACGGTAAGTGGAAGATCGGTATGCTTGCGCACGGCGGCGACGACCTGCGCTACCTGCCGCGGCTCCCGCAAAAGAGCGCTGCCGGCGCCAGAGCGCACCACCTTGTTCACCGGACAGCCCAGATTCAGATCGAGCAGATCGCCATCGGCGCGCACCATGGTTGCCGCCTGGGCGAGTACCGCCGGGTCGGAACCGAAAAGCTGGATGCCCAGCGGCCTCTCTTCGGGGGCTGAACGCAGCAGTTCCCGGGTGCGGCGACCCGCGTGAATCAAGCCGCTGCCGCTGACCATTTCAGTAAAAACCAGACCGGCGCCAAAGCGCTTCATCAGCCGTCGGTAAGGCAGGTCGGTTATGCCCGCCATAGGCGCAAGAAAGACGCGATTTTTAAGGGGAAGTCGACCGATTTTCATGGGGAAAGTTCTCAACGTCTGCACAAATTTTATGCATGTTAGCGAGGGCGTGGGGAGAAAGCAAGAAAAAAAAGGTTGGCGCTTTGGGGGCCTTTGCGTTATGAATACTGTATACAAAATTACCTTGACAACCCCGGTTTGAGTTGTTAGAAATATAGGCAAAAATGAGTTCAGTCACATTTTCACTCGGGTCATTCGGGTGCCCGGCAATCCTTCCATCAGCCCGTTCGGAAGGGATTTTTCAGCAACCCGTAAAAATTCAATTGGTGTTTTAAAAGGCAGTTCGGCAGGTGGACCTTTTCGGTTCATCGAATTACATTCCATCAAAGGAGAGAGAGCATGGCGACACTGAAGGAGATTCTCGCTACCAAAATTCAGGAACACCGCCCCCGCACTACCCGTCTGGTCAAAGAATTTGGCGAAGTCAAAATCGGCGACGTGACCATTTCCCAGGCAATCGGCGGCGCCCGCGATATCAAGGCCCTGGTCACCGACATCTCTTACCTCGATCCCCAGGAAGGAATCCGTTTCCGCGGCAAGACCATTCCGGAAACCTTCGCGGCGCTGCCCAAGGCTCCCAACTCCGATTACCCGACGGTCGAATCCTTCTGGTTCTTCCTGCTGACCGGCGATGTGCCGACCCAGAAGCAGGTTGATGAAGTGGTTGCCGAGTGGAAAACCCGCCAGATCGTTCCGTCCTACGTCTGGGATGCCATCCGCGCTCTGCCCCGTGACAGCCATCCGATGGTAATGCTGTCCGTCGGCATCATGGCCATGCAGAAAGACTCCAAATTCGCCGCCTTCTACAACTCGGGCAAGTTCAACAAGATGACCGCCTGGGAGTCCGTGTACGAGGATTCCAGCGACATCGTCGCCCGCATTCCCATCATCGCCGCCTTCATCTACAACCTCAAATACCGCAGCGATTTCCAGGTCGGCATCGATCCGAAACTCGACATGGGCGCCAACTTCGCACACATGATCGGTCAGAGCGAGCAGTACAAGGATGTGGCTCGCATGTACTTCATCCTGCATTCCGACCATGAGTCCGGCAACGTTTCGGCGCACACCACCCACCTGGTGCATTCCGCTTTGTCCGACCCTTACTACTCCTACTCCGCCGGCCTCAACGGCCTCGCGGGTCCGCTGCACGGCCTGGCCAACCAGGAGGTCCTCGACTGGACCCTCCAGTTCCAGGCGAAATACTGCAAGGATCAGGAGCCGACCAAAGAACTGGTCACCAAGGCTCTTTGGGATACGCTCAACGCCGGCCAGGTTGTCCCGGGCTACGGTCACGCCGTTCTGCGCAAGACCGACCCCCGCTACATGTCCCAGCGTGAGTTCTGCCTCAAAACCCCCGGCCTGAAGGACGATGCTCTGTTCAAACTGGTTTCCATGATTTTCGAAACCGCGCCGGGTGTTCTGATGGAGCACGGCAAAGCGAAGAATCCCTGGCCGAACGTCGACGCACAGTCCGGCGTCATCCAATGGTACTATGGTCTTCGCGAGTGGGACTTCTACACCGTCCTCTTCGGCGTCGGCCGCGCCCTCGGCTGCATGGCCAATATCACTTGGGACCGCGGTCTCGGCTATGCCATTGAGCGTCCGAAGTCCGTCACCACCGCGATGCTCGAGAAGTGGGCCGAAGAAAGCAAAAAACAGGCTGTCTAATCGTTCAACGCTTCTTTGACTGGTTAAATGGGGCGCCCGAAAAATGGGCGCCCCTTCTTTTTTGTGCGCCAGGCATGGCGCGTAGCGTCTTGACTGGCTAAAAAACCCCCTCTTCTGGCAAAGAGGGGGAAAGGAGGCAAAAGCGGATGACCTCGCCTTTGCTGCTTCCATATTAGCAGTTTCACAGAAAATGCAAGTCTTCAGATGCTTTTTCCGGCGCCGGCCGGGCTCGGGTCCTTGCTGGGCGAAAAGACTTGCGTCCCTGCCGGGCATGGGATAAAAACCGCATATGCGTCGAACGACTCTCATCCGCTTGGGAATTTTGATCTTGCTGGTCGCGGTGATTACCGCACTGCACTATCTGACCACCATCCGGATGGCCCAGTTTCATGATATCTACCGCCGGCTCTACTATATTCCCATCGTCCTCGGCGGGCTCTGGTTCACCCTGCGGGGCGGTATCGGCGCCGCGATTGTCATTTCCATTCTTTTTGCGCCCCATGTGGTGTTTCAATGGGGCCACCATCCGACATCCCAGCCCGAACAATACCTGGAAATTCTGCTGTACAACATTATTGGCTTTCTCACCGGTTTTCTTGCCGAGCGCGAGCGTATTCAAAAAGAGGAGCATCAACGGGCGGCTAAGCGATTGGAGGAGAGCTATGGCAAGTTGCGGCAACAGGCGGATCTGATCCTGGACATCGAGGAACAGCTGCGTCGCGCCGACCGCCTGTCCGCCTTGGGGGAGCTGTCGGCGGGGATGGCCCATGAAATTCGCAACCCTCTGGGCGCCATTCGCGGCACTGCGGAAATTCTTCAGGACGGCATCGATCCGGCGGACAAACGCTATGAATTCGCCCGCATTCTGATAAAGGAAGTGGATCGGCTGAACCGGGTGGTGCAGGATTTTCTGCGCTTTGCCCGACCTGCGCCTGTGGAACGAAGTCGCTTTGCCGTCGGCCAAGTCCTGCAAGAGATATATCTGCTGACCCGCCAGCAAGCGATAAAAAACGGTGTGACGGTCGAACTGCGGGAGGCCGAAATGCCCGCCGTTCCGGGGGATCGGGAGCAATTGAAGCAGGCATTTCTCAATCTGACCCTCAACGCTCTCCAGGCCATGCCCAATGGCGGCAAGCTGATCATCGCCACGGAGCACCGGGAGGCGCAGGCGGCGATTACTTTCAAAGACAGCGGGCAAGGCATTTCCGCGGCGGATCGGGAGCGCATCTTCAATCCTTTCTTTACCACTCGCCAGGAAGGCACCGGACTTGGCTTGGCGATCACCCACCGCATCGTCCAGGGACATGGCGGCCGCATCGATGTGGCCAGCCAACCGGGACAGGGCACGACATTTACCATCCTTTTGCCGCTGAACGGGGCTTGACGCCCGGATTGGGGATTGCCAATGGCAGAGAAGCCGACCGTGCTGCTCATCGACGACGATGATTCTCTTCGGCGGGTGACCGAGTACACCTTGCACGAGGCGGGATTTCGCGTGCTGACCGCAGCCGATGGCGAGAGCGGACTGCGTCTTTTCGCTCTGGAAAAGCCCCCGGTGGTGGTCACCGACATCCAGATGCCGGGTCTGAGCGGATACGAGATTCTCAAGCGGATCAAGGCGGAACATCCGCAGACCCTGGTGATCGTCATCACCGCCCATGGCACGGTGGAGCGGGCGGTGGAGGCGATGAAGCTGGGCGCTTACGATTACCTCACCAAACCCTTCAGCCGCGATGAACTGCGGTTGGTGGTGACCAAGGCCTTTTCTTTCCGTGGTTTGCAGGAGGAAAATACGCGTCTGCGGGAAGAATTGGCCGATCGCCTCGATTTTTCGCATCTGGTGGGGATCTCCGACCCTATGCAGGAAGTCTTCGACATTGTCAGGCGGGTGGCCGGCACGGAAGCGACGGTGCTGATCAGCGGCGAAAGCGGCACCGGCAAGGAACTGGTTGCCCGCGCCATCCACCATGGCAGTGAGCGCGGGGCGGCGCCTTTCGTGCCGGTCAACTGCGCCGCCATTCCCGCCGATCTGCTGGAAAGCGAATTGTTCGGGCATGTCAAAGGCGCTTTTACCGGGGCGGTCAAAGACCGCAAGGGCAAATTCGAACTGGCCGACGGCGGCACCCTGTTTCTCGATGAAGTCGGGGAGTTGCCTGTCGAATTGCAGCCGAAGCTGCTGCGAGCATTGCAGGAACGGGAGATTGAGCCGGTCGGCGGCGTTGCCCGGAAAATCGATGTGCGGCTGGTGGCCGCCACCAATCGCGACCTCGAATCGGCCATGGCCGAAGGCGGTTTTCGCGAAGATCTCTATTACCGGCTGGCGGTGATCCCGGTCCATCTGCCTCCTTTGCGCGCGCGGCGCGGCGATATCCCGCTGCTTCTTCGGCATTTCCTGCACAAGCACGGCGGTGCGCAGGTGGAGATCGGCGAGAAGGCCATGGATCGCCTGATCGCCTACCAATGGCCGGGCAATGTGCGGGAGCTGGCCAATGCCGTCGAACGGATGCTGATTTTGCGCCGTGGCGAGCGGCTGGAGGAGGAGGACTTGCCGCCGAAATTCCTGCACCGGCATGCCCCCGCCGGTGGCGTCCTCAATCTTCCCGATGACGGTTATGCCTTGGAGGATCTGGAAAAAGAAGCGGTTCTCGAAGCCCTGCGCCGCCACGGCTGGAACCAGACGAAGGCGGCGGCATTTCTGCGCATCCCCCGCCACACTTTGATTTACCGGATGGAAAAATATTCGATTCGCCGGGAGGGATGAGGCATTTTGGCCGGAAACGAAGCTTTGCCCCCAGTAAATCTCTTTTCGGATATCCCCGGGCACTTGGTCGAGGAAGAGGTTTTGCCCCTTCTGGCCGCCGGCAATCTTCGCCTGGAGCGCATTGTTTCCACCGGCCATGTTTCCCCGCCCGGTCTCTGGTACGATCAGGAGGAACACGAGTGGGTCGCGGTTCTGCGGGGCTGGGGGGTTATCGAATATGCGGACGGCTCGGCAGTCGAATTGCGAACAGGCGACTCGCTGCTCATTCCCGCCCACACCCGACATCGGGTGCGGGCGACGAGCCCGGCGGAGGCCACCGTCTGGCTCGCGCTGTTTTACCGCTGACTTGACTCCCGTCCCCTTGCATTTGCCCAAATCCTGGAGGACACTTGCCTGATCCCGATTTTTTTGCAAAATTTTCGAAGAGTACTGGAGGCGCAATGAACTACTTCATCCGGGCATGTATGTTGCTGATCGCGGGTCTGCTCTACACTCCGGCGCCGATCCTGGCCCAGGAGGCCGGTGTTCCGCAAATGTCGGTGTCCGGGCAGGTGGAAATGCGGGTGGCGCCCGACCGGTTGCGCCTGAGCATCGGGGTAGTCACCCAGGCGGCGACGGCGGAACAGGCGCTGCAGGAGAACAATCGGCGGATTCGCGCCGTGACCGCGGCGCTGCGCGAGGCCGGTTTGGGCGAAGACGAGATGGCAACCGGGCAGTTTCGCGTCGAACCCCGCTGGTCTTCGCGCCCGCCACGCCCGGAGACGGAATGGGAGCCGAAAATCGTCGGCTATACCGTCACCAATTCCCTCGATCTGAAAACCACCCGTTTGCCACTGGCCGGCAAGCTGATTGCCGCCGCCGGCGTCGCCGGGGCCAACCAGATCGGCGCTCTCGAATTCGATCTGGCCGACCCGCAGCAGCACCGGGCCGAGGCGATCCGTGGCGCCACCGCCAATGCCCGGGCCGATGCCGCAGCCTTGGCGCAGGCGGCCGGAGTGCGGCTGGTGCGCGTGCTTTCGCTGAATCTCGATCAGCCACCGTCGGCTCCGATGCGGATCGGCATGGAGCGCTACGCGATGAAGGCGATGGCGGACGAGCCGGTGATCGCGCCGGGCGAGGTGACGGTGCGGGCGGGAGTCAATCTGGTCTACGAAGTCGCGCCGGAATAGGGCGGGGCCGCCCCGTAACATCGGGGTTCTCGGCGGCCTCTTCCGGCGGACCCTCGGCGCGTCGCCACCGGCGGCCTTCCCAGTCCCAATATTCGCGCGGCCGGAAATGGTCCTTGTAGGCCATGCGTGGCGAGCCGGGGACGTAATAGCCCAGATAATACCAGGCCAGGCCGAGACTGCGCGCCAGCTCGATTTCCTGGAGGGCGCCGAAATTGCCCAGCCCGCACTCGGCATGGCGCGGATCGAAGGCGAAGTAGACGCTGCTCAGACAATCGCTGCCCTGATCGAGGAGGCCGAAGGCGATCATCTCCTCCCCGCGACGGATTTCCAGTTGCAGACCGGGGCAGGATTGCAGATAGAAGGAAAAGAGGAATTCTTCCGGATCGCTTTCCTGGTCGAAGCGCCGACGGGAGTGCTCCCGGTAGATTTCATAGATGCGCTGCGACGGCTTTAGGCGCCCGCTGGCGATCCGCAGACCGGCATTCCGGCGCAGCAGGCGGCGCTGACTGCGCGAGGGGGAGAAATCGGCCACCGGCACCCGCAGCGGGATGCAGAGACGGCACTCCGGACAGGCGGGGCGAAAATAGTACAGGCCGAACTTGCGCCATCCCTCGGCCAGCAGGCGGGCGAGTTCGCCGGCATCGAGGCGGTCGGCAAGAAACGATTCGTAACGTTTTCGCCGCCCCGGCAGATAAGGGCAGTCGGAGATCTCTTCCATTTGCGGCGGCTGAATGATGTGCATGGCCGAAGGATGCCATATACGACAGATGCGGGTCAACGGCGCGGCCCCTTGCATTCGCGGAGAGAGTTTAACCGGATATGATGATAAATCTCCATGACATCCAGCGCATCCTCGCCGGCCGCAAGCCCCGTCTGGTATCCCCTGCTGGACGGCAGGGAGCGGTGGCCATGTTGCTGAAGGGACCGCCCGAGGCGCCCGAAATGCTTTTTATCGAACGGGCGCACTGCGCCGGCGATCCCTGGTCGGGAGATCTCGGATTTCCCGGCGGCAAGGTCGATCCGGAGGATGCCGGGCCGAAGGCGGCGGCGGAGCGCGAAGTCATGGAGGAGATCGGCCTTTCCCTGGCGGGCGCCCGGTATCTCGGTCAGTTGGACGATTTGCCTGGCGATCACCTGCCGATCATCCTTTCCTGCTTCGTTTATGCCGTGGACAACTCGCCGGTCCTGAGCTTCAACGGAGAAGTCGTCTCCGCCTTCTGGGTGCCGCTGCCGGATTTGCTCGATCCCTCCCGCCGCCTGCTGGCGCCGGTGCGTTTCGGCCAAGAACCGCTGATGCGCCCGGCGATTCGCCTCCTGCCGCCGGGACGAACGGTTCTTTGGGGGCTGACCTTTCGGCTGGTGCTGCAGTTTTTCGAGCACCTGGGGCATGGACCCGAGGCAATGGAAGAATAATCCGCGCATGAAGAAAACGATGTCGGACCAAAAAATCTGGGAAGATCGTTGCCGGCGCTGCGGCCAGTGCTGTTTCGAAAAGTGGATCGAAGCGGCCGGCCGCATCCGCTTCACCCGCATCCCCTGCCGCCATCTCGACATGGTCAGCCGCGAGTGCCGGGTGTACGACAAGCGCCTCGATGTCGGGGAGGGCTGTGTGCAACTGACCCCGGAGAACCTGCCGCAACTGCATTGGCTTCCTGCGGACTGCGCCTACGTGGAACTGCTCGACGGTGCGCCGGTAAACGGGAATACCGGAAAAAAGAAAGCGTGCCGAAAAACCAAGCGGCGGGGAGAGAGGGGGCGGTGAGGCGCAAGTTTAAAAATTCCAGCGAAAAGCAAAAAGCCTGGTTCGGCTGGTGCATGTACGACTGGGCCAATAGCAGTTTCGCCACGGTGATCATGGCGGCGGTTTTTCCCGTTTATTTCGCCGCCATCGTGCCGACCGGCGGCGCCACGTTGTCTTTTTTCGGCTTTTCCCGCACGATCCCCGCCGCCGCCCTCTGGGGATACGTCGTCTCCGCCTCGATGCTGGCGGTCGCCGTTTCCGCACCTTATCTGGGCGCTCTGGCCGACCACCGTGGCGGGAGGCGTCGCCTGCTGCTCCTCTTCACCGGCGTCGGCGCCGCCGCAACCGCCGCCCTGTCCCTGGCCGGAGCGGGCGATTTCCTGCTTGCCGGTGCTCTTTTCATGCTCGCTAATTTCTGCTTCGCCTCCGGCAACGTCTTCTACAACGCCTTTCTTCCGGCGCTCGCCACCGGTGGAGAAATGGATCGCCTGTCCGCCAGGGGTTACGCTTGCGGTTATCTTGGCGGCGGCCTGTTGCTGGCTCTGGTTTTCATTCTCATCCAGTGGTCGGGAACGTTCGGTTTTGCTGACGCCGGCAGCGCCACCCGCGTGGGATTGCTGCTGACCGGATTGTGGTGGGGGCTCTTTTCTTTGCCGACCTTCGCCTACGTCCGCGAAGAGGTCCTCCCCCGGCCGCCGGAACCGCTCATGACCGGCTTGCGCGGCTACCTGCGGACATTTGCCGAAATTCGCGGCCACCGCGATCTGCTTATTTTTCTCTTTGCCTTTTTGCTCTACAACGACGGCATCCAGACGATCATCACCGTCTCCGCCATTTTCGCCACCAGCGAACTGGCTCTCTCCCAGGGGAGCATTCTCGGCTGTTTCCTCATGATTCAGTTCGTGGCCATGCCGGGCGCCTTGCTCTTCGGGCGGCTGGCGGCCAAAAGCGGGGCCAAACGGGCGGTAATGCTGAGCCTGCTTCTGTTCACCGCCGTATCCGTCTGCGCTTTTTTTATTCGCCAGGAGTGGCAATTCTGGATACTCTCCTTCGTTGTCGCCCTGATTCTCGGCGGCAGCCAGTCGATCAGCCGTTCGCTTTTTGCCGCGTTAATTCCATCGGGAAAGACCGCGAAATTTTTCGGGTTCTTCGCCATCAGCAATAAATTTTCATCCATTCTCGGCCCCTTTGTTTTCGCCCTGATCACCGATATCTCCCGTTCCGCCCGTCTGTCCATTCTGGCCATTTCCGGCTTTTTCGTCACCGGCATGGCGCTGCTGGCCCTGGTGGACGTGGAGCGGGGAAAACGCCTGGTCCGCACGGAGTCCCGATGAAATCGAATTTTTTCAACCACCCCCGGCCGCGCCTGTTCGCCCATCGGGGCAGCAGCGCCGCATGCCCGGAGAACACCCTGGCCGCTTTTCAGGCGGCGGTGCAGACCGGCATCCGCTACCTGGAACTCGATGTCTGGGCGACCCGCGATGGGAAAGTGGTGGTGCACCACGATCGCAATTTGCGGCGCACTTGTGGACGGTTTCGGCGCGTGGTGAACCTGGAATTCGCCGCCCTTCGCCAACTGGACGCCGGCTTCGGTTTTACCCCGGACGAGGGGCGCAGCCATCCCTGGCGCGGCCGAGGCGTCACCGTGCCGCTCCTGACGGAGGTTCTGGAAACCTTTCCGCAGACATGCATCAACATCGAGGTCAAGCAGGACAAACCTGGAATCGAAGCGCTGGTGGTGGAGGCCATACGGCGAGCCGACGCCGCCGACCGGGTTCTTTTGGCCAGTGAGCACGATGCGGTAATCCACCGTCTTCGGCAACTCTGCGGCGCCATTCCGACCAGTTTCAGCCGGGGGGAGGTGGCGATGTTCATGCAATGGGCGGGCACAGGGATGGCGGGGGAATACCGCCCCGCCGGCGTCGCCCTGCAGATTCCGGAAATCTTCGAACAACATCGCCTGGTCACCCCGCAAACGCTGTCCGCCGCCCATGCCTGCGGATTGGAAGTTCATGTGTGGACGGTGAACGAGGCCGCCGACATGCAACGCCTGCTGGCGATGGGAGTGGACGGGGTGATGAGCGATCGGCCGGAGATGTTGCTGCAGGTGGCGGCAGCGATGGGGAAGTGATTCCGCAGGGCTGCGCCCTTTTGCTTCAGACGGTAAAAATTGTGAAATCGTCCGGCAACGGTGCTTCGAGGGTGATGGTTTCGCCGCTGGCGGGATGCGCGAAAGTCAGACGGAAGGCGTGCAACAGGTGGCGCGAGAGGGGGAGGGCCCGGCCGCCGAGAGTGATCGCCGTCGGTCCGCCGTAGAGGGAGTCGCCGAGAAGAGGAAACCCCTGTCCGGCCAAGTGAACCCGGATCTGGTGGGTGCGACCGGTTTTCGGCCGCGCTTCAATGAGGGCGCACCCCGGATGGCGGGCCATCACGCGGAAATCCGTTTCCGCCCGCTGCCCGCCGGCACTGGCCGCCGCCGTTCTGCCGCGCCGTCCCGGGCGGAGAAAATTTTCCACGGTAAAGAACTCGGGGGGATCGCCGGCGACCAGGGCTCGATATGTCTTTTCAATCCGGCGCGCGGCGAAGTCGGCGGCCAGGGCGCAGTTGGCTTCGCCGCTCAAGGCGAAGAGGAGCAGTCCCGAGGTGTCGGCATCCAGCCGGTGCAGAAGGATGGGGACGATGCCGTTACCGCTCCGGCGCAGGAATTCTGTCGCCCAGGTCAGGGCGTCGGGGCGGCCGGCGCCGGTCGGATGGGCAGGGAGACCGGGCGGCTTGTTCAGCGCCAGCAGGTGCGCGTCCCGGTAAATAATCGATGGTTCCGCCGGGCGTGGCGGGGGGGGCGGCCGATCGAGGGTGACCGCCAGTGTCTCGCCGCCTTGCAGCAGGTGGCCGGCGCGGCGCACCGCTCGCCCGTCGATAAAAATCCGGCCGCCGTCGAGGGCCTGTTTGACCGCGCGGCGCGATACCCCGAGAACCCTTGCCAGATAAATATCCAGACGCTCGCCGGTCGCGGCGGCGGCGACGAGCGTCTCCCGCCGCTGTTGGCGACTGCCCGTCATACCGCTGCGCCGAGCAGGCCGGCGGAGGTCCAGTCGGTGATCCGCACCGCCACCAAATCCCCCTCTTTGGCGTCGCCGCCGGAGAAGGCGACCGAGAGATAGTTGCCGGTCAATCCGCGGCACAAGCCCTTTCGTTTTCCCCCCTCGATCACCACTTCCAGCGTTCTGCCGATGAAACGGCGGGCAAAAGCGGCTTGTTTCGCCTCGCCGATCTGCCGCAGGCGCGCCGCCCGTTGCTTAATCAGCGACCCGGAAATCTGGTCGGCCATTGCGCCCGCAGGCGTTCCGGGCCGCTTGCTGAAGGGGAAGACATGCAGGTGGGAAACGGGAAGATCCTCGATCAGCTGGCAGGTATTGGCGAATTCCGCCTCCGTTTCGCCGGGAAAACCGGCAATGACATCCAGACCGATCGCCGCCTCCGGCAGGCGGGCATGGATATCGGTCACCAGGGTGCGGAAAAAAGCGCTGTCGTAATGCCGGTTCATCCGCTGCAGAACCGCGTCGTCGCCCGCCTGCAGGGGGATATGGAAATGCGGGCAGAGGACCGGGGAGGCGGCGACCGTTTCGATGAGAGCGGCAGGAATTTCCGTCGGCTCCAGAGACCCGAGGCGCAGCCGTTGCACTTCTGTTTCCCGCTCGATGGTGTGCAGCAGAGCGAGCAGCGTTGTCGGCGGCTGCAGGTCGGCGCCGTAGCCGCCGATGTGAATACCGGTGAGGACGATCTCCGGATAATCGGGGTTCAGGCGGCGTATCTGTTCGATAACGGCGGCGGCGGGAACCGAACGGCTTGCCCCCCGGGCGTAGGGGATGATGCAGTAGCTGCAGAACGCGTCACAGCCGTTCTGGATCTGGACGAAGGCGCGGCTGCGCCCGGCGAAGGTCGACAGGGGAGGCGGCAGGGCGGTTGTGGCGCGGGAAGGGGCGACGGCGACTCCGGCCCCATCCGCCAGGTGGCGCAGCAGATCGCGTTTTTCCTCATTGCCGAGCACCAGCGCCACCCCCGGCAACTCCTTGAGCGCCGTCGGATCGACCTGGGCGTAGCAGCCGGTCACCACCACCCGGCAGGCGGCGTTAAGTCGGCGCGCCCGTCGCACCAGGTTGCGCGACTGCGCGTCGGTGGCGGCGGTCACCGTGCAGGTGTTCACCACGACCAGATCGGCCCCGGCCTCGAAGGGAACAATCCTGTAGCCGGCGGTTTCGAGGGATTCATGCAGGGCGGCGGACTCGAACTGGTTCGTTTTGCAGCCGAGGGTGGCGATGGCGGCGGTGAGAGTCATTCGATCCAGCCGCCGCCGAGCACCCGCTCGCCATCATAAAAAACCGCCGCCTGCCCGGGCGTCACCCCGCGTTGTGGGGCGGCGAAACAGACGTGGGCGCGGCCGCCGGGGAGAGGGGTGATTGTCGAAGCGACCTCCCGATGCCGGTAGCGGATGCGGCAGGCGGCTTCGAATTTCGCCGGCGGCGGCGGACCGGGCCAGTTGATGCTGTGCAGCGTCAGCTCTGTTCTCTCCAGAAATTGCTCCTCCCCCACCAGCACCTGTTTCTTGCGGGCATCGATGCCAACGACATAAAGCGGCTGCGGCCAGGCAATGCCGAGACCGCGCCGTTGGCCGACGGTGTAGCGGTAGGTGCCGTGATGGGCGCCGAGGATCTGGCCGGAGACATGGACGATCTCGCCGTCCATGGCGCCGGCGCCGCGCTCCTCTTCAAGAAAGCGCACGTAGTCGCCATCGGGGACGAAACAGATATCCTGGCTCTCCGCTTTCTCCGCCACCCGCAACTGGAGGCGGGCGGCGTGGGCGCGCACCTCCTCCTTGCTCATGCCGCCGAGGGGAAAGCGCACCCGCGCCATCTGTTCGCCGGAGAGGGTAAAGAGGAAATAACTCTGGTCCTTCGCCGCGTCCACCCCCTTGTGCAGGGCGCAGCCGTCCGCCGTCTCGACGATGCGGGCGTAATGGCCGGTGGCGAGGTAGTCCGCTTCCAATTCCCGCGCCCGGCGCAGCAGCAGGTCGAACTTGAGCACCTGGTTGCACACGACGCAGGGATTGGGGGTGCGGCCGGCGAAGTAATCGTCGCAGAAGCGGTCGATCACCTGCCGCTGGAAATCCTTTTCGAAATTGACGACGTAAAAGGGGATGCCGAGGGACTCGGCGACGCGGCGGGCATCGTAGACGTCGTCGAGGGAACAGCAGGTGCCGAAGGTGTCGCCATGGGCGGCGGTGAAGGCGGAGTAATCCCAGATCTGCATCGTCATGCCGATCACCTCGTGCCCTTGCTCCTTGAGCAGGGCGGCGGCCACGGAGGAATCGACGCCGCCGCTCATGGCGACGACGATCCGTTTTTTCTTCTGCGTCATAAATAACCATGTTGGGGCGCGACATGCCGCGCCCCAACGGGGAACAGGTTTATTTTGTAGGGCAGGCCTACGCCCACCCGCCTACGGATTACGGATTACACGTCACCCGTTTTCACCCCTGCTTCTCCTGATAGTTCTTGATCGCCTCGTGCAGGGCGTCGGCGGCGAGGTTGGAGCAGTGCATCTTCTGCGCGGGTAGGCCGTCGAGCGCCTCGGCCACGGCGGCGTTGGTCAGTTCCAGCGCCTCGTCCAGCGTTTTGCCGATGGCCATTTCGGTGACCATGGACGAGGTGGCGATGGCGGCGCCGCAGCCGAAGGTCTTGAACTTGATGTCCTTGATCAGGCCGTTCTCGACCTTGAGGAAAATTTTCATGATGTCGCCGCAGGAGGCGTTCCCCACCTCGCCGACACCATCGGCGTTTTCGATTTCACCCACGTTGCGCGGGTTGCTGAAATGGTCCATCACTTTTTCGGAATACATCGATTCTCTCCTTTGACAGAGAACTGGTTAAAGTCGGGCAAGCGTCGTGCAGTCGACGCAGCTTTCCTGATTACAGTTGTAGAGCGGACTCATCTCGCGCAGTCGCTGGACGATGGGGGGCAGGACCTCCAGGACGTAATCGACATCCTCCCGCGTATTGTCGGCGCCAAGGCTGAAGCGGGTGCTCGAATGGGCCAGGGTGATCTCGACGCACATGGCGCCGAGCACGTGCGAGGGCTCCAGGGAGCCAGAGGTGCAGGCCGACCCGGACGAGGCGGCGATCCCCTTCATATCGAGGTTGAGCAGCAGCGATTCCCCTTCGATATAGGCGAAGCTGACATTCAAGGTGTTCGGCAGGCGTTCGGTCGGATGGCCGTTGAGCTTGATCTCCGGCACCGCCAGGCGGATGCCGCTTTCCAACCGGTCGCGCAACTTCTTGATATAGGCCGCTTTCTCCACCATCTCCCTCCCGGCCAGTTCGCAGGCGAGGCCGAGGCCGACGATGGCGGGGACATTGTGCGTGCCGGCGCGCCGGTTGCGTTCCTGGTGGCCGCCGTGCATGAAGCGGGTCAATTTGGCGCCGCGCCGGACGTAAAGCGCGCCGACACCTTTCGGCGCGCCGAGTTTATGTCCGGAAATGACCAGCAGATCGACGCCGGCCGCCTGTACGTCCACCGGCACCTTGCCCACCGCCTGCACCGCGTCGGTGTGCAGGCGCACTTTGTACTTGCGGGCGATGGCGCCGATTTCGGGAATCGGGTAAAGATTGCCGGTCTCATTATTGGCCCACATCACCGATATCAGGATCGTCTTATCGGTGATCGCCGCTTCCAACTGGGCCAGATCAAGCATGCCGTTCTTGTCGACGGGCAGGTAGGTGACCTCATAGCCGCGCTTTTCCAGAAACTGGCAGGTTTCGAGCACCGCCGGGTGTTCCACCGAAGTGGTGATGATGTGATTGCCCTTCTCGCGCAGGGCGTCGGCGGTCCCGAGGATCGCCGTGTTGTCCCCTTCGCTGCCGCAAGAGACGAAGACGATTTCGGCTGGGGAGCAGTTGACCAGCTTCGCCACCTGCTCGCGCGCTTTCTCCACCGCGCCGGCCACCGCCCGTCCGGCCCAGTGGACGCTGGAGGGGTTGCCGAAATGTTCGCGGAAAAAAGGGAGCATCGCCTCCAGCACCTCCGGGCGTACGGCGGTGGTGGCGTTGTTGTCCATGTAAATGTGTTTCACCGTTCTCCTCCTCTGAAGCATTGTGGTTGTCTGGACAGATTCAAAACCGATTTATTCCTTCCTCATTTTCCGCCGGGCTTCAAGAGTCAGATCGGCCAGGGTAATGGAGGCGAGAAACTGGCGAATGCGCTGGCCGAGACCCTGCCAGACGCTGTGGGTGGCGCATTGCTCGGGACAGGCGCAGCCGCCCTCATCCATGCAGGAGACCGGCACGAGCGTTTCCTCGACGCTGTCAATGATTTCGTCCACCCGGATCTGCGCCGCCGGTCGTGCCAGAACGTACCCGCCGCCGGGTCCGCGAAAACTCTCGACCAGTCCGCAACGGCGCAGCTTGGCGAAAAGCTGCTCCAGATAGTTGAGGGAGATCTCCTCGCGGACGGAAATATCGCGGATCGAAATCGGGGCGTTGTCGGAATGCAGATTCAGGCTGACCATCGCCCGCACGGCGTACTGAGCCTTGGTCGAAAGTCGCATCTTTATGTCCTTCCGGCGTTCGGGAGCAGGCCGCGCAGCCGCTCCTGCTCTTCGTCGAGGTCCTTGATCCGGTTCTCCAGCGCCCGAATCTGGTCGAACAGACAGGCGATGGCTTTGGCTTCCGGGTCGGGCAGTCGGCCGTGTTCGAGATCGACCTTTTTCTCCTGCGCTTGCTTCTGATCGTCGGTGAGGACCATCCGCCCGGGAACGCCGACCACTGTCGAGTTGGGCGGAACCTCCTTCACCACGACCGAATTGGAGCCTATCTTGCTGCCGTCGCCGACGGTGAAAGGCCCCAGAACTTTTGCGCCGGAGCCGATGACCACGTTGTTGCCGAGGGTCGGATGGCGTTTTTCCTTCGCCCAGGAGGTTCCCCCCAGGGTGACGCCGTGGTAAAGGGTGCAATTATCGCCGATTTCCGCCGTCTCGCCGATCACCACCCCCATGCCATGATCGATGAAGAAGCCTCGGCCGATTTTGGCGCCGGGATGAATCTCAATCCCGGTGAGAAAACGACCAAGGTGGGAAACCAGGCGGGCAGGGAAATAAATCCTCGCATTCCACAGCCGATGCGCCACCCGGTGAAAAAGCATGGCGTGAAAACCGGGATAGCAAAAGATGATTTCGAGCGCACTGCGCACCGCCGGATCGCGCTCGAAAACCACCCGGAAATCTTCCTTCAAGGTCTGAAACACGGGATAACCTCCTGCCGGAAATTCCCTTTTCGGGATGGCTAACCGAATAACATACCCGACTAAAACTGTCAATTAATTTTGCCCGTGATCCGAGCCGTCCTCACAAAAAAAGCTTGAACGCCGGATTCGCCGTTTCCTCCACATAGTGGTAGCCGAGATGGGCGAGAAAGCTGCGGAAACCCGCCTCGCCGCCGGCGGGAATTTCCAGGCCGATGAGCACCCGGCCGTAATCGCCCCCCTGCATGCGATAGTGGAAAAGGGAGATGTTCCAGTCGGCGGCCATGGCGACCAAAAACCGGGTGAGGGCGCCGGTTCGCTCGGGGAACCAGAAGCGGTAGAGCACTTCGTGGATGGCTTCCGGCGAGCGGCCGCCGACCATGTAGCGCACGTGCGTTTTGGCCAGATCGTTGTCGGTGAGATCGACGTTGGCGAAGCCGGCGGCGGCGAGCTGTTGGCCGAAAGCGGTGCGCTCCTGAGCGTTGCGGATGGTGATGCCGACAAAGATGTGCGCCTGATTGCGGCCGGCCAGGCGGTAGTTGAACTCGGTGATGTTGCGCTCGCCCACCGCCTCGGCGCAGAAACGCTTGAGCGCGCCGGGCTGTTCGGGGATGGTGACGGCGAAAAGCGCCTCCTGTTTCTCGCCGATGGTGGTGCGCTCGGCGACGTAGCGCAGGCGCTCGAAATTCATGTTGGCGCCGGAATTGATCGCCACCAGCGACGCGCCGCGCACCCCGCGCTCGCGCACATACTTCTTCAGCCCGGCCACGCCCAGCGCCCCGGCCGGCTCGACGATGGAACGGGTCGCCTGGTAAATGCTCTTGATGGCGCTGCACAACTCGTCGGTATCGACGCGGATGATCTCATCGACATGCCGCCGGCAGTAATCGAAGGTGAGCCTGCCGACCTCCCGCACCGCCACGCCGTCGGCGAAAATGCCCACCGAATCGAGAACCACCCGCCGCCCTTGCTCCAGGGAGCGGGCCATGGCATCGCTGTCCGCCGGCTCCACCCCGATCACCCGCACCGTAGGGCGCAGCGCCTTGAGGTAGGCGGCGATGCCGGCGATCAGTCCGCCGCCGCCGACGGGCACGAAAACCGCGTCCATCCGCCCGGCGCTTTGCCGCAGCAGTTCATCGGCCACCGTGCCCTGGCCGGCGATCACCAGTTCGTCGTCGAAGGGAGGAATGAAGGTCATTCCCCGTTCCGTCAGCAGCTTTGCGCAGTGGTCCGCCGCCTCCGAATAGTTGTCGCCGAAGAGGACGACCTCGGCGCCGAAGGCTTCCACCGCCGCCACCTTGATGCGCGGCGTCGTCACCGGCATGACGATAAGCGCCGGAATGCCGAGCCGCCGCGCCGAAAAGGCGACCCCCTGGGCGTGGTTGCCGGCGCTGGCGGTGATCACGCCGCGAGCGCGCTCCGCCTCTTCCAGCTGGGCGATTTTGTTGTAGGCGCCGCGCAGCTTGAAGGAGAAGACCGGCTGCAGGTCCTCGCGTTTGAGCAGCACCCGGTTTTCCAGCTCGCGCGACAGAGCGGCCGCCTCTTCCAGCGGCGTTTCCACCGCCGCCTCGTAGACCTTGGAGGTGAGAATGAGCTTAAGCATTTTCTGCATGGGGGCGCCTCCTTCGTTTTTCTCCGCAACTCAGCCGTGGTTGCCGGCCCAAGATAAATTGCCGCCGGCCGCCTTTCAAGAAAAATCCCGTCTATTAACCTGCGGAGAATGAATCCGCCGCACCGCAAGGCGTAAAGAACGCCAAGCCTTGCAAAGAATTTCCTTGCGACCTTGCGCCTTTGCGGTGCTGAATTTTCTTGTTTTAACCCGGCAAATCCGTCGCAACTTAATATCGACAAATGTATACAACATGCCTATAATGAACAGCCCATCCATAACCGGCGGCTTTTTCCCGCCGTCATGCCCATTCCATGCAAAGGAGAGAACGATGGCCACACCGGAATTCCATTACCAGGATCCCTTTCCCCTCGCCAAGGACGCCACCAAGTACTACAAAATCCCCGGGTCGGAGAAGTACGTTTCCGTCGCCCAATTCGACGGCAAAGAGGTGCTGAAGGTCGATCCCGAGGCGCTCACCGTTCTCGCCAACCAGGCGGTGAAGGACGTCTCCTTCCTGCTGCGCCCCGAGCACAACGAGAATGTCGCCAAGATCCTGCGCGATCCCGAAGCCTCGATGAACGACAAGGGGGTCGCCATGGCCTTCCTGCGCAACGCCGAGATTGCCGCCAATTTCGAACTTCCCCTCTGCCAGGACACCGGCACCGCCACCATCGTCGCCAAAAAAGGGCAGCAGGTGTGGACGGGAGTGAGGGATGAGGAATTCCTTTCGAAGGGGATCTACAAGACCTATACCGAGGAGAATCTGCGCTATAGCCAGACCGTCGCCCTCGACATGTACAAGGAAAAGAACACCGGCACCAACCTGCCGGCGCAGATCGACATCATGGCCACCGACGGGGATTATTACAAATTCCTCTTCATGGCCAAAGGGGGCGGCAGCGCCAACAAGACGATGCTCTACCAGGAGACCAAAGCCCTGCTCACCCCCGAGAAGCTGAAGAATTGGCTGATCGACAAGATGAAATACCTCGGCACCGCCGCCTGTCCCCCCTATCACATCGCCTTCGTCATCGGCGGCACCAGCGCCGACGCCTGCATGAAGGCGGTCAAGCTGGCCACCGCCAAGGAACTCGACGGCCTGCCCAGCGAGGGAAATGAGCACGGCCAGGCCTTCCGCGATGTCGCGTTGGAGAAAGAGCTGCTGGAGGCGGCCTACAAGCTCGGCATCGGCGCCCAGTTCGGCGGCAAGTACTTCGCCCACGATGTGCGCGTTATCCGCCTGCCGCGCCATGGCGCCTCCTGCCCCGTCGGCATGGCGGTCTCCTGCTCGGCCGACCGCAACATCAAGGCGAAGATCACCAGGGAGGGTCTGTTCGTCGAGGAAATGGACCGCAATCCGGGCCGCTTCATTCCCGAGCAGTACCGTGGCAAGCACAGCCACGGGGTGAAGCTCGACCTCAATCAGCCGATGGAGAAGATCCTCGCCGAGCTGGCCAAGCACCCGGTCAGCACGCCGCTGCTGCTCACCGGCACCATCGTCGTCGGCCGCGATATCGCCCATGCCAAGTTCAAGGAGATCCTGGACAGCGGCAAGCCCCTTCCCGATTACCTGAAGAAGCATCCGATCTACTACGCCGGCCCGGCGAAGACTCCGGCTGGCAAAGCCTCGGGCTCCTTCGGCCCCACCACCGCCGGCCGCATGGACAGCTACGTCGACCTGCTCCAGGCCAACGGCGGCTCCATGGTGATGATCGCCAAGGGCAACCGCTCGCAACAGGTGACCGACGCCTGCAAGAAGCACGGCGGCTTCTATCTCGGCTCCATCGGCGGCCCGGCGGCCGTTCTGGCGGAGGAGAACATCAAGAAGGTCGAGTGCATCGACTTCCCCGAATTGGGGATGGAAGCGGTGTGGAAGATCGAAGTGGAGGACTTCCCGGCGTTCATCCTGGTGGACGACAAGGGGAACGATTTCTTCAAGCAGCTCGGCTGCTGATCGAAAGGTTTCGCGCAGGCAAACTGCCCCCGGTCGCGCCAGCGGCCGGGGGCAGTGTCGTTTGTTGGCCGCAACCCCCTCGTGCACTGTCGCGGTTTTTTTCTATCCTTTGGCACAATCCAGTCATCAGGCCGCCCGGTCGCTGCGCCGGTTGCGGCGGGCGAAAGGTCTCAGAGAAACCCGTTGACCCATCCCTCGCTCAACTCCCGCAGGCGGCGTCTGGCCTCCTTGTCGTAAGCCTGCGGGTCCGCCTTTCCTTTCCTCTCGCCGTCGAAATATTCGCCCGAAACGCCGGCAAGTTCGTCCGCGACGATGAGCCGCTCCAGGGCGCGGGCGCCTTCTTCCACCGAGGCGCGCGGGGCGCCGAACCATTCCCGCACCATTTTGGTGTCCATCAGCGTGGCCGGATGCAGCGCCGTTGCCGTGACGCCGCTGCCCGCCAGCTCTTCGGCCAGACCGAAGGTGAACATCACCTGCGCGAGTTTGCTTTGCGCATAGGCGCGCATGCCGCTGTAGCCGCGCTCCAGCATCGGGTCGGCGAAATCGATCTTCTGCTGGGCGGTGGAGGCGACGCTGACGATCCGCGCTTCGCCCTGCTCGCCGGCGGTGCGGCGCAGCAGGAGGAGCAGGCGGCGGGTGAGGAGGAAGGGCGCGATGTAGTTGACCGCCAGGCGCAGCTCAAAGCCGTCGCGGCTCGTTTCCCGTTGCTGGCCGCCGTGGGCGCCGGCGCCGATCCCGGCGTTGTGGACCAGCACGTCCAGCCGGGGCTGCTCGGCGGCGATCTGCTCGGCGAAGCGGGCGACCTCCTGCAACGAGGCAAGATCGGCGTTGGCGTATCGTAAGCGCTCGTTGCCCGTTGCCCGGCGGATTTCGACGAGGGTTGCCTCCCCTTTTTCCGGGTTGCGCCCGTGCAGCAGAACGACGGCCCCCCGTGCGGCGAGGTCTTCGGCGACGCGCCGGCCGAGACCGTCGGTGGCGCCGGTGAGAAGAATAACTTTTTCCCCAAGCTTGGCCATTGAACATCCCTTTCTTTGCGCCTCCTTCCAGTCTAACCGCCGTTTCCTGGCCGGCAAGGGGAGGGCTGCCGCGCCGGCGGACCGTCGTCCTGTTCGCCGGCAGCGAAATCTTTTAAACTGAGTGGGGAGGCGGAGATGAAAAAGTTTGCTGCGGGATTTATTTGGGCTCTATGGATGATCCTTTTGGCCGCCGGCGATCTTTTCGCCATGCGCTGCGGCAACCAGCTGGTGCATATCGGCGATGGAAAATTCGACGTTCTGGAAAAGTGCGGCGAACCCGTGCTCCGGGAAGAGCGGGAGGAGGAGCGGTATTTTCGGATCTTTCGGGAGGGCGGCTTTTTCGAAGTGCTTCAGGAGGTAACGGTCGAGGAGTGGACGTACAATCTTGGCCCGAACATGTTCATTCGCGTTTTGCGTTTCGAGAACGGACGCCTGCACAGCATCGAAATAGGTGAATACGGCTATTGACGACGGGAGAATTCGATTGACGCATGCGATGCGGTGACGGTATTTCTTGCGGCCATACCGGGAAATCAATCCTATTTACCTTGGGGCGCAAATCTCGCGCCCCGCGAAGGATCTCCAATGCGTCCAAACAAAAAATCGGCAAATCGCTTTCAGCCCCGGGGGGGATTGACCCTGCTGCACGAGGATCGCGATGTGCTGGTGGTGAACAAGCCGGCCGGCCTGCTGACCATCGGAACCGAGCGGGATAAAACCCGCACGGCCCACTCTTTTCTCAACGATTATGTGCGCAAAGGGGATCCGCGGTCGCGGCAGCGGGTTTTCATCGTCCATCGCCTGGATCGCGATACCTCCGGCGTCCTGGTTTTCGCCAGGAGCGAGGCCGCCAAACTTTTTCTGCAACAGAACTGGGAAGAGGCGCAGAAGCGCTATCTCGCCGTCGTACACGGCACGCTGTGCGCAAAGGAAGGGGCGATTATCTCCTTTTTGCTGGAGAACAGCGCGCACAATGTTTATTCCACCACAGAGGCCGGGCTGGGTAAGCTGTCGCGCACCGACTATCGCGTGCTGCGCGAGGTGCGGGGGCTGAGCCTGCTGGAAATCGAGCTGCTGTCCGGCCGCAAGCATCAGATTCGGGTGCATTGCGCCGAGCAGGGGCACCCGGTGCTCGGCGACCGGAAATATGGGCGGGAGGACGGCGCGAAACACCTCTTTCTGCATGCGCGGGTGCTGGCCTTTGTGCACCCGTTTTCGCGGCAACGGCTGGAATTTACGGCGCCGCCGCCGGAATATTTCAGCCGTCTGGTCGGACCGATCCAGGGCGCGGGAGGGCCTTCGCGGTTAAGCCATGCGGCAGACGGTCGATAAGGGCGGCGGCCCTCCTTATTCTCGTTCGTCGACGGACGCCGAGCGTCGCAACTCTCTTTCCTGAAAATCCGTCAGCGGCCCCTGGACGGCCAGCATGCCGACGGAAGTCGTTGCGGCCAGGGCGAGGAAGGCGAGTCCCATGGCGATCCGTCTGACCGGTGTCACCGCGTAATAACGGGCCTTTTCGGTCTTGCCCTGTTTCGCCGTGGACCAGATCTGCAGGCTGCCCATGATGACAATCAGGGCGATGATCGGCGACCAGGTCAGCCAGAAAAGACCGATCGCCCCCGCCAGGCCGACGATCCACAGCTTGGGGCTGATGACACCGAGGATGCGCCCGCCGTCCAGGGGTGAGATCGGCAGGAGATTGAACAGGTTGAGAAGAAATCCGGTCGAAGCCAAAGCGTACCAGAAGGGGTTGCCGGTGGCGACGCCGACCAGGGCGCAAACCATCGCCCCCAGGGTGCCCAGCAGCGGCCCGCCGTAGGCGGCCACCGCTTCGCCGAAGGCGTTGTCGGGAAGCTGTTTCATGCCGATGAACGCGCCGAAAAAGGGGATGAACATCGGCGCCGTTGCCCGGATTCCCTGCATGCGCAAGGCGATGACGTGCCCCATTTCATGGATGAAGAGAAGGGCGACGAAGCCGGCGGCGAAAGACCATCCCCAGAACAGAGCGTAAGCCCAGATGCTGATCAGCATGGTGATGAAGGTCTTGAACTTGCCGACCTGCAGCAGCATGGGGATGTATTTCAGTTTCCCGAACACAAACATGAGCAGCAGGCCGAGGGCGCCGAATCGGCGCAGAAAGCTTTTCTTCTCCGGTTGGGCTGATGCTTCCCCGGACGGGAAGGTCGTCTGCTGGCCGAAGGGAAGCTGCTCCGCGCCGGGACAAGTGGCGGGGGTGGCCGGCATCGGAACCAGAGGCGCTTCGGTTGTGCTTTCCTGCACGGTGTCTCGCATGTTTCTCCTGTTTCGGGCGATCCGCGGATTTCGGGGACGTTTTTTTACTCGCAGTAGCATTCGCGCGCCGGCACATCCTCGTCCGCCGCCATCGGCGGCAGTTTCTCGCCGAGTCGGGCCAGCAGTTTGAGAAAATTCATCGTCAGGTCGGGATTGAGCTGGGTGCCGGCAATCTCCAGCATCAGGCCGCTGGCTTTGGCAAAATCCCATGGATCCTTGTACACCCGGCGGGTGCGCAGGGCGTCGAAGGTATCGGAAATCATCGTCATCTGACTGGCCAGGTTCAACCGCCAGCCCGGCGGCGTCGGCGGGTAGCCTTGCAGATTGTAGCGCATGTGATGCTCGAAGGCGGCAATAACCGCCAGGGTCGGTATCCCTTCCTGATTCATCAGATATTGGGCGCCGGTGGAAGGATGGGACCTCATGATAATCCATTCCTCCTCCGTCAATTTTCCCGGCCGGTTGAGAATTTTACGGTCGACAAAGAGCTTGCCGGCATCGTGCAGCATCCCGGCGATGCCAAGGTCGTGCAGCAACTGGCCGTCGATGCCGAGCGACATCCCCTGGGCCATGTTGAGAATGCCGACATTGATCGAGTGGGTAAAGGTGTAATCGTCGAAGCGGCGCAGCGGCGCCAACGCCAGCAGCGGATTCGCCTCGCGCTGGAAAGCCGTTACAAACCCCTTCACGATCGACACCAGGTTGTGGACATCGATTTTGTCCTGCGCGCCGATGGCGCCGAACAACGCCTGCAGATCGTCGAGCTGCTCCGGGCTCAAATCCTCGAAACTTGCGATCTGCGCTTCCTGCTCCTCGGTCGGCGGCACCTCCACGCTGCCCACCTGCACCCTGGAACCGGGGACTTTCAGGGCGGCAAGGCCCTCCTGTCCGGCGGCGCAGCGAATCAACTGACGCAGATCGGCCGCTTCGACCCCGGGGAGAAAACGGATATGCCCGATCTCCAGGTCGGCAAAAATTCGGGCGATCCGGCGGATTTGCGGATTGCGCTCCAGCGGCTTGCCGGCGAAAAGAATGTCCTCCCTGGTGAAGATCAGGCTCAGCTCGGACCGGTGCGCCAGGTAGCGTTGCAGGGGGTCGAGAATGCCGGGAATGGCAGCAAGCACCTGCGGATGGTCCGGTGCGTAAAGGGAAGCGCTGGTCAGCGCCCGCAGCAGATGCCCGAGGAGAAGTTGAACCCTTCTGACCTGTTGTGCGTCGTTGTTGCTCATCTCTCCCCTTCCGTTAGTTTTTTCAACTGCAATCGGGCCACTTGCGCGACCTTGGCCGATCCGTTCCCGACGAGTTCCCGCAGCAGCTTGGCGGCTGGTTCGGTCGGGTATTTACCGAGGGAGCCGACGATTTCGAGTTTCAACTGCTCGTGCGGGGACGCACGCAGCCGATCGTGGGAAGCGAGAATCTGGGCAAAAACAGGCAATGCCTCCGGCGGAGCATGGACGGCCAGTGCACGGACCGCTGCCCGCCGCAGTTCCAGACGGTAGTCGAAGAGGGAAGATTTTTGCACCGTTTCGAGAAGCCTGGCGATGACCTGCGGATCGTTCGCTTGCGCCGCCAGCGTTACCGCCCTGATCGCCTCCGTCTCCTCTTTCGCCTCGAAGCCGCGCAGCAAGTGACCGACGGCAGCGTCATCTCGAAACAGCAGACAGGCGCCGAGCGCCTCCTGGCGGACTTTGGCGTGGTTGTGGGTGAGATAGCGCCGGATTTCCGGAAGAACGGTAGGGTCGCCGATTTCGCGCAGGAGAAAAAGCATGTTGCGGGTCACGTACCAGCGCTCGTCGGTCAGCCAGCGGATCGCCTCCCCAATGCAGGGCGGGCCGATCTGCTTGAGGAGCCGCAGGTAAACAAGGCGTATCGACCGGTTCGGCTCCTGGTTCAGCCGCGCAAAGAGCGGCACGATAAACGGCTCTTTCAGGTAAAGAATCAGTGTGGCAAGTTCCTCAAGCTTTTCTCGGCCGAGGCGGTTGACGGCATCGAGGGCGGCATCGATAAAGGCGGCGGAAGATGCGTGCTCGACCAGTGCAACGTGGGCGCTCTCCGCCGTGGGGTCGGTGGCGGCAATGGTTTGCAGCAGCTCAGTGATTTTGCCGAAGTTTTCGGTGGTCAGATAAAAATCGACGGTGTTTCGCAGGTTGCCGCACATGCCGGTGAGATGCTGCGCATCCGGCGTCTCCTGGAAGATCCGCAGCAGGACCTGTCCGAGGTGATCTTCGACCGCGGCCGGTTCGAGGCTCTGCTTGAGCTGATCGAGTTCCACCTCCGTTCCCGCCGGTAGATGATCTTCCCGCACCACGCGCAGCAATGCGTCCTGGTAACGTTCGGGAACATAATCGGCAAAGCCGTCGGCGCGGAAGAGATCGGCAAGCATGCTGCTGTCCGGACCTTGTCCGGACCCATGGGTTACCGCGCCTTCCGTATCCAGGCCGCGATTGGCGGCCAGTTTCCCGAGAAGGCGCAAAATGACCGGCGGGGTGTAATTTTCCTCGATGGCGGCGTTTTTGAAGGCATCGAGGATGCACTCATCCGACAACGTGCTGGCGAAGTCCTCGGCCAGATCGATATCCAGATTCAAATTGAAAACATTGGTCAGAAAAAGGATGCGCAGATCGGGGGGCAGTTCGTTGATGAAAGTGGTCAGATTGCGCACGGTGGCATCGCGGTAAGTGCGCACCTTCTCGTGCTTGAGCGAAAGCAAAAACCGACCGGCATGGCGGGCAAAAGCGGTTTTTTCCTCTTCCGTTCTGTTTTGCAAAGCCGCGCCGGCCGCCGCGGCCATGGCGGCCGGGGAGTGGTCGGCCCCCTCGGCGTCGGCATCGGCAAGATGCAGGCCGTGGGCGATGGCCAGGGCGTATTTCTCCCAAAGGACCGTCGTCGCGGGCAGGGGCTCGACCTCGCTTGCGGCGTCCTTCAGCTCGAAATAATCCTCGCTCATTTCGCCGACGACCAGGCCCGTCACCTTGCGCGAGCGCAAACAGACGGGCATGCCGCCTTCATCCCAGGTTTCCGAAGGTTTGCGGTTGACCAGTTTGAGAAAGGAATGGATGGCCTGCGGAGCCACCTCCGGCGTGATGGTCAGGGAGGCAATCCCGTGCTGAAAGAGCAGGTTGGCGAATTTTTCGAGATTGCGGTTTGTCCGGTCGATAAAGGTATCGGCAAAAAGAAAACCGTGCCGGGCCACGGAAAAGGTAAGGGTTTGCCTGGCGGCGAAGATTTGCTCCAGGAAGGTAAAAAGACGCGACGTGGCGAGAACGGTATTGGCCCCGGTTTCCCCGACGAGGCGCAAATGGCTTTGCAGCAGGACCAGGGTATTGAGGATGTTGCGCAAAACTGTGAAATCCTGCGCGAGGGTGGCGGGCTGTTCTGCGGCATTCTGCAATGTTTGCTCGTCTCCTTCGTTTTTTTCCGTCAAAGCGTGCCGTCTGTCCGGTGGAAATTCGCCCCATTTTACGTGGCCGACTTTAAAAGTCCAACCAAAACCCAACTGTCGCCACCGGTGCAATGAAGAGGCGGCGCGAAAAAAACAATGCAGGCAACAACTTTGCGGCATTTTCGTCGGGAGAGTATAATGGAATTTGCACGGAGACAGGATGCTGCTTCGATAGAAACACCGTCCACAGCAAAGGAGACGTGTATGAAACAAACAGACTTCGAAGGAATGTGCGAACTGGCCAGGGAAGGCCGGTTAACGTGGGTGGAAAACAACAATACGCACGAAGCGGGTCGGGTGATTTCATGCAGCGGCGAACTGATCGAGGTGGAGGTGGCCGATCATCGCGCAACATGGGACCTGCACGATTGCCGGGAACTGACCCATGGCTACAAGGTGAACTACGAAGAGGTCAAAAAACATCCGAAGGAATTCGATACGCACCTCGACTGATGGATACACCCGCCGCGAAACGAACAGGCTCTTCCGCTTGAAGAGCCTGTTCGTTTCGCAATAACACCTGCCGCCACTCACTATTTCAGAGGGGACGGAAGCGGGTTGAAGCCGCAACCGCCCCATGGTATTCTGTCGCCCGACGGTCAACGTTCCCGATACTGCCCCTGAATCAATTCATCTCCAGCCTGTGGCAAGTCTGGTTTTTTTATTGCCGACCGTGCATTCGCGAATTTCCCCAGTTCCCCTGAAAAAGGATCGTTATGGCACGGCTGCTGGCTAATCCCGAAACCTTGCGCAAACCGCAGGAGGAGCAGTTCCGGTTGGCACAATGGGTCGACACCGCACCCTTTGAGGACCTGATCGGACTACGAATCGAAATGGCGGAAGGGGGCAAGGCGGTGTTGTCGTTGCCGTTTACCGTTAAACTGGCGCAGGGGGGAGGCGTTATGCACGGTGGCGCTCTAGTCACCCTGGCCGATACGGCGGTGGCGATGGCGATTAAAACCATCCTGCCGCAGGGGACGGTTTTCGCCACCACCGAACTGAATACAAAGTTTCTCGCCCCGGTGCGGGAGGGGCGCCTGACGGCGACGGCTACCATTCGCGGCCCGCAGGGGCGCACCTTTCATGGCGAGGCGTTTGTCGCCGATGCAGAAGGGCGGGAAGTGGCGCACTTCGCCTCCATTTTCCGGGTGGCGCGCGGCCAAGGGTACGAGGATTGAAACGGCAGGATTTTATCGCCCTGGTGGAGCGGGCGATCGCCGCCATTCCGGCGCCGTTCTTGGCGCGGGTGGAAAACCTCTCTTTTCAGGTCGAAGATTGGGCCGACGCGGAAACGCTGGAGGAGGTCGGCTTCGACGACCCCCGCGATCTGCTCGGCTATTATCGCGGCTGGCCCCTCGACGAGCGCGGTCACGACTACGGCCAGTGCCTGCCCGACGTCATCACCATCTATAAGGGGGCGGTCGAATGCTGCCACCGCGAAACCGGCGATCCGCTGTTCAAAATTATCGGCGAAACAATCATCCACGAACTGGCCCATTATTTCGGTTTCAGTGAAGAGCAAATGGATGAAATCGAAGAGTTGTGGGCCAGCGGCGCCGGCCGGGAAGAACAATGAGCAAACCTGCCGCCTTGACATTTCGCCGAGCAGGGGGTATTTGAGTCAAACGCCATTAAGAAAGGTTTTTTGCATGCGCTTTCTGCTTGTCCTCTTGATTTGTCTGCTGCTGGCCCCCGCCGCTTTGGTTGTGGCCGCTGAATCGCCCGACGTGGCTGTCGAGGTGGGCAAAACCGCTCCGGATTTTACCCTCAAAGACCTTCAGGGCAAACCGGTGCGCCTGGTCGATTTGCGCGGCAAGGTCGTCTTTCTCAATTTCTGGGCCAGCTGGTGTCCCCCTTGTCGCGCGGAAATGCCGGCCATGCAGCGGTTGAATGAGGTCATGGGCAGCAAAGATTTCGTCATGCTGGCGATCAATGGCGAAGATGTGGCAGCGGTCGAGACGTTTTTGGGCAAGAACCAACACTCCTTTACCATTTTGCTCGACAGCAAAGGAAAAGTGCAGGATGACTATAAAGTCTACCGGCTTCCCGAGACTTTCCTCATCGACAAGGAAGGAAAAATAGTCAACCGTTATCTGGGTGCCCGCGACTGGTCCGCAGTCGAGTTTCTGAAATATATTTCCTCTCTGATCGGCGAATAAGAACGTGACCGAGGGCGCAGACATTACCCTGTGGATCGCCTTTACGGCCGGTATCCTCTCTTTTTTCTCCCCTTGTGTTCTGCCGCTGATTCCTTCTTACGTCACCTATATCTCCGGATTGACCTTCGGTGAGTTGAAGGAGGCGCGTGCCACCTGGCGGATGCGCTGGACCGTTCTGGTGCACTGCCTGATCTTCATCGCTGGATTTTCGGTGGTTTTCATCAGCCTCGGCGCCCTGGCGGGGCTTGCTTCCTTCTCCTTTCAGCAGCATCTGCGGGAGAGTCTCGGCTGGATTCAGAAGATTGGCGGCGTGCTGATCTTTCTCTTCGGTTTGCACCTCAGCGGCATCTTCCATTTTGGCGTGCTCCTCGGCGAAAAACGCGTTCATCTCCAGAAAAAACCCGCCGGTTTTATTGGCACCTTTGTGGTGGGGGTCGCCTTTGCCGCCGGTTGGACCCCCTGCATCGGCCCGATCCTCGGCGCCATCCTCACCTTGGCCGCCGGCAGTAGTGGCGGCGTCGGCCGGGGGGTTGCCCTGCTCACGACCTATTCGGCCGGTTTGGGCATCCCTTTTCTCATCTCCGGCGTACTGTTCCACTGGTTTTTGACTTTCTTCAATCGTTTTCGCATATACATCCGCCTGGTCGAGATCCTCACCGGCCTGCTGCTGATGGTGGTTGGCGTCATGCTCTTTTTCGACCTCTTCGGTCGCCTGGCCGGCTATCTTTACCAGTACATTCCGGTGCAGGGGTGATCCTGGATTTCGGAATTGACAAAACCATCCCGGCAACCCCGCCTTGAAATCAGTAAGATAATCATCAAGTGAACATTCTCATCGATGCTCCCTTTCACACCCGAAAGGAGCATCACCATGAGCAGGCCAAGCGTGTTGGCCGAGGAATTCAGTGCCGAAAGAAGGGATATGGCATGCGCCGGCCCCGGCGGAATGGAGCGGCGGCTTTTGAATCATAGACATTTTCCCCTTGACTGCGGCCGGGGCGACTGCTATTCATGATAATCATTTTCAAAAAAAGGGCGCAGATGCCGGCTACCCGTAAGATCTTTAAAGATTTCATCGCCCGCAAGGGGCTGAAGTCGACCCAGCAACGGGACATCATCCTGGATGAATTCCTCTGCTCCGGGAGCCATTTGTCGACGGAAGAACTCTATCTGCGCATCCGGCGCAAGCACCCGAACATCGGCTACGCCACCGTTTACCGCACCCTGAAGCTGTTTGCCGAGTGTGGCATTGCCGAGGAGAGGCATTTCGGCGATGGCCAGGCCCGCTACGAATCGACTTCCGGGGAGGAGCATCACGATCATCTGATTTGCACCGGCTGTGGCGCCATTCTGGAATTCGAAGATCCCGGTATCGAAGAATTGCAGCAGAAAGTCGCGGCGGCACACGGCTTCCGCATCGAGCGCCATCGACTCGAAATATACGGTTTGTGCCGAAAATGCGAGGGTGCGGAAGGGCGGGCCCGCTCTTCCGACGCTTCCGCATAGGATTGAATCAAGCATCGGATTGCCCGCTGCAGCTGTTATCTTTTCTGGATTGAAAATGATTATCAATGTTAAGCAAGACCCCATAGAATTCGTTCCGCCGGCCGTTGCCAGCCTGCCCGAGCCGAAGATTTTACTGGTTGGCAATCCGAACGTCGGCAAGAGCGTGCTGTTCAATGCTCTGACCGGTGCTTACACCACCGTCTCCAACTATCCCGGAACCTCGGTGGAGGTGTCCCGCGGCCACTGCGAAATCGCCGGGGTGCGCCATGAGGTTCTCGATACGCCGGGGATGTATTCCCTGCTGCCGATTACCGAGGAAGAGCGGGTGGCGCGGGCGATTCTGCTGCGGGAAAGGCCGCATGTCGTGCTGCACGTCATCGATGCCCGCAACCTGGAACGCATGCTGCCGATGACCCTGCAGTTGATCGAAGCCGGCCTGCCGGTCATTCTGGTGGTGAATATCCTCGATGAGGCCGAGCGGCTGGGCATGCGCATCGATCTGCCCCTGCTGCGGGAGAAACTCGGCATTCCGGTCCTTGGCACGATCATGGCCCGTCGTCGGGGGCTGGCCGAGGTCAATGCGGCGATTGCTTCTTTTGATCGGCGTCCGGCCACTTTCGCCTACGCCGCCGACCTGGAGGGGGATATTGCCAAGATCGTCCACCGGCTGCATGGCGACTACCTTCTCGACCGGCGGGCCATGGCGCTGCTATTGTTGCAGAGGGACGATGAAATCGGCGCCTTGGTGCGGCAAGAGGAAGTGGATTTCGCAGCGGTGGAGCAGGCGGTGAACGAGACGGTCTTCGAACGCCGCAGCGACCTGCATTTGCGCATCAGCCTGGAGCGCCGGCGAGTGGTCAAGGGGGTGCTCGAGGGGGTGGTGAGCCAGCCGGAGCGCCACATCCGCACCTTCGGCGAACGCCTATCCGATTGGATGATCAATCCCTGGACCGGCTTTCCCATCCTGCTGATCTCTCTTTATTTCGGCCTCTACCAATTTGTCGGCGGCTTCGGCGCCGGCACCGTGGTCGATTTTCTTGAAGGGACGCTGTTCGAGGGGTTCGTCAACCCTTGGCTGATCGCCCTCGCCGACCGTCACATCGCCTGGAACTGGCTGCACGAACTGCTGGTCGGCGAATATGGAATTTTCACTCTGGCGGTGCGCTACGCGGTGGCGCTGGTGCTGCCCATCGTCGGCACCTTCTTTCTCGCCTTCTCGATCATCGAAGACACCGGCTATTTTCCGCGCCTGGCGCTGCTGGTGGATCGCATTTTCAAAAGGATCGGCCTCAATGGGCGGGCGGTCATCCCCATCGTTCTCGGCTTCGGCTGCGACACCATGGCCACCGTGGTCACCCGCACCCTCGAATCCGTGCGCGAGCGGATCATCGCCACCGTCCTGCTCGCTTTGGCCATCCCCTGCAGCGCGCAACTGGGCGTCATCCTCGGGCTGCTCGCCGGCACCCCGGGGACGCTGCTGGTATGGACGGTCTGCATCGTGCTGATTTTCCTGCTCATCGGTTTTCTCGCGGCGCGCCTGGTTCCCGGCGAAAAGCCGATGTTTTATATGGAAATTCCGCCCTTGCGGCTGCCCCAGCTGCGCAATGTGCTGGTAAAAACCCTGACCCGCATGCAGTGGTATTTCCTCGAAATTTTTCCGCTGTTCATCATCGCCTCGGTGCTGCTCTGGGCCGGCAAGCTGACCGGCGCCCTGGAGGCGCTGGTGCGCGGGATGACGCCGGCGATGCACGCCCTCGGTTTGCCGAGCGAAGCCTCGGCCGCCTTCATTTTCGGCTTTTTCCGCCGCGATTTCGGCGCCGCCGGGCTTTACGACTTGCAGACCAACGGCTTGCTCAACCCGGTGCAGCTGACCGTCGCGGCCGTCACCTTGACCCTGTTCGTCCCCTGCGTTGCCCAGTTTTTGATGATGAAAAAAGAGCGTGGCTGGAAAGTGTCGCTGCTCATTTTCTTTTTCGTCACTACTTTTGCCTTCGCCGCCGGCTGGTTGCTTAATAAATTCCTGCTGGTCACCGAGGTGCTGGCATGAAGTGCGGATTTTGCGGCAAGGAGATTCCCGATGCGCCGGATGTTGGACAACAGAGTTGCGG
Source organism: Desulfuromonadales bacterium (assembly GCA_041677125.1). Taxonomy (GTDB): domain Bacteria; phylum Desulfobacterota; class Desulfuromonadia; order Desulfuromonadales; family JACZKF01; genus JBAYQP01. The sequence goes on along the minus strand of JBAYQP010000009.1, from coordinate 22,440 downwards.
CGCCTGTTCCGGCGGCTGCCGCAAGGTGCATTGCCCGCATTGCGGCTATGCCAATCCGGTCGTATCCGGGCTGTTGCGGCGGTTGATGCAAAAGAGTGAAAAGAGGGAGGAAAAAGGATGAAATTAACGGCAAAGGCTGAAGAGATTCTCGAAGGTTTGTGGATCGCCACCGTCGAGGAGGGCGATGTCGCCGCCCTGCTGCCAACGCTGGGCATCGGCCCCGAGGATGACGGACTGGCGGAACTGGAGCGCTTAGCCTATGTCGAGGTCAAGGGGGAGCGGGTTTACCTGCGGCCGGAAGGACGACCGGAAGCGCAGATGACAGTGCGCCGGCATCGTTTGGCCGAACGGTTGATGATGGATATTTTCGATCTCAAGGGGGAGAAAGGAGACGCCAAGGCCTGCGAGTTCGAACATCTGCTGCACCAAGGCGTCGATGCCAAGGTCTGCACCCTGCTCAATCACCCAACCACCTGCCCGCATGGCAAGCCGATTCCTCCCGGCAGCTGCTGCGAGGAGGCGCGCGCCAGCGGCGCGGTGGGGGTCGTCGCCCTGACCGAAATCAAACCCAGGGAAAAGGCGGAGATCGCCTATCTGGCCACCGGCGATTCGAAAAAGATGCAGAAGCTGATGAGCATGGGGGTATTGCCGGGGAATACCTTACAGCTCAGCCATAGCTTTCCCTCTTACATCTTCAAGGTCGGAAATTCGGAATTTGCCGTGGATGAGGAATTGGCGCGCGAGATCTTCGTGCGCAAGGGCGCATAAGACACTCAGCCCGCGCGGCTGTTCCGGCGCAACTCGTGCTCCCAGCAGGTTTCTCGCCGATCGCCCGGAGCAAGCAGCTGATACCAGAACAGCTCGTTGTCGCGGGCTATTTTGACCACGGTCCGTGAGCGCAATCTGCCGGTTCGCTGCACCCTGTCGCCAATAAAAAATTTGGGATATCGCAAGCCATCCTCCCCTGGAAAAAAGTCATTTCAATTAATTATAGTTTAATAATCTCTCCCGTCAACTGAGGATAATACGCTGAACGCGCCCTGGCTTGCGTTCGGCGAAAAAGGTGTTATTCATACTGCAAAAGAACCCCCGCAGGACAACGTGGCCACCCGGCCGCGCCTGCGGGGGTTCGCAGTTTCTCGGCCCTGGAGTCCTCCCGTGATGGCGAATGACGCCACCCTCAGGTTCTCTCCCGACCAGCATGGCGGCGCTGCCGAGCTTGTTTACCGGTGCGGCTTCCTGTACACTGCCCCGATTATTTGCACTGATTATTTTATTCAAGGACGGGATGCGGTCGCCATCCACAGAGGTTGTGGATACGTTGTGGGAAAACTCTTCCGCTTTTTACCAATGAATGGATAGAGCAAAGGAATTGGCGTTTTGCCTAAAAAAGGACCACCTCCCGCCCGTCGCAGGAATTAAAATTTTCAGCAGACCCCCACGATAGTTTTAGAAACAAGAATGGCAATGAAAAGGAGAAATACCATGCGCCTGACCCCCGCCAGTGAACTGCGCTCCCGTTACGGCAGACTCCAGTCTCTGATGCAACAGACGGCTTGCGACGGAATTCTGATTCTGCAGAATGCCGATCTTTTTTACTTTACCGGCACCGTTCAGCAGGGAGTGCTTTATATCCCGGCGGCGGGAGAACCGGTCTACATGGTGCGCAAGGACGCCGGTCGGGCGCGCATGGAAAGCGGCCTGAAAGATATCGTGCCGATCAAAAGTCCCAAGGACATCCCCGGCATTCTCGCCGATTTCAGCCTCCCCTGGCCGAAACAGGCGGGGATGGAGCTCGATGTTCTTCCAGTGGCGCTCTATCGGCGTTTTGCCCCGGTGCTCGACGGGGTGGAAATCGTCGATGCCACGCCGCTCATTCGCACCGTGCGGGCGGTCAAATCGCCCTACGAGCTGGAGATCATGAAGGATGCGGCCCTGCAGGTCGATCGGGTTTTCCAGCGGGCCAAAGAAGTTGTCCGCGAAGGGATGACCGATCTCGAACTGGCTGCGGAGCTTGAATTCACCGCCCGCAAGCTTGGCCATCAGGGCATGCTGCGCATGCGCGGTTTTAATTCCGAGCTTTTTTTCGGCCACGTCTTTTCCGGCGCCGACAGCGCCGTGCCGGCATTTGTCGACACCCCCCTCGGCGGTCTCGGCGTCAACCCATCCGTCGGCCAGGGGGCGAGCTACAAGGCGATCCGGCGCAATGAACCGATTACGGTCGATTTCGCCGGCGCTTTCGACGGCTACCTAGTCGACCAGACGCGCATGTTCTGCATCGGCGACCTTCCCGACCCGCTGCGCCGAGCCTATGACGACATGTACCGTATTCAGCAGAAATTGAAGGAAATCGCCCGTCCCGGCGTGGCCTGGGGGCATATCTACGAGGTTTGCTACAACTTGGCGGTGGACTTGGGCTACAAGGATAATTTCATGGGCGGCGCCGGTGCGCAGGTGTCATTTATTGGCCACGGCATCGGCGTGGAAATCGATGAATACCCATTTATCGCGCGCGGCTTCAAGGATCAGGTGCTCGAGGAATACATGACCTTCGCCTTTGAGCCGAAGGCGGTCTATCCTGGCCTGGGGGCGGTGGGAATCGAAAATACCTTCTGGGTGCAAAAGGACGGCTTGAAACACCTGACTTTCTCCGCTGAGGAATTGACCATCCTCTGACGAAAAACCCGGGATGCCAACAACGCTTCCGTTTTTTTGTCCCCCTCGTTGCGCAGCAAACGAGGGGGATTTTTCGTCGGCGTAAGGGCACGGAAGAAAAAAAGAAAACTGCCGGTCGTCGGTACGAGTCGGCAGCTATATGGGCTCGATGGATGAGTCGGGGAGGTTTCAGGGCACCGCAGTGGCGAAGAACTGTTCGTTGCCGGCGGATACGGCGAGAACGTCTTTCAGCGACACGCCGAGAGGTTTCATGAGGAAAATGGCCATGATGCCGATGACGAGCAGGGCGCCGGTAAAGTTGAGCAGTCCGGTCAACCACGGCCAGTCGGCAGGGGATGCGGTGGGGGGAGTATCCTCTTTTTCCTTTTCTTCCGAATCGCGGGCGAGCGCTCGGGCCGCTTTGCGCATGATGCGGCCGGAGGAAAGAAAAATGATCGAGGACACGAGAAATTGCGGCATCAGGTGGATCGGCAAGATGCCTGTGGCCATCATGGCAGAGTAAAAGGCCAGGGAACAGAGGCCCAAGGCGGTGAGGCAACTGCCGATTTTGGTGCCCATAGCAATCCTTCCAGGGTCAGCGGGTTCAACCGAAAAAGTACCTTTGATCCAAAGATTAGTCAAGGCAAAATCGAAAACAGTGTTATCGGCGGATTGGCTTTCGGTTGTCGTGGGGCTTGTGCGTGGGTTAATTGCCGCTATTATCATCCGGTTGAATAAAGAAAGGAAAATAGGAAATTTTATTTCGAGGATAAGAGTTTTAAATGCAGGCCATAATTGGCGGTGAAAATGACTCCATGGCCGAGGTGGTCGTTGTCGGTTCCGGGCCGAACGGGCTGGCGGCCGCAATCGTCATGGCCCGCGAGGGATGGCCGGTGACGGTAGTCGAAAGCGCCGCGGCGATCGGCGGCGGGCTGCGCTCGGCCGAGTTGACGTTGCCGGGGTTTACCCACGATATCTGTTCCGCCGTGCATCCGCTCGCCGTTGCTTCTCCATGTTTCGCCGAACTGCCGTTGGCCGAGCATGGCCTGCACTGGGTGCATGCGCCGCTGCCTCTGGCGCACCCCTTCGACGACGGTACGGCGGCCATCCTCGCCCGCAATATCGAGGAAACCGGAGAAAGCCTGGGGCCGGATGCCGAAACCTGGAAAAATTTATTTTCCCCTCTGGTTGCGGACTGGGAACCCCTGCTGGCGGAGATTCTCGCTCCGCCGCTGCATCTGCCCAGCCATCCCCTGCTTCTGGCCCGGTTCGGCCATACCGGCTTGCGCTCAGCCACCGGTGTCGCCGAACGTTTCCGCGGTATGCGGGCGGCGGGACTTTTTGCCGGACTTGCCGCGCATTCCTTTCTCCCCCTGGAAAAGAAACTATCGGCGGCTTTCGCCCTGGTGCTGGGTGCGGCTGGGCATGCCGTTGGTTGGCCTTTTCCGCGCGGCGGGGCACAGAAAATCGCCGACGCTCTGACGAGCTGTCTGCAAGGCATGGGAGGAGAGATTTGCACCGGACGGACGATTTCCAATCTGCGGCAGCTGCGGGCGAAAACCGTTTTCCTCGACGTCACGCCGCGGCAATTGCTGGAGATTGCCGGGGAGCGGTTTAGCAAGATGTACCGGAACCGGTTGCGACAGTATCGTTACGGCCCGGGCGTCTGTAAAGTCGACTGGGCGCTGGCGGAACCGATTCCCTGGCGCGCCGAGGCCTGCCGTCGGGCGGGGACCGTTCACCTGGGCGCCACGCTGGAGGAAATCGCCGCTGGCGAAGGGCAGGTCTGGGCGGGAAAACATGCCCGCCAGCCCTTCGTCCTCCTGACCCAGCCGAGCCGGTTCGATCCGACCCGCGCCCCGGCCGGCCGGCACACCGGCTGGGCCTACTGCCATGTGCCGAGCGGCTCCAATGAGGACATGAGCGCCGCCATCGAGGCGCAGGTGGAGCGCTTTGCCCCCGGGTTTCGCGATTGCATTCTGGCCCGACAGGTGCGCACCGCCGCCGGTTATGAGCGGTACAACGCCAATTATATCGGGGGCGATATCAACGGGGGGGTGCAGGATTTGTGGCAATGCGTCGCCCGGCCGGTTTTTGCTGCGCACCCTTACCGCACGAGCGTCCCCGGCCTTTACCTCTGCTCATCCGCCACGCCGCCGGGCGGCGGCGTCCACGGCATGTGCGGCTGGCATGCGGCGCAAGCCGCTTTGCAAACCCTGTATCGCAACGCTTGACCGCTCCTTTCCTTCCCGTTCTTCTTATATGTAGAGCACGGTTATTTCCGGAAGTTTCAGCAATTCCAGCAGGTACTTTACCTTCACCGCGCATCGCGCTGGCACCAGCAGGCAGAAATCCGAGCCGGTTTCCACCGCATGCCGGTAAAACGTGTGGATCCGTTCCTCGGTTTCCGCCGAAAACAAATCTTCCTCCGTCTTTACCTCAAAGTAGAATTTGCGACCATCCTTGCCGGCGACGACATCGGGGATAAAGCTTCCGTTTTCTCCGACAATCTCCTCCGGACGGGCGGCATGCATCACATGATCGGCTTCGATGTCATACCCTCCCTTGCGCAGATTATCGATCAGGGCACTGATCATCAGGTACTGTTTCGCTTCGACGGCAGCGTCTGAAAGATTCATAGGATTTCCTCTTGGGCATGAATGAAGGGGGATCGTGCAGATGCCAGTGAATGATTCAGCCGCTAAAGACTACAGTCTTTTTGCGGAGCGTCAAGAAAGGGGAGCCGCCGGTTTAAAAAAACCACATTGCCTTGACAGCTTCGGACGGGATGCTACCTTCGATTAAATTTTCGAGATAAAGACGCGCAAAATCAGTTAGTAATTCATGAAAGGAGAACGAGAAAATGGCTTTTAATCCATTTCGGGAACGCGGCATTCCCATCGAGAAGCAACTGCGCAATTGGCAGGAACTGAACGTCCTGCCCTACGACAAGAAAGCGGTTCATCCCTATACCCGCTGTCGGGTCATTCTGATGAACGGCATCGAGGCGGAAGGCAACTGGTTCAGTCATCAGTTCGCCCGTCATTGCGAGGATCTTGATCTGAAGCGGCAACTGGCCCTCACAAGGCGCATCGAGCAGCAGCAGCAGAAAACCATCAACTGGCTTGCTCCGGCCGATGAGAGCACCCTGGAGATGACCATCGGCTACGAACAGGTGGCGGTGGATCTGACCGCCTATCTCGCCAGCACCGAACCGGACCCCTACGTCAAGGCGGTTCTTGATTTCGCCCTGCTCGAGGATTTCGATCACCTTTACCGCTACGCCAACCTCCTGGAGATGGCGGAAGGGAAAAAGGCCGATCAGGTGACCGGCCAGTTCACCGAGATTACCGTCGGCCGCCCGACGGCCAAGGAGCACCGCCATCCTTTTGACGATGTGCGACGGCATTACGACCGCAAAACGGCCCATCCCCTGACCCAGTTGCACACGTTGACGATCGTTGCCGGCGAGCAACAGACAATGAATTTCTACATGAACGTCGGCAATCGACCGCAGGAGATGGTCGGGCGCGGTCTTTATCTGGAAATCGCCCAGATTGAGGAACAGCATGTCACCCATTACGAGTCGCTCCTCGATCCGGGCGCCTCCTGGTTCGAGCGCCTGTTGCTGCACGAATACAACGAAGTCTATCTCTACCATTCCATGATGGAACAAGAAGATCATCCGCGCATTCGGCAAATTTGGGAGACGCACCTGGCGCAGGAACTCGAGCACCTGCGCCTGGCCGGCGAATTGCTGCGCCGCCACGAGAAAAAGGAACCGGAAGAACTTCTTCCCGCCGAGTTGCCCGAACCGATCATCTTCCAGTCGAATATCGACTATGTGCGCGAGATCATGGCTCGGGAGACTTCCTACAACGCCTTCGAAACCGAATTCCTGCCGCCGGACAAATTTCCCAAGGACGGCCGTTACGGGGAATACCAGAATATCGTCAATGCCGACGAGGTGCCGAGTGAACTGGTTATCCAGCAGCACCAGCAGCAGGTTGGCGGGGAGTACCGCCAGGAACTACGGGGGCCGCATCCCATTGAGGGCTTCCGGATGCACTGAGATCGTAAAGGCGGCGCAAGCCGCCTTTGCTTATACATGGGTGCCGCAGGCGGTGATTTGACTTCTCTTGAAAGGGTGTTAACCGTTTGGTATAGCGAAAGAATTTTATCGAACGGCAGAGGTTTTCATCATCTGCTTAAATGAAAGCCTCCCTGTTAAGGAGTTCACCATGGCTGAATATCAGGATTGGCAGACCGAAACGACAACCGGCGTCAAGAAAATGGGCGGGGACGGAAAAGGAATCCATGAAGGAGCGCAAAAAATCATGGAGGAAGGCCGCCGACGCGGCAAGGGCATTCTGGAAGAACAGAAAAAGGGGGTGTCCAATTCCGTCCAACGGTTTTCTTCGGCCTTGGAGAAGGCGGCTCGCGATCTGGAAGAGGATCAGCCACTAGCGGCGTCAATTTTTCACAACGGCGCCCAAACCCTGGATAAGGTTTCCCGGACATTACAGGATCGGGATGCCGAAACTCTGTATCGGCAAGTTCAGGATTTTGCTCGCAGACAGCCCGCCCTGATGCTGGGCGGCGCCTTTGTCGGCGGCTTCATTCTGTTGCGCCTGCTAAAGAGTTCCCCGGAGCGTGGAGAAAGCGGCTACCAAAGTGCGGAAACGGAGTTGGAAACAGCAAGCCCTGTCGACCCTTTCTCGACCGGGCCGGAAGGTTTCACGATGGGCGCCGAGATAAAAGAGGAGAAGATTTATGGAAGCGAATAAAAAAGAATTCGGGGAAGGACGAACATTGACCGGGCTCTTTGCCGAATTGACGCGGGAGACCACCTCGCTGATGCGCCACGAACTGGCGCTCAGCCGGGCGGAAATAGGCGAGAAAATCGCCAAAGTGGAAAAAGGGGCGGTGTCGCTGGCGGCGGGCGCCATTATCGCTTTCGCCGGCCTGCTGGTGCTGCTTTCGGCGGCGGTTATTGCCCTGTCCTATGTCTGGCCGGCCTGGCTGGCGGCGCTGGCGGTCGGGTTGGTCGTCAGTCTTCTCGGCGTAGTTCTGCTGGCCAGCGGCCGCAGCAAACTCAAAGCCGACGCCATGAAACCCAGGCGCACCGCCGGCACCCTGCGTCACGACTGGCGGATGGTAAAGGAGCATGTCCGATGAACGAACGAGACAGAGAACAGGCGGAAGAATATCGGGAAAGACAGGACTTACCGGACGAATACGTCACCCGGCAGGAGTACCTGAGCCAAAAATCGCCGGATGAGCTGGAGGGCGAAATCGACCGCATCCGACAGGACATGGATCACACCCTGTCGGCCATCGAAAGGAAGCTTTCTCCGGGAGAAATCATAGACCGATCCCTGCATTACTTAAAAGGGGGACCGGGCGAATATTTCTCCAACCTCGGCGAGACGGTAAAGAACCAACCTTTGCCGATTGCGCTGGTGGGGATCGGCTTAAGCTGGCTGATGATGGCCGGCCAAGAGAGGACGCCGAGCCGAAGCTTCAGTTTTCGCCGGTCCGGCGCCATGCGTGAACGGGCGGGGGCCGCGCGGGAAAAAATGGGCGAGGCGCGAGAGAAAATGCATGAAGTGCGGGGAAAAATGGGCGAAGCCGCCGGCCGGGCGAAGGAATCGGTCTCGGGCGTTTCCCATATGGTGAGTGAGCGAATGCACCGGATGAGCGAAAAAGCGAGCCACAGTCGCCGCAGCGCCGGCGAATGGCGGCATCGCATCGGCGAAGCAGGACATCGCTCCGGCGAGCGCATGCGTCAGGCGCGCAGTAATTTCTCCCGCGCGGTCGACAATCAACCGCTGCTTTTGGGGGTTTTGGGGATTGCGGCCGGGGCGCTGGTTGGCGCAATGCTGCCGCAAACCCGCCGGGAAGACGCCATGCTCGGGCCGGCCAAGGAGCGTATTAAAGAGCAGGCCGTGGAGACCGGGCGCGAACAAATGGCCAAGGGGAGGGCGATCGCGGCGGCCGCAGCCGAAAGCGCGCGCCAGGAAACTGAACGGCAGCTGCATTAAGGCGCGCGGCGGAGGAGCCGGCCTCCGGGACTGGCTGGCATGCACTTGCCAGCCAGTCTTTATCTGTTATGGTTTTGCAAGAAATCCGATCAACTGCAACGGGGAGGCCTGCATGGCATGGAATGAGGCGCCGGCGCGACAGGGTGTCCCGGAGGAGATCCTGCGGCGGTGGGAACGAAAAGGTGTAAGCCGTCGTCAATTTCTCCAATTCTGCACCGGTGTCGCCGCTACCCTGGCCTTGCCGGCCAGCTTCATTCCGAAGATCGCCGAGGGCTTGGAGACCGACCGGCGCCTGCCGGTGATCTGGCTCTCTTTCCAAGCGTGCACCGGGGATGGGGAAGCCCTGATCCGCGCCTATCACCCGCCCATCGACAACCTGCTCCTCGACGTGATCTCTCTCGAGTACATGGATCTCATCATGGCCGCCGCCGGCCACCAGGCCGAAGCGGCGCTCAACCAGGCGGTGGGAAAACATGCCGGTCGCTATGTTGTCCTGGTGGACGGAGAAATTCCCCTCGCCGACAAGGGCTATTGCACCATTGGCGGCATGTCCGCCCTGGAGGTGGCGCGCACTCTCTGCAGCCGGGCCGCCGCCAATGTGGCGGTCGGCACCTGCGCTTCCTACGGCGGCATTCAGCACGCGGCGCCCAACCCCACCGGCGCCGCGCCGCTGGCCGATGCAGTGCCGGAAGCCGGCAATGTCGTTCGGCTGCCCGGCTGCCCCTGCAATACGGAAAATCTCACCGCAACGCTGGTGCATTATGTGACTTTCGGCCGGATGCCCGAAGTCGATTTGCTTGGCCGGCCGAAATTCGCCTACGGCATGCGGATTCACGATCATTGCCAGCGGCGGGGTCACTTCGATGCCGGCCAATATGCGGCAGAGTTCGGCGGCCGGGAGCATCGGCTCGGCTATTGCCTCTACAAGCTGGGGTGCAAGGGGCCGGAGACGTTTCACAACTGCCCGAGTTTCGAATACAACGAAGAAACCAGCTGGCCGGTGGAGGCGGGACACGGCTGCATCGGCTGCTCCGAGCCGGTGTTCTGGGACACGATGACGCCCTTTTACCTGCGGTTGCCCAATGTGCCTGGGTTCGGTATCGAGACGACCGCCGACAAGGTCGGCATTGGTCTGGCGGCAGCAACCGCAGCGGCTTTCGCCGCCCACGGGGTGGCCAGCGCCTTTCGCAAAAAAGATAGAATGGAAGCGGAAAAAGTGAAAAAGGAGGATTGACTCGTGGCCGAAAAGATCGTTGTCGATCCGATCACCCGCATCGAGGGGCATTTGCGCATCGAGGCGACCATCGAAGGGGGAAAGGTGACCGATGCCTGGAGCTCCTCGACGATGTTTCGCGGCATAGAAATCATCCTGCGCGGCCGGGATCCCCGCGACGCGCACCATTTCACCCAGCGCATCTGCGGCGTCTGCACCACCGTGCATTCCATCGCCAGCATCCGCTGCGTCGAGGACGCCCTGGGAATTCCGATCCCCGACAACGCCCGATTGCTGCGCAACCTGATCATGGCCTCGCAGCTGATGCAGGACCATGTTATCCATTTCTATCACCTGCATGCGCTGGACTGGGTCGATCTGGTGAACGCCCTGGAAGCCGACCCACAGGCGACGGCAAAACTCGCCCGTTCGGTTTCCGACTGGTCCAAGTCGGGGCCGGAGTACTTCCAAAACGTCAAACAGCGGCTGGCAAAATTCGCGCAGACCGGGCGGCTGGGGGTTTACGCCAACGCCTACTGGGGGCATTCCGCTTACCGGTTGCCGCCGGAAGCCAACCTCATGGCGGTGGCGCATTATCTCGAAGCTTTGGATTGGCAGCGGGAGATGATCAAGATCCACGCCATCCTCGGGTCCAAGAACCCCCATCCGCAGACCTTCCTGGTCGGCGGCATGGCCCGCCCCATCGATCCGGACAGCCAGAACGCCTTGAACGCGCACAGCCTTGCCCGGCTGCGCGACCTCTTCGAGTATTCCCGCCTGTTCGTGGAGAAGGTGTACATCCCCGATCTGCTCGCCGTCGCTTCCTTCTATAAGGATTGGGCGAAGATCGGCGGCGGGGTGGGGAATTTTCTTGCCTACGGCGATTATCCGATGACGCCGGACGGCGGTTTCGAAGGCTTTTATTTTCCCCGCGGCGTTGTTCTGGATCGGGACATTTCCCAGGTCTTCCCCGTCGATCAGGAAAAGATCAGTGAATACGTGGCGCGCTCCTGGTACACCTATGACCGTGAGGACCAGGGGTTGCATCCCTTCGTCGGCGAAACCAACCCGCTGTACACCGGACCCGATCCCCCGTACGATTTCCTGACCACCGACGACAAATATTCCTGGGTCAAGGCGCCGCGCTATATGGACCGGCCGATGGAAGTCGGACCGCTCGCGCGCATGGTGGTCGGTTATGCCGGCGGCCATCCGGAAATCCAGCAGGCTGTCGATGCGCTTCTGAAAAAGCTCGGCGTCGGCCCGGAGGCGCTCTTTTCCACCCTGGGGCGCACGGCGGCGCGTGGCATCGAAACGCTTCTCATCGCCGACAAGCCGGTCCTGTGGCTCGACGAATTGGCCGACAACATGGCCCGCGGCATTCTCGCGGTTCACAATGGGGAGAAGTGGGATCCGGTCACCTGGCCGAGAGATGCCTGGGGGGTCGGGTTTCACGAAGCACCGCGAGGGGCGCTGGGGCACTGGATCAATATCAATGATGGCTTCATCGCCAACTATCAGGCGGTGGTTCCCACCACCTGGAACAGCGGTCCCCGTGACGCCAAGGGACGGATGGGGCCTTACGAGGCGGCGCTGATCGACACCCCCATTGCCGATTCCCGCCAGCCACTGGAGATCCTGCGCACCATTCATTCCTTCGACCCGTGCATGGCGTGCGCTGTTCATGTTCTGGATGGGGAAGGCGGAGAGTCGGTGCAGGTGCGAGTCTCGTAATCGGGTGGTCGTGGCGAATCACGGCTCGCGGAGGTTCACATGCTGGAAATCCGTTACGTCTGGGAATGGCCGGTGCGCATCACCCACTGGGTCAACTTCATCTGCCTTGCCGTGCTCTCCGTCACCGGCTACTTTATCGGCGAACCCTTTATCGGCGCGAATACGACGTCCGCCTACATCATGGGGTGGTTCCGCTTCCTGCATTTCGTTTTCGGTTATCTGCTCGCGGCTTCCGTCGTTTCCCGGTTGATCTGGATGTTCATCGGCAACCGTTATGCCACCTGGCGAAATTTCGTCCCCTGGATCAGCGCGCGCGGACGGCAAGGCGCCCGGAAAATGTTCAAGTATTACACTTTCATCGATAGCAGGATTCCGTACGAGGTCGGTCACAATGCCTTGGCGGGATCGACCTACGCGGTGATTTTCCTGCTTTTTCTGGTGCAGATCGTCACCGGCTTCGCCCTTTACGGCCAGTTCGCTCCCGGAGAATTCTGGGATGTCGTTTTCGGTTGGCTGCCGACGATCTTCGCCACTCAATGGATGCGCTTCACCCACCACATTGTCATGTGGCTGCTGATCGGCTTCGTCATCCACCACATCTACAGCGCCTGGCTCATGGACGTGAAGGAACGCAACGGCGTCATGTCCAGCATTTTCGGAGGCTGCAAATATATCGAGCCGGCGGATGTCGACCGTTATGGCCGGGAGTGATGCACGGCGGGCGTTGAGGAGGAAATTTTGCGCAAGGTGATCTGGTGCCTGTTTCTTCTGGCACTGTTGGCGGGCTGCCGGGAAAGTCCCGAATATCCGCAACGAACGGCCCCTGAAGGTTTTTTGCGGGACTCCGGCCAGCAAGCGGTCGGCAAAGCGCTGTTCATGCAGAAATGCGCCTGGTGCCATGGCACCCTCGACGAGGGCGGAAATCCCCGTATTTCCGATATTTACCCGCAAGTCGCGACTTTCCGCGACCCCAAATACGCGAGAATCGATCCCGCCTACCTCTACTGGCGCATTGCCCAGGGAAAACAAGTGGAGCCCTATCGTTCTCAGGGCTCCATCATGCCGGCCTGGGGGCCGTACTTTTCCGAAGAAACGATCTGGCAACTGGTCGCCTATCTTCGCGCCCGGCCGGCAACCGGAACCGTTTACCGCGATTCCAGGTAGACCCAGAGGGAAAAACCGCCGGCGATCAACCCCGCCACAAGGACCAGGGAACCCCAGCAGAGCAAAATCGTTTTCATCGCCCAAGGCGCCACCATGGAGAAGGCGAGGACCGGCGCCAGAAGAATCAGGAAGAAGAAGACGAGCAGGCCGAGGATGGAATACTTCATGGTCGGACCTCCCTGCGAGGAAGGTTTGGAATCTCCTTACAGACAGCATACCAAGAAACATGTTTTACGCCTTGCTCACCACCTTGTGAATAAAAAAGGCTGCGGGAACTTCCCGCAGCCTTTTGCATGAAATCTGTTGGCAACGAATTAGAAATCGACGCTCAACTGAGCCATTACGCGGGTCTCCTGGGGCATTTCGTCCCCGTCGAACTCCTGCTTTTCCTTGGCGAGGGCGCCGGCCACGTCCAGGCGCATCAGCCACATGTTAAGGCCAAGACCGGCGGTGTAGACCCAGCCGATGTCGTCCTCGGCCAGGTTCTTATAGGTGCCGGCGCGCAAGGCGAGAAAACGAAAGGCATCCCATTCCACGCCGAAGCCAAGGTTCTGGGTGTCGTAGCCGGTAAAAGCGGTTTCATTTTTGGTGAGGTCGTAGTCGACCTCCAGGGTGAGGGTGGTGAAGGGGATGAACGCCACCCCGGCGGCGAACTGCGGCTTGACTTTCACATCATCCACAATCTTAATCCCATCCTTCTTGATACCATAGAATTTCGGCGAGTTGAGATTGCGGCCGACAATGCCAAAATTCACCATGGGAAAACGGGCCATTACGCCCAAATCCACCCCGAAGGTGGTCGTTTGTTCATAGTTTTCGTCGGTTTGCCCGAGGATATCGTCGGCATCGTCATCGAATACGATGACCTGGTTGCCGTAAACCCGCCCCTGCATCAACTTGATATTGCCGCCGATGGACAGGTGATCGTTGAAAGCATAGCCGTAGGAGATCGGAACCTCGACGACGCCGAAGCCGCTGAGCAGGACGGAGGTGGTGTTGTCTTCCAGCGACCCGCCGCCGGTTGCGGAGCCTTGGGTTAGCTGGATCAGGCCGGGCGAATCGGAATTTCCATCATTTGCCAGGATTTCGATAGCGCTGTCTATTTCTTGTTGCGACAAGCCTTGCTGAATGATCGCGAGTTCAAGATTGCGAATGGCATCCACAGCGGTCAACCCGGCGCCCTGAAGGAGGATGATCTGACTCGGCGACAGCACGCCAGGCTCGCCGTTATCGGCGATAAGCCCCGGTTGACTGAGTTGTGAATTCAGATCAATGGCAATATCGCTGGTCATGCCCAGGTTGGTCTTGTCCAAATCGATGACTCGGCCGTTCGCTTGCATGAAACCCCTTGCGCCGATGGCAAAGTGGCCCGCCCGAATGCCGAATCCGGCGCTGACATCGGCTGTAATGGCGTTGCCCGGATCGTCCAGGCCGTCCAGGGTGGCTACGAGGTCCACCAATTGCTTCAAATCGTCGCTGTTGTTGACGCCGTAATCGCTCAGTTGATTGATATCGATATCGCTAAGGGTGTCGAGATAGGAGCCGAATTCATTGTGCAGGCGATACCCTCCGCCGGCAGTCAGATCGACGCCGAAATCCTTGCGCCCCATGTCGTTGTTGTCGCTGTCGCTGCGGCTCTCATCCGCATTCTTCCGGCCGAAAAAGCCGAAAGCGGCCGGATTGTAATATTGGGCGCTGGTGTCGGAAACGGTTGCGACATTGGCTCCCCCCATTCCCATGGCCCGGGGCCCGGCAAAGAAAGTATCCATGGCCGCTGCCGGTGCGGAAATCATTGTTAAGGCCAGACCCAGGACGAGAATTTCTTTTCCATAACCAATTTTCAACATATCCGCTCCTTGGGAAAAAAAGATTATAAAATCCGATGACTGAATGGATTTTCACTGTAGTTCGGGTATTTAATGCAATTTTAATGCCATTTGATTAAAGGCGGAGAAACAGCCTGAGAGCTGTATTAAGCTTCATCGGGAGTGTGGTTTTTACGCGACACTGATGCTCATTGGCTGTTGTTTGACGGTATTTGACACCCCTGCCAATTGTGTTAGAAGACATTCATAGGCAGTTTGCCGGTTCACTTACAACGGAGGATAAAAATGAAAAAATCGTGGCAACGTGTATTGGGATTTGGGCTCGGTCTGGCGTATTTGCTGGTAATGGCGGCCTGCAGCTCATCTCCGGTCAGCCGCAGCACCGGGACCTATATGAGCGATACGGCGGTCGAAGCCTCGGTGAAGGCCAAATTGGCGGCTGACCGCGAGACCAAGGCGCACCAAGTTCAGGTGGAGGTCTTCCGGGGTACGGTGCAACTGAGCGGCTTTGTCGATTCTCAAACCAGCGCGCAAAAGGCCGAGGAAATTGCCGGTAACGTCGAAGGAGTCGACAGGGTGGTAAACAACCTCATCGTCAAAGAACCGCAAACGCCGCAGTAGCCGACAACGAGAGACCCCGCCGATTCGTTGGCGGGGTCTCTCGCATGATTATTCATTCGCTTTCAATCACTCCGCAGGCAACGCGCGGGCCGGAATCGCCGGCCGGCTGGGAAGTCAGATCGTCGGGTCCGGCGTGAATTACCACTGCTTTGCCGATGATGGATTCTTTCCCCTGCAGTTGAATCACCTGATCCGTTCGCTTGTAGGTTGCGGCATCCCCCTCCGGCCCCACTTCGATATTGCCGAGATCGCCGACATGCCGTTGGGCGGGCGGGTTGTCGGGCGCGCCGTGCGGACTACCCTGTGGGTTGTAGTGCTCGCCTGCGGAACTTGCATCCGGAGCGCTGCAGTCGCCGACCTCGTGAACATGGATCCCGTGTTTGCCGGGGGAGAGCCCCTGTACGCTGGCCTCGATCGCCACTCCTTCCGCCTTTTGGGTGAAAGTAACCGTCCCCCGGACATCATGTCCCTGGGTTGGTTGCAACTGCGCGACGGCTCTGGTCTCTCCCGCCTTCTCCCCTTCCGCCGCCGCCGTCGGACCGTTTGCTTGGGGCGCGGCCGGTTTTTCAACCTGCGGTTGTTCCAATTGGGTTTCCCGTTCCTGACAGGCCATGGAAAACAACGCGGCCGCCAGGAGGCAAAGATAGAAGCGTGCTGCTCGAAACATGACGTCCTCCTTCTCGCAACGAGTGGGAATTGCCTGCTTTTTGATTTATATCGGTGCTGAAGGGGATGTCAAACGGGGGGGCGGGGCCGGGGCTAATCCGGCTCGAAGGTGGCTTCCATTTCGCTCATCAAGCGGCTACGCAGTTCGTGCAGGGCCCGGCTCATGGAGACTTTATAGATGTGCGGATTGAACAGCCGCAGGCTGCCTTCGGGAAGGCGGCGCAACTGCTGCGCGCAGCGCTCGGCCGCCGCAGGCAAGGGCGGTTCGGCATAAAGGGGCTTTCCGCCTTCCATGACCACCTGCCGCACTTCCTCGAAGCGAGCGCCGGAAGGAATGGTCTTGTGCCGTAAAGGGTTGAGCGGATCGAATACGGTGTCGCCGTCCGCCAGGACCTCGTCAGCCAGGGCTATGATATCCATGACGAATCGATCGCTGCCGTTGACGACCCGCCACAGGCGCTTGCTGTCAGGCAGAGTGGCCTTGGCCAGATCGCTGGTGATTTTCAGCCTCGGCGCTCCGGCAAAACGGACAAGTTTGTAGACCCCGCCCAACGCGCCGCCGCCGATGCCGGCCGCGGTCGCCAGTTTCGTTCCCACCCCATAAATATCGACCTTGCCTCCCTCGCTGCGCACCGAGTGGATGACATTTTCGTCCATCTCGTTGGATGCAACAATCTTCACCTCGGGAAAACCGGCCGAATCGAACATGCGCCGTGCTTCCTTGCTCAGATAGGCGATATCCCCCGAATCGAGACGGATTCCGCGCAGTTCATGTCCGCGGTCTCGCAGTTCGCGGGCGACGATGAGGGCGTGGGGCAAGCCGCTCTTCAGGGTGTCGTAGGTGTCGACCAGAAGAATCGAATCATCGGGGAAACAGTCGGCGTAGGCGCGAAAGGCGGAAAGCTCATCGGGAAAGGCCATGACCCAGCTGTGGGCGTGCGTTCCCTTCACCGGCAATCCGAAGCGCATTCCGGCAAGCACATTGCTGGTGCTGTCAACGCCGCCAATGCGGGCGGCGCGGGCGACACTCATCCCGCCGTCCGGTCCCTGCGCCCGGCGCAGGCCGAAATCGACCACCGCACTGTCTCCGGCGGCGGTGGTCAGCCGCGCCGCCTTGCTGGCGATCAGGGTCTGAAAATTGATGAGGTTGAGCAGGGCGGTTTCCACGAATTGGGCCTCCGCCAGCGAGCCTTCGACGGTGAGCAGGGGTTCGTTGGCAAACACCACGGTCCCTTCCGGCGGCGCCAGCACCCGGCCGCGAAAGCGAAAATTTTTCAAGAAATGGAGGAATGCCGGTTTGAAGATTCCCAGCCCGGTCAGATAGGCGATCTCTTCGTTGGTGAAATGCAGGTTTTCGAGATAGCGCAGGGCCGGCGCCAGGCCGGCGAAGACCGCATAGCTGCCGAGAAAGGGATTTTGCCGGAAGTAAAGGTCGAAAACCGCCGGCGTCTCGTGCATCCCCTCCTCCAGGTAGCCGGCGAGCATCGTCAGTTCATAAAGATCGGTGAGCAGAGCGGATGGCGTATCGGACATGAATTGCCCCTTTCATTCAACGGCAGGCGCGGCCACTTGCAGTTCCCTGTCGATGGCCGTCAAGCCATCCAGCGCGCCGCAGGGCAGGGCGAAGTGGGGAAGATCGATCCATGGTTCGCGGGGGTTGATGCGGATGACGGTGGCGCCCTGGCGGTCGCCGAGACGTTCGCTGGTGTAGCGGATGGTGGGAACAGTGGTGCCCGCGCCGATTTCGACCACGGCCATCGGTGCGCCGCGGCGTTCGTAGAGAAAGTCGTTGAAATTTTGCTGTTGACGCTCGGTGCGGTCGGCGAGCCAGGAAGAATCGCCGAACATCAGGATATTCGGCCGCGCCGTGCCGCCGCAGTGGCGGCAGCGGGGCACGTGCCCGGCGCGCATCGTTGCGACATCGACGGGGATTTCCTCGTGGTTGTCCCAGATATCCCTGCCGCAGGGGCCGAGACATTGCAGATGGTGAATAGAGCCGTGCATTTCGAGAATTTGGTCGTCGGCGAATCCCGCTTTTTGGAATTGCCCATCCACGTTGCTGGTGACCACGAAACAATCGAGGTTGAAACGTTCGATCCAGGAACGGAGCATGTGAAAGCCCGGATGCGGCACCGTCGCACGGTAAAGGTTGGCGCGGTGGCCGTAAAAACCCCAGCCGAAAGCCGGATCGCGCTCGAAATGGGTCGGATTGGCGGCGGCAATGAAGTTGATGCCAAGTCGCTGGTACATCGGATAGGCGTTCCAGAACCCGTGATCGCCGCGAAAATCGGGAAGCCCCGAATCGACCCCCATCCCGGCCCCGGCGGTAACGACCAGCGTTCGGGCCTTACGAAGCGCAGCGGCGGCTTGCCGAGAAATTTCGTTCAGTTGCACCGGCCCCCCCATCATCGGATACCCACCCGGACCAGAGTTGGCTTGAGCAGCCGCAAGACTTCCCCCGGCGCCAAGCCGACCAGAAACCCGCGACGGCCGCCGTTCAGATAAATTTCGGGCAGGTCGAGAATCGTTTCCTCCAGGAAGACCGGCATCGATTTTCGGGTGGCGAAAGGGGAGGTGCCGCCGACCAGATATCCCGAATGACGCTGGGCGGTTACGGGGGCGCAGGGGCCGATGCTCTTGGCGCCGATGACCCGCGCCAGCTCTTTGGTTGAAACTTGCAGGTCGCCGTGCATGAGGACAATGAGCGGGGATCCGATCTCGTTTTCCATGATCAGGGTTTTGACGACACTGTGCTCTTGCACCCCCAGTTCGCGGGCGGAGACGGCGGTGCCCCCTTTTTCTTCGTAGGCGTAAAGATGCGGGGTGAACGACACCTGCTGCTGCCGCAGCAGGCGGATGGCGGGAGTGACTGGTATCTTGTCTTTGCCCATGCGTCCTCTCGGTCAGGCGAACCAGGAAACGACCAGCAGTCCGAGACTCAAAACGATGGCGGCGGCGCTGAGGAGGCCGAAAAGGTTGAACAGCGGATCGGTCCGCCGCAGCAGCGATCCGCGGATCGGCAGCATCAGGCCGATAACGACTCCGCCCAGGGCGCCCCCCAGATGCCCGGCATTGTCGGCGCCGACCAGCAGTCCGAAAATGAAGGCGTAGGCGGCCCATTGCAGCATGAAGTTGCGCCGCTGGAGGGCAATCGAATCGCCCATGCGATGATAAAACGCGGCGGCAAAGCCGATCAGACCGAAGAGGGAACCCGAAGCGCCCACCACCGGCACCATCGGATGCCAGAAATATCCGGCGGCCGTACCGGTCAGAGCGGTAAAAACATAAAGAAAAATAAAACGCGCCTTGCCCGTCTCGAATTCGAGCAGGGGGCCGACCTGATAAAGCACCACCATGTTGAAGGCCAGGTGGATAAGCCCCCCATGCATGAAGGCGTAGGTGATGCACCGCCACCACTGCCCTTCGCTAAACACCCACGGCCAATACTGCGCGCCGGCATGAACAAGCAGAGCGGTGTCCGGGTTGAGCAGCGGCCGAAAGCCGCGTCCGGCGGCGGTTCCCTGCAGAACCATGGCGGTAAAAAAAATAAGATTGAGGAAAATAAGAATATGGGTAATCGAATAGCCGTCCCGCGTCGGATGGCGCAAGCCACTCAAGAGACCGTTCAATTGCCGCTGCCAGCGACGCCGGCGCCAACTCCAACGCGAATTGTCAAAATTCATCCCTTGCCCCTGACCTCCCTGCACAGTAATAAGGGTTAAGACTAGCATACCCGAAAGCGATAGGGGTAATCTTATTGGGGGTTTGCGGAAGGAGGATGGAAAGGCTATACTTTTGCCCCGCAGGCTTGGCGGCCGGCGACTCTCATTTTTTTTCTTGCGGAGGAAAACGATGGCACTGGAATCGATCAATCCGACGACCGGCGAACTGCTGGAAACTTTTGAAGAATGGTCGGCTGCGCGCACTCGCGAGGCAATTGCCGAGGTTCATCTTGCCTGGCTGCAGTGGCGGCAGAGCTCTTTTGCCGAACGGGCGGCCAAAATGCATAAAGCCGCCGAAGTTTTGCGGCGCAAAAGTGACGAATATGCCCGCATTATGGCTCTGGAAATGGGGAAGCCGATTGTCGAAGGCCGCGGTGAAGTGGAGAAGTGCGCCTGGGTCTGCGACTATTACGCCGAGAACGCCGAGCGGTTTCTGAGTGACGAGCCGGCCCGGAGCGACGGGTCCAAAGCCTACGTCGCCTTTCGCCCGATCGGCGCCGTGCTGGCGGTCATGCCCTGGAACTTCCCCTTTTGGCAGGTGTTCCGCTTTGCCGCACCGGCGCTGATGGCCGGCAATACCGGAGTGCTGAAGCATTCCTCCAATGTTCCCCGTTCGGCGCTGGCAATCGAAGAGGTCTTCGTCGAAGCGGGCTTTCCGGCGAACGTGTTTCGCACCCTGATGATCGGCTCGGGGCAGGTGGAGGCGGTGATCGAAAACGATCTGATCAAGGCGGTTACCCTCACCGGCAGCGATATCGCCGGTCGTAAGGTGGCGGCCAAAGCCGGACAGATGTTGAAGAAGACGGTGATGGAGCTGGGCGGCAGCGATCCCTTTGTCGTCCTCGCCGACGCCGATCTGGACGAATCGGCGAAGGTTGCCGCCAAGGCGCGCTGCATCAATTCCGGTCAGAGCTGCATCGCCGCCAAGCGTTTTATTGTCGAGGATTCCATTTATGATGTCTGGTTGGCGAAGTTCAAAATCGCCATGCAGGCGCTGGTCGTCGGCGATCCCCTCGATGAAAAAACCCAGGTCGGGCCGCAGGCGCGGGAAGATCTGATGCACGAGCTGCACGCCCAGGTGGAAACCTCCGTCGCCAAAGGGGCGCAAGTACTTCTCGGCGGCCGGCCGCTGGAGCGCCAGGGGCATTTTTACCCGCCGACCATCTTGGTTGACGTCAAGCCGGGAATGCCCGCTTACGCGGAGGAATTTTTCGGCCCGGTCGCATCGGTCATCCGGGTTGCCGACGCTGAGGTGGCGGTGGCGGTGGCAAACGACGTTCCCTTCGGTCTTGGCGGTTCGGTGTGGACCGGGGATCCGGCCAAAGGGGAGGCGGTCGCCGCCCGCATCGAAGCCGGGGCGGTATTCGTCAACGGCATTGTGAAAAGCGATCCGCGCCTGCCCTTCGGCGGGGTGAAAATTTCCGGCTACGGGCGCGAGCTGTCCCATTACGGGATTAAGGAATTTGTCAATATCCAGACGATCTGGGTGAAGTAAATCCAGCGGGAAGAAATGATGCAAAATGGCGAAAGCCCCGGCATAGGGGCTTTCGCCATTTATATATGAAGCGTCAGATCAGGTCCTTGAGCCAGCCGAAGGCGACCAGAGTGCCGATGGCGGAGCCGAGGGAGGAGAAGAAGAAGACGAGCAGCACCCGGGTCAGGCGGTTTCCCCACCAGCCACGCAGGGTGGCCAGGTCGTCGCCGACGCATTCGAGATCGCGAACCGTTGGGCCGGCAATGAATGCCTGCACCAGACCCGTGAAGAAGCCGGCACCGATGGTGGGATTGAGGGAGGTGATCGGCGCGGCGACAAACGCGGTGGCCACGGTCAGCGGATGACCGAAGGCGATAATCGTTCCAAAGGCCGACAGCAGGCCATTGGCCAGAATCCAGGCGACAGCGGCGCCGGCCAGCCGCTCGCGGTCGCCGAAAAAGAATCCGACGACAAACAGCGCCACCACCACCGCCGGAATCAACCAGGGAATAGCCTTGGAGAAGGCGGATTTTCCCGGAATCGAGGAGATTTCAGCAATGTCTTCCGATGGGTTTCCGCTCGTCAGTTGGCGCATGATACCGGGTACGTGAGCCGCACCTACAACCGCCAGAATCTTCTGTCCGGGCGCCAGGCGTATGTTTTGGGCCATGTAGAGGTCGCGTTCATCCACCAGAATTGTCTTCACCGAAGGCAACAAACTCCCCATCTCCTCCAGCATCACCGATAGCGCATCGGTTTGTCGCAGGCGGGCGAGTTCCGCCTCATCCAAACTCTGTTTTTCGAACAGACTGGCGATCAGGACCGACACCAGATTCATCTTTTTCCACCAGCCGGTTTTTCGCCATGCCCGCAACAGGGTGGTGCGCAGGTCACGATCCACCAGGCGGAGCGTCAGCCCCTTTTCCTCCGCCAGATCGGCAGCGGCAGCCAGTTCGGCGCCCGGTTTGACCCCGGTCTGCAGCCCCATCCTTTTTTGAAAAGAAGCAAGAACGAGATTGGTCAGAAGGAAAGGCCCTTGCCCTTTGCGGATCGCCTTTGCCAGATCCAGCGATTGCCAACGGTTCTGATCCTTTAACGCCTGCCGGCGCTGCGAATCGAGTTCGACGCAAACGCAGTCCGGGCTCTCGGCTTCGATTGCCTGCTGGACGGCATCCACCGAGGTCTGAGAAATATGGGCGGTGCCGAGTAGAACGATTTCCCTGTCGCCAAGATGGAGGCGTTTGAGATCGGAGCTTTTTTCGTTATCCATGAGTTTGAAAAATCCTGGTTTGAATTTGATCGATCAGCATACCACAGATTG
>JBAYQP010000008.1:0-77274 GCA_041677125.1 Desulfuromonadales bacterium | reverse complement strand
TGCCTCGAAGGAGCGGCAGCGAGTGGGCGCGAGATTGGGTCAAAGCTTTTCGCCAGGGGGCGAATAAACTATTAAAGGGGGGGATTATGGATTACCGGATCATTCACCACGGCGGCCACAACGGCGTCACCGGCTCGTGTCATGAGCTTCGCACTGCGGAGAATATCGGCATTCTTGTCGATTGCGGCCTGTTCCAGGGGGCCGAGAATGAGACAACGTCCCCGGCCATCGAATTTCCCGTCGACCATCTGAAAGCCCTGATTGTCACCCACGTCCATCTCGATCACGTCGGGCGCATCCCCTACCTGCTCGCCGCCGGTTTCACCGGCCCCATCCTGTGCAGCCAGCCGAGCGCCGTCCTCCTCCCCCTGATGCTCGAAGACGCCATCAAGGTGGCCGTCACCCGCGATCGCCGGCTGATCGAGGCGGCCCTGGCGCAAATCGCCAGCCGCATCGTCCCTGTCGCCTACGGCGACTGGCACGCGATACCGGCGGGGGAGGGGAGGGAACTGGCCGTGAAGCTCCAGCCCGCCGGCCATATTCTGGGCTCGGCCTTGGTGGAGTGCAGGCTCCGGACGCCGGGCCGTCGTCCGGAGACCCGGATCGTCTTTTCCGGCGACCTCGGCGCGCCGCATGCGCCGCTGCTGCCGGCGCCGAAATCGCCGTGGGGGGCCGATGTGCTGGTGCTGGAGTCGACCTATGGCGACCGGGTGCATGAGGGACGGCGGGAGCGGCGCGAACGCCTGCGGGGGATCATCGAGCGCGCCCTGGAGGACCGGGGGACAGTTTTGCTGCCGGCCTTCGCCATCGGCCGCACGCAGGAGCTGCTCTATGAGTTGGAGGATATCGTTCATCGCAATCGCGGGCGCTGCGCGGCAAAGGATCTGCCCTGGCAAGAACTGGAGATCGTCGTCGACTCCCCGCTGGCCAGCCGTTTCACCGCCGCCTACCGGGACCTGCGCCCCTTCTGGGACGCCGAAGCCCGGCGGCGGGTCCGATCGGGACGGCATCCCCTCGCCTTCGAGCAGATGACTACCGTTGACACCCATGCCGACCACGAGAACGCGGTGCGCCTCCTGGCTCGTTCGGGTCGTCCTTGCATCGTCATCGCCGGCTCGGGCATGTGCACCGGCGGGCGAATCGTCAACTACCTCAAGGCGCTGATCGGCGATGCCCGCACCGATATCGTCTTTATCGGCTATCAGGCCGCGGGGACGCCGGGGCGGGCCGTCCAGCAATATGGGCCGACGGGGGGATACGTGGTGCTCGACGGCCGGCGCTACGACATAGCGGCCCGGGTGCATACCATCGGCGGCTACTCGGCGCACGCCGACCGCACCAATCTGGTGAACTTCGTCCGGCGGATGCGTCGCAAACCGGCGGAAATACGCCTGGTGCACGGCGATCCCAGCGCCCGCGCGGCCCTTGAGGCGGCGTTGACGGCGGAAGGTTTGATGCCGGGGGTGGCCACGAATGCACCCGGATAAAAAGCAGTTAGCCACGAATGCACACGAATAGAAAAGAATAAAGGCAATCTCTCGCAGAGGCGCAGAGAGCGCAGAGAAATCCACACAGTTCGCGGATCACAATTTCAGCCACGAATGCACACGAATAGACACGAATAAAGGGAGCAAAGGGGGCGGTCCCCTCCTTGACTTCGTTTGCCTCGTCCCGTACAGTAATCTGTACATGGAGGTGCCATTATGAAAGCGATAAACTACACCATGGCCAGGCAGAACCTGGCCAAAGTCATGGACGAGGTTCGAGATGCGCACGAGCCGGTCATCATTACCCGCCAAAGCGAGTCGGCCGTGGTCATGATTTCCATCGAAGATTACCGGGCGCTGGAAGAGACGGCCTATCTGCTGCGCAGCCCTAAAAATGCCAGACGTCTTCTCGATGCGATCCAACAACTTGAACAGGGCGGGGGAACGGCAAGAAAGCTCACCGAACAATGAATCTGATTTTTGCCGAAGGGGCTTGGGAGGACTACCTCTTCTGGCAGCGGACGGACAGGAAGATTGTCAAGAGGATTAACGATACAATCAAAGATATACAACGAACCCCCTACTCCGGCACCGGTAAACCGGAACCGCTCAAGCATGCACTGCAGGGCTACTGGTCGCGACGGATCACTGCCGAACACCGGATAGTGTACAAGGTAACGGGTAAGGGACTGCTAATCGCGCAGCTCCGTTTCCACTATGGATGAAGCTGGCCTGACTTCCTACCCACGGGCTGATACAGCCACGAATGCACACAAATAGACCCGAATCACGGATCACGCATTACCTTGCATTCACGAAAGGTTCCCACAACATGTCGGCAAAAATTGCATTGATCACCGGCGTTACCGGTCAAGACGGCGCCTATCTGGCCGAATTTCTGTTGCAGAAGGGGTATGTCGTGCACGGCATCAAGCGCCGCGCCTCCCTCTTCAATACGGATCGCATCGATCACCTCTACCAGGATCCGCACGTGGAGCACCGCAATTTCATTCTCCACTATGGCGATCTGACGGACTCCACCAACCTGATCCGCATCATTCAACTGGTGCAGCCGGACGAGATTTACAACCTCGCCGCCCAGTCGCACGTCGGCGTTTCATTCGAAATGCCCGAGTATACCGCCAACGCCGACGGCCTCGGCGTCCTGCGCATTCTCGAAGCGATCCGCATGCTCGGGCTGGAGAAAAAAACCCGCTTTTACCAGGCCTCCACCTCCGAACTCTACGGCCTGGTGCAGGAGACGCCGCAGAAGGAGACGACCCCCTTCTACCCCCGCTCCCCCTACGCCGTCGCCAAGCTCTACGCCTACTGGATCACCGTCAACTACCGCGAAGCGTACGGGATGTACGCCTGCAACGGCATCCTGTTCAACCACGAATCGCCGATCCGCGGCGAAACCTTTGTCACCCGCAAAATCACCCGCGCCGTAGCCCGCATCGCCCTCGGCCTGCAGGACAGCCTGTATCTCGGCAACATGGACGCTCTGCGCGACTGGGGGCACGCCCGCGACTACGTCGAAATGCAGTGGCTGATGCTGCAGCAGGAAGCGCCCGAGGACTTCGTCATCGCCACCGGCGTGCAGTATTCGGTGCGGCAGATGGTCGAGGAGGCCTGCAAGGTCGTCGGCATCCGTTTGCGCTGGGAAGGGAAGGGGACGGAAGAGGTCGGAATCGTCGAGGAGATGAACTGGGATCGCCGGCACACCGAAGACCGCCGGCAAGTCGGACCGGCCGCCGACCGGCGCACCGAGCCATCGGAAGACGGGCAGATCGAGCCCGGCACGGTCATCGTCAAGGTCGATCCGCGCTACTACCGGCCGACGGAAGTCGAAACCCTGCTCGGCGACCCGACCAAGGCAAGGGAAAAACTCGGCTGGACGCCGAAGACGACCTTCCAGGAACTGGTGCGGGAGATGGTGCTGTCGGACCTGGAGGATGCGAAACGGGATGAACTGTGCCGGCGGCATGGGTTTAATACCTTCGACTACCACGAATAAAGCAGTCTCTCGCCCGCTTCTTGCAGTCGCTCGAGGCACAGAGGACACAGAGAGACCTAAAATTAAGATTCAACTCGCGATTTCGCTGTGCTCTCTGCGTCTCGAGTGAGCACAGCGAACGGGCGCGAGGCGATTTGAGATCAAAAAATGAAAATTCTGCACGGGGGGGCAATGGAAATAAATATACTTACATCAAAAATTATCAAGGCCGCTATTGAGGTTCATCAAACCTTGGGGCCGGGTCTTTTGGAATCGGTTTACCAAGCATGTCTGGTCATTTTGTTGCGAGAATATGGTTTAACGCTTGTGACAGAGGTCCCGGTTCCGATTTTATTTCGTAATAAAGTCATCAACGAAAAGGGGTTTCGAATCGATATCCTCGTTGAAAATCGAATTGTGCTTGAACTTAAATCGGTAGAAAAGATCCAGCCTGTGCACATCAAGCAGCTTCTAACGTACATAAAACTTGCCGAGAAACCCCTCGGACTGCTGATCAACTTCAACGAGAATCTCTTGAAAAACGGGATCACCCGAGTAGCAAATGGTGCAGGTATTTAAAGAATTCTCTGCGTCCTCTGTGCCTCGAGTGAGCAAAGCGAACGGGCGAGATAATGGATTTGAATGCAAAGATTTTCGTAGCCGGCCACCAGGGTCTGGTCGGGTCGGCGATCGTGCGGCAGTTGCGGTCTGAGGGGTATACGAATCTTCTCCTGCGCTCGCGCTCCGAGCTCGACCTCACCGATCAGCGCGCCGTCGCGGCGTTTTTCGCTGCCGAGCAGCCGGAGTACGTCTTTCTTGCAGCGGCGAAGGTGGGCGGCATTCACGCCAACAACACCTATCCGGCCGAGTTCATCCACCTGAATCTGGTGATTCAGAGCAATGTCATTCATCAGGCGTATCTCAACGGGGCGCAGCGCCTGCTTTTTCTCGGGTCTTCCTGCATCTACCCGAAAAACGCGCCGCAACCGATGAAAGAGGAGCATCTGCTCACCGGCACTCTGGAGCCGACCAACGAGCCGTATGCCATCGCCAAAATCGCCGGCATCAAGATGTGCGAGGCGTACAATCGCCAGTACGGGACGCAGTTCGTCGCGGTGATGCCAACCAACCTGTACGGACCGGGCGACAACTTCCATCCGGAAAATTCCCATGTGATGCCGGCACTGATTCGCCGCTTTCACCAGGCGAAGGAGGCGAACGCTCCGGAAGTGGTGGTCTGGGGGACGGGGACGCCGAGGCGCGAATTTCTCTTCGTCGACGATATGGCGGACGGCTGTGTGCATGTGATGAATTTGGACGAGCAGACGCTGAAAGAGCATCTGCTCAGCTATCCCAAACCCTGCTTTGTTAACTTGGGCACTGGTGTTGACGTGACCATTCGCGAACTGGCGGAAACGGTGCGGGAGGTTGTCGGGTATAAAGGAGAACTTGTCTTCGATGCGACGAAGCCGGACGGCGCCCCGCGCAAGCTGCAGGACGTCGCCCGCATGCAGGCCCTCGGCTGGCAGGCGAGGATGCCGCTGCGGGAGGGGGTGGAACGGACCTCCCGGTGGTTTCTGGAGAGGAAAGCCGTGATTCCGTGATCCGTGATCCCGTGATCAATTTTTTTTCGCAGCGCCAACTGTACGGCAACCTGTTTTTTTGCTAGACTTCCCGCGAATTTTGCCTCTGCTGTTTTTCATAAAGAATCCCGTTTTACCTACTTCATTCGCGGGGATCTGAAATGCGCCTGCTCGTCACCGGTGGCTGCGGCTTCATCGGCTCCAACTTCGTCCGTCTCGCCCTGCAGCGCCTTCCCGACTGCCGCCTGGTCAATCTCGACAAGCTCACCTACGCCGGCAACCCGCGCAATCTCGTCGACCTGGAAGATGATTCCCGCTATCGCTTCGTCCAGGGGGACATCTGTGATGCGGCGCTGGTGGCAAATCTTTTTGCCGAGGAGCGGATCGACGCCGTCGTTCACTTCGCCGCCGAATCGCACGTCGACCGCAGCATCACCGGGCCAGGCGAATTCATCCAGACCAACATCGTCGGCACCTTCACCCTGCTGGAAGCGGCGCGGAAATTTTGGATCGTCAGTGAGAAGGGACGAGGGACGAGGGACGAGAAGAGCTCTGTGATTTCCGCGTCCCGCATTCCGCGTCCGGCGCCACGGTTCCTCCACGTCTCCACCGACGAAGTCTACGGCTCCCTCGGCGACACCGGGTTCTTCACCGAAGAAACGGCCTTCGACCCCCGCTCGCCCTACTCGGCCAGTAAAGCTTCGTCCGATCATCTGGTCAGCGCCTACCACCATACCTACGCCCTGCCGACCCTGATCACCAACTGCTCGAACAATTACGGTCCTTACCATTTCCCGGAAAAACTGATTCCGCTGATCATCGGCAACGCGCTGAACGGCAAGGAGCTGCCGGTCTACGGGGATGGCAAAAACGTGCGCGACTGGTTGTATGTCGAGGATCACTGCGCCGCCATTTTGGCCGTATTGCAGAAGGGCAGGGTGGGGGAGACGTACAATATCGGCGGCAACAACGAAAAACAAAATCTGGAAGTGGTGCAGGCCGTCTGCGATTTGCTGGACGCCAAAGTCGGATTACTTCCCGCCGGCGAAGCGCGTCGCTCTTTGATCCGCTTCGTCAAGGATCGTCCGGGACACGACCGCCGCTACGCCATCGACGCGGCGAAAATCCGCACCGAACTCGGCTGGGAGCCTTCGGTCACTTTCGAACAGGGGATCGAGCGGACCATCGACTGGTATCTGGCGAACCGCGACTGGGTCGAGGAGATCCGCAGCGGCAGCTATCGGGATTATTACGAGAGGATGTATGGGGGGAATCTGTGACGGGTGACGGGTTGACAGCGAGGAGGGGGCATGAGGAGTCATTGATCGCCGAGCGTTTAGGCTTTTCAGGTGACGGCAACATGGTCGGGAGCGAAATTTCCGCACTACGAAACATGCTCATCGGCTTGATAAAAAGTTTGCAGAGATTGCAGAAATGAACTTAATAGAGAACTCGTCATCCGTTACTCGTCCCTCGTCACTAGCCCTCATCGGTTCCAACGGCATGTTGGCCCGAATGGTGCGCACTGTGGCGCCGGCGGATTACCGGATCGTGCCCTTCGACCTGCCCGAATTCGATTTGACCGATGAAAAACTGGTCAACCGTGTGCTGGGCGTGCTGCAGCCGGAGATCATCATCAATTGCGCCGCCTACACCCAGGTCGATGCCTGTGAAAGCGAGCAGGATTTGGCTTTCCGGGTCAATGGCGAGGGGCCGGGCATTCTGGCCCGTGCGGCTCTGGCGATCGGCGCTACATTGGTGCATATCTCCACCGATTACGTCTTTGACGGGCAACACGATAAGCCTTATACGGAAGAGGATCGCACGGCGCCGCAATCGGTTTACGGCCAGTCCAAGCTGCAGGGGGAGCGGGAGATCGTGCATTCCGGCCTGCAAAGGTATTTTATGGTCCGCACCAGTTGGCTTTTCGGACCGGGAGGCAAAAACTTTGTCGAAACAATGATCCGCCTGGCCGGCGAACGCGAGGAGTTGCGGGTGGTGGCGGATCAGATCGGCTCGCCGACGATGACCCGCGATCTTGCCGATGCTTTATTTCGTTTGTTGCGGACGGACGCCTATGGTCTGTATCACTTCGCGGGCGAAGGGCAATGCAGTTGGCATCAATTTACTCTCGCCATCATTGAGTTGATGCAGTCTACAGGTCACCACCCGTTGGTAAAGCAAGTAGTGCCGATCGCCACGGCGGACTTTCCTTTGCCGGCTAAGCGTCCGGCTTACTCCGTTTTTTGCAAAGACAAATATCGGATGGCTACCGGCGTCGCTATTCCGGACTGGCGTGAAAGCCTGGCGGAATATTTTAATTTGCGGGCGCAGCCCTGCCAGGAGGGGGTTTGACATGAGTGGAATCAGGAAGGGTATTGTTCTCGCCGGGGGCGCCGGTTCGCGCCTGTATCCGTTGACCCTCGTCGCCAGCAAGCAGTTGCAGCCGGTCTACGACAAGCCGATGATCTATTATCCCTTATCGACCCTGATGCTGGCCGGCATCGACGATATCCTGATCATCTCGACTCCGCAGGACACCCCGCGCTTCGAGGCCCTGCTCGGCGACGGCAGCCGCTTCGGCGTGCGCCTCTCCTATGCCGTGCAGGCGGAACCGAAGGGGATCGCCCAGGCGTTTCTGGTGGGGGAGAAATTCATCGCCGACGAGCCGGTCTGTCTGATTCTCGGCGACAATATTTTCTACGGCAAGATGGAGTTGGACCGCATTGCCCGCGAGTTCGCGTCCGGCGGCATGATCTTCGGCTATCCGGTGCTCGACCCGGAGCGCTACGGGGTGGTGGAATTCGACAAGGCCGGCAAGGTGCTCAGCCTGGAAGAAAAGCCGGCGCAGCCGAAATCCCAATATGCGGTGCCGGGGCTGTACCTCTATGATCGGCAGGTCGTCGAGATCACCCGCAACATGAAACCCTCTCCCCGGGGCGAGCTGGAAATCACCGATGTCAATCTGGAGTACCTGCGCCGCGGGCAATTGCAGGTGGAAAGGCTCGGCCGGGGGATCGCCTGGCTCGACACCGGCACTCACATGAGTCTGCTGGAGGCGAGTCACTTCATCGGCACCCTGGAGGCGCGCCAGGGGCTGAAGATCGCCTGTCTGGAGGAAATCGCCTTTCGCAAGGGATTCATCGACCGGGGCCGGTTCGCGGAAATAGTCGAAGGAACGCCGAAATCGAGTTATCGCCAATATCTGGAAATGGTTCTGCAGGACGGTATCGAACTATGAAGATGATGCGCACCGAAATACCGGACGTCCTGCTGTTCGAGCCGCAAGTTTTCGGGGACAGTCGCGGCTTTTTCGTCGAGACCTTTCGCCGAAGCTGGCTGGAAGAAGCCGGACTCTCCGTGCGTTTTGTGCAGGACAACCAATCGCGGTCGCGGCGCGGCGTGCTGCGCGGCCTGCATTATCAACTGGAGCAGCCGCAAGGCAAACTGGTGCGCTGCGCCAGGGGACGGGTCTTCGATGTCGCCGTCGATGTGCGGCGCGGTTCGCCCACTTTCGGCCGGTGGGTGGGGGCCCTGTTGGACGACGAGAATCACCGGCAGCTCTATATCCCCCCCGGTCTTGCCCACGGCTTCGTCGTCCTCTCGGATACGGCCGACTTTCTCTATAAATGCACTACTTACTACCACCCGCAGTCCGAGGCAGGAATCCTCTGGAACGATCCGGACATCGGCATCGAATGGCCGAAAGATATTCTCGATGCCGTTGTGCTGTCGGAGAAAGACCGCACCTTGCCGGCACTGCAAAATCAGCCGGAAGATCGGCTTCCGGCTTTAGCCGAAAATGGTAACAAATATCTCACATCGTCTCATTGACCTCCTGCCATTCCAAAGTTTTCTCGTCTTAACTCCTGCCTATCGTTGGAACCGCTGAAATACTTTTCCCGCTTGAATAATTAGAAAAGATAATTTGTATTTTTTAAATATTTGGTTATCATCTTTCTTGGAGCCAAAAAATTATCTTTTTAGCTATTACCCTTCGCGGGAACGATTTACCTCCATGCTCAAGGAGCAAACCAAACTTTTCAACCGGCTTGCTGTCATCGGCGATATCCTTGTTCTTTTCATCGCCCTTTACCTGGCTTACAAGATTCGAGAACCCTTTGGCGGAACCGTCCGCGAGTTCCACAGTTATGCCTGGATTCTGATAATTGCCATTCCGGTCTGGTTTTTTCTGCTGACCCGTTACCAACTCTATTCGTCCATTCGCCGTCTTTTCGTCTTCGATATTTTTTCCCGACTGATGAATGTTCACATCGTCGGCGGGCTGATTTGTGCCGCTTTCATCTTCTTTCTCGATCGGGAGAATTATAGCCGGACCATTTACGGAGGATTTGTCCTTTTCTCCTTTGCCTTTCTCAGTATCGAGCGGATCGGTCTTCGCCTGCTGCTCGGTCATTTGCGCCGGCGCGGGTTCAACACTCGCCATTTGATTATTGTCGGCACGCGGGAAAAGGCCCGTCGTTTTCATCAACTCATCAAGGAACACGCCGATTGGGGGCTCGAAATTATCGGTTTTGTGCAGGCTTTGGACGGAGAACTGCAAAAGGAGGTCGAAGGAGACCCGGTTCTCGGCCATGCCCGCGACCTGCTGGAGATCTGCAAGAACAACCAGGTGGATGAGGTCGTGTTCTGTCTGCCCAAAGACCTTGTTGTCGATGCCGAAAACTATGTCCGGGATTTGGAAGAGATGGGAATTACGGTGCGGATGGTGCTGGAATTTTATGATATTTGCGCCTCTCGTCGACAACTGGATCTCTTCCAGCATGAAATCCCAATTCTCACATTCCATACCAAGTCTCTCGATGCGCAACAACTCTTTCTCAAGCGGTTGCTGGACATTGCAGGCGCCCTGGTCGGACTTGCCGTCTCCGCACTGCTGTTTCCCTTCATCGCCCTGGCGATCAAAAGAAATTCACCGGGGCCCGTGTTGTTCAGCCAGGACCGGGTAGGTGAAAATGGACGGGTTTTTCGCTGCTGGAAATTTCGCTCCATGTATATCGATGCCGAGGAGCGGAAAAAAGGCTTGATGGCGCAGAACGAGATGAAAGGCGCCATCTTCAAAATGAAAGACGATCCGCGCATCACCCCGGTCGGCAAGTTCCTGCGAAGGACCAGCCTCGATGAGTTGCCTCAGTTCTGGAACGTTCTGCGGGGAGAAATGAGCCTGGTCGGCACCCGGCCGCCCACCCCCGATGAAGTGGCCCAATATGAGATTTGGCAGCGGCGACGCATCAGCATCAAGCCCGGCCTGACCGGCAAATGGCAGGTCAGCGGCCGTAATGGAATCGAGGATTTTAACGCCATCGTTCGCCTGGACCTCGATTACATCGATACCTGGAGCCTCTGGCTCGATATCAAAATTCTGCTGAAAACCCTGGTGGTCGTTTTTCGGCGGGAAGGAAGTTGCTGATTCATCTTTAGAATTGCACCCGCACCTGCACCCCCGCCTTGTCCGTCTTGTCCTCCGCTCTGATCTGCGAAAGCTCCGGGTAGCCGAATTCCATCATACGGTAAAAGCCGATCACGGTCGCCCAGGGATTCAGTTTCAATTCGACCTGCACAATGGTGCTGCGTTCGATGCTGTCCATGGCGGGGTGGTTGAAATCAAACTTGGCGATTTCCTTCCAGACCATGGCATCGACGCGATCGATCTCCTCGTAGGTGGCATACAGGGCCAGTCGGTCGAAAAGGTGCAGGCCACCGCCGACAAACCATCCATCCTTGCGCAGATCCTGGCAAAGCTCCGGGGTGGCGTTCCCCTGGCTGCCGTCCTCGGTAAGGCCATCTTCAAATCGGGAAAATTGGCCGAGCAGCACGATCCGGTTGAGCCAAAATCCGAGATAGCCGGTCTGCAGGCGAGCGCCGACCAGTTGCCGGGTGTCGTTGTGCTTGCCGCTGAACAGCCCCCCTGGCGCGCTGCCGGTCTTGCTCTGGTGATAGCCGCCGGAAATTTCGATATACTCCCGCCAGTTCAGGGCGACTTCCGCTTCGAACACCGGGGTGTTGTTCCCCTTGGTGTTGGGGTCGGTCTGCCCCTGCAGGTACCAGTTGTAGTCGCTGTCCGGTCGTCCCCGGCCGCTGAGGATCGCTGTCTCCAGGCGCAGCCAGGAGGTCGCCGTCGAGACGGCAATGCCGTTGAGAATTTCCTTGGTCAGATAGTGGGCATGGGGCGAATCGTTGCGCCCCCAGAAGTGCACCTCATCCTCTTCGAAGCCGATGATATTGACCATGCGCCCCAGGCGTATTCGGGAATCGAGCCATGACCCTTCGTATCGCCAGAAAGCGTAGGCGTTGCGCGCCTTGAAATCGCCGTAATAGAGCAGTTCGGTGCCAAGATTCTTGTAGTAATCGACATACGCGGCATTGCCGTCCACTCTTTTCGGCTCGTCGGCGGTGAAATTGTATTCGAAGAGCCCGCCGAATCCACTTTCGTGGATTGCCTCGAAACCAAGCAGTCCTCGCGACATTTTGAATATTTGGGTTTCCCTGCCCGAGGACGCCTTTAAAGCCTTATCGCTGAAATAACCGCCAATGAAGTCCCCCGAGAGTTCG
The DNA here is from genome assembly GCA_041677125.1 of Desulfuromonadales bacterium. Classification (GTDB taxonomy): domain Bacteria; phylum Desulfobacterota; class Desulfuromonadia; order Desulfuromonadales; family JACZKF01; genus JBAYQP01. The sequence continues at coordinate 65,635 of JBAYQP010000008.1, read as the reverse complement.
ACCTGGACATCTGGCCAGAGGCTGAACTGAGCGCCGCTGGCCCCGGAGGTGATCAGGAGGGGAAGGAAGAAGATCATCAAGACAATGAAGGACTTGTTCATCGGTCGGCCTCACCTGGTAATGTATTTAATTAAGCATTACCAAGATGGCTGGGCCGGGCAATTCAACTAAGGTCTGAAAAATCGTAACTTAAGTTGCAACTTTCACATTTTCCCCAACTCCGGACGACCGCTGCGCTGGGCTTCTTCATGCTCGAGATCTTCCTTGCAGGCGATGCAGTAGGGTGTGTACGGCTGCACCTCGAGGCGTTCGATGCGAATCGGTTCGGCGCAGCGCTGGCAAATTCCGTAGGCGCCTTCCTGCAATCGGAGCAGCGCTTCGTCGATGGCGATGATTTCTTCGCGTTTGCCGTCGCTGAGCAGATGGAGAAAATCGGTCAGATAATCGTTCATGCTCTGATCGCCGGGGTCGGGAACGCCGGCATCGATGAGTTCGGCGGCCTCGGCATTCTGTTGCCTGAAATCCTTCAGGAAATTTTCCCGCATCTCGATCAGATGCTTGCGAATGGCTTCAATCCGCTCTTGTCGCATGGTCGCCCCCTTTGGAAAGTGCTGTCTCACAGATTAATGGCGTCTTCGTGCTTGTCAAACCGGTGCGCGACCGGTGCGAATCGATTCAGGTTGCCGACCGTCGCGATCTCATTTACCATAGGCGCTTTGGATTGCATTGTGCCATCCGAGCTTTCCATAATCGTTGGTGGAGAAGAACATTGCCCAAATCCAATGGACCTTACCAGCAGCGGCTGATCAGTGAAATCATGGAGCTTCTGGTCACCCATTACGGTGGGGGGCTGAGCGAGCAGGAACTTGATCGCGGAATTGCCTCTTTGCACCAAGCGGTGGCTTCGGCGCAGCAATCCCACGCCGGCCAAATGCGCAAATCCGGAGAACCCTACATCGTGCATCCGTTGCGGGTGGCGCACCTGGCGGCTCGGCATTGGATGGATTTCGCCTCGGTGATGGCGGCGGTGCTGCACGATGTGGTCGAAGACAGCCCAACGACGCAGGCGCAGATCGAAGCCGGTTTCGGCAGTGAAACCGCTTTGCTGGTGAATGGATTGACCAAGGTCAGCTCCGAGCACCTCAGCCGGGAGGTCCTCAAGGCGGAAACCTATCGCAAGCAGCTGCTGGTGGCGATCGAAGATGTCCGGGTGCTTTGTCTGAAGTTTTGGGACCGGATGGATAATCTGCAAACGATCAGCGCCCTGCATCCGGACAAGCAGTCGCTGATCGCCGAGGAGACTCGTTCCGTTTATGTTCCCCTGGCCCGGCATCTGGGCATGGGCTCTGTCGCTTCGGAGTTGGATGCGTTATCCCTGAAGGTTCTCTATCCGCGGCGCAGCTCACGTTACCAGGCGACGATCTCCCGTTTGCAGGTCGATGCCGAGCCGGCCCTGCGCAAGGTTCGCACCGCGCTGAACAACAGCTTCGAACACCATAAAATTCCCGTATTGCTGAAAGATCGTTGGCGACCCTTTTCTATTGCCGCCGCCCAGGAAATGCAGCGTGGGCTGGCGGCTCTTTACACCCTGGAAATTCAGGTCGACCGCACCATGGACGCGTATATGGCGCTGGGCCTGCTGCACGGGCTTTTCCCGCCGATTCCGGGAAAGCTGCGCGACCATTTGCACGTTACCTCGCAATTCGGCTATCAGGCGCTGAAAACGACGGTGCAGGCCGGGCAAAACCGGATGCGGGTCGAAATCACCACCCGCAAACTCGCTCGCTTCAATGAAGGAGGGGTGCTCGCCCCCGGATTCGAATTTCGCAAGGCAAACTTTCAGGATCTGATGCGCTCTCTCCTTGAGGGGGAGTCGGCCTTCGACACCGAAAGCCTCCGGCTGGCTTCGGCATCCATTCAGGTCTATACTCCGCGCGGCGAAACCCGCACTCTGCCGGAAGGCAGCAGCGCCCTGGATTTTGCCTTTGACATCCACGAGGAGTTGGGTCTGTGCGCCCTGCGGGCGCGGATCAACGGACAAACCCGTCTGCTGCGCTCGCGGTTGATGGATGGGGATCAGATAGCGGTCGAGCGCGGCGCCTCTCCCCAGGTGCTGCCCAAGTGGCTGGAGTGGGCGGTCACGCCGAAAGCCCGCAATAGCATTCGCCGTTATCTGCGCAGTCGGGTGAAGGAGGGTTGATGGCGCCGCGAAAACGCACCAGCTGCGGCCTTGCCGCAAGCGCTCTCGCCGCGTTCAACATTTGGTTAACTGCAAAAAGCGTTATGGTTGAGCAGGGGTCCGTCGGGATGGTTGGTTGAGGCGAGAGGAAAGCAGCCCCGCGCCGGTGGTTGCGGGAGCATCGCGCAGGGTGGCCGAGGAAACCAGGTGCAATCGGTTGCGGCGGATAATGGTGCGGATATCTCTGACATAGTCCTTCCCCCGGATGGAGTAGGATTCTATGCCACTGGCCAGATCGACCCCCCGCAAGGGGATTCCAGCGGCGCGCATTTGCGCCCGTTGTTCGCGGAATGAACGATACGCCCAATGCGTATTGAGGTTTTTCATGTAGGATTTCAGCGAAGCGTAAAGACTGGGAAAACGTCGGACCTCATAGGTCTGGTTGTCCGGCCGGTTGATCGGGACAATCCCGGTGCCGGCGGCAAAGGTCCATTCCCCAAACAGATTATTGCCAAGCAGGGCAAAACGGGACGTGCCATACCCCGATTCATTGGCCGCTTGGGCCAGCACCAGGGAGGGGGGGATGATATCGAGACGTTGCAGCAGGCGTTTGCGCCCCTCTATATCCATCAGCGGATCTTGTTCCACCGCATATTCGGCGCCGATGGTGGCGATGCGTTGTCGATCTTCCTGCGCGATAAGCCCCCCTTGATCGCTGGCGGCAAAGATCGCCTCCAAATCCTGCCGTTTCCGGCTGATTTCTTCGTTGGCCAACAGGACCATGGGCAGCAGGGTGAGAAAAAAGATCTCTTTTTTTTCATCGGGCTGGCGTATTTCGGGAAGGTCGGACGGCAAGGTCTGAAGAATGATGGGTGGAACCCCTTCGGTCACCGATTCCCAGTTGTAATCGAGGGTGGCGAAGAACGCGCTCAGTTCCCGGTGACTGGCGGCCGTCAGGGTCTCCACCGACGGGTTCTCGGCGAAACCGGGACAGGGGGCAAGGCTGAGCGCCAGCATGGGCGGAAAAGAAAATTTCAGGATTCGTTTCAACATGGGGGCAAGGTATTATCATGAAAGCATCTTCCCCGCAACCCGGAAGTTTTCCGCATCGGATGCAAAACTGCGTGAATCACGGTTGTGATTCTCTCATCATTGTGGTAGTAATTGCAGCCTCAGGATTCCCTCAGTGAAAACGGTCGGATGACAGTTCAAAAGGAGGTCAGCAACCATGCCGCAGGAACAGGTTTGTTATACATTTGAAGCAGCCGTGGAAATGGCGGTCGAAATGGAGGAGAAGGGTTTTCGCCACTACCTGGCCGCCCTGCGCAAGCTCCAGGACCGGACGGCGCGGTTGATCATCCGGGATGCTGCTCTGGATGAACTGGAGCACAAGCATCAACTGGAGAAGGCTCTGGTTGACGGGGAAATCGCGGGACACCTGCTCGACCATCCGGTTCCGACGATGAACCTGGCTTACGCCTTGAAAAAGAGCGATATCGATCCCAATGCCGACGGCCGCCAGGCGTTGGCGTACGCCATCCATCTGGAAAAGGAATCCCTCGAATTTTACCGACGCATGACCCAGGGCTGCAGCGGAGCGCCGATGGCGAGCCTTTTCGAGCGCATCTACAATGACGAGACCAAACACCTGCAAGCACTGGAAGACCTGTACGAAAAGCATTTCCTGCCCGAGAATTGATTCCACGGGTCTGATCGCAAGGTCATGAGGGCGTTGTTCTTCCGAGAATGACGCCTTTTTTCCCGGCAATATGCCGAACAGATGCCTGATTTTCTGGCGAGGTGGCGATCGGAGCTTGTGAAAAGGCGTTTTATGCAATAAAGTAATTTGGCGCGGTGGGCATTAATCTTTTTTTCCGCCCCTCGGGAGACATCATGAAATCTCACCTTGCCTTGGGATTTTTTGCTATCTATGTCGTCGTCATATCCCTTTGCCGACTGCTTTCCGACCGTTTGCCTCAGCGCCTGATTTCGATGCAAAAAGCTTGGGGGCGACGCCTTGGTCTGCTGCTTCATTTTGTCGCCCAGGTGGCGCTGCCACTGGTCGTCGGCATAATTTATGTCGGCCAGGGGGTGTCGCTCTTTGCCCGGGAAACCGAGCGGGCGGTTTTCGCCCCGGTTCACCATACCTATTCCTTGCCCTATCTCTATCCGCGCCCCGGTGCGCCTCTGCCACGGCCGGCGGAAATTCTGGCCAACGGAGAGATCGCATTGTTGCTCGCTCCCCTCCCCGACAGCCACCGGCCGCAAACGGCAGAGGTTTACGCCGCCGTCCCCGAGTACGACTACCTCCCGGCCCCTTGACCGAAGCGCCGAAGCCGCCTTCCCCATCCTTTATGCGCCCGGCAAAACCAGCAAAGCGATTGTCTATAAATCAGGGGCGATAAATCCGCATGTCGCTCCTTTGGCTCAGCCGCCGGAGAAAGGGTGTTATGAGCCGCTTGACCCCGGTTCGGATCCCGGGAACAAGGAAGACGAAGCCGATCAGGTCAGTGCAAAAGCCTGGGGTCAGCAGCAGGATGCCGCCCACCAGGACCATGGCGGCGTCGAGGAGTTCGTTGCCCGGCAGCCGCCCCGATTCGAGTTCGGCCGCCATACGGCGCAGTACCTGCAGACCTTGCAGTCGGGCCAGATAGGCGCCGGCTATCCCGGTGAGCAAAATCAAGGAGATAGTTGGTCCAAGGCCGATCAGTGCGTGGACCTGCAGCATGAAATAAAGCTCGATTGCGGGTACGCAGATGAAGATGACCAGCAGTTTTATTAACACTTTTGCAACCCCGCTAAGGAAAAATTAATTTCTAATTCGTCTTGGCTGTATGCATATCTGTGAATTTTTTTTCATATTTGGTAAATTGCTGATTTCAAAGAAGAAATTAAAATGTTTAAAAAATGGGCAAGATGTCAGTCATCAGGGAAAGCCAAGCGGTTGTCCGGTTATGCACATTGTTTTCAACAGCTTTTCCACAAGTTTTGTGGAAAAGGGCGGAATGCTCTTGAAAGATCATTGCTTTTCATTTGTTCGCGAGTTCTTGGTCTTCTCTAACTGTTTTGCCTCTTCCCAGATTGCATCCAGTTTCTCTGGTGAACAGTCCTGCAAAAAGACGCCTTCTTGTTTCAGGCGCATTTCGATGTGCTGGAAGCGCTTTTGAAAGCGGGAAATCGTTTTATTCAGAGCGCCCTCTGCTTCAAAATCGAGAAAACGCGCGAGATTGACCAAAGAAAAGAGCAGATCTCCCAGCTCGGCTTCGATGGCGTTGTGGTCGCGCTGGGAGAGTGCTGCTTCCAACTCGGCCCACTCTTCCCGCACCTTCAGCAAAATACCGGCCGTATCGGGCCAATCGAAGCCGGCCCGGCTCGCCTTTTCACTGATTTTGCGTGCTCGGTGCAGCGCTGAGAGCGACCGGGGCACCCCATCAAGAAGACTGGAGGTTGCCGGCGCTCCTTTTTCCTCCGCTTTGATCCTTTCCCACTGGGCGGCCAGACTCTTTTCATCCCGAACGCTCTGCCCGGCGAAAACGTGCGGATGCCGGCGCACCAGCTTGTTCGATATCGCTTCGCAAACATCGGCCATGGCGAAATGCCCGCGTTCTTCAAAAATACGCGATTGAAAGACGACCTGCAGGAGCAGATCTCCCAACTCCTCGCAAATCGCCGCGGGTTCTCCCGCCTCGATGGCTTCAATGACTTCGTGGGCTTCCTCCACAATGTAAGGACAGAGGCTTTCGGGCGTCTGGGCGGCATCCCAGGGGCACCCCTCCGGGGCGCGCAACCGGTCCATGATCTCCAGCAGGCGGGCGAGCGCCTGACTTGCCTGCGAATGGGGCATCGTCTACTCTGAGTTAAGGTGAGATGAGAAGATATTTTCGTCTTTTTTACCTTATGGCGTCGCGGAATTGCAAGGACGTCGGGGGAAGATTAATCTCTTGCAAATCAACGGGGAATACGCTAATAGAGAGTCTTTGCCAGCCTGGCGGGAGGGGCAGGTTTTCTCTTGACAAAGCAAAGTAGGTCCTTATACTAGCCGTCTCCGAGCCGGACCAGGGAGTTTTTCGATGCGAATTCGTATCGACGATATAAAAGAAAACGGGTTGACTCTCGACTTTTTGGAAGACGTGGAAAATTTCCCCGGGCTTTCCGAGGCCGGGGCTGTAGAGGGATTCGTTGCGCCCCTGAGCATTCATTTGCGCGTTATTCGCGTCCATGAGTTGATTGAGGTCGAAGGTAAGATAGAAACCAGTATTCGTCTCTTTTGCAGCCGTTGCCTGGAATCATTCGAGTCGTTTTTGGCCATCCCGTTCAGCCTCGCCTATGCCCGTGAACTGCCGGAGGCCGCCGCGGATTCGGAGGAAGACGAGGTCGAGCTCAGTGCCGAGGACTTGGGGTTGATCCCTTTTCAGGGCGAGGAGATCGACTTGCGCGATGGCATCCGGGAGCAGATTCTCATGTCCCTGCCGTTGCAGCCTTTGTGCAACATGGAGTGTCGCGGGCTTTGTCCGCAATGCGGAATAGATTTGAATCAATCGACGTGCGATTGCAGCCAGCCCGAACTTCGCAACCAGTTTGGCGCGCTAAAGAACTTCAAGGTTGAAAAGAAGAAAGATCGATAGCGACGCCCCCCCTTCGGGTTGTCTTTTAATATACCCCCCTGGATAGATATTCTGACGGGCAACGTCTGCCCGATCGCTGATAAAAGGAGACTCTCTGCCATGGCAGTGCCTAAGAAAAAAACGTCCAAATCGCGGCGCGATATGCGTCGAGCCCATGATGCTCTTTCCGCCCCTGGAATTTCCCTTTGCCCGCAATGCAAGGAGCCGAAGCAGCCGCACCGCGTCTGCGGCAGCTGCGGCACCTATAAAGGTAAAGATATCCTCGGCACTGAAGAGTAAAGGCGCCTCGTTTGAAGGAACGCATTATTGTTGCGGTCGACGCCATGGGCGCCGACAACGCTCCGGCAGTGGAAGTAGAAGGAGCGGTGGCTGCAGCCAGGAAATGGGGCATTTCCATTGTTCTGGTTGGCCATTCCGGGAAAATCGAAGAAGAGCTGAAAAAGCATTCGACCGCGGGGTTGGATATCGCGATCCGCAACGCCACCGAAGTGGTGGGAATGCACGATTCCGCCTCGGATGCCGTCCGGAAGAAAAAGGATTCGTCGATCCGGGTCGCTTTCAATCTGGTCAAAGATGGCGAGGCGCATGCGGTGGTGAGCGCCGGGAATTCCGGCGCCACGATGGCTGCCGGGATGTTTGTGCTCAAGCGCGTCTGGGGAATTGATCGTCCTGCCATCGCCACTATCCTGCCGAACCTGAAGTCAGAGACCCTGGTGCTCGATGTCGGTGGCAATGTCGATTGCAAACCTTTTAATCTGGCCCAATTTGCACTGATGGGGGAAGTTTACGCCCGTCACGTGCTGGATAAGGCAAATCCCCGGATCGGTCTACTCTCCAATGGTGAAGAGGCAAGCAAAGGCAACGAACTGACCCGGGAAGCGCACCAACTTCTCAAGGGAGCGCCGTTCAATTATCTCGGCTATGTGGAAGGTCGCGACATATACAACGGCAAGGTGGACGTCGTTGTGTGCGACGGTTTTGTCGGCAATGTCGTGCTGAAGGTTTCCGAAGGGCTGGCTGAGGCGCTGGCTACCATGTTGCGGCACGAATTCGGCGGCCGGTTTCTTTCCAAAATCGGTTACCTTCTGGCACGTCCGTCTTTTGCCGCATTTCGCAAGCGGGTCGATTATGCTGAATATGGCGGCGCGCCGCTGCTCGGCATCGAAGGAACCGGCATGATCTGCCACGGTGGTTCAAGTCCGCGGGCCCTCATGAATGGGATTCGAATGGCGCATGAATTTGTTGCCAAGCGGGTTAACGAAAAACTGGTTCAACAACTACAAAGTACCCGCGGTTATGACAAGAACGGCCCGAAATCGGGCGATTCGGCAGGACAGGAGATTAATCTGGCCCGCAGGGGAATGAAGGAATGAAAAAAGCGCGCATCATCGGGACCGGATCTTACCTGCCGGCAAAAATCGTCACCAATGCCGACCTGGAAAAAATCGTCGACACATCCGATGAGTGGATTTTTACTCGCACCGGTATCCGGGAAAGACGCATGGCCGCGGAAGGTGAATTCACTTCCGATCTTGCATCCCGGGCCGCTGAGCGCGCCTTGCAGATGGCCGGTGTCGGCGCCGCCGATCTCGATGCGGTCATTGTCGGCACCATCACCGGCGATTTCCCCTGGCCGGCGACCGCCTGCCTGGTTCAGCACCAGTTGGGCGCCAAAAATGCTTTTGCTTTCGATGTCTCCGCCGCCTGCAGCGGTTTTGTTTACGCTCTCGACGCCGGTGTGCGACAGATCCAATCGGGCGCCGCGAAACGCATTCTGGTGATCGGCGCCGAAGTTTTTACCCGGGCCGTCGATTGGCAGGATCGCAATACCTGTGTTCTCTTTGGCGATGGCGCCGGCGCCGTTGTGCTCGAAGCGCAGGAGGGCGATCACGGCGTTCTTTCCACCCACCTGCATACCGACGGTTCTTATTGGGATCTGCTTTATCAGGCAGGCTTCGGTTCGCGGCATCCGGCTTCCATCGAGGGGATCAATGCCCGCCTGCCGTACCTGAAGATGCAGGGCAACGAGGTTTTCAAGGTCGCCGTGCGTTCGCTGCACGAAGTTGCGGTGGAAGCGCTTGAAGCCAATGGTTTCACCGCCGCCGATCTCGACCTGTTCATCCCGCATCAAGCCAACCGCCGCATTCTCGAAGCCACCGCCAAACGCCTCGGGTTGACCGACGAGCAGGTTTTTATGAATGTCCATAAGTACGGCAACACCTCCGGGGCTTCCATCCCGATCGCGCTGGACGAGGCGAATCGCAGCGGCCGGATCAAGGAGGGCGATCTCTTGTTGTTGGACGCTTTCGGCGGCGGTTTCACCTGGGGGTCCGCCCTGGTTCGGTGGTAACTTGCCTGGACCGGTTCGCAAAGGAGTTCTGAAATAGAATGACGGCTTTCGTATTCCCCGGCCAGGGTTCGCAATATCCCGGCATGGGCAAAGATTTGGCGGACAATTTCGCCGCCGCCCGACAGGCTTTCGAAGAGGCCGGCGATGCTTTGGGCATCAACATGGCTAAGCTGTGTTTCGAAGGTCCGGAAGAGGAGTTGCGGCTCACCACCAATACCCAACCGGCGATACTCACCGTCAGCATTGCGGCGTTGCGGGTGCTGGAGAAAGAAACCGGGCTCCATCCGGCTTTTGTCGCCGGGCATTCCCTTGGCGAATATTCCGCTCTGGTTTGCGCCGGCGCATTGAGCTTTCCCGATGCGTTGCGCACCGTGCGTCGTCGTGGCGCCTTCATGCAGGAAGCGGTGCCGGTGGGCGCCGGCGCCATGGCTGCGATCCTCGGGTTGTCCGCAGAGGTTCTGGAGGAAATCTGCCATGTGGCGGCGCAGGGAGAAATCGTCTCTGCCGCAAATTTCAACGGCCCTGGGCAGATTGTCATAGCCGGTCACACCGAAGCTGTCGAGCGGGCCTTGGTGCTGGCCCGGGAACGCGGCGCCAAACGTGCTCTGCCGTTGCCGGTCAGCGCTCCTTTCCATTGCGAGTTGATGCGGCCGGCCGGAGAGCGTTTGGCCGAGGTGCTTGCCGGTATTGAAATCAAGCCGTTGGCGGCGCCCGTTATCACCAATGTGGAGGCCCAGCCGAACAGCGATCCGGCACAGGTGATGGATCTTCTGGTCCGCCAGGTGAGTGCTTCGGTGCGCTGGGAAGAATCGGTGGCGCGTATGGCCGATCTGGGCGTCGGACGGTTCATTGAAATCGGTCCCGGCAAGGTGCTTTCCGGGCTGATAAAACGGATTATTAAAGGTACAACTATTCAGAACATCGAAGATTCCGCTGGGGTCAAGGCCCTGTAATCGCGTTTGCGGATGCTTTTCATTGACTGAAGAGGAGTTTGTATGCCGAAAGACAAAGTAGCTCTGGTCACTGGCGCTTCCCGTGGCATTGGCCGGTCCATTGCCCTTGCGCTGGCCGGTCGCGGCGCACGCATTGTCGCCGTCGATATCAATCTGGAAGGTACGGAACAACTCGCCCGGGAAATTATCGCAGCCGGAGGGCAGGCTATCGGCCTCCAGGGGAATGTCACCGCGCCGGGCGATGCCGAGCGCATGTTCGAGCAGGCCGTCGAATCTTTTGGCCGGGTCGATATTCTCGTCAACAACGCCGGCATCACCCGCGACGCGTTGTTGCTGCGCATGAAGGACGATGACTGGGATGCGGTGCTTGCCGTAAATCTCAAAGGGGCTTTCCTCTGCAGCCGGGCCGCGGCCAAAGTCATGAGCAAACAGCGCTACGGCCGTATCATCAATATCGCATCCATCGTTGGGCAGATGGGCAATGCCGGTCAGGCCAACTACTGCGCCAGCAAGGCCGGTCTGATCGGGCTGACCAAGTCGAACGCCCGGGAATTGGCCCGGCGCAATGTTACCGTTAATGCCGTCGCCCCCGGTTTTATCGCCACCGATATGACCGATGCCCTGCCGGAGAAAACCCGGCAGGAACTGGCGGCCCAGATTCCTCTTGGTCGGCTTGGATCGGCGGATGATATCGCCCATGCCGTTCTGTTCCTGGCAGATGAGGCCTCAGGTTATATCACTGGTCAGGTTGTCGCCGTCAACGGCGGCATGTATATGTAACCCCACTTCTTTTCGTACCGGTGTACGAACTTGTCGATCCCGTATCGGCCCGAAAAACCACCAAGGAGGTGAAGCAGATGGCTTCGATTGCAGAAAGAGTGAAACAGATTGTTGCGGAACAGCTGGGTGTGGATGAGGATCAGGTGACCAACGAAGCTTCCTTTATGGAAGATCTCGGCGCCGACTCCCTGGACACCGTCGAACTGGTCATGGCCCTTGAGGAAGAATTCGACATCGAAATTTCCGACGAGGATGCTGAAAAAATCCAGACCGTGCAGGATGCCGTCGACTATATTGGCGAGCACGCCTGATTGGCTTTGGGGAGGAGGCAACCGCCTCCTCCCGCGTCTGAAGCCTCGTTTTCTGCCCTTGTAACTGCGCGTCGCCGGCGATCGAGCCCGAGCGGCGCGAATTACGGGCGCATTTTTCCATAGTAAGGAGCCAAAGGACCATGCGAAAAGTCGTGGTGACAGGTGTTGGGGCCATTTCCGCTCTCGGCACCGGGATTGAAAAAAACTGGACCGCCCTGATGCAGGGAATATCCGGAATCGATCGCATCACCCGCTTCGATGCATCCGGTCTGCCGACACAGATTGCCGGCGAAGTTCGCGATTTCGATCCGGAAGCGTTCATTGATAAAAAAGAGGTCAAGAAAATGGACCTTTTCATTCAATACGCCATGGGCGCGGCTGATTTGGCCATGCGGGATTCCGGGCTCCAGGTGACGGAAGAGAACGCAGAGCGCGTTGGGGTGCTGGTCGGCGCCGGCTTGGGCGGTCTGCCCGCCATCGAAAAATACCATCAGGCATTGCTCGAGGGCGGTCACAAGAAAATCTCCCCCTTTTTCATCCCCATGCTGATCATCAATCTGGCGCCCGGCCATATTTCCATCAAATACGGTGCCAAGGGACCCAATGTCTCCTCTGTCTCGGCATGCGCCACCGGCACCCATTCAATTGGCGACGCCTATCACATGATCCGGCGCGGCGATGCGGATGCCATGATTGCCGGCGGCGCCGAGTCGACGATCACTCCACTGGGTATTGGGGGCTTCAACGTGATGAAAGCCCTCTCCACCCGCAACGATGATCCCGCCGGCGCCAGTCGTCCTTTTGAAAAAGTGCGCGATGGCTTCGTCATGGCCGAAGGCGCCGGCATTGTCGTTCTCGAAGAGTATGAGGCGGCAAAAAAGCGGGGGGCGAAAATCTACGGCGAGATTTGCGGTTATGGTCTTACCGGCGATGCCTATCACTTGACCGCGCCGGCCCCCGACGGTGAAGGGGCGGCCCGTTGCATCCGCATGGCCCTGCGCACCGCCGGTGTCAATCCGGAAGAGGTCGATTACATCAATGCCCACGGAACCTCGACTCATTTCAACGATTTGTACGAAACCATGGCGATCAAATCGGTGCTTGGCGATCATGCCCGCAAGGTCATGGTCAGCTCGACCAAAAGCATGACCGGGCATTGTCTTGGGGCGGCCGGAGGTATTGAGGCGGTTTTCTCCCTGTTGGCGATGGAACGTGGGGAGGTGCCGCCGACCATTAATTACCATGAACCGGATCCCGAATGTGATCTGGACTACGTGCCGAATGAAGGGCGTCAGGCCAAGGTCCGGGTTGCCATGTCCAATTCCTTCGGCTTCGGCGGCACCAACGCCTCCTTGCTGTTCCGGAAGATCTGAGGCCCACGATGATTCACCTCGCCAGCGATCATGGTGGACTGGAAACGAAAGAGGCGGTGAAAGCCTGCCTGCTCCGGCGCGGCATCGAAGTGACCGACCTTGGCGTCATAAACAACGATTCCGTCGATTATCCCGATTACGGGGCAAAAGTGGCGCAGGCGGTTTCGCGCGGCGCGGCACAGCAGGGAATTCTGATCTGCGGCACCGGAATTGGCATGTCCATCGTTGCCAACAAGTTTCCCAACGTCCGCGCGGCGCTGGTTTCCGACGAATTTACCGCCCGCATGTCCAAAGAACATAACAATGCGAACATCCTGGTCATGGGGGGGCGGACGCAACCTCCGGAGCAAGCCTGCCGGATGGTGGAAGTCTGGCTGGACAGCCGCTTTGAAGGGGGCCGCCACCAGAAGCGCCTGGACAAGATAGCCGCTATCGAGGCAGAATTGAGGCAAGGGCGGGATTGACCGTTCCAAACCGGACGGGCAGGCCGCAAGCCTGCCCTTTCCATTTGCAGCCAATTTTTTTTGGCGGATGATTTTCCGCTGTCGGAGGTAGGATTATGTCGGAACTGCTTGAAGACTTCGATCCCGAGATTGCCCAAACCATTCGCCGGGAAACGGAGCGCCAGGAACTCAGTCTTGAATTCATCGCCTCCGAGAATTTTGTCAGCGAGCGGGTTCTTGAAGCACAGGGATCGGTCCTGACCAACAAGTATGCCGAAGGCTATCCGGGCAAGCGCTATTACGGCGGCTGCGAATTCGTCGACGTCGCCGAACAATTGGCCATCGACCGGGCGCGGCAGCTGTTTGGCGCCGAGCACGCCAATGTCCAGCCGCATTCGGGCTCGCAGGCCAACATGGCGGTCTATCTCGCCGCCTGCCAGCCGGGAGATACCATCCTCGGCATGAACCTGGCGCATGGGGGACATCTCACCCACGGTTCGCCGGTCAATTTTTCCGGTAAGTTGTTCAACTTCGTTCCCTATGGGGTAAAGAAGGAAACCGGCACCATCGATTACGAGGAAGTCGAGCGCCTGGCCCAGCAACACCGGCCGAAAATGATCGTAGTCGGCGCCAGCGCCTATCCGCGCACCATCGATTTTCCCGCTTTTCGCCGTATCGCCGATGCCGTTGGCGCTCTCGTCATGGTGGATATGGCGCACATCGCCGGCTTGGTCGCGGCGGGGGTGCACCCCAGCCCGGTGCCGCATGCCGAATTCGTTACCACCACCACCCATAAAACGCTGCGCGGTCCGCGCGGCGGCATGATCCTCTGCCGCGAAGAGTTCGCCAAGAAGCTCAACAGCAATATCTTCCCCGGAATTCAGGGGGGGCCGCTGATGCATGTCATTGCCGCCAAAGCAGTCGCGTTGCGGGAGGCGCTGCAGCCCGAGTTCAAGGCTTACGCACAGCAGGTGGTGAAAAACGCCGGCGCGCTTGCCGAAGGGCTGACCCAGCGCGGCTTTCGACTGGTGTCGGGCGGCACCGACAATCACCTGATGCTGCTTGATTTCACCGGTTCTGAAATCACCGGTAAGGTGGCCGAGGAAACGCTGGAGAAGGCCGGCATCACCGTGAACAAGAATGCCGTCCCCTTCGACACCCGTTCGCCGTTCGTCACCAGCGGCATTCGCATCGGCACGCCGGCGACGACGACCCGCGGGCTGGGTGAAAGCGAAATGCTGGTGGTGGCCGGCTGGGTGGCCAAGGCGCTGGAGAATATCGGCAACGAGGCGGTTTTAAACGGGATCCGGAATGAGGTGCGGGAACTCTGTCGGAAATTCCCGCTTTATGCCCACCGCCTGCGCTAAGATGATCCGGCCGTCCTGGGAAGAATACTTCATGGAGATCGCCCGCCTGGTGGCGCGGCGCTCAACGTGCCTGCGCCGTCAGGTCGGGGCGGTGGTGGTGAAGGAGAAGAATATCCTCGCCACCGGCTACAATGGCACGCCTTCCGGCATCGCCCATTGCGAAGAAACCGGGTGCCTTCGGCAGAAACTGGGGGTGCCTTCCGGTGAACGGCATGAGCTGTGTCGTGGCCTGCACGCCGAACAGAATGCCATCATCCAGGCCGCCAAGCACGGGGTGAATATCGGCGGCGCCAGTCTTTACACGACCCATTCCCCTTGTCTCATCTGCACCAAGATGATTATCAATGCCGGGGTGGAGCGCATCGTCTATCTCGAAGGCTATCCGGACCACCTTTCCCTGGAAATGCTGCAGGAAGCGGGAATCGCCGCAATTGCTTTCGCTTCGCCCTTGCCGGAGACAATCCCATGAAATGCCCCTTCTGCGATTTCCCCGACACCAAAGTGATTGATTCCCGCCTCGGCAAAGAGGGCAATTCCATTCGCCGCAGACGGGAATGCATCGACTGCGGCCGGCGCGTTACCACCTATGAAAGGGTCGAAGACGCGCTGCCCCTGGTGGTCAAGAAGGACGGGCGGCGCGAGGCGTTCGATCGGCACAAGATCATCGCCGGTATGCAGCGGGCCTGCGAAAAGCGGCCGGTATCGATCGGGACCATCGAGAAGGTTGTCGATCGTCTGGAGATCTCTTTGCAGGAGAGCGGTGAGAAAGAGGTTGCCGCAAGTCGCATCGGCCGCGCCGTCATGGATGCCCTGCATGGCATCGATGAAGTGGCTTATGTGCGGTTCGCCTCCGTCTACCGGCAATTCAAGGATATCAACGAATTCATGGCCGAGCTCAAAGACCTTTTGGCCAAGGGGGAAAAGGAAAAGGGAGCGCCGGATTGAACGCAAACGTCACCCGCGATTTGAGCAATGCAATCTCCTGAGCACTATATGCTGCGCGCCCTTGAATTGGCGCGCCGGGGCGAAGGACGGACCCAGCCGAATCCGCCCGTTGGTGCGGTGATCGTTCGCGACGGGAGGATCGTCGGCGAAGGTTTTCATCCCCTGGCAGGCGAGCCGCATGCCGAAATCTTTGCCCTGCGACAGGCGGGAGAGGCCAGTCGTGGAGCCGATCTCTACGTTACCCTGGAACCGTGTTGCCATCGCGGCCGCACCGGCCCTTGCGTCCAGGCGGTCATCGAGGCGGGGATTTCGCGCGTTTTTGTCGGCGCCATCGATCCGAATCCGCTGGTTGCCGGCGGCGGGATGGCGGCGCTTGCCGCCGCCGGCATCGAGGCGGTCGCCGGTATTAACGAGGCGGAATGCCGGCGACTCATTGCTCCCTTCGCCAAACACACCACCACCGGCTTGCCGTATGTCATTCTCAAGGCGGCCATGACCCTCGATGGCCGCACCGCCACCGTTACCGGGGATTCGCAGTGGATCTCGGGGGAGGAAAGCCGGTTGACGGTGCATCGCCTGCGCAACGTGGTCGATGCCGTCATGGTCGGCATCGGCACGGTTGTGCAGGATAATCCCAGATTGACCACGCGCCTGCCCGACGGCGGACGCGACGCGCTGCGCATCGTGGTCGACGCCGAATTGCGTATTCCGGAATCGGCGGCGGTTCTCGATCCGAGCTTGGCGGCGGGAACGCTGGTGGTTGTCGGCGGCCGCGCACCGGCGGATAAAATCGAACGCCTCAATCGACGGGGCGTACAGATCTTGCCGGTGGCCGAAAATGCGGGAAGACTCGATCTCGCCGATTTGCTGGGGCAGTTGGGCAGCCGAGGATTGCAGAGCATCCTTCTTGAGGGCGGCAGCCGTCTTAACGCCGCCGCTCTGCAGGCGGGTATTGTCGACCGTGTGCTGTTGTTTTTTGCCCCCTTGCTCCTTGGCGGTTCCCAGGGACCGGGGTTGTTTGCCGGCGCGGGGGTCGAGCGGTTGTCGGATGCCGTACGGCTCGACGATGTCCGGGTCGGCCGCTGTGGCGACGATACGCTTATCGAAGGAGAAGTCCGGCGATGTTCACCGGCCTGATCGAGGATCTCGGCAGCATTCGGCAATGGCGGCGCAGCAGTGAAGGCGCCCGGCTGAGTGTTGCCTGCCATCTGCCGATGCATGAAGTGGCAATTGGCGACAGCATTGCCGTCAACGGTGTCTGTTTAACCGTCGTCGCTTGCGGAGATGGCCTGTTCAGCGCCGATGTCTCGCCCGAAACCCTCCAGTGCAGCACCCTCGGCGCCCTTCCATCCGGTGCGCCGGTGAATCTGGAACGCGCCTTGCGTCTGTCCGACCGCCTGGGCGGGCATCTGGTCACCGGCCATATCGATGCCGTGGCGACCGTGCGCGAACGGACGCGCGACGGCAACGCCGTACGATTCATCTTCGACATTGAAGCGCCTATCGCTCGTCTGCTGGTCGAAAAGGGGTCGGTGGCCATCGACGGGATCAGCCTGACGGTCAATACCGTCGACAACAATACTTTCGCCCTGGCCGTGATTCCGCATACCCTGCAAGCCACGACATTGCGCGATTGCCAGGCGGGAACCCGGGTCAATATCGAAACCGACCTGATCGGCAAGTATGTGGACCGCCTGTTGCGGGGCAGGGAAGGGGACGGGAGCAAGTCTGCACTGGACCTCCAATTTCTTGCCAAGCATAATTTTCTGTGACATAGTCCCAAGCTTGCCAAGGAGAAATTCAGGGAATGCCGATAGCCAGAATTGAAGCCGCACTTGAAGACTTTCGCCAGGGAAAGATGGTTATCCTGGTCGATGATGAAGACCGGGAAAACGAAGGGGATTTGGCCATGGCTGCGGAAATGGTCACCCCGGAGGCGATCAACTTCATGGCCCATGAAGGGCGCGGACTGATTTGCCTCTCCCTCACCGAAGAGCGCGCCGATTATCTGGAATTGCCGCTGATGGTGCGGGAGAACTCGTCTTCTTTCGGCACCGCTTTCACCGTCTCCATCGAAGCGCGCCGGGGGGTCACCACCGGCATCTCGGCCGCCGATCGGGCGCGCACCATCCAGGTGGCGATTGCCGATGAGTCCACGCCCTTCGATCTGGCGCGTCCGGGACATGTGTTCCCCTTGCGGGCCAAGAAAGGCGGCGTGCTGGTGCGGGCCGGACAAACCGAGGGGTCCGTCGATCTGGCCCGATTGGCCGGCATGAAACCGGCCGGGGTGATCTGCGAAATCATGAACGACGACGGCACCATGTCGCGCATGCCGCAGCTGAAGGAATTTTCCGAACGGTTCGGTTTGAAGATCATCACCGTCGCCGATCTCGTCGCCTATCGCATGCATAAAGAACAGCTGGTGCGCCGGGCCGCCGAAACGATTTTGCCCACCCCCTTCGGCGGCGTGTTTCGTGCCGTTGCTTATGAGAACGATGTCGATCAGGCGCACCACCTCGCGCTTGTTCTCGGTAAAATCGATCCGGAAAAGCCGGTGCTGGTGCGCGTCCACTCCGAGTGTCTGACCGGCGATGTCTTCGGTTCGTTGCGCTGCGACTGCGGCGATCAGCTGCATGCGGCCATGCGCCAGGTGACGAAGGAGGGCGCGGGGGTCATCCTTTACATGCGCCAGGAGGGGCGGGGAATCGGCCTGATCAACAAGCTCAAAGCCTATGCTTTGCAGGATCAGGGGCACGATACCGTGGAGGCGAACGAAATTCTCGGCTTCAAAGCCGATCTGCGCGAATACGGTATTGGCGCACAAATTCTGGCCGATCTGGGAGTGCGCCAGATTCGCCTGATGACCAACAATCCGCGCAAAATCGTCGGCCTTGAAGGTTACGGTCTGGAAATCGTCGAGCGCGTCGCCCTTCAGATGGAGCCTACGGGCGCCAACCTCAAGTATCTGCAGACCAAGCGGGAAAAAATGGGGCACCTGCTGGAAAACCTTTGATCCTTGAATGGAGTGGAAAATGACCAGGTTCATCGAGGGAAAACTGGATGCCACCGGATTGCGGTTTGGCATCGTCGTCAGTCGGTTCAACAGTTTCATCAGTGAACGCCTGTTGGAAGGGGCGATAGACGCCTTGGTGCGACACGGCGTGGATGCGAATACCATCGAGGTGCTGCGCGTGCCCGGTGCTTTCGAGATTCCTCTGGCCACCAAGAAGATGGCGACTTCGCAACGATATGACGCCATCATCTGTCTGGGCGCGGTTATCCGCGGGTCGACGCCGCATTTTGACTATGTTGCGGCCGAAGTCTCCAAAGGGATTGCAACGGTAAGCCTTGAAGCCGAGGTTCCCGTTGCCTTCGGCGTGCTGACCACCGACAATATCGAGCAGGCAATCGAACGCGCCGGCAGCAAGGCTGGCAACAAAGGCGCCGAAGCGGCGGTCGGGGTTATCGAAATGGTCAATCTCCTGAAGAGTTTCTAGCTTATGCAAGGTTCCCGGCGTACGGGGCGCGAACTGGCCCTCAAGATTATTTACAGCCTGCCGGATCAGACCGATCTGGATGTGCTGCTGAAAGATTTCTGGAGCACCTTCCGTTTTCAGGACGATGTCCTCGGCGATCCGCTGGAGGATTTCAGTGACCAGGTTCCTTTCGAAATACGAAAATTCGCCGAGGATCTGGCCAGAGGGGTAGGGCGACACCAGGAGGAACTCGACAGCCTGATCCGCGACCTATCCACCAACTGGGCGCTGGAGCGTATGGCGCGGGTGGATGTTTCCATTCTGCGGCTGGGCGCTTTCGAACTGCTGCATTGTCCGGAAACTCCGGCGAACGTCATCATCAATGAGGCGGTCGAGGTCGGTAAACGTTACGGCACCAAGGAAACGCCCGCTTTCGTCAATGGGATTCTGGACAAGATTGCCCGTCGATATCGGTCGGAGATGGCATGAGCCCGCTGCGCGTGCTGGATTTATCCGCCGACCGCATGGAAGGGGAGGCCATTGTCGTCTTTTTTTTTGAAGACGAGCGGCCGATTCGCGGACCGGCGGCACTGCTTGACTGGCGCTTGAACGGTCTGCTGAGTCAAAAGCTTATCGCCGGCAAAACGGTGGGCAAGGAAGGGGAGCAGCTGCTGGTCATGAACAACGGAAAAATCGCCGCCGATTGGGCGCTTTTCGTTGGCGGCGGCCGCTGGGAGCATCTTGATCGTCGCCACTACGGCGATATGATCCGCAATGTTTTGCTGGCCTGTCGCCGGGCCGGATTTGCCCGTATCGCCTTGGCCCTGTCGCCTCTGGAGGAAATGGGGGAGGAGGAACTGGGCGCTATGGTGGCCGATATTTTTCGCGCAGAGGAGATATCGGGGATGGAATGCCAGCTTTCGCCGGCGGCGCGGACGCATGGTGCGGAAAGATTAAGGGTAATCTGAAGCCAGAATTTCTCTCTGGCGGCGGGTGTGGTTGGGTCAGCGGCCAGGCATTGGATCTTCCGCCAGGCCAACCGGGAAAGGGAGGAAATGAAATCGATTAAAGTGGGGCTTCTCGGTTTCGGCACCATCGGCACCGGGGTCGTAAGGATTTTTCAGCAGAATGCCGGCCTGTTGGAAGAGCGTCTCGGCGCTCGTCTTGAGCTGGCGCGCATTGCCGACCTTGATATCGTTCGCGACCGCGGTGTGTCGATTTCCTCGGGAATTCTGACCACTTCGGCCGAAGCAGTTCTGGACGATCCGGATATCGACCTGGTTATCGAACTGATCGGCGGCTACGAACCGGCGCGGACCTTTGTTCTGCGGGCGATCGCCAACGGCAAGCACGTGGTCACCGCCAATAAAGCCCTGCTCGCCCTGCACGGGGACGAAATTTTCGCCGCCGCCGCCCGCAAGGGGGGCGATATCTTCTTCGAAGGGGCTGTGGCCGGTGGCATTCCCGTCATCGCCGCCATCAAGGAAAATCTCTGCGCCAACAACTTTCGCAGCATCCTCGGCATCCTCAACGGCACCTGCAATTATATCCTCAGCCGGATGACCAACGATGGCGCCGATTTTTCCGAAGTCCTGCGCGATGCCCAGGCCAATGGCTACGCCGAGGCCGATCCGACCTTCGATATCGAGGGCATCGATACGGCGCACAAGCTGGCCATCCTGATTGCCCTCAGCTTCGGCGCCCGGGTCAAGTTCGACCATATCCACACCGAAGGGATCAGTGATATTTCGGCCCTGGATATCCAGTTCGCCGGTCAGTTCGGCTATAAAATCAAGCTGCTCGCCATCAGCAAGATGAGCGACGGCCAGATCGAGGCGCGGGTGCATCCGACGATGATTCCGCTGAACTATCCTTTGGCCGATGTCGACGGGGTTTTCAACGCCGTCCGCCTGTTGGGGGATTTTGTCGGCCCGGTCATGCTCTACGGGCGTGGCGCCGGCATGGATCCGACGGCCAGCGCCATCATGGGGGATGTCATGGCGATCGCGCGCAATCTGCTCACCAGCTCGGCTGGGCGCACTCCGGCGATGGCCTACCGGCCCGAGGCGATTCGCGATCTGCCGATCAAGGCGATGGACGAGATCGTAACGCAATATTATCTGCGTTTTGCCGCCCTGGACAAACCCGGTGTTCTGGCCAAAATTGCCGGTATTCTCGGTCGGCACGATATCAGTATCAATTCAATGATCCAACCGGAGCGGCAGGTCGGTGGCGCCGTGCCGATCGTCCTCATGACACACGAGGCGCGCGAGGCGAATATCCGTAAAGCCCTGCAGGAAATCGACGCCTTGCCGGAAATCTGCGACCGCAGCCGTTTTATCCGTCTGGAAAGTGGATTGTTGTAAATTGTTTGGATTCTATTTGATAAGAAAAGGCGCCGCAACCGGCGCCTTTTCTGTTTTTCAGCAGTCGGAATCGGATAAGCATTGCGCCTGCCGCAATGCTTCATAGAGAAGAATTCCGGCCGCCGTGGAGAGATTGAGGCTGCGTACCGCCGGCGAGAAAATGGGAATGCGGATGGCCTGCTCGGCCTGCGCGTTGAGGAGGTCTTCCGGTAATCCCGCCGTTTCCTTGCCGAAAACAATGAAGTCGCCTGGCCGAAACTCGACCTGGGTATAAATCCGGGCGGCTTTTTTCGATGTATACCAAAACCGGCCGCCGGGATAAGCCCGTTGTAATTCAGCCAGGGAATCCCAGCGATGCAACTCCACCGTCGGCCAGTAATCGAGTCCGGCGCGCTTCAGATAGCGATCTTCCAGCGAAAAACCGAGCTTGCCGACCAAATGCAAGTCCGTGCCGGTGGCGCCGCAGAGGCGGGCAATGTTGCCGGTGTTGGGCGGGATTTCCGGTTCCACCAGTACGATGTGAAATGGTGATGGCGATTTCAAAAATAGATCCGTGGCAGGGGTTTTATCCTCGATCTTGTAAGCCCTTGTTGTAACGTAATTCCTCAGGTCTGACTGGCCTTCAGTGCCTGGTCGAGATCGGCAATGATGTCCTCAATGGCTTCGATGCCGACCGACACCCGCACGAAATCGGGACTGACTCCGGCGGAAATCTGCTCCTCGGCCGAGAGTTGCTGGTGCGTGGTGCTGGCCGGATGAATGACCAGGGTTTTGGCGTCGCCGATATTTGCCAAATGGCTGGCTAGTTTCACATGGTCGATGAAGCGGCCGCCGGCCGCCGCTCCGCCTTTGATGCCGAATCCGAGAATGGCTCCCTGGCCGGCCGGCAGATATTTCTGTGCCCGGTGGTAATCGGGATGACTGGGCAGCCCCGGGTAGTTGACCCAGGCGACCGCCGGATGCTGCTCGAGAAACTGCGCCACGCGCAGGGCATTTTCGCAGTGGCGGGGCATGCGCACATGCAGCGTTTCCAACCCCTGCAGAAACTGAAAGGCGTTGAAAGGAGAAAGGCAGGGACCCATGTCGCGCAGCAAGGTCAGGCGCATTTTCAGGATATAGGCGAGTTCCCCCAGCGCCTCATGGTAGATCAGCCCATGATAGCTTGGATCGGGGGTGGTGAACTCGGGAAACCGGCCGCTCGACCAGTCGAACCGGCCGCTGTCAACCACGGCCCCGCCGATGCTGGTGCCGTGGCCGCCGATGAACTTGGTCAGCGAATAGCAGATGATGTCGGCGCCATGTTCAAAAGGGCGGAAGAGAACCGGAGTCGCCACGGTATTGTCGACGATTAGGGGCAGACCATGGTCGTGGGCGGTTGCAGCAAGTTTTGCGAAATCATCGACGTTGTTCTTCGGGTTGCCGATCGATTCAATAAATACAGCTTTGGTCTTGTCGTCGATGGCGGCCGCCACATTGGCCGGATCGCAGGTGTCGACGAACTTTACTTTGATTCCCATGCGGGCCAGCGTATGATTGAACAGATTGTAGGTGCCGCCGTAAAGATAGCTGGTGGAGATGATATTATCCCCGGCTTGTGCCAGGTTGAGAACGGCCAGGGTGGTTGCCGCCGATCCCGATGCCAAAGCCAAGGCGCCGACGCCGCCGTCCATTTCGGCTAAGCGCTTTTCCAAAACATCCGAGGTGGGGTTCATGATCCGGGTATAAATATTGCCCATCTCCTTGAGGGCAAAAAGATTCGCCGCATGCTCGGAAGAATTAAAGCTATAAGAACTGGTCTGATAGATGGGCACGGCCAGCGCGTTGGTGGTTGGATCGGGTTTTTGCCCGGCATGCAGGGCCAGGGTGCCGACATGAAATTTCTGCTCCGCCATAAAAACCTCCCTTAAATGTTTGCCGAAGTTGTTTGGTAGGAAAAGAGTGCCGATATCGGTAACATTAATCGGTAAAACTGTCAAGAAAGTCTATTTCAGTCTTTAAGCGAAGCCAGAGCCAGGCATGATAGCAGATCCCGACCGATATTGAAGAAGATTACTCATGGATTCTTTCTTTCTAGAGGCCATCGTCGAGGAACTGCAGGAACGACTCCCCGGCGCCCGCATCGACAAAATCTTTCAACCGGAAGCGGAATTGCTGATTTTCCGTCTCTGGAACGGTCGTGAAACGGTGCGCCTGCTGCTCGGGGCTGCCGCCGGACAGCCGCGTCTGCATCTGACTGCGGGCAAGAAGCCCAATCCCTTTACGCCGCTCAGGTTCTGCCAGCTCCTGCGTTCGCGCCTTTCGCGAATCACCAACATCGACAAAGTTCCGGGCGAGCGCATCGTCCGATTTTCCTGTCAAGGGCGGGAAGGGAGGCCATACCTGCTGGTTGCCGAACTGTTTGGCATGCATGCAAATCTACTGCTGTTGGATGCCCAAGGGATCGTCATCGATCTTCTCAAACGGAATGCCGGACCGCGTGAGCCCCGGCCCGGGCAGCCTTATCGGCCACCGGCGACCCCGGATCGATATTTTTTGTCACGCTCTTTGCCGGAGATTCCCACCGAAGCATCCGCTTCCGCCGATGGCTTTAAGCGCTGGCTTCTCGAAAACGTATCGCCCATGTCCCCGCTGGTCGCGCGTGATTTATCCGCTGCGGTGGCCAATGGCGCGGCGGCTGCCGAAGTCCTGGCCAATTTTCGTCGAGAATGGCAAAGCAGGCCGTTTCATCCGGTTGTCGGCCACCTTGCCGGGCAGCCGGTGTTGACCGCCTTCCCTCTGCGGCATCTGTCTTTGGCCGAGGTGGAAGAGTTTTCCTCCCCCTCGGCGGCGGCGGATCGCTTTTTCTCGATCACCGCATCCGGCGGAGGGATGGAGAAAACGGAACTTCGGGCCGTCATCCTTCGTGCCCGACAGCGGCTTGTGGCGCGGCGGAAAAAGGTCATCGAGGACCTGGGGCGGGTGGGAGAAGCCGATCGGGAGCGCCATCTCGGCGAGTTGTTGCTGGCCAATATGCACCGCGTCCAGCGAGGGATGCCGGGGGTGGAGGTTGACGATTACTACAGCGATCCGCCCATGCGCATCAGCATTCCCCTGGACCCGAGGCTATCTCCCCAGGAAAACGCCGAGCGCTATTTTCGCGGCTACAAAAAGAAGAAAAAAGGCGTCGAACACGGCCAACGCCGCTTGGCGGAAACGGAGGAAGAAATCGCCTGGGTGGAAGAGATGACGCATTTTCTCGACGAAGCCGAAAGCCGGGGAGATCTGCAGACGATCCGCGGAGAACTGGCCGAAACCGGACTCCTTCCGCGGATTGCCGCGTCCCGGCAGCGCAAGTCGCCGGACACGCGCGACTCCATGCGCCAGGCGCTCACCCCCGGCGGTTTCCAGCTTTGGTGGGGTAAAAGCAGCCGCACCAACGATTACATCAGCCGGGAAATGACCGGCGCCGAAGATTTGTGGTTCCATGCCCATCGGCTGCCGGGGTGCCATCTGGTACTGAAACGCTCCGGTCGGCCGGAGGTGCCCGAGGCCGACCAGGCCTTCGCCGCCGCCGTTGCCGCAGGATTTTCGCGGGGACGCGACGATAGCAAGGTGGAAGTGATGATCGCGGAGGGTAAATACGTTCACAAGCCGAAAGGGGCGCGACCCGGATTGGTCACCGTCGAGCGCTATCGAACCGTGCTGGTCCAGCCGAGGCGGCCGCAAGAAAAGGACAGGTGAAAAGGAGTTGGCAGATTTTTTTGTTGCAAACCCCAATGCCTTCTGTTATAAAACACTCCGCTTCTCGCCGAAGTGGTGGAATTGGTAGACACGCTAGGTTCAGGGTCTAGTGTCCGTAGGGACGTGGGAGTTCGAGTCTCCCCTTCGGCACCACACAACAAAAAGGGCCGCAATCTTAAAAAAGGTTGCGGCCCCTTTATTTATTTCTGGTTGCGGCGATTGCCAAACCAGTCGCTGTCGACTATTTCCTCGGCTTTTCGTTTGCAGTCGAACAGATACCCCTGCTAGAATTCCCGGCAAAAGGGAATTCATTGCAAGGGGGCAATTTTCATGGACGGATCGGATTCGATCGAAAACTCGGAAGACCATGCTTCAAAATCGGCGCCAGTCCCTCTCGGTCCAGGTTTGCGCCTCATCCGTCGGCGGCGCTGGTACCTGTGGACGGTGATTCTTGTTTACGTGCCGATGATGTGGGTCACCCTTCGAATCACCTCTTCTTTTAACGGGGCCGGAGCCGTTTTTGCGGTCTGGTTCATTGTATTGCTGGTGGTGGCTCTGGTGGCTGCGGTGGCCAGATGCCCCCGGTGCGGCAACTATTTCCACATGAACGGCATGACCTTCCTCTGTCTGCGTTGTTGCCTGCACTGTCAACTGCACATCAACGCCGACAAGCGCCGGAAGGATGAATGACCATCGGGCTCTTTCAGCGATTGATTACGCAAGCGCTGTTCCCCGGCGGCTGGTATCGCTCGTATTCTTCAGCTTTTTCAGAATTTGAGCGAGCCTTTCCTTGCGTTCTTTCAGCATCATCCGGTAATCGAGGGAGTCGGTATCGGAAATTTCCATGCGCAAATCCGAAAGATAACTTTCCATCACCTCCTGCAACAAGCGCCCCTCCTCCGGTGTCATTTCGAGTAGCATATCGATGCCCTCCCTTCCGCGCGACGGGTTGAAACCGGTTTTTCGTCAAGTTTAAAGTTTTTCCCGAAAGTGACAACCGTTGCAGGTTGCTTTGTTTTCATTTCCCGCCTGTGCTAGAATCCCCAGCTATGATCAGCGGCGCTTTCGCCGTATTCAAGGAGTTACCGCATGCCGCCAGCCCCGGAGCAACTCGGGCGTATTCTCGCATATCTCACCGAGGAAACCGGCCTGAAGCCCTTTCAGGTCGAGAACACTGTCGCTCTTTTTGCCGAAGGAGGCACCGTCCCCTTCATTGCCCGCTATCGCAAGGAGCGCACCGGCGAACTCGATGAAGTTCAGGTGCGGGTGATCGAAGAGCGTTTCGCCTATTACACCGAACTCGAAGAGCGCAAAACCACCATCCTCAAGACAATCGAGGAGCAGGGGAAGTTGACTCCCGAGTTGCAGGGGCGGATTGTGGCCACCCGGCAGAAAACGGAGTTGGAAGACCTCTATCTCCCCTACAAGCCAAAGCGTCGCACCAAGGCAACCATTGCCCGAGAACGGGGATTGGAGCCGCTGGCCGACCTTGTTACCGCGCAGGAGCTTACAACCGGCACGCCGCAGGAGGTCGCCGCCCCCTTTGTCGATGTGGAGAAGGAGGTTCCCGATGCCGCCGCCGCCCTGACCGGCGCCGGGCATATTCTCGCCGAGCGCTTGGCGGAGGACGCCGATGCGCGGGCGGTGGTGCGGCAGCTCACTTGGGAAGCGGGCATCTGCGTGGCCAAGGTGGCGCCGGAGCACGCCGGCAAGGTGAGCAAGTTCGAGATGTACTACGATTACCAGGAGCCGCTGAAGGTGGTGCCATCGCATCGCATGCTGGCCATGCGCCGGGGAGAGAAGGAGGAAGTGCTGCGCCTCTCCATCCTTGCTCCGGAGGCGGAGATTCTGCTGCGCCTGAAAGGTCGACTGCTGCGCGGCGAGAGCATTTTTCTGCCGCTGCTGGCGGCGGTGGCCGAGGATGCCTACAGCCGGCTGATCGCCCCGTCGATCGAGGTGGAATTGCGCCTGGAGGCAAAGAAACGCGCCGACGACGCGGCTATCGAAATCTTCGCCGGCAATCTGAAAAATCTACTTCTACTGCCACCGGCCGGCAGCAAGCGGGTCCTCGGCGTCGACCCGGGGTTGCGCACCGGCTCGAAACTGGCGGCGGTGGACGAGACCGGGCAATTTCTCGAACACGCGACGATCTACCCGCACACCGGCGAAGCGCGGGTGGCGCCGGCGAAAGCGGAGCTGCTGCGGCTGGTACAGGCGCACCGCACGGAAATGGTGGCCATCGGCAACGGCACCGGCGGCCGCGAAATGGAGCGCTTCGTCCGCGATACGTTGAAAGAGGCGGGGCTTTGCGTGCCGGCGGTGCTGGTGAATGAGGCCGGGGCGAGCGTTTACTCGGCTTCCGATATCGCCCGCGACGAATTCCCCGATCTCGACCTGACCATTCGCGGGGCGATTTCCATCGCCCGCCGTCTGCAGGATCCGCTGGCGGAGCTGGTGAAGATCGATCCGAAGAGCATAGGTGTTGGTCAGTATCAGCACGATGTCAACCAGTCGGCCCTGAAAAAATCGCTGGACGCTGTGGTCGAGTCGTGCGTCAACTTCGTCGGCGTCGACCTCAACACCGCGTCCTGGGCGCTGCTGGCCTATGTCTCCGGTATCGGCGAATCGCTGGCGCGGGGGATCGTCCGCCACCGCGACGCCAACGGCCCCTTCGCTTCGCGCAAAGCTCTGCTCAAGGTGCCCCGTTTCGGCGCCAAGGGCTTTGAGCAGGCCGCCGGATTTTTGCGCATCCGCGGCGGCGAAAATCCCCTCGATAACACCGCCGTGCATCCCGAGCGCTACCCTCTGGTGGCGCAGATGGCCGGCGACCTCGGCTGTTCGCTGGTGGAAATGGCTGCCGATCCGCAACGGGCCGGGCGCATTGATTTCACGCGCTACGTCTCCGACGAGGTGGGTCTGCCGACGCTGCGTGATATCATCGAGGAGTTGAAAAAGCCCGGCCGCGATCCGCGCGCCGAATTCCAGGCGGTCGCTTTCCGTGAAGATGTGCAGGAAATCTGCGATCTGCGCGAGGGGATGATCCTGCAGGGCACGGTCACCAACGTCACCGCCTTCGGCGCCTTCGTCGATGTCGGCGTGCATCAGGACGGACTGGTGCACGTCAGCCATCTGGCCAGCCGTTATATCCGCGATCCGAATCAGGCGGTAAAGGTCGGCGAGATCGTCAAGGTCAAGGTCATCGGGGTGGACGTGGCGCGCAAGCGCATCGCCCTCTCCATTCGCGAGGCGCAGCCGGATTCGGAAAAGGGAAAGTCTTCGCCGCCGCCGGTGGGGGAAAAGAAGCCCGCCGCCACCGAGGCATCCGGCTGGGAGCGGGCCGGGTTCCGGGTGAAGAAGAAATGATGTCGTAGGGGCGGGTTTCCCCGCACTTGGGCGCGCTAACCGCGCCCCAACCGTTCAACAACGAAGGAGGAATCAATGCCCAGTCTGAAAAACACCCGCACCGAAAAAAACATCCTCACCGCCTTCGCCGGCGAGAGCCAGGCGCGCAACCGCTACACCTATTTCGCCGCTAAGGCGAAGAAGGAAGGATACGTGCAAATCGCCGACATCTTCGAGGAGACGGCGGACCAGGAGAAGGAACACGCCAAGCGTCTGTTCAAGATGCTCGAAGGGGGGGAGGTGGAGGTCACCGCCAGCTTTCCCGCCGGCGTCATCGGCTGCACCGCCGACAACCTGCGCGAATCCGCCGCCGGCGAAAATCATGAGCATGTCAGCATGTATCCCCAGTTCGCCGCCATTGCCCGCGAGGAAGGGTTCGCCGATATCGCCGAGGTTTTCATGGCAATTGCCGTCGCCGAGAAGCAGCACGAGAAGCGCTATCTGGCGCTTCTGGCCAATGTCGAAAACGGCCGAGTCTTCCGGCGCGAGGAGAAAATGGTCTGGCGCTGCCGCAACTGTGGCTATCTGCACGAGGGGACCGATGCTCCCGACACCTGCGCCGCCTGCGCCCACGGCAAGGCGCATTTCGAATTGCTGGCGGAAAACTGGTGATGATTTAACTGTGTCAAATTCCCCCCGGTATCGCCGGGGGGAGTTCCGTCGGGCGGCAGCCCGCACTCATGTCCAGGGACGGTAAAGAAATTCCCCCGCAGGATACCCACTGGCGCCACCGGCTGCACGAGATCATTTTCGAGGCGGACACCCGCGCCGGCAAAGCCTTCGGGAGAGGTTGTAGGGTCGTTCAGTTTCTCTCAATCTCGATGATATGCAGAATTTGAGCGTGAAGAACGGGGATTTTGTTTTGTACGATGTCCCAGACCAGTTCAAAATCGACACTGAAATAGCCATGAATCAAGCGGTCCCGAGTTCCCGCCATCCTTCCCCCGTTTCTAGATAGTTTCAAACCTGGCCCCTTGGAGAATTCGCTCGCGCAGGATAGGGCTGCGCGTGCGACCGGCTTCATAACTATTCAGCCCCATGGGTGTCCTGGGTGTCTCTGAGTGCCCCTATTTGAGCACCCGATAGATATCCTTCCGATGCCCGACATGGATAACCGAAACCAGAACGACATCATCATGGACCTCGTAGATGATCCGATAATCACCCACTCGGATGCGGAAAAGAGGCGGCTCTTTCGAGCCGGCAAGCTGCTTGCAGCCGGATGGACGGGGATTTCCGGAGAGGGAGCGAATGGCGTTGTCCATGGCAAGGGCGAGGCGGCGGTCGGCCCGGGCAAGTTTAACGAGGCTCTTTTGGGCCGCGGGGAGAATCCTGATTTCAAACACCGGTTACTTTTCCCCGAGTCCGAGGGTCTTCCGAAACTCCTCATAGGAGACGGCCTTGTCGCGTTCCTTCAAGGCTTCCCGGACCGCCGCCAGATCGACACGGTCCTCCAGTTCTTCAAGAAGCTCCAGGTCCTCGACAGACACCACCGCCGCCAGTTTGCGCCCGCGGCGGGTGATAACGGTTCGTTCCCCAGTATGTCGCGCTTTCTCCAACAGGTCGGCAAAGTGTTCGCGGGCATCGGATGCGGTTAAAGTGATCATGGGGGACTCCGATTGATTGGGGGTGGTTGGCATCGATTCCCACTCAGATGCGGGGCGCCAACTTCCCGAATTGTACGATTCGGGAAGTTCGAAGTCAAGGCGGGCGAAGGGGAAGGCGATTGCTGCTGGTCTGCCCGAGGGGGACGGTGCGGCGCCAGTAGAGGTTGAACAGCTCGTTGAGCTCGACGAGGTCTGCGGTGACGGTGATGAAGGGGGAGTTGACGACACTGCGGGCGACCAGGTCGAGGACGGCCAGCAGCAGGATAGGTTTGTGCGGGGCTCGGTTTCGGTTGGCTTCGTTCCGGGCGGTGCTGGCGATCGTCACCCTGACCACCGTCGGTTACGGCGATATTCCCCCGTCACCCCCCTCGGCCAGCTCATCGCCTCCATCGTCATGATCCTTGGCTACAGCATTACCGCCGTGCCGACCGGCATCGTCACCGTCGAGATGGGAAAGCTTTCAGCAAGGGGATTTCGACCCCAGGCCTGCCCGTTCTGTGGAGCCGAGGGGCATGATGGATGCGGTGCATTGCAAGTTTTACGGGGAAAAGTTGTAGTTGCCAGGCAGTTCCAGCAACACCAAAGTGCTCAGAAATTTCAAAACCCCCGCAGCACCATCCCCTTCTCCGGAACAAAACCAACGCCATTTCCATCATCGAATTTGAAAGGCACCGAGACCAGTTCCATGCCGGCGTTGCGCTGGAGGACAAAATGCAGGTGCGGGCCGCCGGAGTAGCCGGTGTTGCCGGAAAAGCCGAGAAGTTGACCGACCTCCACCCGGCTGCCGGGGGCGACCTGGCTGGTTTCGAGCTGCAGATGGGCGTAGAAAGCCATGGTGCCGTCGTCATGCAGGATGCAGATGAAGTTGGCGCGGTCGCCGTACTTGTCCAGGTCGAGGCCGCTGCCGTAGAAATCGTTGGCGATTTCCATCACCACTCCTTCGCGGGCGGCATGCACCGGCGTGCCTTCGGGCATGGCGATATCGACGGCATAGGCGCTGGACGGCTCGGTGTGGGAAAAGGCGCCGTGGAAGGACTGGCTGACGGGGAATTTCTCCCCGGGGGCGAGGGGCGGACGGTAGGGGCGCGGCGGCCGGTGGACGGCCCGTAAATCGCCAAAGGAAAAACGGTAGGCGAAACGGTACGACCAACCGTGGCGGGGATTGGCCGGGATGAAACGAACGACTTCCTCCTCGGATCTGGCGGGAACCATCACATGCAAGGGAAGGGGCGGCTCGGAGCGCACATTGCTTCCGGAATCGAGAGACACCTCAAGTTCCACGGGACCGAAATACTCGTTGACGGCGTAATAGATCGGTTCTTCCTGGGTGCCGAGATTGCGCAGACCGACCCTGCCGGGCAGCCCCTCCGTGCGCACCTGCCGCACTTCGGCGGGAACCGTGCCGGCCGGCGGCCGATCGGAAAAGGCCCAGTTGCCCGAGGCGTCCCGGTAGCGGTAGAGTTTTTCGGCGGCGGTGGGCAAGGCAAGGAAAAGCAAAAGAAAAGCGGTAAAAAACCTGGTCATTATGTTCCGGTGCACTCCCTGCGCCAGCAAGGTCGGAACCAATCGCCGGCCGACAAAACCGGTGGCGCCGAGGACAAGAACACGTTTGTTCCCTTCCATTCCGTCCCTCCTCCCGGATTCATTCTAGCTGCAAAGCGGTTCTTCGCACCGCTGTCCAAAGGGAGAAATGATCAATGGCCGGCAAGGTAGGACTTCATCCGCAACAGCAACCCCTGACCGGTGAACAAGGCGTTGTGTGGGCAGAGTTCCTGGCAGCAGAAGCAGCCGATGCAGTGCTTGTAATCGATATTCAATCGTTGGTTGCCAATGGACATGACATGCGGCGGGCAATGCTCGGCGCAGAGTCCGCAAAGTTTGCACTTGTCGCTGTCGACCTTGGGCCAGGCGGTCAGCGACTGCTTGAGCGATTCACGGAGAAAAGCGGGGAGGCCGAAATGGATTTCGGTATTCTTTGCCGGCCGGAAGGAGCGGGGGCGCAGGGTGCGCGGATCGGCGCCGACGATTTCGACCTCATCCAGACGGCTGCCAGGCAAAAGTTTTTCCAGGGCCACCCGTTGCGTCCAGACGCTTTCCTGGCGCAGGCCGAGCAGATGGATGGCCACAGCATCGACCGCCAGCGCCTCGGCGCCGGCGAGTAGCGCCCCGACATGCACCGGGTCGCCGCTGCCGGGGCCGTTTCCCTCCATGGCGGTGATTGCATCGACAATGTTCAGGGCGGGGCGAAGAAAAGCGGCCAACTCCAGCAGCATCAAGGCGAAAAAAGCCTTGTCGGCGCCGGCTTGCAGATGCAGGCGCGGCTTGCGCATGCCGACGACGCCGCCGAAGAGGTTTTTTACCGCGCAGGTCAGTCCCATCATCTGGTGCGTTTTTAGTTTCGGCAGGTTGATGATGACGTCGGCGTCGAGAAGATCGCCGGCGATTTCCAGCTCATGAAAAGTTTTTCCCTGCGGACGCACTTTCACCGAATCGGCAAAGGGGGCAAAGACGGCGCCAGTTTCTTCAATCACCGGCAGGATGCCGCAGCGCGCCGCCACCAATTGCGGCGTGCCGACCCCCGGCGAATCGCCGACCGCGACCACGCCGCCGGCTTGTTGCGCCAGGCGGATCACCGCCCGCACCACTTCCGGATGGGTGGTGACCGCCTTTTCCGGCGCTTTGCCGGCGAGCATGTTCGGTTTGACCAGAACCTTCTGCCCCGGTTGCACGAAGGCCGCCATCCCGCCCAAGGGCGCGAGCAGATCGATGAGCGCCGTCTCGATCGTTTCCCGCCGGTAATCGGAGGTTGCCCGTATGGAAACCCGCGACATCAGGAACCCACCACCTGGATGTTCAGCTTGCGCCGGCGCGGCCCATCGAATTCGCAGAAATAAACCCCCTGCCAGGTCCCCAAGACCGGCGCCCCAGCTTCCACAATCAGCATCTCACTGGCTCCGATCAGGGAACTTTTCAGGTGGGCGGCGCTGTTTCCCTCGCTGTGCCGGTAACCATCCTCGAAAGGGACGATCTTGTCGATTTCCATTACCATATCGCGCACCACATCCGGATCGGCGTTTTCGTTGATGGTGACCGCCGCTGTGGTGTGCGGGACGCACAGCAGGGCAATGCCGCTACGGACGCCGCTTTGCGCAATGTGTCGTCGCACTTCGCCGGTGATGTCGATCATCTCCACTTTCTTTCGGCTAGTTATTTCCATAATGACCATGAGCATCCTCGTATATTTCGGCAAGCAGCGCCTGCACCGCCTGCGGATGGTAGAGCAGGGCGGTATGACCGATGCCGCTCAGTTCGCGATGGGGCATGCCTTCCAGGCGGCCGCTTTCCCAAGGCAGGACCATGTTGTCGTGCCGGCTGTAGATCGCCAGGCAGCGCACTCCCGCGGCAAAAGGTTGGTCGTTCAGTCGATGCAGATATTCCGAGCCGGGCATCAGCATCAAGCCGGTCGGCGAGGCGGCAAAGGGCGCCAGACGGGAGCCCTGGTGCGGGGCGCCGAGCAGCACGCATTTTTCGACGCGGCTGGCGCCGCGCTCCCGCAGATACTGGCGGGCGATCAGCCCGCCCATCGAATGACCGACCAGGCAAACCGTCTTCGCCCCTTCGCCCACTATTTCCTCGATCTTTTCGGCAACGATTTCCACTGCCGCCAACGGCGTATGCCACAACTGCAGGTTGACCGTATAGACGGCCATTCCCCGGCGGCGCAACTGGCGGGCGACCCACCACCAGCACCCTCGATTATGAAACAAACCATGCAGCAGCAGCACGGCCGGCCCGGAGGCGGCGCGAAGGTCGTCACTTTTTCCCGGAAACCAGCCGAGCGGGCGGGTCAGAACGGACAGCAACAGGCAGAGCGTTTCCGTGGCCAGCAGCCTGAGCGCAAAGAGCAGGCGGTCGCCACGGAAGCGGTCGGCCACCAGGCCCGGCTCGCGATTGGCCGTGTCATACCAGAGAATGGCGAAACTTGTCACGGTGACCGCTGCGCAGATGGCGAGAAGAAGCCCCAGCAGCAGGAAAAGGATGGACATGCGACCCTCCTTGGACGAAAATGGCACAAAATTTCCGACAAGTATCGCACGCCCAACCAGCGTCGTCAAAATGCGCGTCTTGCATTTGGCGCCCCTTGCTTAGCCATCCACCATTTTGCTTTCTTGCGCAAGAAGCAAAATTCAACGAGTCGCCCATGCAGGAACTTATTGTCCGCTTCGACCGGCATCTGAACGTCGAGCGCAACGTCTCCGAGCATACCCGTCGCGCCTATCTGCAGGATCTGGCGCAATTTCATTCTTTCCTCACCGAGGAGCTGAAATGGAGCGGCGACGATCTGCCGCAGAGAGTTGACAAACTGGTGCTGCGCCGCTATCTGGCGCTGCTGCACAAGCGCCACAAAAAATCGAGCATCGGCCGCAAACTGTCGGCGTTGCGCTCTTTCTTTCATTTTCTCGTGCGCGAGGGGGTTGTCGCCGTCAACCCTGGGGAACTGGTGGCGACGCCGCGGCAGGAGAAATATCTGCCGAAGGTTCTTTCGGTCGACGAAGCCTATAATCTGATCGAGCGGCAGAACGGCGCGCCGTTGCTGGCGCTGCGCGACCGGGCGATTCTGGAGACCCTTTATTCGTGCGGCTTGCGGGTAAGCGAACTGACCGGCCTGAATGTCGGCAGCATCGATTTCGCGCAGGCCCTGGTGCGGGTGCTCGGCAAGGGGCGCAAGGAGCGGATCGTTCCCATCGGTCGCAAGGCGCGCGAAGCACTGGGCCGTTATCTGACAGAACGGGGCGCCCCGGCCGACGATGAGCCGCTTTTTCTCAATCAACGTGGCGGCCGTCTCACTGCGCGCAGTGTCGAACGCCAGTTGAAGCCGCAACTTCTGCACGCCGGCATCCTCAAGGACGCCACCCCGCACAGCCTGCGCCATTCCTTCGCCACCCACCTGCTTAACAGCGGCGCCGACCTGCGCGCCATTCAGGAGCTGCTCGGGCACGCATCTCTATCCACGACGCAAAAATACACCCAGGTCAGCATCGACCAGATGATGAAGATCTATGACCAGGCCCATCCGCGCAGCCGAAAAAAATAACCAGAAAAGTCATCATTGCCTTGACAGGCCGCCGCCGCAGATTAACATTATGCCAAGCGATATCTCAGCCGAGGAGAATATGCGTATGTTGCAGGTTGGTCAACTGGCCCCGGATTTTTCCATGGAAGGCGTTGTCGGCAAGGAATTCAAGGAAGTCAGCCTTTCCGATTATCGCGGCAGATGGGTTGTTCTCTTCTTCTATCCCCTCGATTTCACCTTCGTTTGTCCAACCGAGATCATCGGTTTCAACGAACACTACGAGGCGTTCGTGAAGATGAACGCCGAAGTGCTCGGCGCCAGCGTCGATTCAAAATTTTCGCACCTGGCGTGGATCGGCAGGGAACTCGGCGACCTGCATTATCCGCTGCTCTCCGACATCACCAAGGAGGTCGCCCGCAACTACGGCATCCTCATCGAACAGCAGGGGATCAGTCTGCGCGGTCTTTATATCATCGATCCGAATGGTATTTTGCGCTACGAACTGGTGCACGATCTTGGCGTCGGTCGCAGTGTCGAAGAAACTTTGCGGGTTCTGGAGGCGCTGCAGACCGGCGAGCTCTGCCCGATCAATTGGCGTAAAGGCGTGCAGACTTTGGGTAAAGCCTGATTTGTCGCAGAAAAAAAATGAAAACGCCGTGTTTCCCAAGGGGGAAATGCGGCGTTTGTGCTTCAGGATGAGGTGCTCAGGCGATTTTCTCGATGGATTTCAGGGCGTTGATCAGATGCGTCCGGATGCGACTGGTTTCGTTCATGCTAAGCACCTCGCGGGCGACCCGCCGGGCGGTCAGGCTGTCGAAGTCGCGCAGGAACGCTTTGGTGCGGGGGATAAAGGGGGATGCCATGGAAAACTCGCGGATCCCCATGCCGACCAGCACCAGAAAATTGAGGGGGTCGGAAGCCATTTCGCCGCACAGGCAAAGACCTTTGCCAAGCTTCTGCGCCACTTGCGTCACTTGGTCCAGCACCTGAAGGACCGCCGGATGCAGGGGCTCGTAGTACCGGTTGACCAACGGGTTGTTGCGGTCGGTCGCCAGCATGTACTGGATCAGGTCGTTGGTGCCCAGGGCGAAAAAATCGACCTCACGGGCAAGACGTGGTGCCAGTTGGGCGGCCGCGGGCACCTCGATCATGACACCCAGGGGGATATTGTCCGCCATCGGCAGCCCTTCGCGGCGCAGATTCCGCCGCGCCTCCTCGACCACCTTTTTGCAGGCGTGCACCTCCTCCATGCCGGATATCATGGGGAAGAGAAGCTTGACCGGACCGTGCACCCCAGCCATCAGAATCGCTTCGATCTGGGTGCGGAAAATATCGAGATTGTCCAGGGAGACGCGAACCGAACGCCATCCCATAAATGGATTGTCCTCCTTGGGCGGACTGAAGTAGGGCAGAGCTTTGTCGCCGCCGATATCGAGGGTGCGGATGGTCACCGGGTGCCCGCCGAAGCCCTCGATGACCCGGCGATAAAGTTGGTACTGGTCCTCCCGGTCGGGAAAATCGCGCCGCGTCATATAGGGAAATTCAGTGCGGTACAGGCCAACGCCCTCGGCGCCATTGCGCAGCGCCACGTCGACATCGCTGACCAGGCCGATATTGGCGCGGAGCACGATGCGCAGGCCGTCGGCCGTTTCCGCCGGAACGGTGCGAAATTCATCCAGCCGGTTCAGTTCCCGGCCGCAGTCTTCTTCCAGCCGATGGTATTCCTCGACGATATGCGGCGGCGGATTGAGGTAAAGACAGCCGGAATTGGCATCGAGAATAGCGCGGTCGTTCGGGGCGACGACCTTGGTGACCCCCTTGACCCCGACCATTGCCGGGATTCCCAGGCTTTTGGCCATGATCACCGCATGCGAGTTGCGCTCGCCGGCCTCGGTAACGATGCCGAGAATCTGTTCATGATCGAGCGCCGCCATAGCCGAGGGGAGGATCTCCCGGGCGAAGACGATGCCGGGAGTTTTGAGCTGCAGCAGGCAATCCTCCCGGCCGGCGAGGTTGGCCAGCAGCCGCCGACCGATATCCTCCATATCCGCGGCTCTCTCGCGCAGATAGGCATCCTCCATCCGACCAAACGCTTCGACATATTCGCCCGCTATCTTTTTTACCGCATACGGGGCGCTGTGTCCCAAGTCGATTTCGCGGCGCACCTTGTCGAGAAAACTACGGTCCTCCAGGATCATCAGGTGCGTGTGGAAGATGGCGGAGTCGGTGTCGGAGAGTCGTTCGGCCACCCTCTTTTCCAAAAAAATCGTCTGAATGCGGGTCTTTTCCAGGGCGCCGTCCAGCCGAAGATGCTCTTCGCCGACATCGTGGGGAATTTCATCGACCAGATCGGAGAAGCCGAGGCTCTCATCCAGAATATACGCCGGTCCGGATATCACCCCGGGATAGGCCACGATGCCGCGCAGCGCCGCTTGTCCATCCTGCGGCGATTTTTCCCGCAAACCGATCAACGTCTGGCGGGTTTTTTCCAGTTCCAGGGCAACGCGGCTCGATTCCTCCTCTTTCTGCCGAATGGAATCGAGAAGGCGGGCATTGATGACGATGGAAGATACCTGAAAGGCGATGGTGGAAAGGGCGCTGATCTCTTCCGGGCTGAACTGCCGTGGATCCTTGGTCTGCAGAACAATGACGCCAAGAGGGCTTTTGCGATCGAAAAGGGGGATGCCGAGGAATGAATGAAATTTTTCCTCGCCGGTTTCGCGAAAATATCGGTAGCGGGGATGGGTCTGGGGCTCTTGAATGGCCACCACCCGCCGTTCTTCGGCCGCCAGGCCGGTTAAGCCCTCCCCCGGCTTCAGGGCGACTTTGCCGATTGCCTTGCGCGATAGGCCCTTGCTGGCCCGCAGCCGCAGGAGGGCGCCGTTTTCTTCCAGCAGGTAGATGGAACAGACCTCGGTCCCCATCCGACGCGCCACCAGCGAAACGATATTGTCGAGGGTTTCTTCCAGGTCGTGCGACTGGAGAATAAGGGAAGAGATATCTTCGAGAGTGGTGATGCCGAGGGCTTCGGTGGTCCTTTTGGGCATGCTGGCCTCGCTGCCGAACGAAAAATCCTCGATATGATAGCTGATGGCAGGCTACTTGGCGATAGAAAAAAATAAAAAAACGCCGCGCGGGGGAGAGAGGTCCCGTGCGGCGTAAGGGGGCAGTTTTCCGTTCGGCTAGGATCTGCTTCATGACCCCTGAATATTTGTGCTTTGGTTTAGCAAAGTTTGTGCCAGAGGATTAAGGGCGGATGGAATGCCTGGGCAGGCCTGGTTGGGCGATGTGATTCCGAAGGGCGCGGAGTTGTTGTGTCATAATTGACACAATTAATCGAAGCCAAAGTGGTCGATTTGGGCCAAAAGGCGCTTAAATTTGATTAAGCGGCAGTGTCACGATAGGCACAGTTTATTGGCTGTTGGTGGGCCATATTTGGCTCACCTGGTGTCGGGCCGGTTGCCGGAAAAATCCTTTCCCCGCAATTCATACCGGGAAAGCAACCGGTAGAAAGTGCGCCGGGGAATTCCGGCGCGTCGGGCGGCTTGGGAGACATTGCCGTCGGCCTCTTGCAGATAGCGCTTGATCAGCGCTTTTTCCACCTGGTTCAGATGCTTTTCCCGCTGGCCGCGAAAAGTGATCGCCTCGGGAGCTTCCTTGCTGTCGCCCCCCTGCAGGATCAGTTCGGCAAAGACCACCGGCAGGTTTTCCAGGCGAATGACGTTGTCCTGGGTCAGAACCGCCGCTCGTTCCAGAACATTCTGCAATTCTCTGATATTGCCCGGCCATTGATATTGTTGCATGGCCAGAATCGCCCGTTCCTCGATCCCCAAAATAGGTTTGTTTACGCGCTTGCTGGCCCGACCGAGAAAAGAATGCACCAGATCTTCCAGGGATTCCGGTCGGCTGCGCAGCGGCGGCATGGTGATGGTGAATACGTTGAGGCGATAGAAGAGGTCTTCCCGAAACCAGCCCTCCCGGATGCCGGCCTCCAGGTCGCGGTTGGTGGCGGCGATCAGGCGGACATCGACTTTGATCGCGGTGTTGCCGCCAACCGGCCGGATCTCGCCGCTGTCGAGAACGCGCAGCAGTTCCGCCTGCACCTTGGGGGTGATGTCGCCGATTTCATCGAGAAATATGGTGCCGCCATTGGCGACTTCAAACAGTCCCTTGCTTTCATTGATCGCGCCGGTGAAAGCCCCTTTTTTGTGCCCGAAGAGCTCGCTTTCGAGCAGGCTGTCGGTCAGCGTGGTGCAGTTCACGGTCACCAGCGGTTTATCGGCCCGATGGCTGACCTCGTGAATGGCCCGGGCGGTCAATTCCTTGCCGGTGCCGCTTTCGCCGCGGATGAGCACGGTGGTGGGGGTGGGGCCGACCTGGCGGATCAGCTTGAGGACCTCCAGGGTGCGGGCATCCTTGCCAATAATGGCCGTATTGCCGTATTCCTGGGCCAACGCCCGTTGCGCCAGATCGTACTTCTGGGCCAGGTTGACGCTGTTCTCCTCCAGCCGTTTCAGGGAATAGGGCAGGCACATCTCGCCCTCGGCGAGCCCCTGATAAACGGCTACCGCATGCTCTCGGCAGGTGGAATAGCCGCAGGCGCCGCAGTCGAGTTCGTCCCGTTCGACATACTTGTTGAGCGATTGCAAAACCTGGCGAATGCTGTCGCCGCCCGGCAGCTCCAGGCGCTTGTACTTGTTGGTAAAATGCCGGGTCAGGTCGGGCAGCGGATGGTCATCCCGATAGTGCGGCGCGGTGGCGTAGGGGGTTTCGTCGTTTTCGTTATATTTGAGGATGATGTTGCGTTTGGAAAAGGTGGTGAGCCGGTTGTTTTTCCCTGGACCGCCGATGCAGCCGCCGTTGCAGAAGCGAACGTCCACCAAGCGGGGGGTGATGCGCCCGGCCGCCAGATCTTTGATGACTTCCAGCGCGCTTTCTTCTCCCGTGGTGCTGACGAATTCCGGGTTGAAGAAGTCGTTGCGAATGCCGAAGGTTTGAAAGGGGCCGCCGGCAATAGGAAAGAGGCGCGCCTGGCCGGGTCGGCGGCCATCGAAAGGGGTTTCCGGCATGCGGGTCAGGTCCATTCCCCGCTGGGTGAACATGCTGCTCAGCTCCTTGTAGGTGAGAACGATGTCCACCGCCCCGGCGACCGGCTCGGCTTCGATTTCGAATTTCCCCCCGATGCAGGAGCTGATGTAAATGACCCGCGTCCGGTCGCCGCGCCGCGCCTTGATAAAGCGCCCGATGGCGACCATCGGCGAAGTCACCCGCATCAGATTCTTCAGCAGTTGCGGGTAATGCCGCTCGATGAGATCGACAATGGTCGGGCAATGGGTGGTGATCAGCGGCGATTCGGCAGGGTTCTCGATCAACCGTTTATAGGTTTCCACCAGCAGTTCGGCGCCGCTCGCCCCCTCGTGCACCTCGCAAAAACCGAGGCGTTTGAGGCTGGTGACCAGTTGTCCGGGGCGGATATCGTTGAAGAAAGCGGGATAGGAGCAGCCGAGGACGGCGACCACATCCTGCTTGCCGGCGAGCAGGCGCTCGGTTTCCTCAATGCAATCGGCGATCACTTTCGCCTGCTGCGAGCAGACTTTGATGCATTTGCCGCAGCCGATGCAGCGGTCGTGGATCACCGCGGCATGGTCCTGATGGACCTTGATCGCCTTGACCGGGCAGTTGCGCACGCAGGAGTAACATTTGCGGCAGCGTTCCTTGACGGTGTCGATGGGACCCATGGGGGGCTCCTTGCAGGACGGGAGAGGATGCGGGATTGTGCCAAGGATGGCACGCGATGTCAAGCGTGTCGTCCGGGAAGCGATTGAGCGCCGCAGGTCATCGGACCTATCGCGTCCGGAATTTCCCAACTTCCTCACTGAAATGACAGGCGGCGAAATGCTCCCCCCCTTTGTCTTCCAGGGGCGGATTGACATTCTTGCAGATCTCGCGGGCATAGGGGCAGCGCGGGTGAAAGTGGCACCCCGAAGGCGGGAAAATGGGGGAGGGGACCTCGCCTTTGAGGAGTTCGTGATGACGGCGGTGAGCGGGGTCGGGGACGGGGACGGCGTTGAGCAGTGCTTCGGTGTAGGGATGGCGCGGAGCGCGGTAGAGGTCGTCGGCCGTGGCCAGTTCGACGATTCGTCCGAGGTACATGACGGCCACCCGATCGCTGATGTGTTCGATGACCGAGAGGTCGTGGGCGATAAAGATGTAGGTCAGGGCGAACTCTTCCTGAATATCCTGCAGCAGATTTACCACTTGCGCCTGGATGGAAAGGTCGAGGGCGGAGACCGGTTCGTCGGCGACGATGAGCTTCGGTCGCACCGCCAGGGCGCGGGCAATGCCGACCCGTTGCCGCTGACCGCCGGAGAATTCGTGCGGAAAGCGCTCCATGTGCTCCTCGCCGAGGCCGACCGTTTTCAGCAGGCGGCCGACTTCCTGGCGCAGGGCGGCCCCGCGGGCCAATCCATGAATCCGCAGCGGTTCGCCGACGATATCCACCACCCGCATGCGCGGACTGAGGGAGGAGTAGGGGTCCTGAAAGATCATCTGCATCTCCCGCCGCAGCGGGCGAAGCTGGCGCGGCGAGAGTTTCAGCAGATCCTGGCCGAGAAAAAATACTTCCCCGCTGTCGGCCTCCAGCAGCCGCAGAATCAGTTTGCCCGTGGTCGATTTGCCGCAACCGGACTCGCCGACCAGCCCGAGGGTTTCCCCTTCCTGGAGAGCAAAAGTGACCCCGTCCACCGCCCGCAGTTTCAGGTTCTTGCCGCCGAGGGGGCCGGGGGCGACTTGGAAGGTCTTGTGCAGATCGCGAACTTCGAGCAGCGGGGCCATCTAAACGCTCCAACAACGGACGAAATGACCCGCTTCGATTTCCCGCAGGGGCGGAATTTTACCATTTTTGGGAGCAAACGGCGGCGGACAGAAATCGAGAAAGGAGCTGCCCGGCGGCAGATCGGCCGAAGTTGCACCGCCTACCGGGGCCAGGCGCGTTTTCTTTTCACCAAGGCGGGGGATGCAACCGAGGAGGCCGCGGGTGTAGGGGTGTGCCGGGTTGGCATAAACCGCCTGCACAGGTGCGTGCTCCATGATCAGGCCGGAATTCATGATTGCCACCCGATCGGCCGACTCCGCCACCACCCCCAGGTCGTGGGTGATCAGCAAAGTTGCCATTTTTCGCTCTTCCTTCAATTGTTTCAGCAGTTCCATGATTTGCGCCTGGATGGTCACATCGAGGGCGGTTGTCGGTTCATCGGCGATCAGCAGCTTCGGATCGCCGGCCAGGGCCATGGCGATCACCACCCGCTGCCGCATGCCGCCGGAGAGTTGGTGCGGATATTCGTGCACCCGTCGCTCCGGCGAGGGGATGCCCACCTGCGCCAGCAGGTCGGCGGCGGCGACCCAGGCCTGACGATCATCCATCCCCTTGTGCAGGCGCAGCACCTCGCCAATCTGCTCGCCGATGCGAAAGACTGGATTGAGGGAGGTCATCGGCTCCTGGAAGATCATCGAAATCTGATTGCCGCGAATGCGCCGCATCTCTTCCTCGGGGATATGGAGGAGATCGTTGCCGCGAAAACGGATTTCACCTTCCACGATACGGCCGGGAGACGGAACGAGCCGCAAAAGGGAAAGTGCGGTCATCGATTTGCCGCATCCCGATTCGCCGACCAAGGCCAGCGTTTCACCCTCCTCCAGCGAGAATTCGATCCCGCGGATGGCCTTCACCAGGCCACTCGAGGTAAAAAAATAGGTCATCAGATTGGAGACTTCAAGCAAGGGCGGCATGCGGATCCTTTCACGACAGGTGCTCAAATTTACACAGTAATAGTTTTTCGGTCAAGGTCGCGGGGATAGGCTGGACTTTCGATTGATAATGAAATATGATAATTAATAAAAAATAATTGTAAAAAATAATGGCGCTTTCAAGGATACGCATCGAAATGGAATCAAGCCTGCGGACGGTGGGTGAGCGGTTGGAGAAAATTTTCAATTCTCTCTCCGATGGCCTGCTCGTCATCGACGGTGCAGAGCGGGTCATGTTTTTGAACCCCTCGGCCGAGGGCATCCTGGGTTTGCAACAGAAAGCCCTCTTTCCCGGTCGCTTATCCGAATCGATAACCGATCGCCATTTGCTGAAGCGTTTAAGAGAGGCGGTCGATGGCAGAGGGAAAAAGGATTTCGAGTGGAGATTGACACATGATTCGGGCCCGGCGCGGGAGATAACGGTGGACGCCCTGCCGGTAGCCGATGAACACGATTGCCGGGCCGGAACGGCATTCCTGCTGCGGGACATCACCTACCAGAAGGAACTGGATCGGCTGAAAAGCGAATTTATCTGCACCGCGGCGCACGAACTGCGCACACCGCTAACCGCTATTCTCGGCTTTTCCGAATTGCTATTGGGACGCAGCGACCTGCCACCGGAGCAGCAACGGGATTTTCTTGGCTACATACGGCAGAAAGCGGAAAATCTGGCCGAAATCATCACCGATCTGCTCGATCTGAGTCGGATCGAGGCGGGACGGGGACTTCACCTGTGCCGTGAGTCTTGCGACATCAACGCCCTGGTGCAGGAAACCGGATTGACCCACAGCGTCCATTCGGGCCGGCATGCGATCGAAATCGTTCTCCAGGACAAGTCGGTGGAATTGTCTCTGGACCGGGGAAAAATCACCCAGGTTTTGGAGAATCTGTTGAGCAATGCCATCAAATATTCACCCAATGGGGGCGCCGTTCAAATTTGCGGCGGTTTGGTGCCGGGTGCGTATCAAGTTTACGTGAAAGACGAAGGGATCGGTCTGTCCCGCCAGGAAGCCGCCCGGGTATTCGATAAATTCTATCGCGTGGATGGCTCCCACTCGGCCGCTCCCGGTACCGGCCTGGGGCTCAGCATCAGTAAGCATATCGTCGAGGCGCATGGCGGCCGAATCTGGGTGGAAAGTAAAAAGGGCCAGGGAGCGACCTTCTATTTTACGCTCCCCTTGCCTGTCGCGGCTAAAGGGGGCGAGGCAGGATTGGACTGAGGTGGACGGCGGGTGTCACGAAATTAAAAAGAAAAGGCTGCAACCGTTTGACTGCAGCCTTTTTAGTTTTGGTGAAGGCGAGATTCGAAAAAATTAGCCATCTACACGTTATCAATAGGGAAAAATGGCCACTATTGACAAGAATACCCCAAAACTACCCCGAAACATACAAGCGCTTTTTTTTGAACCTTTCATCTGGTGATTCCCAACCATTACAGACGAAAAGAAAAAAGCTCCAAGGATAGGCCTTGGAGCTTCTTCTGA
Organism: Desulfuromonadales bacterium; assembly: GCA_041677125.1. GTDB lineage: Bacteria > Desulfobacterota > Desulfuromonadia > Desulfuromonadales > JACZKF01 > JBAYQP01. The sequence continues at coordinate 21,374 of JBAYQP010000008.1, read as the reverse complement.
GGTGTACCACCTAGTGTACCAACTATTGGTGCTGCTTTGTAGCCAGTTGATAAATCAAGGTTGCTTTTAACTGGTGCCGAAGGCGAGACTCGAACTCGCACGACCGGTTGGTCACCACCCCCTCAAGATGGCGTGTCTACCAATTCCACCACTTCGGCAAGAGGACCTGTATATAAACGATTTGCACTGCCAGTGTCAAGGGCAAATGCCAAGCCCAACCGTCTATTTTTGTTCGGGAGCGGGGGCCGGTGTTGCCGGGGTTTGCGGCTCCTCGACGGCCGAAGGAGGAATCGGCGTGGTCGGCGTCTGCTCGGGGGCCGGCAGAGGCGTGGCTCCCTGCGGGGTTTGCTGTACGGTGGCCGGCATGACGGTGTTCGGCTGCGTATAAAAATAGGTCAGGGTAAGGCTGGTCAGCATGAAAATAATGGCGGCACTGGTCGTCATTTTGCTCATGAAGCTTTTGCCGCCGCCGGCGCCGAAGACGGTCTGACTGGACCCGGAACCGAAGGAAGCGCCTATCTCCGCACCTTTTCCCGCCTGCAGCAGGACGATAATAATCAGAGCGATACAGACCAGAACGTGCAGGAAAATTAGGAAAGCTGTCATGACTCTTTCAAACTCCTTGATGTGCGGCTTGTTTTTCGACCTGGGAATCTAACACAGAATACCCTCGGCGCAAAGGAGAAAATGATCAGGTGAAAATGGCCGGAGGAAAATTCTATCCGCGGCGGAAACGGACGATCCGGGCAAAATCGTCGGCCTTCAGACTGGCGCCGCCCACCAGGGCGCCATCGACATCCGGCTGTTGCATCAGACCGTCGACATTTTCCGGCTTGACGCTGCCGCCGTAGAGGATGCGCACCGCCTCGGCGGAATCCGCCCCGAACTGCTCCCGCAGCAGGCCGCGGATATAGGCGTGCGCCTCTTGCGCCTGCGCATCGCTGGCGGTTTTGCCGGTGCCGATGGCCCAGACCGGTTCATAGGCAACAACGACCCTGGCCATATCGGGGGAGGTGAGTTCCGCCAGGCCATGCCGCATCTGCTTGGCCAGGACGTCGAACATCTTGCCCCCTTCGCGTTCTTCGAGGGTTTCGCCGATGCAAAAGATGGCCGTCAGCCCTTCCCCGAGGACGGCTTTGATTTTGCGATTGATGAACGCATCGCTCTCCCCGAATAATTGTCGGCGTTCCGAGTGGCCGACAATGACGCAGGCGCAGCCGGCATCTTTGAGCAGCGCGGGGGAGGCTTCGCCGGTAAAGGCGCCGGAATTTTCGGGATAACAGTTTTGCGCGGCAACCAGAATGTTACTGCCGGCGAGTTTGTCGGCGGTTTTGGCAAGAGCGGTATAAACTGGGGCGACAACGATATCGACGTCGTTGACCTCGACAACCTTCTCCTTGAGATCTTCGACCAGGGCCAGGGATTCAGCCAGATTTTTATGCAGTTTCCAGTTGCCGGCGATCATCGGTCTGCGCATGAATATTCTCCCCAAATATAAAATCAGGATTTTCTGTCGGTGAGGGCGGCTACGCCCGGCAACGTTTTGCCTTCGAGAAACTCCAGCGAAGCGCCGCCGCCGGTGGAAATATGGGTCATTTTGTCGTCGAGCCCGGCCTTGTTGACGGCGGCCACCGAATCGCCGCCGCCGATGATCGTCAGCGCTCCGGAATCGGCGAGGGCTCGGGCCACGGCAAAGGTGCCCTGGGCGAAAGCATCGAATTCGAAAACCCCCATGGGACCATTCCAGATGACGGTCCCCGCCCCTTTGAGGGCGCCGGCATACTCGGCGGTGGTTTTCGGACCGATGTCCAGAGCCATCCAGTCGGCGGGAAAATCCTCGTTGGTGCAGACCTTCGACTCGGCATCCGCCTTGAATTCGCGGGCGATGGCATGGTCCTCGGGCAGAAGAATTCTGACCCCCTTCTTCGCCGCCCGCGCCATCAACTCGCGCGACAGCTCGATCCGGTTTTCCTCGACCAGTGATTTACCGACCTGAATGCCTTTGGCGCGCAGGAAGGTGTACGCCATGCCGCCGCCGATCACCAGTGTATCGACTTTTTCCAGCAGGTTTTCGATGACCGGGATTTTGTCGCTGACTTTGGCGCCGCCGAGTATGGCGACGAAGGGACGGCGGGGATCGGCGAGGGCCTGGCCGAGATAGCGCAGCTCTTTCTCCATGAGGAATCCGGCCACAGAGGGCTGCAGAAAACGGGTTATCCCTTCTGTGGAGGCGTGCGCGCGGTGGGCGGAACCAAAGGCGTCATTGACATAGATGTCGGCAAGTTCGGCCAGTTGCTCGCTGAAGTCGGGATTGTTCTTCTCTTCGCCGGTGTGGAAGCGGACATTTTCCAGCAGCAGGATGTCGCCGTCGCCGAGCGCTTTGGTCAGGGACTGCACGGCGGCGCCGATGCAGTCGGGCGCCATGATGACTTTTTTGCCGAGAAGTTTCGTCAGATACGGCGCCACCGGCGAAAGGCTGTATTTCGGATTCGGGCTGCCTTTCGGCCGTCCCAGATGGGAAGCGAGGATCAGGCGGCCGCCGCCTTCAATAATGTGGCGAATGGTCGGCAATGCGGCGACGATTCGGGTATCGTCGGCGATTTCGCGGTTTTCATCGAATGGAACGTTGAAATCCACCCGACAGAACACCCGTTTGCCTTGGAAATCGATGTCCTTGATGGTCAGCTTATCGAACATAACCCGAGTCTCCACGAAGAATTTAGCTCAATGACAAGGGGCAGGATGTATATATCCTGCCCCAGGGTTTTATGCGCTTTCGGCTCTATTACAGCTTGCCGGCGATGAATTTGCTCAGGTCGAGGAGGCGGTTGGAATATCCCCACTCGTTATCGTACCAGGACAGAACCTTGACCATGGTGCCGTCGATGACCGAGGTGGAGAGGGCGTCGAAAATGGAGGAAGCCGGGTTGCCGTTGAAATCGCAGGAAACCAGGGGCAGGGGACAATACTCCAGAACCCCCTTGAGAGCGCCATCGGCAGCCTTCTTCATCGCCGCATTCACTTCTTCGACGGAGGTTTTCTTTTCCGTCTGCACCACGAGATCGACCACCGAGACGTTGGGGGTGGGCACGCGCACCGCCATACCGTCCAGTTTTCCCTTGAGTTGTGGAAGTACCAGCGCAACCGCTTTGGCGGCGCCGGTCGAAGTCGGAATCATCGATACCGCGGCGGCGCGGGCGCGGCGCAGGTCCTTGTGCGGCAGATCGAGAATCTGCTGATCGTTGGTGTAGGAGTGAATGGTCGTCATCAGGCCGCGAACGATGCCGAATTCTTCCATCAGCACCTTGGCCACCGGCGCCAGACAGTTGGTGGTGCAGGAGGCGTTGGAAATAATGCTGTGGGCGTTCGGCTGGTAATCCTTTTCGTTGACGCCCATGCAGACGGTGAGATCCGCATTTTTGCCGGGAGCGCTGATGATGACTTTGGCGGCGCCGGCTTTGATGTGCTTTTCCGCGTCTTGGCGCTCGGTGAAGCGGCCGGTTGCTTCGATAACCACCTGCACCCCGAGATTTTTCCAGGGCAGGGCGGCGGGGTCCTTTTCCTTGAGAACACGGATTTTCCTGCCGTCAACGATCAGATTTTCGCCATCGGCTTCGACTTTGGCGGAAAAAATTCCATGAACGGAATCGTACTTGAGAAGATGGGCAAGGGTGGCCGGATCGGTCAAGTCGTTGACGGCGACAATCTCGATTGCCTTGGAACCGGCAGCAGCCCGAAACATGTTGCGGCCGATGCGACCAAACCCGTTGATTGCGATTTTGACAGCCATGTGGTTCTCCTCGGGTGGAAGGGGGGGTAAGTATCGGAAATAGCTCTTCAGCGAACAAATCCGCAGGATGATATCCAATCAATGAGGTGTCGTCAACCCCTCATGAAAGTCTATGATTAAATTGTTAATTGCCCTTTGCGGGATGATGTGCTAAATAGGGGCAGCTAATTTACCGTCAAGGTTACACCACCTATCCAGAAACGCAAACCCAAGAATTTTCTCGTTCGGAAGCTATTTGCCGGCAGGTTTTCCTTTCTTTTGGTTCACCCACCCCGAGCCTTCATGAACAGCACTGAAAAGCGCATTCTGGTCTTTGCCTTTCTCGTTCTGACCCTCACCGTCGCTGTGAACACCGCTTTCAACGTCCTGTCCTTCCGCAGCATGTATCGGAAGGATTTGATTGTGCGCAGCAACGCTCTGGCGACCGGACTGCAATCCCTCCTCGAATCCGATCTGCGGCGCGGTTTGCCCCTGAAAGACCTGCCGGAGCTTGACCGATACTGCCGGCAAATTCTTCAAAACGACGAACGTTTTGCCTATTGTCTGATTGAGGACGATCGCGGCGCCCCCGTTTTTTCCAGTGATCCCCTCTTGGCCGTCGAGCGCGCCGAACCAGTCCCTTCCCCTTCAGCCAATACGGTGCAACGAGAATTTCTCCATCTGGGACGGGTATTCGAGACTTCACAGGCAATTTACGACGGCGACAATCTTCTGCGCGGGCGCGTGCGCATCGGTTTTCCCGAATCGGTGTTGAAGGTGCACGCCGAACCTCTGTTGCACCAATCCCTGCTGGTTCTTGTCTGTGCGTCCTTGGGCGTTTTCGTGCTGGTGATCTTCTTCACCAAACGGGATTTGGTCGGTCCTCTGAAGCGATTGCGCCGGGTGGCCAAGGAAATAGCGGATGGGAATTTTCAGGTCGACATCCCGTCGATGTCGACCCGGGAGTTCGCCGAGTTTGCCGTGGTCCTGCGCGAGATGTCCCGCTCCCTGCAAGTCCGTGACGAAGCCGTCGGCAACGGGTACCGAGAGCTTGAACGGACGAATTTTCTCTTGCAGGAAGCTTACGATCAGCAGGAGAAGACCAGCAGCGAGCTGAGCCGGAGCCAGAAAATGCATCGCGCGCTGTTTGAGAACGCTTCGGATGCCATTGTCATCTCCGATCATGAAGAGCGTGTCCTGCTGCTTAATAAACGGGCCGAGATCTTTTTCGGGATTTCCCGGGAACAGGTTCTTGGCGGCAACCTTTTTGATTTTATCTCGCGGATGCGCGGTGACCGCCTTGCCCTGCAAAATCTGTATGAGCAGTTGCTCGGCCAGGGGCGTATCGAATCCGAAATGACCTTTGATCCCACCGGCGAGAGCCAGCCGTTGGTCGCCTGGATCAGTGCTTCGGTCATCCGCGAGCGAAAAGGGAATTTCTGGGTGCAGACCATCCTGCGCGATATCACCCAAGAGGCCCGGACCAAGGAAAATCTTGAACAGAGCACCCGGGATCTGCAGCGGCTCAATCGGATGAAAGACTCTTTTCTGGGCCTTGCCTCGCACGAACTGAAAACGCCTCTTACGGTCATCGTCGGGTATTCCGACCTTCTTTTGCAGGATGTTCTTTCGCCCGCCGAAGAACCGGCGTGCACCATGGTTCGGCATATCGCCGACGCCGCCGAACGACTGTCCGGCATCGTTCACGACATGGTCGATGTCTCGTTGCTCGACCGGCATCGTCTGCCGATGGAGCTTGTCGAAACCGAGACGAATTCCCTGATCCAACAGGTGACAGCGGAAGTGGAAAACCGCCTTGAACAACGTCGACAACGCATCTCTCTTCACTTGCAGGACGATCTGCCGAAAATCGAATGCGATCCCAAGCGCTTGATGCAGGCTTTCGACAACCTCCTGGGAAACGCCATTAAATTTACTCCGGACGGTGGCTGTATCAACATCGAAACCCGACTGTTCGAAGCCGCTGGCGGAGAAAACAGGGTGGAGGTTCTGATCGGCGACACAGGCATCGGCATCGCCAAAACCGAGCATGAACATATTTTCGAGAAATTTTACGAAGTCGGGCAGATTGAAGAGCACTTTACCGCCAAGGTGGCTTTCCGGGGGAAGGGGACGGGTCTTGGCCTGTCCATCGCCAAAGGCATTATAGAAATGCACGGGGGGCGCATATGGGTGGAAAGTCCCGGATACGATCCGCAAACCTGCCCGGGTAGCGTCTTTCATGTTCTGCTGCCGTTGCGGCCGCCGGTTGCATCGGCGGCCTGAAGGCGGGTTTCTCCTTGCAGGTGCTGGAGATTTCCGGTATAAACCGCGCCGATGGAATGCTGAGGAGGATTGATTTTGCGGGTTTGTCTGCTGGCCAGTGGCAGCAAGGGCAATGCCATTTACATTGAGAGCCGGGAAAGCCGTATTCTGATCGATGCCGGCCTGTCGGCCCGTGAACTGAGTTCTCGTTTGCAGGGAATCGGTGTGGCCGGCGAGGATCTGCACGCGTTACTGATCAGTCACGAGCACAGCGACCACTGCCGGGGTCTGGGGCCGGTTGCCCGGCGTTTTCGGCTGCCGGTCTATGTCCATCCGGAAACCCGGCGGGCGTTACGCGACCCGGGGCGGTTGGATGATGTCCGGGAGTTCGAGGCCGGGGAGGCTTTCGCGATCCGGGACCTGCGGGTGGAAGCCTTTCCCATTACCCACGATGCGGCGGCGCCGGTCGGCTATATCATCGAAACGGACGAGGGGAAAATAGGCATCGCCACCGATCTGGGGATCGCCACTCGCCTGGTGGTGCAGCGCCTGCAGGATTGCCGGGTGCTGATTCTCGAATCGAATCATGACGAGGCGATGCTGCGCGACGGTCCCTATCCATGGCCGCTGAAGCAGCGTATCCGCGGACAGCATGGCCACCTTTCCAATACCGCATCCGTAGGGCTGCTTGCCAACCTTCTCGGCAGCGCTCTGGAGGCTGTCTTCCTTGCCCATCTGAGTGAAACGAATAATCTTCCGGCTCTCGCCGAATCCGGCGCCCTTGCCCTTCTGGAACAGCAAAATGTTTGTCGACCGCAGCTCATCGTCGGCAGCCAGCATCAGGCCAGCGTCTGTTTCGCCGTTTGAACCGCGATTGGGCGCCGAGCGCTCGCCGCGCCGCCCGCTCCGTTGACACCGATCCGCCAATAAGAGGAGAATGTAGCGATGATTGAACGTTATATGCGCAAGGAAATGGCTCGCCTGTGGGAACCGGAGAACCGGTTCCGCATCTGGCTGGAGATCGAAACCCTCGCCTGTGAAAAACAGGCGCAGCTGGGGGTTATTCCCGAAGCGGCGGTCAAGGTTATCCGCGAGAAGGGCAATTTCGACATCGCCCGCATCGATGCCATCGAGGCCGAGGTCAAGCATGATGTCATCGCCTTTCTCACCTCTGTCGCCGAATACGTTGGCCCCGAGGCCCGATTCATCCATCAGGGGATGACGTCTTCCGACGTTCTCGATACCTGCCTGTCGGTGCAGATGGTGCAGGCCGCCGACGAACTCCTCAACGATCTGGACATGCTCCTCGAATCGATCAAGGTCCGCGCCCATGAGCACAAGGACACGGTCTGCATGGGGCGGTCGCACGGCATCCACGCCGAACCGGTCACCTTCGGCCTCAAACTCGCCGGCTGGTACGCTGAAATGAATCGCAACCGCCGCCGTCTGCGGGCGGCGCGGGAAGGGATCGCCACCGGCGCCATTTCCGGCGCGGTCGGCACCTTCGCCAACATCGATCCGGCTGTCGAGGAATACGTCTGCGCCAAAATGGGGCTGCGGCCGGAGCCGGTTTCCACCCAGGTCATCCCCCGCGACCGGCATGCCGAATACTTCTGCACTCTGGCGGTGATCGCCTCCTCGATGGAGCGCATCGCGGTGGAGGTTCGCCACCTGCAGCGCACCGAGGTCCTGGAAGCCGAGGAATTCTTCAGCAAGGGGCAGAAGGGGTCGTCAGCGATGCCGCACAAGCGCAACCCGGTCCTTTCGGAAAACCTCACCGGTCAGGCCCGCTACATCCGTGGACTTTGCATCCCGGCGCTGGAGAACGTCGCCCTGTGGCACGAGCGGGACATCTCCCACAGTTCGGTGGAACGCTATATCGCTCCGGACGCCACCGTCGCTCTCGACTTTTCGCTGCGCCGGCTCAATGGATTGATCCGGAACCTGGTCGTTTATCCGCGGAACATGCTGAAAAACCTTAATCAGATGCAGGGGCTGGTGTTCTCCCAGAAAATTCTCCTCGACCTCACCCAGGCCGGAGTGTCCCGCGAGGACTCCTACCGGCTGGTGCAGCGCAATGCCATGAAGGTCTGGGAGGAAGGGAAGGATTTTCTCACCGAACTGCTGGCCGATCCGGAGGTCGCCGGGGCGCTCGGCGAGGCGAAGATCCGCGAATCCTTCGATCTGAACTATCACTTGAAACATATCGATTTCATCTTCCGGCGCGTGTTCGAGCAGGATAGTTCCTATTGATTGCTCCGAACCCCCCTTTTTCACGACAGACAACAGGAGTTGCCATGCCCTGGCGCATAGAAGTGGCCTTGAAGGACGGAATCCGCGACGCTCGCGGCGAGCGGGTGCGGCGGGAAATCCGGGAACATCTGGGGATCGAAGTGGCGGCGGTGCGAACCATCGATGTTTATACCGTCGATGCGGTCTTCTCCCGGGAAGAAATTGCCGCCGCCGCGTTTGGCCCCTTTTCCGATCCGGTCATTCAGGAGGCCGCCTTCGACCGGCCGCTGGCCCGCGATTTCGACCTGCTGATTGAGGTGGGCTTCCGCCCCGGGGTGACCGACAACACCGGCCGCACGGCCCGTGAAGCCCTTCAGTACCTGACCGGCAGGCCCTTTGCCGCCGGGGAGGGGGTGTACACCTCGGTGCAGTATCTGCTGCGGGGGGACCTCGACGCCGAGGCCGGCGAGCGAATCGCCGCCGGTCTGCTCGCCAATGGCCTGATTCAACGCTGGAGCATCGTTGCGGCAGCCGACTTCGACCGCAGCAAGGGGTTGCCGGCATCCATCCCCAAGGTCGACGTCGGCGGTCACCGGATCGACGTGCGGGAGATCGATCTCAACGTCTGCGATGCCGACCTGCTGGCGATCAGCAAGGCGGGGATGCTGGCGCTGTCCCTGGAGGAGATGCAGGTCATCCAGGCTTTTGCCGCCGATCCGCAGGTGCGCACGGCGCGCCGCGCGGCCGGCCTTGGCGACATGCTCACCGACTGTGAACTGGAGGCCCTGGCCCAGACCTGGAGCGAGCACTGCAAGCACAAGATCTTCGCCGCCCGCATCGATTACGAAGACACGGTCACCGGCGAGAAACGGCAGATCGATTCTCTGTTCAAGAGCTTTATCGTCCGCGCCACCCGCGAAGTGCGGGAGAGCCAAGGGCAGGACGATATCTGCCTTTCAGTGTTCAAAGACAACGCCGGCGTCATCCGCTTCACCAAAGACTGGAGTCTGGTGTTCAAAGTGGAAACCCACAACTCGCCGAGCGCTCTCGATCCGTACGGCGGCGCGCTTACCGGCATTGTCGGGGTCAACCGCGACTCCTTCGGCACCGGACAGGGAGCGCGGCTCCTCTTCAACACCGATGTCTTCTGCTTTGCTTCTCCTTTTTACGACAAGCCGCTGCCGCCGCGCCTGCTGCATCCCCGGCGCATATTCGAAGGGGTGGTCGAGGGGGTGGAACACGGCGGCAACAAGAGCGGCATCCCGACGGTCAATGGCTCTTTGGTCTTCGATGAACGTTTCGCCGGCAAGCCGCTGGTCTATTGTGGCACCGGCGCCATCATGCCGGCTGTGGTCAACGGCAAGCCGGGACACGAAAAGCAAGCCAACGTCGGCGACCGCATCGTCATGGTCGGCGGCCGCATCGGCAAGGACGGCATCCACGGCGCCACCTTCTCCTCCGAGGAACTGCACGCGGGATCGCCGGTGACGGCGGTGCAGATCGGCGACCCGATCACCCAGAAGCGGATGTTCGATTTTCTGATCATCGCCCGCGACCGCGGCCTCTATAGCTCGATTACCGATAACGGCGCCGGCGGCCTTTCCTCCTCCGTCGGCGAGATGTCGCAGGACACCGGCGGTTTCGAGATGCATCTGGATCGCGCTCCCCTTAAATATCCCGGCCTGCAGCCGTGGGAGATCCTCATTTCCGAAGCGCAGGAGCGGATGACGCTGGCGGTGCCGCCGGAAAAGCTCGACGCCTTCATGACCCTTTCAAGGGAGATGGATGTGGAGTCGACGGACCTGGGCTGCTTCACCGACTCCGGTTACTACCACTGCCTCTACGACGGTCGCACGGTGACCTATCTGCCGATGGAATTTCTGCACGAGGGTGGGCCGCAACTGAAAATCCCCGCTCGCTGGACGCCGCCGCCGACCGCCGAGCCGCAGCTTGCAGCGCCGGCCGATTACGCTGCGACGCTCAAGGCGCTTCTCGGCAGCCTCAACGTCTGTTCCAAGGAGAGCGTGGTGCGCCGCTACGATCACGAGGTGCAGGCGGGAACGATCGTCAAGCCCCTTACCGGCGTGGTCAACGACGGCCCCTCCGACGCCGCCGTGATACGGCCGCTGCCGGACCGCAATGAGGGGGTGGTGGTGGCGCACGGCATCTGCCCGCGCTATTCGGATATCGACACCTACCACATGACAGCCGCCGCTATTGACGAGGCGCTGCGCAATTATGTCGCGGTTGGCGGAAATATCGAGCACGTCGCCGGTCTCGACAACTTCTGCTGGTGCGACCCGGTGCAGAGCGACAAAACGCCGGATGGCGCCTATAAAGCCGCCCAACTGGTTCGCTCGAATCAGGCGCTCTACGATTACTGTCTCGCTTTCGGGGTGCCGCTGATCTCCGGCAAGGATTCGATGAAGAACGATTACCAGATCGGCGACACGAAGATCTCCATCCCGCCGACCCTGCTTTTTTCCGTTATCGGTAAGATCGACGACGTACGTCGCGCGACGACCATGGATGCCAAGCGGCCCGGCGATCTTGTCTATCTCCTTGGCGCCACCCGTGACGAACTCGGCGCGTCGGAATATTACACAATGCAGGGCGTGCTCGGTCGGAATGTCCCTCGGGTCGATGCCAAAAGCGCCATGGCGCGCTACCGAAGCGTCAACGCCGCGCAGGCGCAGGGGCTTCTCGCCTCCTGCCACGACCTTTCCGACGGCGGTCTCGGCGTCGCTTTGGCCGAGACGGCCTTTGCCGGCGGGCTGGGGCTGCAGATCGACCTGCGGCAAGTAAAGACGACTGCCGGGCTGCGAACCGAGCAAATTCTTTTTTCCGAATCGCAGAGCCGCCTGCTGGTGACCGTCAACCCGGCCGACCGGCAGCGCTTCGAGGCATGTTTCGCCGGTCAGGATATTTCCCTGCTTGGCACGGTTTCCGCCGACCAGGAACTGCGTATCACTGGCCTGCATGGAGAAATGCTCCTGCAGGCCGCCATTGACGATCTCAAGGCGTCCTGGCAGGCGCCGCTGAAGGAGCTGTAACCCATGGCAAAGGAAGTTCGCGCCATCGTCATCGCCGGCAACGGCACCAACTGCGAGCGGGAGGTGGCCAACGCCTGCCGCCTGGCGGGCGCCGATACGGCGGACATCGTCCATATCGCCGAACTGCTGGCCGGCCGGGTGCGACTGGACGATTACCATTTTCTCAATCTGGCCGGCGGGTTCCTCGATGGCGACGACCTGGGCAGCGCCAAGGCCGGCGCGAACCGGCTGCTGCACGCGCCGGTTGCCGGCAGCGAGGAACACCTTTCCGATCAACTGCGGCGTTTCGTCGCCGACGGCAAGCTCATCATGGGGGTGTGCAACGGTTTTCAACTCATGGTTAAAATGGGGTTGCTTCCCGATCCGCTGAGCCTGCGGCAAAGCACCACCCTGACCTTCAACGACAGCGGCCGCTTCATCAATAGCTGGGTCTACCTGAAAACCGATCCGGATTCTCCCTGCATTTACACCCGAGGCATTCGCGGCCTGTATCTGCCGGTGCGCCATGGGGAGGGGAGGTTCGTCACTGAGAGCGAGGCGGCGTTGGCGGAAATCGAAAAACTGCACTTGGCGGCGCTGAAATATTCTGGTCCCGAGTACCTGGAGGCGGCCACCGATTTTCCCCACAATCCGAACGGATCGATGGCGGCGGTGGCCGGCCTGTGTGACCGCAGCGGCAGGATTTTCGGCCTGATGCCCCATCCGGAAGCCTACGTGTGCCGCTCCCATCATCCCCGCTGGACACGGGAATCGGACCTGCCGGAAGAGGGGATGGGGCTGTGGCTGTACCGCAACGCCATACGTTTCATCCGGGAAGAGCTGTAAGGCGCGGGCGTCCGACCCCTGCCCGGCAAAATTTTTCCCGTTATGCTACGCTGTTTTTTTGCCAACGAAAATTTCCCTCTTAAGCGGAGCAGGATAGATGTTCGATAAGTTTCACGATGAATGCGGCGTCTTTGGCATCTACGGCCACCCTGAGGCCGCCAATCTAAGCTATCTCGGCCTGTACGCCCTGCAGCATCGGGGGCAGGAGAGCTGCGGCATCGTCGCCTCCGACGGCAATAAACTGCGGGCGCACAAGGGCATGGGGCTGGTCGCCGACGTGTTCAAGCACGATGCGGTTTTTCAGAATCTGCCCGGCAAGAGCGCCATCGGCCACGTGCGCTATTCCACGGCCGGCGGCAACGATCTGAAAAACGCGCAGCCGATCATGGTCGATTACGCTCGCGGCTCGATCGCCGTTGCCCACAACGGCAACCTGGTCAATGCCCAGGAAGTGCGCAACGAACTGGAACATCGCGGTTCGATTTTTTCCACAACCGCCGACACCGAAGTGATCATGCACCTGCTGGCCACCGCCCGCAGCGACTCCCTGGTGGATCGCATCACCGAAGCGCTGCAGACGGTCAAGGGCGCCTACAGCCTTGTTTTTCTCACCGAAACGCGCATGGTGGCGGTGCGCGATCCGCACGGTTTTCGGCCGTTGATTCTCGGCAAGCTCGACGGCGCCTACATCGTCGCTTCCGAAACCTGCGCTCTTGATCTGATCGAAGCTGAGTTCATCCGCGAAATCGAGCCGGGAGAAATGGTGCTGGTGGACAAGGACGGGCTGAAATCGTTTCACCCCTTCGGCAAGGTCACCGCAGCCCCCTGCATTTTCGAGTTCATTTACTTCGCCCGCCCGGACAGCACCATTTTTGGCCGCCAGGTTTACAGCGTGCGCAAGGAATTCGGCCGGCAACTGGCGCGCGAGCATGCCGTCGACGGCGATGTCGTCATCTCCATTCCGGACTCCGGAACCCCGGCCGCCATCGGCTATGCCGAAGAGGCCGGCATTCCCTTTCAGCTCGGCCTGATCCGCAACCACTATGTCGGCCGCACATTTATCGAGCCGCAGCAGTCGATTCGCCACTTCGGGGTCAAGATCAAGCTCAACCCGGTGCGCGATGTGATGGAGGGAAAGCGGGTCATCGTCATCGACGACTCTATCGTGCGCGGCACCACGGCCCGCAAAATCATCAAGATGATTCGCAACGCCGGCGCCCGCGAGATACACATGCGAATCTCCAGTCCGCCGACCAGCTTCCCCTGTTATTACGGAATCGACACCCCCACCCGCAAGGAGCTGATTTCTTCCTCCCATTCGGTCGAGGAGATCAACCGTTATATAACCTCGAATACGCTCGGTTATCTCTCCCTGGAGGGGATGGTGGCCGCCGCCAGCACGACCCTCGGCGAAGCCGGGCAGTTTTGCCACGCCTGCTTCAGTGGTCAATACCCGGTTAAATTCCCCCGCCTGAAGGCGGACAGCCAGTTGGGATTGTTCTGAATCGGTAATTTGCCGGGGCAGGCCTTCGCGCCGGCCCCATGAACGAATCGAGGGCGCCCACAAGGGGCGCCCCACATTTCATACATTGGAGGATGTGTCATGACCCAGGCGGAGAGAGATGAACTGATGCGGATCGTCCGCGAGTTGTCCTATGAAGAGCGGGAAGTCACCCTCGCCTCCGGACGCAAAAGCAATTTTTATTTCGACGGTAAACAGACTGCGCTGCATGCCCGTGGCGGACTGCTGGTCGGCAAAGCCTTCTGGCAGGAAGTCAAGCAGTTCCCCGGCCCGATCCATGGCGTCGGCGGCTTGACTCTGGGGGCCGACCCGATTGCCACGGCCACTTCCATCGCCGCCTGCCTGGAAGGAGATAGCGTCGCCGCTTTCATTATCCGCAAGGAGCCGAAGGGACACGGCACCGGGCAATGGCTGGAAGGGCGCAAGAATCTGCCGCCCGGCTCCCGGGTGGTAATCGTCGAAGACGTGACGACCACCGGTGGTTCGTCGATGAAAGCGGTTGACCGCGCCCGGCAGGAAGGCCTCGAAGTGGTGGGAATCGTCACCCTGGTCGATCGCGAAGAAGGCGCCCGCGACAATATCGAAGGGGAGGGAGTGGCGCTACGCGCCGTTTTCACCCGCACCCAGGTGGTCGGGTAAAGGATCCAAAAAAAGGGCGCCCGGCAGGCGCCCTTTTCTTTTCAGCTGCTAGCGGACAGCAACTTTCTATTCCTCCTCCGGAATCTTGAATACCTCCAGCACCCCCGGCAGAGAGCGCAGTTTCTCGCGGTCGATCTCGGCGGTGTTGCCGATCACGCCAAGGATGACCCGGTTGGCGCCGGTTGATTGGTGAAAATCGAAATCCCGGTCGATAAGGTATTCCTTCACCCCCTGCAAATCCGTTTCGGTGGTCGCTTTTTTCATGACGATGAGCATGGTCATACCCCTTTCGTCCGCAGGCGTTCCAGCCGCCGCGATTCGTCGATGACACGTTCGAACATGCGGACGATGGCGCCGGAATCCAGGGGACCGGGGTTGGCCTGCCGCATTCGCTCGAAAATCTTCTGTTCGCGGGACGGATCGTACACCGGCAACTCGCACTCTTTTTTGATCTCGCCGATTTTCAGCGCCAGTGCCGCGCGTTGATTGAAAATGCGCAACAGTTCATCGTCGAGCCGGTCGATTTCCCGGCGAATTTCATTAATGTCCACGCCCATCTCCTCAAACTGATGGCGTCGCAAAAGCTCACCGGCTGCCGCGTTGCCGCAATGGCTCGCGCGCCTGGCATTTGGCTTTTTGCTCAGCCATCCACCATTTGCTTTCTTGCGAAAGCATCAAAACTGTTTGCGAATGATCGTGTCCTGCTGCCAGTGGATGTCGTCCGTCTGCGGAAAATCGAGGGTGTAATGCAAGCCGCGACTTTCCTGCCGTTCCAGGGCGCAACGGATAATCAGTTCGGCGACGACGGCGATGTTGCGCAACTCGATGAGATCCGAGGTGATGTAAAAATCCCAGTAATAATCGGTAATCTCCTCCTGGATCATCTGCACCCGGCGCAGAGCGCGAACCAGGCGCTTGCTGGAGCGCACGATGCCGACGTAGTTCCACATACAACGGCGGATTTCGTCCCAGTTATGGGCGACGACCACCTCTTCATCGCTGTTTCTGGCCCTCCCCGGATCCCATGGCTTGATCGGCGGGAAAGGATCGATCGGCAGGGTCAGGCGTTTCATCGATCTTTGCGCCGCGCGGTCGGCGTAAACCACTCCCTCCAGCAGGCTGTTGCTGGCGAGTCGATTGGCGCCGTGCAGGCCGGTGCTGGAGACTTCGCCGATGGCGAACAGGTTGCGGATGTCCGATTCCCCCCAGCAATCGACCCGGACGCCGCCGCACAGGTAGTGGGCTGCCGGAACCACCGGCAGAGGCTCACGGGTCATATCGATGCCGTAGGAAAGACACGTCTCGTAAATGTTGGGAAAACGCTCCTTTATGTATTCGGCGCCGCGGTGGGTCATATCGAGAAAGACGCAATCGTCGCCCCGTACCTTCATTTCGTGGTCGATGGCGCGAGCGACGATATCCCGGGGCGCGAGGTCCTTCAGGGGATGGTACTGATCCATGAAAGCCGTGCCGTCGCGGCGGCGCAGAATCGCGCCTTCCCCCCGCACCGCTTCGGAGATGAGAAACGATTTGGCATGCGGATGATAAAGGGTGGTGGGGTGAAACTGCATGAATTCCATGTTGGCGATGGTGGCGCCGGCCCGGTAGGCCATGGCGACTCCGTCACCGGTGGCGATATCGGGATTGCAGGTGTACATGTACACTTTGCCGGCGCCGCCGGTGGCCAGGACGGTAATGCGGGCGCCGAAGGAGATGACCTCGTTCGCCCGGGTATCGAGGACATAAGCACCCAGGCAGCGATCGGGGCGCAGGCGGCGATGGGTGATCTTGGCTTCGGTGATCAGATCGACCGCCACATGGTGTTCGTAGACCGTGATGGCGGGATGCTGCCGGACCGCCGCCACCAGCGCCCGCTCGACTTCCCGGCCGGTAATATCCTGGGCGTGCAGAATCCGCCGGTGACTGTGGCCGCCCTCGCGGGTGAGGTCGTAGTTGTCGTCCTGATTCTTGGTGAACTGCACTCCCCATTCGATAAGATCGCGGATCGCCGCCGGGGCGGCTTCAACGACCATTTTGACCGTGTCCGGATGGGAGAGAAAAGCGCCGGCGGTCATCGTATCCTCGACATGGGCGGCAAAGGAGTCTTCGTCGGAAAAGACCGAGGCAATTCCCCCTTGGGCGAGATTGGTTGCGGTTTCGGCAATTTCCCGTTTGGTGATGATGGCCACTTTGCCCTGGGCGGCCATTTTAAGGGCATAGGAAAGGCCGGCGATACCGCTGCCGATTACTAGAAAGTCCGATGTGATCTTCATTGAGTGCCCTCACTGGAAAGGCGGAGAGGTTTCAGAGACGAAATTATGGTCCTGATTTTGCAGAAAAATACCAGAACGATAAAGAAGAGGCCGGCGCACAAGTGCAGCATTATTCCTCCCGGCCATTCCGTCTGTCAAGATTTTTGCAACCGATTTTTGCAACCGTTAAGCCAATTGAAATACATGATATTTTTCGTTATAGTGCGGCTCGTTGGTAAGAAGGTGATATTCAATGAAATTCTCGTCAATGACAATTTTGGGCGCTTGCTTTTGTCTGTTGCTGCTCGCAATACCAGAGATTCCGCGTGCGGACATCTATCGGCATGTGGATGCCAACGGCGTGGTTCATTTCACCAACACACCGACGACCGGTCAGTTTTCCTTCTATCGCAAGGAAGGTTCCGGCGGAAACACGGTAGGCGATATTATCCGCCGATACTCCAGCATGTTCAACCTGGAAGAGGCCCTCATCCGGGCGGTTATCAAGGCCGAGAGCAACTATAATCCCCGCGCCCTGTCCAAAAAAGGCGCCATGGGCTTCATGCAGCTTATCCCTGAGACCGCCCGCGATATGCAAGTGACAAATCCCTTCAATCCCGAAGACAATATCCGCGGTGGCAGTCGCTATCTGCGGATGATGCTCAATCAATTCAACGACGATCTGGAACTTGCCCTTGCCGCTTACAATGCCGGCCCCGCTACGGTGCGCCGGTATGGCGGCATTCCTCCTTTCGAGGAGACGAAAACCTATGTCGAACGGGTGAAGAAATACCTGCTGGATTACCGGCAGGACAAAGACAAGCTGTTATGAATCTGCGCGCCGGCTTGCTCAACCTTCCCAACTTATTAACTCTTGGCCGTATAGCCGCCATACCGGCAATCGTCATCCTGCTGCTGTTCGATAGCCGATCGGCGGGATTTTGGGCGGCTGTAATCTTCTCCGCCGCAGCCATTACCGACTGGCTGGACGGTTGGCTGGCGCGCCGCTGGCAGATTGTCACCATTCTCGGTAAATTTCTCGATCCGCTTGCCGATAAGCTGATCGTCATGGCCGCGCTGATTATGTTGATTCCTCTCGGCCGGATTCCGGCCTGGGCGGTTTTCCTCATCCTGGCCAGAGAACTGATCGTGACCGGCCTGCGGTCGATCGCCTCTTCCGAAGGAATAATCATTTCGGCCAGCGCGTTGGGAAAATACAAGACCACCTTTCAGATGGTTTCCCTGATCGCGCTCCTCCTGCATTACGATTACTACTGGTTTTTCGGGATGCCCTACGAAATTTTCCACGCCTCGATGCACAACGTCGGCCTTTTGTTCTTCTGGATTGCCTTTGTCCTGACCTGGTGGTCGGGCGCCGATTATCTGGTTAAATTCTTCAAGGTGTTCGCGCGCTGACCGGCCGGAGGGGAGACATCATTTTTATTATTTTTGCTGTTGACTTGGCCAGAGGCTTTTGTTATTAATATCGGCGCTTGAGAGCGGTCAACCAAGCGGGAATAACTCAGTGGTAGAGTGCAACCTTGCCAAGGTTGAAGTCGCGGGTTCGAATCCCGTTTCCCGCTCCAAATAATAAAAAACCCCAGGGCGAAAGCTTTGGGGTTTTTTATTGCCCTTAATTTACATTCCAAAAATTTTATTAAAGTTTTATTATAAATAAGTTGACATCACAGGGTGGCGGCATGTAATTGTATGCGTTGTTTCCCCGGACGATGAGCGACCGGGGTATTCGGAATTGGCGCCGTTTCGGCCCGAAGTGCCAAGGAGGAGAGGATGAGAGAAAGACGTGGCATGCTGTGGACGCTGTTGCTGGCCCTCTTGATTTGCCCTTTATCGCTACTGGCGCAGGTGGAGCCGGTCGCACCGGTTCTGGATATTGCGGATTGCGCTAAATGCCATGAACTGCAGCCGATGGAAATTGCCGCCAACGGGGGAGCGCATAAAACACAGATCAACTGCCGGGACTGTCATGCGGGTCATCGGCCGGCGGTAGCCAACAATATCCCCCAGTGTGGCATGTGTCATTCCGGAGGTAAGCATTACGAACTGGAAGGATGCGTCACCTGTCATAATCCGCACCAGCCCATGCAAGTCACATTAAAAGGTGAATTGACAACTCCCTGCCTCACCTGTCATGCCGAGGTGGGTGAAGAGCTTATAGCGCATGCCAGCAAGCACACCGAACTGGCCTGCAGTACCTGCCATGCGGAGCGGCACGGGAACATCCCGAGTTGTGGCGCGTGCCACGAACCCCATTCGGCGCAGATGACGCAAAACGACTGCGGCGTCTGCCATCTGCCGCACCAACCGCTGACGTTGAAATATGGGCCGCAGACCGCTTCCGTGTTTTGCGCCAGCTGTCATGACCAGGCATTTAATTTGTTGGCTGCCAGTAAAGCCAAGCATCACGATATCGCCTGCGTCACCTGCCATCAGAGCCAGCATAAAACGATTCCTCGGTGCAACGATTGCCATGGCTTGCCGCATCCGGAAGCAATGCACCAGATGTTCCCCAATTGCGCCACCTGCCACAATATTGCGCATGATCTTAACAACTTGCCAGCGCAGAAGGAATCGAAGGAAGCTGCCGGCAAAGGAGCCGCGCCAGGCAAGGCAACGCCGAAAAACAGCAAAAAGGCGAAATGACCATGGCCGGGCGAGCAATTATCGGTATTGGAGCCACTCTGGCCTTGCTATTGGCCGCCCTGATGGGGGCCTGCACTCTTGCGCGAACCGATGCCAAGGCCGACGGGGCCGGCTCGGCAGCTGCTCCCGCGGCCGGCGCTGCTGCCGCCGCCACGGCGGCAATGGTGGAAGCCGACGCCGTAGCCGACCTGTATGCCACCGACCCGACGCCGCTGGCGCCGGTGCAATGCGGTCAATGTCATAAAAGTCCCTACCAGGATTTGCGCCGGGACGGTGGTCGGCATAGATTCTCTTGCCAGGACTGTCACGAGGTCATCCACGCTTACAGTCCGGTCAAGGACAATTATGCCGCTCTGATGCCGAAATGTAGCCAATGCCATGACCAGTTGCATGGGGAGAAGCAAGTCGACTGCCTTTCCTGCCACAATCCCCATGCTCCCGCCAAGGCGCCCGCATTGGCCAGGATCGAGAAAGTATGCGCTGATTGTCATGCGCAACCGGCTCGGCAACTCGCGGATTTTCCGAGCAAGCATACGGTTCAGGGGTGTACAGCCTGTCACCGCGATCAACACGGTTACGTCCCTTCTTGCTTTGAATGCCACCAGCCGCATTATCCCGAACAGCCGCTGGGGGAGTGCCAGACATGCCACCCGGTTCATCAACCCTTGCAGATCGCCTTCACTCCGACAACCCAGGCGCAAATTTGCCGCGACTGCCATTCCGAAGTCGTCGGCAAGTGGGCCGGTTCCGCCAGCAAGCACGGGCAGGTAAACTGCACCCTTTGCCACGATCAGCATGGACAGGCGCCGTCATGCGCCGAATGTCACAGTGCGCCACATCCGCAGAACCAGCTTGCCATGTTCCCGCGGTGTCTCGATTGTCATCTGGACGTGCATGACCTGCCGGTGAAGAAAAAGAGGTGAGCCTGTTTGACGGCCAAGCATCCGCAGGCTAGACTTTGATGTCTATTAAAATAAGGAGGCCGAGATGAACGTTTTCGATTTCGCAATGAAAATGGAACAGGACGGGAAGCATTTCTACGAAAAGCTGGCGGCAGAGTCGAGTCACATCGGATTAAAAAACATCTTCTCGCGTTTGGCCCAGGATGAGGAAAAACATTATCAGGTTTTTGCGGGACTTAAGGGGCAGGCGCAGTCTTCAATCATGGAAGACAGCAGGGTTCTGGAAGATTCCCGCACCATATTCGAGGAAATCATGGGCGACCGGGAGAAGATCCTCGGCAGTATGCAGGGCGATCTCGAAGGCTATCAATATGCGATGAAGCTTGAGGCGGAAAGCGTGCGTCTGTATGAAGACGCGGCTCGCTGCGAAAACAATGACGAATTAAAATCGTTGCTGCTGCGCATAGCCGACGAGGAGCAGAAACATTTTAATATTGTCGAGAATATCTATGATTTCTTCAATGCGCCGAACGAGTATCTGGCCTGGCGTGAATTCAGCAACCGCGGCGAATTTCATCAATTCGGGCGGGATGTCGATCTCTGATCGATAATCGTAAATAGCCTCACCATGGCGGCCCGCTTCCAGCACGTGGAAGCGGGCCGCTCATTTTTTGCCAGTCGTTGGGCAAATAATAGCGCCAGACCCCCGCTTCGCGCCTTGACATTTCCCTGAATTAAATTAAATGGAAATAATCACATTCATGGGAGGGCCGCCATGCTGCGAGTATTCTGCGTCGTTTTGCTGGGTCTTTTATCTCTGAGTGACTTCGCCCTGGGCGATGATGACGATGAAGAGAGTCCGCGCGTGCTGGTGGCGCCGGTGATGTACGATTTCGGCGTCGTCCCCATAGGCGAAGCCGCAAGCCGGGAGTTTCGTCTGCGAAATGTCGGAGAGGACGATCTTCGCCTGTTCGCCATGGAATTGGGCGAGAATTCGGCTTTCTTTACCATCGGCGCCGATAACTGCGCCAACGAGTTGGAGAGAAACGATGCCTGCCGGGTGCAAATCGACTTCTCGCCGTTGGCGGCGGGCTCCTGGGAAAATTCGCTTATCATTTATTCCAATGACCCAAAACGGCCGGAATACGTGATTCCATTGCGTGGAGCGTCAATGATTGAAATCCCGGGTGGTGAAGAGCCCGGCGGTGAAGAGCCCGGCGGTGAAGAGCCCGGCGGTGAAGAGCCCGGCGG
>JBAYQP010000007.1:0-83929 GCA_041677125.1 Desulfuromonadales bacterium | reverse complement strand
CGCGTGGCAATGAGCAGAAGGACGTATTCAAGAGCCAGAAGGACAGGGAGAAGTTCCTCTCGTACCTGGAATCGGCTGTTGTGCGATACGGGGCGCTCATCCATGCCTATTGTCTGATGCGCAACCATTATCATCTGCTTCTGGAAACGCCCGCGGGAAACCTTTCCCAGATCATGAGACATGTAAACGGCGCGTACACCACCTATTTCAACATCAAGCGCAAGAGGGCCGGCCACCTGTTCCAGGGAAGATACAAGGCAATCCTTGTGGAGGCCGATGAATATGCCGCCGAGCTCTCACGCTACATTCATCTGAACCCGGTAAGGGCCGGAATGGTTGTCCGGCCGGAGGAACACCAATGGTCCAGCTACCGTGGCTACATAGGCCAAAGCAAGGCGCCTGAATGGCTGAAAACGGATTTCATCCTTGGCTATTTTGGCGGTGGAAGCGCTCAAGCGAAAACGCGATATCGGAAATTCGTGGAAGATCTTCTCGATAACAAATACGACAGCCCATTGAAAGAGGCGGTTGCCTCGACAGTATTGGGGAGCCCGAAGTTCGTCGCAGAGGTGTCGGAGCGAAATCTGGGAGAGAAGCGGGACGGTAGAAACCTTCCGGCAGTAAGGGAACTGACGCTGCGTCCTTCGATGGATGAAATCATGGCAAAGATCGAGGCAGAGCCGGGAGACGAAAGGCTCTTGAGAAATATCAGCATCTATTGCTGCCAGAAATACAGCGGCGCAAAGCTGAAGGAGATAGGGGAGCGCTTCGGGATAAGCGACGCGGCGGTATCCCAGGCAAGCCGGAGGCTGGTACTGAAGGCCGGGAAAGATCGGCAGTTGAAACAGAAGATTGATCGGGTGGAAGGGTATTTTGGTATTGTCACAAGTTGAGACCTGACCCTTTAGTAGAGTACGCACCACGGCGCCGCTGAACCAGACGTCGATGAGCCGGCTGTCGTCCGTCACCAGCGGATTGTCGGCCGGCGTCGTCAGTTGCACGGCCGCCATGCGATCGAGATTGATGTAGCGCGTCATGGCTCGACCTCTTGCATCGGGATGGGGTTACGGATCTCAGACGGCCCGCCGTCTCTCCTCCGGGTCCAGCTCTTCCTCTGGAATTTCGGGGCGTTCCACATCGAGGTCGCGCAGCTGGACCGTCGCCGGCGCCGATGGCCGAAGCAGGGGGAGAATGCCGGCGAGCGGGACCTGCAGAAGGAGAAGCGCGCCGGCAAACTCTAACAGCTCCTCCATCAGCCTGGAAGCCTGTTTCTGCAGGGGAAAGCACTGTTTGTCGAAGGGGAGTCCGGCCGCGTAGAAAAGGCAGCCGGCACAGAAGATGATGCCGTACCACGGCCACAGGAAACGCAGCAGGCCGGTGCTCCTGGCGCGGGGATCCCGCAGGAACCAGGCCAGGAGACCCAGCCAGCAGACAGCGAGAAGAATGTTGCGGCCGAGACCGCTGCCCAGGACGATGAGAAGCGTGGGCAATCCAAAATCCTCCACGTCCACTTCGCGCAGGAACATGGAGAGAGAGAAAAGGAGGTAAAACGCCCAGATGAAACGATGCGGCCGATCCTTCAGAGCCAGAATGGCGGCAACGAGAGCGGATGCGCCAAGGCAAAGCGCCTGACTACTCTCCAGCAGGGCGTTCTCTTCTGCGATTTGCGGCATGGATCCAGCGGCCCAGAACAGGCCAAGACCACTCAGGAGAGCCGCCGCCAGGGCCACAAGGGCGTAGGTTCGCGTCATGACTATATCCGGAAAGAGCGACGTCCGCCCGCTAGCGCAGGCTTTGAATCCGCTCCAGGCTTTTCTGCAGGATGGGCCAGCTTGCTGCGGTCCTTCTCCAGGACCTCGGCCGGCGCCTTGGCCACGAACGCCTCGTTCGAGAGCTTTTTCTCGAACAGGTCGACGTCCTTCGCAACCTTGGCGACCTCCCGCTGCAGACGTTTTTCCTCTTCCGCCAGGTCGATCAGACCGGCCATCGGTACCAGGATCTCCACCTCGCCGGCCACCTGGGTGGCCGCCTTTTCCGGGCGGTCGATGCCGACCCCGTAGTGAAGGGCATCGACGCGCGCCAGCGCCCGGATGTATCTCTCCCCTTCCCGCACGACGGACAGGGCGTCGGCGGTGCGGCAGTCGAGAACGACCGGAATCTGCCGTCCCGGGTTGATGTCCATCTCGCTGCGGATGTTGCGAATGCCGCGGATGACTTCCATGATCCGCTCCATCCGTTTGGCCGTAAAATGATTGGCATCGATGCGCCGGAAATCGGTCTCGATATCCGGGTTGGGAAATTTAGTGGGAAATTTAGGGTCAGGTTAACTTTTCTGCCATTCTCTTTCCAAATCTCTGGACACGGATAAATCAGAATCAAAGAGATCGCGGCCGACCTTCAGGCGTTGGCCGCCGGGCGGGGCGGTTCGGAGCTGAGCACTTCGGCGACACCGGGGGGCGAGGGACGGCCGATCTGCCGCAGGTCGAACCCGGCGGGGGTCTGGAAGGCGCGCAGGCCGAACTCGGGGAGTACGGCGAAAAGATGGTCGAAAATATCGGACTGGATCCCCTCGTAAGCCGCCCAGCGGGTGTCGCCGCAAAAGACGTAGATCTCCAGGGGCAGGCCTTCAGCGGTGGGAGTGAGCTGGCGGACGAGAAAGGTCATGTCCTGACGGATGGCGGGATGACTGCGCAGATAGGCGACGCAGTAGGCACGGAAGGTGCCGATGTTGGTCAGCCGCCGCCCGTTGGCCAGCACCTTGAGGTCCGCCGGGGGGAGATGGGCGTCGTTGTGCGCCTCCACCTCGCGGAGCTTTTCCTCCAGATAAGGGCGCAGCAGGCGGATCTCCTGCAGGCGCGCCAGCAGGGGGGGATCGATGAAGCGGATGCTGTTGATGTCGACGGCAATCGCCCTTTTGATCCGCCGGCCGCCGCTCTCGCTCATCCCCCGCCAGTTCTTGAAGGAGGAGGAGACCAGCTCATAGGCTGGGATGGTGGAGATTGTCTTGTCCCAGTTCTGCACGCGCACGGTGGTCAGCGAGACATCGACGATATCCCCGTCCGCCCCGTGTTTGGGCATCTCGATCCAATCCCCCTTGCGCACCAGGTCCATGGTGGTGATCTGCACCCCGGCCACCAGTCCGAGGAGAGAATCTTTAAAAATCAGCAGCAGAATGGCGGTCAGAGCCCCCAGGCCGGAAAGGAAATAGAGGGGGCTGCGATCGGCGAGTTGAGAGGGTCAATACGATGCACAGGAGAAAGGCGAGCAGCTTGATGGCCTGCACCAGCCCGCCGATCGGTACATGCTGCCGTTTGGGGTGGCTCTGGTAGAGGTCGACAGCGGCATTGAGCAGGCAGAGGAAGACGCCCAGACCGATGAGGATGAAATAGACATTGTTGAACCGGATGAACAGAGCGAACAACTCGTGTGTCGGTTCGAGCACCAGCGGCAGGCCGAAGGCGAAGACCACTGCCGGCAGCAGATGGGCGGTGCGGTCGATGACCCGGTGCCGGAAGAGCAGGTCGTCCCAGCGTAGGGGACTGCGCTCGGAGGCCTTGCGGAGCAGCGGAATAAGGAGGCTGCGAGTGACGAAATAGGAGCTGAGAACGGCCAGGGTCAGAAGAGCGAAGGGAAGCATCTGCAAAATGCGATCGATGGTCATCGGGTATCCATATGTTAGTGAAAAATAAACGAGAGTCGGGTTAATTTCTAATCAAAAACGCCGCAGCAACCTGCGTCTCGATGCTGGTTGCTGCAGCGTAAATTCGCTCTCCATCCCCATCGTCTCCCCCCCGAAAAGACGCCCGCGCCGGCACCGGATGCTCATCCTTTTACATTGCGGCTCACTTCGTTGTCAAATTTTTAGTCTCTCGCGCCACGGCCCGAAATGAGGGGGACGCTGGTAAGTGGCGCCCTCTGGTCTTCGCAGTGCTGGCTATCGCTTTTGCGGGAGGGTCAGGATCAGAGCCGAAAGGAGCGAATCGCCAGGGGTCCAGCTGAGCATCAGAATTCGCCACCCTCGCTGACGATTTCTTTTCCCTCCAGGGCCGGGGAGTATTCCGGGTCGATGGCCAGCGCCTTGTCGAAAGCCTCGAAGGCCCCGGCGCTATCGCCGGTTTTTCCCCGACTCAGCCCGAGGAGGTAGAAAAATTCCGGCGTCGGACATTCGCGCGGCAGGCTCCCCTCCTCTTCCAGTTGCTCAAGAATTTGCAGCGCCTGGTGAAACTCCCCCCTGGCGAATTCGGCCATGGCGAAGCCGACCGCTTCCAGATCATCGACCAGCGAATGGTCGGGGACCTTGCCCCCTTCGATCCGCTCCAGCTTCGCCGCGAGGGCCTGGCGCGCCGGTCCCTGGTCGATGGTTTGCACGATCTCCCCCCAGCGGCGCGCCGCCGACGGATAATCGCCGAGGTAAAAATCGATCTGCGCCAGATAGTTGAGAGTGGTCGGATCAGCCGGACGCAGTTTCAGCGCCCGTTGCAGCGCCCCCATAGCGCCGAGCAGATGCTGGCGACAGCCGGCGAGTTCGGTAAAAGTCAGGGCCAGCTCAAAACCGATGGTCCCCATCTGCTGCCAGAGACCCGGATTGTTCGGTTCGAGCAAGGCGAGGATCTTCAGACCGGTCAGCTTGCGCCGCACATAGAAGGCATCGACCTCTTTATGGCCGAGCATCGCCACCTGGGCGCCGAGATCGGCGAGAAAATGGGGGAAGGCGTCGCGCAGCAATTCGGCATAGGGCAGATTGTGCGGGCAATCGGGGAATTGCCGCAGATAGTCGTAGACGCCCTGGCCTATGGCGTTATCGTCAGGCCCGTCGTCTTCCAGGGCCGCCGGGTGGAGCGGAAGCGGCACCGAAGGCAGCTGCACCGGACGCTGCTGCGGACCGACCGTCACCGTGCGTCCGGCCGGCGGCGTCCAGAAAGTGTAATCGCCGGCGGCCGTTTCCTTGTTCTGTTCGTCCATGAATAATCCTATTCTATTTGATTTTCGGAATACTTAATCGACCGGGGAAGCTGGGCCGTTCTCCTCTTCGTCGGCCCGCCGCGGGTCGGGCAACAATAATTTTTCTTCGGTAATGGCTGGCGGCGACTGCAAGGGCAGGTGAATGGTGAAGGCCGTCCCCGCCCCCGGCTCACTCTCCACCACGATCTGCCCACCGTGATTCTCGATAATGCCATAGGAGACCGAGAGACCGAGACCGGTCCCCTCAGGTCCCTTGGTGGTAAAGAAAGGATCGAAAATCTTTTTGAGGTTTTCCGGCGCAATGCCGCAGCCGGTATCGCGAAACACAACGAAAATCGTCTGCAGCGCCGCATCGACGCCGGTGCGAATGGTCAATTCGCCCCCGGCGGGCATCGCATGACTGGCGTTCACCAGCAAATTGAGGAAAACCTGCTGAATCTGGCCGGCATCCATTTCCACATCGGGCATATGGGCGTCGAACACCCGATTAATTTTAATGTTGTGGAAATAGGACTGGTGCTCCACCAGCGACAAGCTGAAATCGAGAACCCGATGCAGCGAAGCGGGGGCTTTGGTCGGCAAAGATTCCCGAGCGAAGTTAAGCAGTTCGCGAACGATATTGCCGCACCGATGCGTCTCCTGAATGACGACATCGAGATCGGCGCTCAGATCGGCGGGCAGCCGCGGGTCGCGGTTCGCCATCGAGGCGTACATCAGAATGCCGGTCAGCGGATTGTTGATCTCGTGGGCGATGCCGGCGACCAACTCCCCCAAGGAGGCCAATTTTTCCGAACGGATGAGTTCGGCCTGCATCTCCTTGATTTTATGGGTGCGCTCATCGACTCGCGATTCGAGAGTGACCGCCCAGGTCTCCAGTTCATCCTGGGCGTTTTTCAGATTTCCGGTCATGTGGTTGAAGGCCTCGGCCAACTCGCCGATTTCGTCGTGGGATGGTTTTTCGATCCGTTTCCATTCGCCTCGGGCGAGGGCCCGGGTATGGCGTAACAAAGTCTCCACCGGCCGCTGCACCATGACCCGGGTGAGCAGGGACAGGCACAAACACAGGGAGAAAATGAGGATGAATGTTTCCAGCAACAGATCGTTGCGATAATTTTTCAGCGCCGCCCGCATTTCGTCGAGGCAAACGGTGACATCCAGAACACCGAGCAGGTCGACATCCTCCGGATGAAAGTGGCAACTTGCCGTCGAACAGCTCTCCTCGTTGTAGATGGCCTTCACCATCCCCAGCACTTCCTGGCCCTCGCCGTTGCGAAACAAGCGGCTGCGGTTCATCGAGCTGGCATGCAATAGCGTGGTCTCGTCCGTGTGGCACATTTTGCAGGCGCTATCGACTTCCTTTTGCAACATTGAGCCGATTTCTTCCTGGTGGGTCGAATAAATGATCTCCCCGTCTTTGTTGATCAGGCGAATCAGCTCGATCCCCCGCTGCGTGCCGACCTCCTTCATCATCTGGTAAACGCGCTGGCGATCGTCTTCCAGCATCTGATAATACGTGGTGTGCAGAAGGGTTTCGCTCAGGTTGTCGACTTCGGAAACCGATTTTTCCAAAATCATCTGGCGCAGGGTGCGCAGGTTGAAAAAGGCGAAGCCCTGCATGGCCAGCAGCAGGGTCAGGCTGGTCACCAGGGTCAGCTTGGTGATGAGATTCAAGCGCCAGAAACGCACGGGGACTCCGGTGGGGGAGCAGGAAAAATCCCCCGACCGGGCCGGGGGGTTGAAGATGCGGAGACTTTCAGGTGGTCAAACCGAAAACAAGAGCGAGACGCAAGCTCCGCTCTTGTTCAGGTCATGAGTATAATCAAACCGGGAAATTTGAACAACGGGAAAAGCCAAGTCTTAGGCAGGTTGTTTGCAAAAAAAAGACCGCCTTTCGGCGGTCTTTTTTCGTCCGGAACGCTGTCCGACTATGTTTTGGTGATCCCTACGGGAATCGAACCCGTGTTACCGACGTGAAAGGCCGGTGTCCTGGACCGCTAGACGAAGGGACCAAAATATATGAACGCAACGTGGGGCGCCTGAGTAAATCTGGCTGGGGTGCTAGGATTCGAACCTAGGATGACGGAGTCAGAGTCCGTTGCCTTACCGCTTGGCGACACCCCAAGAGCGCAGCACTTTTAACAGAAATCGGAAAACAAAGTCAAGGGAGAAAATCTTTCCCGGCTCAAGCCTGCAATTTTAACGGCTTCTCCTGGTACGCCGAGTAATACTGGCGGTGGTAATAATAATCGGTTTTCCGCTGATCGAGGCCGTTGACCACAATGCCGAGAACCGGCGCCTTGACGCAGCGCAGTTGCTTTAGAGAGCGCCCGGCTTCCTCGAAAGACGTCATGTGCGCTTTGGCCACCAGCAGTATGCTGTCGAACAGCGCGCTGAGAATGCGTGAATCCTCGACGGCCAGCACCGGCGGCGAGTCGCAGATGATGTAATCGAATTTTTCCGCCAACAGATGCAGCAGGTCTTTCATCCTTTTGGATTGCAGCAATTCGGACGGGTTCGGGGGGATCGGCCCGGCCGTCAGCACCGTCAGGTTGGGGCAGGGACCCGGTTGGAGGCAGGAGGTGATTTCCTGGGCGCCCGGCTGCGACAACAACCGACTCAGACCTTGCCGATTGTTCAGGCGGAAGATGTCGTGGACGCGGGGTTTGCGCAAATCGGCGTCAATTAGCAACACCCGCTTATCGGCCTGCGCCAGTGCGATGGCCAGGTTGACCGAGGTCGTTGTCTTCCCCTCGCCCGGCAGCGAGCTGGTCAGCAGCACTTTACGGCAGCGGGCGCCGCCGTTGAGGATAATGGTGCGCAGGGACTTGTAGCCCTCGGCAAATGCGGACAGGGGCTCTTCCAGCACAATCTGCTCGATCCGTTCGCGCCGGCTCAGGGAAATGGTGCCCAGCACCGGGGTGTCGAAGGCCAGTTCCGCCTCGTCCGGATTTTTTATCGAGTTATCGAGATATTCGCGGAAAAAAGCCAGACCGGCCCCGCCGAGGAGGCCGAGAACCATCCCGAGAGACAGATTCAACGCCTTGAGCGGGCGCGCCGGCGACTGGGGAATGGCGGCCTTTTCCACCACCCACATTTTCACCGACTGGCTCTCCGAGGTAATCCCCTCTTCTTTCATTCTGGTCACCAGGGCGTCGACCAGCTTGCGATTGGCGTCGACTTCTGTTTTCAGCGTTTGAAATTCCATGAATTTTTCATTCATTTTCAACGCCTCGGTTTTCGTTTGCTCCAGCTGGACGCGCAGGTTTCTCTCGTTCGCCTGGGCGAGTTCGTAGTCGTTGCGGATGGAACTAACGATTCTGGCGATTTCCTGATTCTTTTTTCGTTGCAGAATGTCCAGATCGCCGACGGCTTTGAGCATCACCGGATGT
Source organism: Desulfuromonadales bacterium (assembly GCA_041677125.1). Lineage (GTDB taxonomy): Bacteria > Desulfobacterota > Desulfuromonadia > Desulfuromonadales > JACZKF01 > JBAYQP01. Next base: position 75,578 of record JBAYQP010000007.1, on the reverse strand, counting down.
TTCGGCCCGTATTTGCCCGACAGCTCGAGAATCGTTTTTTCCGCGCCGACGATTTCCGCCCGCAGGCTCTGCAACGCCGAATCGGAGAGGACGGCGGAAACCGATTCCGCCGCGTCCGGGTTGTCGGCAAATTTGTCCACCTTGGCCATCAGCGCCTCCAGTTGCTGGCGGCGCGCCTCCGCCGTCACCAATTCGCCACTGAGGCGGGAAAGTTTCTCCGGAATGATGGCGATGCGGTTTTCCAGGGTGAGGACGCTGTTGTCCCCCATGTATTTCTGCAGGTTGTCTTCGGCGGCCCGCAATTTGACCGATTCGCTGTCCGCCTTGCGGTTCATCCAGTCCATCGATTGCTTGCTGGTCTCCATTTTCATCTGGTTGATTTCCGCCCGATAGGAATCGACGACGGTATTGACGACCTGCGAAGCAAAAAGCGGGTCGGTGGCGAGAAAACCGATCTGCACCAAACGGCTGTTTTCCACCGGTCGCACCTTGATCCCTTCGCTGATCATCCGCGCCAACCGCTCGTGCGGATCGGCCGGCTTTTCCTCCTCGATTGCTTCGTTACCGGTCCAGCCGACCAGGGTTTTCGCGCGATCCAGCCATTCCTTCAGCAGGCTGCGGCTATCCTCGACCAATAATTGCGACAACATCTCCTGCTGTTCCACCGCCAGGTGATCGACCACGCGCCGTGCGACAGCCCGACTGCGGATAAACTGGTACTGTGTTTCGTAGAATTCGGGGTCGCGACTGACGGAAGGGGTGCGGTCGGTCAGATTGCTTGGCTCGCTGCGTTCGATGACCAGCTTCGTCTTGGCTTCGTACAGGGGGGTGGTCATGAAAGTTACCGCCATCGCGATCGCCAGGACGCCGAAAAAGGTCAGGCAAATCGACACCCGGTGTTTTCTGAGGATCTTGAAGATATCTCTCAGGTGCAGTTCCTGTTGCATGCCTTATTCCTTTCAAAGGGGGTGCGCCGCGAATGGCAGGCAAACAGCGCCAAAGGCCATTCGCGCGATTGTCGGGCAATGATGCGTGCTTATGGAGATCGAAGCAGCGGGAGCACTTGCGGCGACGCCGCCGTTGGCGAGTTTTGGGGACGGCTTCAAAAGAAGCTCTCCGGCACGACGATGACGTCGTTGACCTGCACCGGTTCATGCAGGGAAACATTGGTGATGGTTTTCTCGCGGCCATCGATCTTCCGGATGATGCGCACCTTGCCCTTGGAGGCCAGCTCGGTAAAGCCGCCGGCCTTGGTGATGGCGGTGATCACCGAAATGCCTTTTTCCAGCCGATAGGAATCCGGCTTGCGCACTTCTCCGGTCACATAAAAAACGCCGGCTTTGTTAACGAAAATGCTGTCCCCGTCGAGGATCGCCACATCCAGGGAGGGATCGCCGGTTTCGAGGATTTTTTGCAGATCGACGGTGACCACCTGTTCCCCCGCGCGCCCTTCGGCGGTGCGTCGAATACTGACCGTATCATCGGCATCCGGGGTGACTCCGCCCGCCTTGGAGATCAGCTGGAGCAACGTGGTATGGCCGCTCAGCTCGTACAATCCGGGGGTCGCCACCTCCCCCATGATGACCGCCTTCTGACTGCGGAATTCTTCGACAAAAACCGCAACCTGGGGATCGACGAGATAGCCGCCGGAAAGCCGTCCGGCAATGGCTTCCGCCACCTGACCGACGGAAAGAGCCCCGATTTGCACGGTGCCGATCAAGGGAAAGTTGATGGTGCCATTGCTGGTCACCCGGGTCTGGGTGGTCAAGTCGGGATTGTCGTACACGGTAATCCTGATGATGTCCCCTTCGCCGATACGGTAATTGTTATCGACGGCGTGGCCCGGGCCAGCCGACAGCAAAGCGCCGAGAAGCAGTACAGCGATCCAGATGCCTTTCATGTTGTCTTCCTCTTTCGGGAGAAATGTTTCTACAGAGCCGCCGTGAGGGTCAGGTAAAGGGTGTTGCCGACGTAGTCGGCCGCCGCCTGGGTCGAATCGCGTTCAAAATAGTTGTAGCCCAGCCCGGCGGTCAGCCAGGGGCGAAACGCATAACCCAGCGCCAGCCGGGCGCCGTAAACATCGTCTTCGCGATCCACGCCCCCCTGATATTCGTCCCGATAGTAATAAAGGTCCGTCGTTCCGGTGAGCCGGGGCAGCAGGCGCTGCCGATAACCGGCTTGCAGGCGGTGCGACAGGATATCCTGGGCGGCACGAACATCCGTCTCTTCGATGCGCCGGGTGAACAGCAGGTAGGCCGACGTTTTCGCAGTGAAGCGGTGGTCGAGGCGAACCTCGCCGATGAACTCGTCCCGGTCCGGCCCGACATCGAAGGAGCGCCAGGCGTAACCGAACTTAATCGTACCCCGTGTTCTGGTGGTCACCTCCCAGACCAATCCGGTCAGCAGCCGGTTCTCGTCGCTGTCGGAAATCTCCCGCTGATCGTAATCGATGTCGATGTACTCGTATTGCAGCAACAGCGATGATTTCGGAAAGAGCCGGTAAAACCCGTAGAGGGAAAGGAGTTTGTCTTCCCGTTCGCGAAAACCGTTGCGCGCCTCGTTATCGAAATCCAAAGAGTAATGGGAAAAATCGGCGCGCACCCGGGTTTTGGGGCTGATGCGGTAATTGGCTAAAACCTGAAACAGGTTGGAGGTGAATTCTTCCAGTTCACGGTTGTCGAGGCTACTGTCGCCGGTGCCATAAGGCTCTTGCTCGATCTCGAAGATATTGAGAACTTCCAGGGATAGTCCGCCGCGAAAACTGTAGCCGAGCAATCCTTCGGCCCGTTGCGAGACGTTGTCCTCCCCCGTAAAATCCTGGTGCTCGGTAATATCCGCGCGATACAGGGCATAACCCTGCAAACGCCGCCGGTTTTCGATCGGGAAGCGGGTCACGCCAAGGCCGCCCGGGGTGGAATTGAGGGTGGTAACCTGCAAGGGCTGGCGAGAACCGGCGGGGAAGGAAAACCACACCCCGGGCGAGATGACGGTAATGAAATCATCCTCTTCATTTTCCGGCTCGTTGAAGAGATTGTCCGTATAATATTCTTCCAGCGACAGGAAGGGGTGGACGTAACCGCTGCGCCCGCCATAGATTTCGCCGGCCCAGTCTCCCTCGGTGAGCAACTCTGGCAACGGACCCGCCTGGGCCAAACCGCTGTCGCCGGTTATGGGGGAAACCTCTTGCGCCGACGCAATCAGGGGCGCCCGCAGGAATACGGCGAGAAAAAACATCCCGGCGACCAAACGCCACGACCAGCCGACAGCGCAGGCGAATTTCATGATTTTCCCCCTTTTCATTTAAGTTGGTTTAACAAATCCAAAAGGGTTGTCAACCTGTCCCCACGCGATTACTGCGCCGACTTGAAGTCGAGGGTGGGCAGGGCGATCAAGGGACTCTGGGGATGGATCAGGTACGGCTGATCGTTGCCGACCGGGCGGTCGGGACGATATTCGGGCACGATATCGTTGAGCAGGCGCAGGACGCGTTGGCTCTCCATCCTCCGGGCGGCCTGATACATCTGGTCCAGCAACCGGCTCAATTGGATTTCATCGTAAAAAGTGGCATGGGCGACTTTGATTTTTGCATGCCGGGTCGGCTGCACCCCCTCGCCAGCGAGCAGGAGTTCCTCATGCATCTTTTCGCCGGGCCGCAGTCCGGTAAAGACGATGGGAATATCGCGCTGCAGCCCCACTCCCGAAAGACGAATCATTTCTTCGGCAAGACGCACGATCCGCACCGGCTTACCCATGTCGAGCAGGAAAATTTCCCCGCCGACTCCCATGCTCCCCGCCTGCAGAACGAGTTGCACCGCTTCGGGAATGGTCATGAAAAACCGCGTCACATCCGGATGGGTGACGGTCACCGGCCCGCCGCGTTCGATCTGCCGCCGAAAGATCGGCACGACACTGCCGTTGCTGCCCAGCACATTGCCGAAGCGCACGGTCACCATCTGGGTTGCGCTGCGTCGCGCCAAAGCCTGCACGTAAATCTCCGCCGCCCGCTTGCTGGCGCCCATGGTATTGGCGGGATTGACCGCCTTGTCGGTGGAAATCATGACGAATTTACCGACCCCGAATTCGTCGGCCAAATCGGCGATGTTGCGTGTGCCGAAAATATTATTGCGCACCGCCGAGATCGGGTTGCATTCCGACATGGGCACGTGCTTGTAGGCGGCGGCATGGAAAACCACTTCGGGACGCCGTGCGGCAAAGATCGCCCGCATGCTCGCGCGGTCGCGAATGTCGTTCAGGCAGGGATACAGGTCCAGAGCGGGAAACAGCTCGCGCAGCTCCCCCTCGATGTGAAAAAGAGGCGTTTCCGCGTGGTCGAGAACGATCAGGCTCTGCGGCGCGAAGGCCGCCACCTGCCGGCAGATTTCACTGCCGATGCTGCCCCCGGCGCCCGTGACCAGAATGCGCTTCCCGGTCAGAAACGTGCGGATTTCATCGATTTCGAGCTGCACCGGCGGCCGCCCGAGAAGATCATGGACCTGAATATCCCGAATCTGGCGCACCGAGATATCGCAGTTCAGCAAGGAGCCGACGGCCGGCAAAATCTTCGAAGTGACCCCGGCCTTGCGGCATATCTCGACGATCCTGCGCAACGTTCTGGGGCTGACCGCGGCTTGCGCGATGATCACCTGGTCGATGCGCTCCCGGTTGAAAATTTTTTCCATTTGGTCCGGAGTTCCCAACACCGGAACGCCGAGAAAGCGCTGCTTCTGCCGGCTCGGATCGCCGTCGATGAAACCGTGCACCGACATGTTCAGATTGGGATTTTGCCGAATCTCCCGGACAAAGGTCTGCCCGACCGCTCCGGCGCCGACAATCAGTACGGTCTGCCGGTTGCGTTTTCCCTTGCGATTCATTTCGATATGCTCGCGCAGCATCCGGGCGACGATCCGCACCCCACCCATGAGCAAAAAGCAGAGGATGGCATCGATAATCAGCACGGAACGGGGAAACCCGCTGAAGCGGAAGAAAAAAAGGGCGATCGGCAAAAACGCGAGAGATCCGAAGATATTGGCCCGCAGCAAAGCCAGCAGATCGGGAATCGAAACGTAGCGCCACCAGCCGGAGAAAAGGCCGGAAACCCAGAAGACCAGCAACTTGGCGATGATCACCAGCGGCATCAGCCATAAGGCGGCGAAAACGAATTTTTCCGGAATGCGCAGATCGAAACGCAGGAGGAAAGAGAACCAGAAAGAGACGACAACAATCGTAATCTGGATACCGATAATCAACAGTTTGCGGCCGAAAAAGCCAAGATTGTTTTCCATGGTTTCATGCTCATGAGAGGGAGGAATCGGGCACTCACACGGTTGAGATTTGGAGGACTTTGGCTATCGCGTCGCAGGTCGCATCCATTTCGCGACCGCTCAACGTTGGATGGACCTGCAACATCAGGCTGGTTTCCCCCAGTTCACGCGCCACCGGCAGGCGCGCCGCCGGCTGCAAAAAGCGGTCGGCAAAGGCTTTCTCCAGATAAATTTCACTGCAACTGCCACTGAAGCAGGGCACCCCCTCGGCATTGACCGCGGCGACGATCCGATCCCGGCTCCAGCCGGGACGGAGGCGCTCCGGCCGCAGAAAAGCATAGTACTTGTACCAGGCGTGCCTCACCTGCGCCGGGGGATCGACAACCCGCAGGGCTTGCAATCGACGGAAATAGTCGTTCAGGTGGGCGGCATGGCGCCGCCGCTGCGTCAGCCAGGCAGGCAGCCGCCGCAGCGAAACCCGGCCTATGGCCGCCTGCATTTCCGTCATCCGCCAGTTGGTGCCGAAGGATTCGTGCAGCCAGCGAAAGCCGCTCGGATGCCGACGGTGGTAAACCGCCCGGTAGCTTTTGCCGTGATCCTTGAAGGACCAGGCCCGTTCCCAGAGGCCCCCATCGTTGGTGGTCAGCATTCCACCCTCGCCGCCGGTGGTCATGATCTTGTCCTGGCAGAAAGAAAAAGCCGCCGCATCGCCCAACGACCCCACCGGCCGCCCTTTATAGGTGGCGCCGTGCGCCTGGGCGCAATCCTCGATAATCTTCAGGTTATGTTCCCGCGCCAGATCGAGAATCGGGTCCATGTCACAGGGCCAGCCCGCCAAATGGACGGCGATAATCGCCCTGGTTTGCGCCGTCAGGCGGCGGCGGATCGTTTCCGCGGTGATGTTCTGGCTGTCGCGATCGACATCGGCAAGCACCGGCCTGGCGCCGCACATGACCACGGCGCTGGCCGAGGCGATGAAGGTTCGGCTGGTGGTGATCACCTCATCGCCGGGGCCGATTCCCAGCGCCTGCAGCGCCAGTTCCAAGGCGACGGTTCCGTTCGCCACCGCGACGCCGTAGCGGGCGCCGGCAAAGCGGGCAAACTCTTCCTCGAATTTGCGTCCTTCGTCGCCCGTCCAGTAATTGACCCGTCCCGATCGCAGAACCCGAACGGCGGCGGCAATCTCGTCTTCCGAGAAGGACGGCCATGGGGCAAAGGCGATTTTCTTTTCGGCGGCGACAGGCGAAAGCGTGGTTCGGCTCATGGTCATGTCATCGTTCCAATGCTTATTTTTGTTCATTCACTGATACTTATGTTTTCAGAAAGGCAAGAGAACGCAATTGTCCTTACGTTTGCTTTTCCAGCCTTTTGTTGAGGAACTTAGGTTGCAAAAGAAACCAGGACTTTGGCGGGACGGTTTAAAAGGGAGGGGAAATCGGCGCAAATGCTAGGGGCGAATTGCCGGCGGAATAAGCTCGGCGACCACGGGATAATGGTCGGAACCGCCCGAGTCCTGGAGGGTGCGGGCATTTTGGGCGAGAAAATGGGGGGAGTAGAAAATATGGTCGATGCGGATCAGGGGTGGGATTTTATATTTTCGATAAAAGCGGCTCGCATCGGCCGGAAAGGTGAAGCCAAATCCGAACCCGGCCTGCCAATGGGCGTCGCGCAAATAGCGGGTGATTTTCCGGTAAAGTTGCGTCTGATCGTTGACATTGAAATCTCCGGCCAGAATGGTCGGACCTTGTTCGTCCAAAACCTCCTCCTTCAGCAGCGCAACGATTTGCCTGTACCGATGATGCCACCCACCGTGCCGCAGGGGATGGACGTTGAAAACCGTCACCGGCCCCCAGGTCGTTGCGATTCGCGCCTGTTGCGCCTGACCGCGATGCCGCAGGCTTTCAAGGGGAACAACGGGAAAACGACTTACCACGGCTTGCAGCAAATCGTCATCATGGATGATGTGCAGGGCGCCGCTGGGGTGGAGATCGTCCAACAGCAACTGCAAACGGCCCAATTGGCGGCTGTTGATTTCCTGAAGCATTAAAATGTCCGGCTGCTCCCGGCGGATAACCGCGGCGGCCGCCGCCATGTCCTCGTTGTGCGACCAGATGTTGTAGCTCATGACTTTCAAGGCGGCGGGTGGCCGTTCTTCGGACGCGGGCAGAAAAAGCGGGGCGTAGGTGATCACAATCAGGGCGATGGGCGCACCGAGGGCGAGTGCCAGCCATTTGCGTTGGGCGACCATGGCGATAAGCAGCCCGGGGAGCAGGACCGCCAGCAGCCAGGGCATGAAATAGCCGGCCAGACGGCCGGCCAGATATTGATCGCCGCCCAGCCAGCGCAGAGCAAAAGTCGTCATGGTCCCAAGAGCGCCGGCCCAGAGAATCAGCCAAAGGATTTCCCGCCAGATGCCGGGCATCATGGGCCCTTGTCTCCGGACCCGGCCAATTCCCGTCGCCGCTCCCAATCGAGATCGGTTTCGGCCTGATCGCTGTCGGCCGCCGCCCCTTCGCGCCGCAGGACTTTGCCGATGGTGGCGAACAAAATGCGCATATCCAGCCAGAGCGACCAGTTTTCGACATACCAGACATCCATGGCCAGCCGCTGGTCCCAGGGAAGATAATTGCGGCCGTTTATTTGCGCCCAGCCGGTCAATCCCGGTCGAACCGTATGCCGCAGCTTCTCTTTCGCCGAAAAGTAGGGGAGGTATTTCACCAGCAGGGGACGCGGCCCGACCAGACTGAGCTCGCCGCGCAGCACATTGAACAGCTCCGGCAGTTCATCGAGGCTGCTGCGGCGCAAAAAGCGCCCCAGTGGTGTCAGGCGCTGGCCATCCGGCAGCAGGCTTCCCGCCGCGTTGCGGGCATCGGTCATGGTGCGGAACTTGATCAGGAGAAAGGGTTTTTCCAGCGTTCCCGGACGCTCCTGGCGAAACAGCACCGGCGAGCCCAAAGAAAACCTGACCAGCAGGCCGACCAGGGCGGTAACCGGCAGCCAGACCGGCGCGGCGGCGAGACAGAAAAACACATCCATCGCCCGCTTGCCGGGCTGCGGCCGGGGCGGCAAGGGATCAGATTTTGGGCTTGGCGGTTTCATAGAGGAGAAATCTCCGGACATCGAAGCGAGGGAGTTCCCGCCAGCCCAGCAGCCGGTGAACCCAGAGAGCTGGGGTGTTGTGGGCGGCGAAATAGCCGTAGGCCCGGATGAACCCCCGGTCCCGCAGATGGTGCAGGGCGCTGCCCATGAAAAAGGTGGCGGCGCCGCCGCCCCGCTGTCCGGGCAGAAAATGCATGTCGAACATGTAGGCCATGTGCGGCCCGAGGTCGATGCCGAACCATTGGACATGCGGGTGAATACCGGGGGTGCGGGCGCTGTCGCGGGTCACGTACCAGAGATCGGCGAGCACCCGGTTGCCGCGCACCATGGCGAGAGACCGGTAGCCGCACCGGAAATAGCGCTCGACCCGTTGCCGGCGGCTGGCCAGGGGATAGTCGAGACAATATCCGGCAAAATTCTCCGGTCCCAGATCGAGGAGCCGCAGATCTGTTTCGGTCGATTCCGGCAACGGCTTCAGCGTCGCGAGGTCCTTCTCCACCGGCACCGCTTCTTCGTATTTGTACAAGGTGAACGCCACTGCGGAAGAAAATCCCTTCTCCCGCGCATGTTCGAGAAATTGCAGGTATTTGATGCGCAACAGCGACAGCATTGTCGTTCTCCTTTTCGGTCAGCCGACGGCCTCTGCCGGTTCGGTCCGTCCCCGCATCGCGCGCAGGGCGTTGCGATCGATCTTGCCGGTGGCGGTGCACGGAAATTCATTCAGCGTGATGATGCGTTCGGGAAGCATGTAGGGCGGCAACGACCGGCTGCAGAAATCGAGCAGATCCGTATCGTCGCCGCCGGCCGCCAGGCGCACGAAGGCAATGATGCGGCAGCCCAGCAGGTCGTCGGGGATATCCACCGCAGCCCCCTTCTCCACCGCCGGATGGTTGTTGAGCGCATGCTCGATTTCGTCGATCTGAATCCGGTATCCGCGGCTCTTCACCTGGCGATCGCGGCGGCCGAGGAAAAGCAGGTTTCCCGCATCGTCCAGAGCGACCAGATCGCCGGTGCGGTAGACCTTCCCCGGCCAGGGATGCAGCGGGTGCTCGACGAAGGCGGCGGCCGTTTTTTCGTCGTCCCGCCAATAGCCGAGAGCCACCGTCGCACCATAGACATGCAGTTCCCCGATTTCACCGGGCCGGCGGATCGGTTGGCCGGTTTCATCGAGGGCGAAAACCTCGAAATTGGGAAACGGTTTGCCGATGGGGATTTTCCAGCACGGATCGGCCGGGATCTCCCCCACCCGGAAGAAGGTGGAGGAGTTGGCTTCCGTCTGTCCGTAGAGATTGTACAGTTCGGCCCCCGGCATCGCCTCCCGCACCCGGCGCAGTTGGCGGACCGGAAGAATGTCCCCCGAGAAGAGGACCAGCCGCAGGGCGTCGAGGTGGCAGGCGTCGAGATTGCCCCGTTCGGCCAGTAAGGAGACGACCGAGGCGACGGAATTCCACACCGTAATGCCCGACTTGTCGATGAACTGGGCCAGGCGCGCCGGAAAAATGCCGAGATTTTCCGGCACCAGAACGACGGCCGCCCCGGCCTGCGCCGCCACGAAAAGATCGAAGATCGACAGGTCGAAATGAAAGGGCGCATGGCTGGCCAGGCGGTCCTCCCGGCCGATGGCGAAAAAGTCGGCCGCCATCCCGACGAAAGCGAGGGCGTTCCGATGGGAGATGGTCACCCCTTTGGGCACGCCCGTCGAACCGGAGGTGTGAAGGATATAGGCCGGCCGGGCATCGGAGATCCGGGCCGGAGCCGCTGGCGGATAGTGCTCGAGCGCCGCCAGGGGCAGAAGGCGCACCCCGCTCTGAACATCCGCCCCTTCGCCGATCAGGATAACCGCCCGCACCCCGGCCCGCGCTTCCCGATCCGCGAGAATCGGCGCGGCCAGCCGGGCATCGGCGATCATCACCGCCACCGCGCAGCGATCCAGGATCTTCCCCTGCCGCTGCGGCGGCGCCTGCGGATCGAGGGGGACGTAAATCCCGCCGGCCCGAAGGACGCCGTAAATAGCGGCCACCCCCTCCAGGGATTTGCCCGTCAGCAGACCGACCCGGTCCCCCGGCCGCACGCCGAGATCGACCAGGGCTGCGGCCAGGCGGCCGGCCAGGCCGGCCAGATCGGCATAATCCAGGGTCCGCTCCCCCTGGATCACGGCTGGACGCCGCGGATATTTTTCGGCGCTCAGATCGAGCAGATGGGACAGGAGGTAGGGCGACATCGGAAACTCCCTTCGGCTTACAGATCGTAAAAACTGGCAATGATGTTGCGCTGGATTTCCGAGGTTCCGGAATAGATGCGGCCGCCGAGGGAGTCGCGCACATGCCGCTCCAGGTCGTATTCGACCGAATAGCCGTAGGCGCCGTGCATCTGCAGGGCGTCGAGGCTGTTGCGCACATAGCTTTCGCTGATGAACAGCTTGGCGATGGCCGATTCCTTCGGCGCCCGCGCCCCCTGCCCTTTCATCCAGGCGACCTTGTAGAGAATCAGCCGCGAGAGCTCGACCCGCATCGCCATGTCGGCAATCTTGTGCGACACCGCCTGGTTGCCGCCGATCGGCTTGCCGAACTGCTGGCGTTCGCCGGCGTAGCGGGCACAGGCTTCCAACTCCCGCTCCATGGCGCCGAGATGGGCGGCGAACAGGCAGCCGCGCTCCCACTCCATTTCCGAGTTGAAGATGGCCATCCCCGCCCCCTCGCCGCCGAGGCGGTTCTCTTCCGGAACCACGCAGTCCTGGAGGACGACTTCGGCGATGGGACAGGTTTTCAATCCCATCAGCTCCAGCGGCCGGCCGACGGAAAAGCCGGGGAAATCTTTTTCGACGATGAAGGCGGATATGCTGCCGAAACCGCGCTCCGGAGCGGTCACCGCGAACACCAGCAGCAGGTCGGCGATGGGCGCGTTGGTGATGAAGATTTTGCTGCCGTTGAGAATGTACCGATTGCCTTCCTTCTGCGCCCGGCAGCGCATGCTGAAGGCGTCCGATCCGGCGTCCGGTTCGGTCATGGCGTGGCCGCCGATCGCCTCTCCGCGCACCAGGGACGGCAGATACTTCTCCTTCTGCGCGGCGCTGCCGAAGCCGAGTATCGGCTTCACGCAGGTCCACAGGTGGGAGTTGAGGGCGAACACCAGACCGTGGTCCCGGCAGCCGTAGCCGAGCCCCTCCAGGGCCAGCACGCAGGAGAGGGCGTCGAGCCCCAGGCCGCCGTACGCCTCCGGAACCGGCAGCCCGAGCAAGCCGAAATCGGCGCATTTGCGCCAGCCGTCGCGATAAAACTCCCCTCTTTTTTCCCGGCCGGCGACATCATCCGTCAGCTCCTTCTGGGCGAAGCGAACCACCGCCTCCCGCAATTCGCTCTGCTCCGGCGACAAAGAAAAATCCATGGACGCACCTCCACTTGAGAAATCAGTTCTGGAAAATCAGCTCAGACCCTGCCGCTTCTTGCCCGCCGCCATCCCGGCCAGGGCGTGAATAATCGCCCAGGACGCCAGATGCGAGGAGAAGGAATGGGGATCCTGGCCGGGGTAGACTTCGACGAAGTCGAGGCCGGCGATGCCCGATTCGCCCAGCCGGTACAAAGCAGCGAACAGCTCATGGGCGAACAAACCGTTGAAGTCGGCCGGCCCGCCCGGATTGGAGGCGGCGTCGATACAGTCGCTGCAGATGGTGACGTAAAGATGCTCCGTCCCCTGCCGGGCGATGGCGATCGCTTCCTCGATCACCGCGTCGATCCCCATTTTGCGGATGTCGCGGATGGTGAAGATGCTCGCCCCCATTTCCCGGGCGTAGGCCATCTGCGACGGGGAGTTGCGGGGGCCGCGAATCCCCACATGGACGATGCTGCGCGTTCTCACCCCGGGCAATTGGGCGATGCGATGCAGGGGGGAGCAGCGCGGCATGAGATCGGCGCCGAACCCCTTGGCGTTGTCGAAATGCGAATCGAAATGAATGACCCCGACCTTGCCGGGGCGGTTGGCGTTGAGGGCGCGAATCACCTCCGGGGTAAAGGAATGATCGCCGCCGAGAACGATGGGAATGCTGCCGCTGCGGTAAATTCCGTGCATCGCGGCAAAGATCCGGTCCATGGTGGCCCGCGGGCTGTTCGGATCGACGGCCACGTCCCCGGCATCGGCGAGGCTCAGGTGGTCGAAAAGATCGATCTCGTACTCCGGCAGAAAACCCCCGTAGCGGGCGGCACAGTGGCGGATGGTTCGCGGCGCCAGTTCGCAGCCGGTAAAGGAGCCCCAGGTGACCGTCCCCTCCCAGGGAACGCCGATGATGGCCACATCGGGCGGATGGCCGAGGACGCCCGGATCGAGCTTCGGCACGCCGAGGAAAGTCGGAGTGTCGCCGTAGACCTTCGGCAGGGCCACCTTGCGGCCGGGAATCATCGGAATGTCGCGAGTGCTTACGGACGAATCGTAGTTTTCCATTGCCTGTATTCTCCCGCCGTCAGGCCCGAGTGCGATGAACAAAAGAAGCAATGGCTTCCACCGAAGCGAAGTTTTCCGGCAAAATCTCGTCGTCCCGGATGCGCATGCCGAAGGTCTTTTCCAAGTAGGCAATCAGGTGCATGATGCCGAGGGAATCGATGACCCCCAAAGCGATGACGTCGTCCTGATCCCCAATCTGCCGGTGTTCGCTTTTTTTCGCGATGCGGGTGGTGATGAACTCTCGAATCGCCTGCCGTTCGTTGCCGCTCATGTCGGATCTCCTTCCGCTTTACTTCGGGTAAGCTGATGCGTGTCAATTTTCCGCAGAGGCAAAGTTCCCCCTTAGGAAAGGGGGGTAAAACCTGGCGGAAGATCAACGCCGATCAGGTCGGGTCATGTTTTCCACCATCAGTTCGGCCAGGTCGAGGACCCGGACGTCTTCCGCTTCCGCGTTCCGACGTACGCCCTCGGACAACATCGTCAGACAAAAGGGGCAAGCGGTGGCGATCCGCCGGGCGCCGCCATCGAGAAACTGCCGCACCCGTTGCTTTCCCATCGACCGGCCCTCCTTTTCTTCCAGCCACATCCGGCCCCCGCCGCCGCCGCAGCAGAAGGCGTCGGGTCCGGTCCGCGCCGGTTCGTAAAGATCGCTCCCGAGGGCGGCCAATACCCGGCGGGGGGCCGCCGATATCCCGTTGTAGCGGGCGAGATAGCAGGGGTCGTGAAAGCCGATAGTCGATTTTTCCGCACCGTCTGCCGCCGGCAACCGACCGGCCGCCAGCAGATCGGCGAGAAATTCGCTGTGGTGGGTGACCGTGAGATCGCCGCCGAACTGCGGATATTCGTGTTGCAAACAGTTGAAGCAATGCGGGCAGGCGGTCACCACCTGGCGCACGCCGATTTTCTCGAAAAAGGTCATATTCTTCGCCACCAGGTCCTGGAACAGGTACTCGTTTCCCAGACGCCGGGCGCCGTCGCCGCAGCAGACCGCCTCGTCTCCCGGCACGACATAGGAAATTCCGGCCAAATCGAGGAGTTTGGCCAGGGCGGCGGTCACCTGGCGGTAGCGGGGATCGAACACGCCGGCACACCCGGTCCAGAGCAGAACTTCCGCCGGCGGCGTCTCGGCGGCCAGGGGCCACCCGGCCGCCGTCGCCCTTTCGCCGCGCTCCCGCGCCGGCATCCCCCAGGGATTGCCGGAGCGTTCCAGATTGCGGAAAGTGGTCTGCAGCTCGGCGGGAAACCGCGATTCGCTCAGCACCCGATAACGCCGCAGCGCCACCAACCGGGGCACATGCTCGACCGCCACCGGGCAGGCGCGCTCGCAGGCGCCGCAGGTGGAGCAGGCCCAGAGCGCCTCCTCCGAAATTTGTTCGTGGAGAGAGGCGGCAGCCCGCCGCCCCAGCGACGTCTCCCGGTCCAGACATCGGCGCACACCCTGGCCGATTTGCAGCGGCGATAACGGCTCGCCGATTTCCCAGGCGGGGCAATCGCTCTGACAGCGACCGCAATCGAGGCAGGCGTCGGTCTCCACCAGGCTTTTCCAGTGCAGGTCGCCGACGCGCTCGGCGCCGAAGCGTTCCGCCGCCTCGTCCGTAAAATCCAGGGGCGCCAGGGACCGCGCCCGGTGACGGTCGGCGAAAAACAACGAAAGCGGTCCGGCAATCAGGTGGAACAAGCGGCCATAGGGGATGGCGGCGACAAATCCGAGAGAGAGCGCAAGATGCCCCCACCAGAGTCCCCGGTGCAGACTATCAAGGGTCGCCGGAGCGAGGCCGGAAAAACCGCCGGCCAGCCAGGCGCCCGCCGGCGACCAGGCCCCCCAGGGGTCCGGATCCTTGGCCATCCGCACCGCCTCCAGGATCAGGCCGGTCGTCGGCAACAGCGCCAGAACCGCCAGCACAGCGCCATCCTCCGCCCCCCCGCCGAGCTCCGCCGGCCGGACGGCCCAGCGCCGCCAGGCGGCGAACATCACTCCCGCCAGAAAAAGGATCGAGAAAAGATCGAGGGCCAGCGAGAGCAGCAGATACCAGCCGCCGGCAAACGTCGACAGGCCGAAACGCTCCTGCAACAGCACACAAAAAGTCGCCAGCAGAAACAGCGCGAATCCCCAGACCATGAGGGAATGAAACAGCCAGGGCTTGCCGCGCCGGCGGAACCGGCGCGGGGTGGCCAGATCGACGGCGAGGTCGCGCAGACGCCGCCATGGCCGGTCCAGCCGATCGCCGAGACGCCCCTCCCCCACCCGCCAGCGGCGGACGCGGGCACGGACTCCGAAGGTGAAAATTGCAAGGGCGCCGGCGCTCAGCAGGTACATCAGCCAATAAAAATCACCGTAGACGCCGAGAGGACGGCTCATTTCCATCGAATTTCCTCAGGCCACCCGACGCTGCCGCTGCTTTACGGCAGCGGTTAAAGCCGGAACGATCTGCAACAGATCGCCGACCAGGCCGTAATCGCAATGCTGGAAGATTTCCGCCGCCGGATCCTTGTTGATGGCGACCACCGTTTTTGCCCCGCGCATGCCGGCGAGGTGTTGAATCGAACCGGAGATGCCGCAGGCGATGTACAGATCGGGGCTGACCACCCGGCCGGTTTGGCCGACTTGGTGCGCGTGCTGGATCCAGCCGGCATCGACGGCGGCCCGGCTCGCCCCGAGGGCCGCGCCCAGGGTGGCGCACAACTCCCGTAAAACCGGCCAATTGTCGGGACCGCCGAGGCCACGACCGCCGGCGACGACAACCCGCGCCTCTCCCAACTCAATGGCGCCGCCGGCGTTCTGCACCAACTCCCGCACCACCGAGCGCAACTCCGGGGGCGGCACTACGTGCCAGGCGATTTCCGGCGTCTGCTCCCCTGCCCTGACGACCTGGGCGGCGCCCGCCCGCAGCGTCGCCAGGGCCGGCGCGCCGGTGAGCCGCAGAGTGGCGACAATTTTCCCGGCGTAAAGAGGTTTCCGGACCGTGGGGACGCCGCCTTCGGCGGCTTCGAGGCCGAGGCAATCCTGCGCCAGCTCCGCGTCGAGACGGGCCGCCAGGGCGGCGCTCCACGCTTTGCCCAAGGCCGAGGCCGGAGCGACCACCAGGCGCGCGCCGAGCGAGCGAGTCAAGTCCGCCAGAAACGGAATCCAGGCCTCGTGGCTGAATGGGGGGAGAACATCCTCCCGCACCGTATGCACGGTTTGGATGCCCAGACCCGCCAGCCGGCCGAGTTGCGCGCGGATTCCCGGCGAGGGCCAGACGGCGTGCAGTTCCACCCCGGTATCCCGTGCCAGACGCCCGGCCGCCGCGACGGTGCTCAGGCAGGACGAGGTCAGTTCACCGCGCGGTTCGAGAAGCACCAGTATGCTCATGACAGCCCTCCCAATGGCCGCGCTTCCCGGAGCAGATTGTCGACTTGCTCCGTCACCGTCCCCTGGAAAATTTGCCGCCTTCGTTGCGTATCCGGCAAAGACAGGACGTCCACCCGCCAGCCAGGCCGCACGCCTTCACCGTCGACTGCCACCTCCCGGATTTCCCTGCGTTTGGCCTTGAGGATTTGCGGCAGGGTCGGATAGCGCGGCGTGTTGAGCCCCTTTTCCACGGTGAGCACCGCCGGCAAGGGAAATTCCATGGACAAGGCGCCCCCTTCGATTTCCCGGTCAACGACCAGTTGCGCCCCATCCTTGGCCAGCCGGGTCACTGCCGAGGCGTGCAGGTAACCCAACATTTCCGCCACCCGCTCGGCCACCTGCGCCCCGTCATCGTCCACCGCCTGCTTGCCGGCGAGGATCAGGTCCGGCCGCAGCTCCCGCAGGACCGGCGCCAGGCAGAGCGCCGCGCCCTTTCCCGTCAGCGGTTCTTCTTCCGGGCGCCGCGCCAGAACCGCCGCGTCCGCGCCCATGGCAAAAGCGGTGCGCAACGCCTTGCGCGCTGCCTCGTCCCCCAGACCGACCGCCACCACCTCGGCGCCCAGCGCCTCCTTCATCCGCACCGCCTCCTCAACGGCGATCTCGTCATAGGGATTGAGGACGGTTTCCAGATGCTCCGTAACGACGCTGCGCCCATCCGGGCCGATTTCCGGCGTGCCGGCCGTGTCGGGGACGGATTTGACCAAAACGGCAATTTTCATCTAATTCTCCAATTTTATTTTTTTAATCTTATGCGCACAAAAAGGCCGGACCGCCTCAGGGTGATGCATCCTTTTGGCAGCCCGGCCGTCTCGGTGAGACCCGTGGCTTTCCGCCCCTCCCTTGCGAAAGGTTTGGCTTTGGCATCTTTATCAATCAGGAAGACTATTCAGATATCATCTCTTGCGCAGTTGTCAAGGAAGATGAGAACCCCGTTTCGACTTCATCCCCTCGACCGGGTCGACGGTAAGCGGGAAAGTAATCGGCATGATCGAGCTGAGCGCTCCCTTGCTGCCATTCTTTTTCGAGAAATCGATATTTTTCCATGTCGAAAATGATGCGCAAGGTAGCGAATTCGCCCCTTTGCCTGGAGAAGCCCTCTTTAAAGCGAAACAGGCTATCTTTGCTGGCGCCGAGCCCTCCGCCAAGATGAAAGAATCGAAAACCTGCCTCTTTCCCCCAGCGCCAGACGAAATCGAACATCAGTTTGGAAGGAGCTTGGGACAGAAATTTTCCGGCGGTGCCGCCCAGGTGGTATTCAATGATTCCATTGGTGCAGACGAACAGGGCGGCAGCGGCCAGTTCGCCCTCAGGGGACCGGATCGAGCAGAGATGCATATTGTGCGGCAAGGCCCTTCTAAGCTCTCGGAAGTAATCGCCAGAGAAAAAATAGAAGGAATCGGCAGACAAGCGCTCCATGGTCTGGTGGTAAAGATTGACGAATTCGCCAAGATCGTCCCAGTCGTCCATCCGCACTTCGAATCCCGACTTCCGCAGCTTCTTGATATCCCGGCGGTGATTCTCCCGAATGCGCCTGGAAATGTCCTCCGCGGACGGTTCAAGGTCCATGTAGATCGTCTGCCCGTGGCTCTGCAGCGCGAAGAGCGGATCGGCCGGCAAGACCGGCTGCGCCAGCAGTGGATGCAGCCGGACAAAAGCGCAGACCCCGGAGTGCTCCCGACCCCATGCCGCAAACCGGGAAAGAAAACGGGGCCAAAGGGCCGCGTCGCCGGCCAGCAGAGGGGCTGGGTAACCGTAAGGGGTGGCCAGATCATGCCAATCCGCAGGCGCGTTCAGTGCCTCAGGAATTTTCCGGCGCAGCAGAGGGAGCAAGAAGGCGCTGCCTTCCGCTTCGGCCCAGAAGGCCAGCGGTTCGCCCCCTTCGGCTTCCCCGGTGAAACGGAGGTACTCGGGAAACTGGTAGAAATCATGCGGAACCCGCTGCAGAACGGCCCGCCAGCGACGATCTGTCGTATTTATAAATTCCGATTGCATTTCCGGCATGTTAGCCTCGCATTGTGGAATGGACGGGTTGCGGAGCTGGATATTCTTTTCCCGTATCAAGCAGCCCCAGGTTCTCCAGAATGACGCGGTTGACTTTCCGCACATCGAATTTGTCCTCGGCCAGCCTGCGACTCTCCCGCCCCATGGTGCGAATCAGATCCGGTTCCAGGATGAATCGTTCCATGGCCCGGACCAAAGCATCCGTATTCTGGGTCGGGACGAGAAAGCCGTTGCGCCCTTCGACCACGGTCTCCCGGCAACCAGGCGCATCGGTCGTAATGACGGCACGGCCCATCGCCATCGCTTCCAATGTGGAGCGTGGCGTTCCTTCGCGATAAAAAGAGGGAAGTACATAAATGGACGTATCGGCGATAGCTGGGCGCACATCGGGGAGATAGCCGAGAAACTCGACACTGCCCTGGGCGACCCACGCTTCGATTTCTTCCCGCCGAATCGCCTCGGGGTTCTTATCGAGCATGCCGACCAGGCGAAAGCAGACCTGCGGGTATTTGGCTTTAACCCGCTTCGCCGCCTCACAGTATTCGCGGATTCCCTTCTCCCGGATTAGCCGGGCGACCAGCAGGAATTGGGTTTTCTTCGGCATTGGAGCGATGGAATATCGTTCCAGATCAACGCCGGAGCCGTTGATCAGGACGCTTCGGCTCGGAAGCTTTACCAAACCCAGAGTCTGAAAGAGTTGCCTGTCGTCCGGATTTTGGAAAAAGACCACCTGGTTTCTTTTCAGCCCATAGCGGTAGAGAAGACAGACCAGCCGGTTGACCAGCGTCTTTCTACCCGCCCCCGCGGAAAAGGAAAAGCCGAGGCCGGTAATAATGGAAGCAATTCGAGGAATTCCGGCCAGAGAGGCGCCTAAAGAGCCGTAGACAATCGGCTTGATTGTGTAGGTTAAAACAAGATCAGGCCGTTCCTGGCGAAAGAGGCGGAAAAGGGCGAACAAACTTTTCAAATCATGAAACGGGTTCATGCCGGCCCGCGACAACGGCACCGGACGGTAAGCTGCGCCCAAAGCCTGCAATTTCACCTGCACCTCCTGCGCAGCGGGAGGCGAACAGGCCACCACCTCATGACCGAGCCGGACCATTTGCTCAATGAGGGGGCCACGAAAATTGACCAATGATTCCGGCAAATTGCCAATAAGTATTATGCGCATGATCCGTTCAGTCCTTTGTGCGGTAGTGTTGGACCGGCCCAAGGAAGTTCTGCTCGGCCAAGTGGATAAGCCGGTCGCGACCTGGGTAGAAACCATCCTCCCTATAACCGGCCAATCGGCCGAGCAAATCCGACAGATGGTCGGCCCCACAGTCCAAGTCACCTACCCGCCACTGCGGATCGACGCCGATATCATCGAGAAAGTCGGAACATTTCTTGTGATATTCAATCGAAACACAGGGGACATTGGCTGCGGCCGCATAAATGCAACCGTGCAGACGAATCGTTAAAAAGAAAGAGCATTCCGCCACTTTATTGAAGATATCAAGCGGATCGGCGGAATAAGGGACGACTTCGATGTCCCGACTGTAGGGTGTCACCTTGTGCAGAAATTGCCGGGTGATCTCGGCGTCGCCATATCGGTCATGGCCATTGAAGATGAAAAACCGCAGCTTTCCGGAGTAGCCATTTTGGAGCAATCTTGTTAAGGCAAGAAGCAGGTCGTTTTCTCTCTGTTCTTCCCTGGCGATCTTTTTTCCTGCGTATCTTTCATAATGACAGAGCGAAATTCCCAGAATGTCCTCTTTCCACCGGCTCTCGCCCGTCGGTTTAATGCGCGGAAGCAGCATGGCCAGATCGGATGCCAATACCGGCGGATAGGGCAGATCCAGGGTCAGGGCCTCCTGAAAAGAGGTGGCATCGCGGAGAGCGAGGAAATTCAGGCTCGTGAGTTGGGAATGCACCGCCTTTTCATCTTCTATCGACCGATAGGGACCAAGAGAGACACCGATGGCTCCGGCGGGAACCGCACCGATCTTCGACGCGGCCATCGACAGCGCCTTCGGCGCGTGCCAGACCTGCCGCGAGTGAAAGGTCGATCCCCCCGCCCAGACCACGACCCCGGCTTTCAGCATCCGATAACAGGTCGCAAGAAGATTTTGCCCTTTGAAGGACGGGCGAGGAGGCAGGCAGGACACCGTTGCAACCGTGGACGTCAAAGGGTAATGAGACAGCAGACGAACAGTTTCCGTATGCCAGTAGTTTCTTGCGCCCCAGGTCCCAATCACGCCAAAGCAGTCGTCCCCGACGTTCTGCCGTCCGTAGTACCCGGCGAGCAGAACGTCTTCGAATATTTTGTTCATGTGGACTTCAGACATCGAATAGTCCTTATTTCGCAGTTCTGACAAGCAAAGCTCTTCTGGCGAATTTACGGCTGAATGTCGGTGCGAAGTCTGCCAACAGGCCTCTTTCCTCAGACGAAAGCCCCAGCCAGGCAATGGGCAGCCCCACCCCGATACAAATAAAACAAAGGGCCAGGGCGATTTCCGGGAAACTATCGAACCGCAATAGGCCGTGCACCGCCACCCCCAGGCCGGACAGGGTCAGAAAAGCCGTAGCGCCACCGAGAAGCGGACGGAAGAAGGCGAATTTCGGCAATTCAAGGATGTGCGCGGCATAAAAGGGGGTAAAAAGAAGGTTTTTCACGGTCAGTACGATGACACCCGCAGCAGCGACCCCGTAAAATCCCCAATTGGTCCTGGTGGCAAACAGGATGGCAAGCAGCAGATTCGCGCCCCCCAGAACGAAGGTGAGGATAGCGGGAAACTTCACCCGGTTCAGTGCGGTGTTAATGGTGAACAATGGCAGCACACCCAAATTAACGACCAGGGGAGAGAGCTGAAGGATCATCAGCGCCCCAAGCCCGCGAAAGCCTTCTCCCAACCAGAGCGCGAGGATTTCGCCCGAAAAGACACACAGAAGCGCCAAGGGCGCAGCCATAGCCAGCGCCATCAGCTTGACTGCGAGCTGCATCATACGGACGAGCTTGCCTATTTCTCCGCGGGCATAGTAGATCATCCCCAGCGGCGCTATCGCTCCGGAGAGAACTCCCGCCGTGGTTCGAGCCAACTGATTCCACTGCTGGACCGCCGCATATTCGCCGCAGGCTTCCGGACCGATGAATCGGTTGATGACATAGGTATCGATGCGCAGAAACAGCAGATAGCCAAGCTGGTTTACCAGAATCCATCCCGCCATGACGGCCATTGGCCGCAACTGCCCCAGATCCGCCGTACGTAAACTTATTTTCAATTCCGGGGTGAGTTTCTTCCAGACATGGGCGTTCATCGCCAAGCCAACCAGACCGCCGACAAAATTGCCGATCCCTACATGGATGAGCGCGGGGCCAAAGAAAAGGAAGAGAGTGATGATAGTGGCAATGCGTCCGACCATCCGGGCGATATCATTCAATCGCATCAGATCGACCCGATTATGGGAATACATCGATATAGAGAAAACCGAGCCTATCAGTGAAAACAAGAATCCGGCAAAGGTGAATCCGAACAACCATAAGCAGTCCCGATAAAGCCCGGCGGGAATCTGAACCGCATATCCAAGGTTGAGCAATATAACAACGCAGACCAAGGCCTGAACTGTGACGAAGCCAAGCGCCACGAGAAGTGACGTGTTGAACACGGCCGTCGCCCCGCCTTGGTTCTTCCCCTGAATGCAAAGAGTCAGGGATCTACCGGTTGCTACGTTAAAGGATTGCGTGATGACGCTGACGAATTGCGTAAATACCATGGCCAGCGGCACGAGACCGTAGGCAGCCGTCCCGAGATGGCCGATGAGGTACGGCACCAACCAGAGACCCGCTCCGATATTGACGCCAAAGGACAAAATGTTCATCAGCAGGTTGCGAGGAACCTGCCGTTTGCCGATTTCAGTCATTGCCCAAGATTCCCAATACGTCGATAGCGCTGTAGATTTGCCGTCGCCCCACGGTGCGCCTAATTTTGCGCCAAAACATGCGCATACAATTGTTCATACCTGGAGACGACCTGCTCCAGGGTAAAGTTATCGATGATTCGCTGCCGCGCCCGCAGGCCGAGAGCCTTGCGGCCCTCCGGCCCAAGAGTGATCAAACCCTCCAACGCCGCCGCCAATTGGGCAGGCTCACCCGGCGGCACAACACGTCCGGTGTCGCCAACAACCATGGCCGAGTCACCGACATCTGTGACGGTGCAAGGAATTGCACAAGCCATCGCTTCGCCGATCGTGTTGGAAAACGCCTCGCCTCGGGATGCGGATACGGCAATGTCGAAAGCCGCCGTTAATCTGGGAATATCGTCGCGCCTGCCGAGAAGGAAGAAAGATCGATGATCCATTCCCGCGATTTGCTCCACTATGATTGGATTGTCCCGGTCGACCCCTTCACCTGCCAGCAAAAACACAGCCTTTCGCCCATTTCTCAACAGCATCGCCGCAGCCTGCATAAAATTTTCATGATCCTTGATCGGGTGATAACGACCGACCAGCCCAACGACGACAACATCATCCGGAATGTTCAGTTCCCTGCGAATCTGCTGTCGCATATTCGGGTCTGGCCGAAATCTTTCGATCTCAAAACCGTTGGGAATAACGCACATGCGGGACCCGTCGTAACCAAGCGCCACATGAGACTTCATTGCCGCCTCGGCGCAACAAACGATCCGGCGCGGCACCCGGCGGGACAGTTGGGCACAAAGATGAATTGTCCATCTGGTTAACCGCTTGTCCTGTGGCCCAGGTCCGCCATGTCGGATATTCCAGAGAACAGGGATCCCAGCAAAACGGGCAGCCAGGCCGCCGAGAAGATCGGCGTGATACATCCAGGTATGGACCAGATCCGGCTTCGATGAGCGAATCCAGTTCGCAAGGGTAATTAACTTCCGGGGATCCGGGAGATTACGAGACATCCTCAGGTAACGAAGGGGCGCCCCCGAATACTGAAGACGTTCGGCGTCCTGGGGCTGCCCGCTCAGGGAGATCACCTCGGGGACAAATTCCGGCGCCAGACGAGAAAGAACCTTTGCAAGCATGTTCTGGGCGCCGCCAAATCCCAGGCTCGGGATAATAAAGGTAATCCTGCTCATACCGTGACAACCCGTTTTTCTATCTGCGGGGCTGCCGGGGCAAATGCCGTTGCATGCGTTATGGCAAGGGTAAGCAAAAACCAGGTCTGTTTGCGCCATTCCCAGTTCAGGGCAAAGGCGCAGATGCACCAAATCCCAAGAAGGACGATCCAGAGGGCGCGCTCTGCGCTCGGCAACTCCGGCAAGGAAAAGAAGACTACGCCAAGGATGAGGCAAAAGGCAGCGAACCCAACAATGCCCTGTTCCACCAGAATCGAAAGATAAACATTGTGCGGGGCGGCCATTGTCCCGTAATACGGTTCAATCGCCGTTCGAAAGGAGGCGATTCCCCAACCCAAAATCGGACGTTCTCCAAACATCTGGAAGCCTGTCTGCCAAATTTCCCAACGCGAATTCATTCCCCTTGCCAACGAATCGCCAAAGGTGCCCAGACGCATCAGGGAGGCCTCCGGAACAATTGAAAAGCCGATAGCGACCGTCGCAGTGGCAACAACGGCAAAGACAAAATTCTTCCACATGGAACGGCGGGCAAGACTGAACAGAATGAAGAGAAAAGCAAGGACTGCCGCCAGCAGCCCGTTTCGAGAGGCTGTCAGGAGAATGCCGGTTAGGGCAAAGAACGGATAGAAATAGAGGCTGCTGGCCATAATGCCGCGCCCCATTTTTTCGGCCAGATACCAAGCCATCGGAATACCGAGGGCGAGAATGATCGCAGTATCGTTGGGGTTGAATCCTTCGGCGCCAAATCGCTTCCAGTGGTCGGCCGAAAAAAGCCCGTTTAAAATGGTTCCGACGGTAACGTAAGCCCCCGCTACATAGGCGGTCATTAAAGATCGGACCCTTTCTTCACTAATAGCCGATTGAAAAATCAACCAACTCATAGCCAGGAGTTGGATAAACGTCATAATGCCCTTAAGGCCATTCTCTGGGTCGATACTCCAGAAGTAGGACAATCCGATGAGGAAGATGAAAAGGACCATCGCCAGATGAAAATTGTGAAACCTTAGCTTTTTACCGCCGATAAAAATCGACAACATAGCCGCACCAATGGCGGCGAATCCCGCCACCCGACTGACCGTACCGAACCCGGGGATGACGAGGACATTCTCCCAGGGAATCGCGAAGAGCAGAAGCCAAACCATGACAAAACCGTATTTACCCATGCGCCCTGTCCCCCAGTATTAATCCAAGATAGGCCTCTGTTATGGTTTCGCGATGAAAGCGCTCCAGGCCCTTTCTTTCCGTCTGTCTCGGGTTGAGAAGCGTCCTACCGATCGCGTCGGCCATTAGCTCCGGCTTGCCTACCGGCACCAGGTCCCCCAAGAATCCCCCTTGGAGGACTTCCCGGGGACCGCTCTTGCAATCCGTTGCCACCACCGGGGTGCCCAGCGCCAAAGCCTGAATAAGGGCGTTGGGGAGGCCCTCCCAGGCGGACGAAAGCGCGAAAACAGCCGCCTTGCGCATATAGGGAAATGGGTTGGGGACAAACCCCGGCAAATCGACTTCGCAAACCATCCCGAGCGACCGAACCAATAATTCGAGTCTCCCACGCTCCTCCCCTTCCCCCAAAATCATCAGGCGCGCCTTGCGTTTTTTCCGCACGAGAGAGAAAGCCCGTATCAGAGTCGGATAATCCTTGGCCCGAGTAAGCCGCCCGACACTCAGAATCACCGGTGGCGCATCGGGGGCAAACCAAGGGTGATGGATCTGCTGTTCGGCTCTGGCCAATAAATCGGTGGAGATGACGGGATTGTAGATGACTTCGACCCGCCCCTGCGGCAATCCAGAACGCTGAACCAGATCTGCGGCCACTCCCTCCGATACGGCAACAATCGCGCTCGCGGCCGGATAAAAGCGTCGGACCAAATAAGGAACCAGTCGGCTGCGCAAAGGGACGGCGTTGGTGGGAACCTGGGAGGTGGTTGTTGCCTCACGAATGACGATCCGGACCGGTATGCGGGCGATCCGTCCCGCCCAAAGCGCCACCAGGTTTGCATGGGCGAGAGTGGAGAGTAGCCCATCGGGGCGCACCTTGCGCAGGTAACGCACCAGCCCCGGGAGGCTCGCCAGAACCCGCGAACAGCCAAGATCGATAAGCCGTACAAATGCGGGAACCTCAGTTCTCAACGGCCCTGCTGCGCCGGCAACCACAAGGTCAACAGCATATCCTCGCTCCGCTATCGCCCCCGCCAAGGTCAGCATGACCCGTTCGGCCCCTCCCCCGCCGAGAGTAGGGAGAAAAAGAGCTACTCGCTTATTCCCGGAGTGAGGGCGAGCACTCAGAAATTGGCTTTCATGCGTTCCCATACACGATGCCTTAGAAATTTTGAGGTCGCTTTGCCAAGGGTGGCTATCAGGTAAGGGCGTCTGAGTCCGAGCAGAAACGCCTGTCTGAGATTACCTTCCTTTACAAGATCGCTAATCCTAGAAAACCAGATCCACTCCTCTGTCCTTGCAAGACGCTTTTGCAAAAGAAGCTTGATAGCCGGATCGTTGCGGATTGATGGACGGCCAAGCAGAGCGAGAGAGATCTTTCGTCGCTGCTCAAGCGCTTCCATCTTGCGCACCGTCAGCGAATCGGGACGCCATCGATAGTAGTAAAACGCCTCCGGATGCAGGGCCAGGCGCCCTCCTGCAAGGAAGCATTCCAGAAGAAAAAGCGTGTCCTCGCCATGACAGCAGCTTTCGTCAAACTTAATGCCGTGACAGTGCAAAAAATCCCTTTTGATAACCGGTTGCACCCCGCAATCCAGGGCAAGAAAACGCGCGGCATCCAGTGTTTCCAGACTGTTTTTTGGCCTGCATCTGGCCAATTTCGACCATGCGCCACTGTGCTTTGGATGACCGATGCGGTATATATCATCGGCCACCATAACCGTTTTCTGCGTCGCCGCCGTTTTCAGAAGAATCTCCAAACGGTTCGGCGCATACCAGTCGTCCGCATCTAAAAAAGCAATCCACTCCCCCGTTGCCAAGCTCAGAGCCCGGTTCCGAGCGTTACTTGGGCCACGATTACAATCCCCGAGGAAAAAGTGAAAACGGGGATCGGCAATTTGCATTAATCGTTGCGCGGTGCCATCGGTGGAACCATCGTCGGCGACCAAAACTTCGATATCGGGCTCTGTTTGCATCAGGGCTGAGGAGACCGCAGCCTCGATATAGTCTTCGACGTTGAATGCAGGGATAATTACTGAAACTCTCGGCGGCATAAAACCTTCCAGTACTTGGCTTTAGATTAAGTTTGATATTGGCCTGCGACGCGAGTTTGAAGAGGCATTACAGCAACAATCATCACAGCGACAAATCCCAGATGAGTGGACCCCGATTAGCATCAGACCAAAAAGTAAATATTATCTAACGGATTGCAATTGAACTAAAGTTTCGATTCAGGAGAGGAAAGTATTACGGCTAAGGCGAAAGGAAAGGATTAAAATACTGACGTTAATGTGTTATCGGCCTTCGATTTCTGCCGCCAATCGGTGTAAAATTTCTTCCAAATTGGTGTAACCATTGCCATTATCGTCACTGTTCGGGTTTGGGCCAGCATCGAAGAAACGACGATTTTGAGCTAAATCTGGAAATCCTCCGACATCTTCCTGCGAGTCGATAAGCCTGCCAGTCCCTCGCCCCACATCGTCGATAATGCGCGAGTCAACTGCATCGCGCGCAAGGGGACGAGCGCCGGCATTTCGTAAGACCGAGAATTTAATTTGAGCAGGGGCCCACAGATACATTAAACCAGGAATCCATGTGTTCTCTGGCGGAGTTAATGAGCCATGAGAACCATCGTATAGGGTGCCACCAGGATAGGCATTTTCAGATTCGTAAATTTGCGAGCCTGGGACAATCTGGTTGGCGATCTCGACGAAAGCAGTTCCTTTCCTTCCATTTGGTCCATCAAGAAACAGATTGGCAACTCCCGATACGAAGGACGGAAGGCCGGCATCACCGCTGCCGATTCCGGAAAAATCCCTCCCGCCTTTGTTGTAGAAAATATTGTTGACCAGCAAAGCAGAAGTTCCGGCGATACGCGGAAGTCTTGCGGAAACATGGGCCAGAAGGTTGCCAATCAGGCAAATTCGGGCGCCTCTATCGGCCAATAGGATTCCGTAGCCGTGAGCCCCCTTTGAATGCACGCTTTTCTGCAAACCTTCACCGAATAGGCAATTCTGCAATGTAATATCTCTTGCTCCATAGCCTACGCCAACAATTTCATCAATGGACCAACTTGCTGAGATGTGGTCAAAAACAACATTGTAGGTGTTTGGACCGGTGATTTGGATGGAATCGGAGGAATCCCAACTTCCGTCCGCCAGTTTTCCTTCGTCGCCGACACGAATTGAAAGATGCTGTACCAATACATCATGCGTTTTTACTGCGAATGTCTGACCCGTAAGCATGATCCCTGGGGCTGGAGCCGTTTGTCCTGCAATCGTTACATACGGTTTTTCAACAATTAATTTTGATTTGAGATCGATTCGGCCACTAACTTCAAAAATAATGGTCCGCGGACCGTTAGCCTCAACCGCAGACCGTAACGAACCCAGACCACTGTCCTTCAGATTAACCACTCTGAGCACGCGCCCCCCACGCCCAGCAGGTGTAAAAATGCCAAAACCCTGCGCATTCGGCAGCACTGGCAGCGATCCGCCGGAACCCTCGGCCTTGCCATTGCCACTTATCGAGATAATCAGGAAGAGAAAAAATAAAAATTTCCCGCGAATGCCCATCTTCGGCCTCTCCTCGAAATCGGGCATTTATTTCGCAAATTTCATACCCTAGGAGAAAATTAACACGGGTACGGTTTTTGGCAAGGATTCGGGTCTCCGCACCGGCCAGCCTCGCGCAAAAACAAACTTTCCAGAAAGGCGAAGGCGCAAAAAAAAAGGCACGCCCCTAAGGGCGTGCCACTGATTGCAACATCCAACAAAAGGCTAGCGTCCTTCTACAGCCGCAGCCATATCGTGCAATATATCC
This sequence comes from Desulfuromonadales bacterium, assembly GCA_041677125.1. Classification (GTDB taxonomy): domain Bacteria; phylum Desulfobacterota; class Desulfuromonadia; order Desulfuromonadales; family JACZKF01; genus JBAYQP01. Next base: position 47,331 of record JBAYQP010000007.1, on the reverse strand, counting down.
TCGATGTTGGTGTAGCCGTCGCCATCGTCGTCACCATTGGGATTGGATCCGGCATTGAAGAAACGTGTATTTTTCGCAAGCACCGGAAATCCGCCGACATCATCCTGACTGTTAATCAAACGACCGGTTTTATTTGCCAGATCATTGATTAATCGCTTGTCCACGGCATCGCGGGCGGCAGGACGCGCCCCCACATTCGCCATAACCGTCGCCTTGACGGTTCCAACAGGATCGCGCAAGTAATCAAAGCCGCTGATCCAAGTGTTGGTTGGCGGCGCGCTTACGGCATGGCGGCCGCTAAAAACTACACCACCGGGATAAGCATTATCTTTCTGGTAAATCGCCGAACCGGAAACGATTTGGCTGCTGCTCTCAGCTATTGCTTTTCCAGGGACACCGCTTGGCCCTTCAAGGAAGAGATTCCCAACGGCCGTCACATAGGACGGGAGTCCAGCATCTCCGCTGCCAATACCACAGAAATCACCACCACCTTTATTATAAAATACATTATTTGCCAGCAGAACGGAGGCCCCGGCGATACGCGGCATTCGCTGGGAAACATGAGCCAGAAGGTTGCCTATCAGGCTTAGGCGAGTGCTATTATCGGCCAAGAGAGTGCCGTACCCATGGGCGCCTTTCGTATGAACGCTCTTCTGCAACCCTTCGGCAAACAGGCAGTTGCTGAAAGTTATGTCCTTGATGCCGTAGCCGATGCCAACTATCTCATCGATGGACCAACTCGCTGAAACATGATCGAAAACGATATTGTAGGCACCGGCGCCGGTGATCTGGATGGCATCGGTGGAATTCCAGGTACCATCCGCCACCTTTCCCTCATCGCCAACGCGAATTGAAACGTGCTGAACCAGAACATCATGGGTTCGAACAATGAAGGTGCGTCCCGTAATCATAATTCCGGGGGCCGGTGCCGTTTGGCCGGCGATTGTTATATATGGATTACTTACGGACAAATTCGATTTGAGGTCTATACGGCCACTCACTTCGAAAACGATAATCCGCGAACCGGAAGCACCGACAGCTTCCCGAAGGGATCCGGGGCCACTATCATTCAGGTTGGTGACTTTAATTATTTTTCCGCCGCGGCCAGCCACGGTATCCGAACCAAAACCTTGAGCGCCGGGAAATGCTTTAGCCGGGCCACTCGGTTTAGGTGTGGGCGTGGGCGTCGGAGTCGGCGTGGGAGTCGGCTCCGGGTTGACTACCCCAGAGGTCGCACACACTTTACTGGATCGGGGATACTGCGTCGGGCTGGTCTGCAAAAACCGCCCCTCAACCTCGAAACAGTGCTCTACACCCGCAGTCAGTCCGTCGATAACGGTATTGAACTGGGTCGTTCTGTTGGCCGTGCCGGAATCCGCACCGTCGATCCAGATGTCATAACCACCAGTAGGCATTTCACCCGGCTGCGACCAGTCGAGAATCCAGCTGGTGCCGTTGATCTCGACGGATTCCAGAACCGGCGCTGCATACGCCACCGGCTCGGGCGTCGGCGTCGGATCGATAACCACCGGTGCAATCGCCGTAATGCTGACGTTTGCCGGGTTGCTGTCCCCTTTGCCGTCATTGACGATCAGGCTGGCCACGTAGGCGCCGGCCCGGTCGGCGATGAAGGTCGGCTGGGCGGAGGCCGGATTGCTGAGGACGGCGGCGCTGCCGGCGGGCTTGGCGGCGAGGGACCATTTGTAGGTGAGAGAATCGCCATCGGGATCGCTGCTGCCGCGCCCGTCGAGAACGACCTGCTCGCCGGCGTCCACTTCCTGCGCGGTTCCGGCGTCGGCGACCGGGGGGAGATTGCCCATGACGGCGGCGACGGTGACCTGATCGATGCCGCTGTCAGCCTGCCCGTCGTTGACCACCAGGCTGATCACATAGTTTCCGGCCACATCGGTCGCAAAGGTGGGCGCGACCGCGGCGGAATTGGAGAGGGTGGCGGCACTGCCGGCCGGGCGGGAGATGAAGTTCCAGCTGTAGGTCAGCGCATCGCCGTCGGCGTCGGTGCTGGCGGAACCATTGAGGGTCGCCACGGCGCCGACAAGAACCTGCTGATCGCCGCCCGCCTTGGCCACCGGCGGAACGTTGCCGGCAGCGGCGATAATCCTCACCACGCTCGACCCGCTGTCGAAGGTGCCGTCGTTCACCACCAGGGTGGCCTTATAAACGCCGGCGAGATCGGCGACAAAGGTTGGGTTGATCGCCGTCCGGTTGGCCAGCGTTGCTCTGCTCCCCGCCGGCCTGGCCGACAGAGTCCACTTATAGGTCAGCGCGCCGCCATCTTTATCGTAGCTGGCGGAACCGTTCAGCTGCACCCTGTCGCCGACGACAATGTTCTGACCGGCGCCGGCGTCGGCGACCGGCGGCTTGTTCCTGCCGATGCCTTTGCCGGGCTTCTTGGACCATTTGGCCATCAGGATGACCGGGGCCTCGTCTTCCTGCACATCGGGAAGCGTGCCGGTGGCGATGGCATCCTCCACCAGTTGATCTCCCCGGTTGTCCTGAGCGTAGTAGAACAACATCAATTCAGGGATGGCGGCCGTCAGATATTCGGCTTCGATCACCGGATCGAGAGTGCTGTCCGCCTTGAGAGCTTTTACTACTTCGTCAATAACCGAAACGGTTGCCTGGAGAAACAGGCCAGAGCGTTCTTCGGCCGGGAGGGTGGCCGCCGCCTGCGGATCGGCCATCGCCCCATCGAATTTCTCCGGGCTGAGAACTGTCCCGACCATGGCGACCATGGCGGCCAGCCGGTCCTGATTAGCCACGATGGCTTCCGCCGACATGGCATAGTTTTCATTCAGGGCCAGAAATGCGTTGATCCCCATGTTCGTCTGCAAACGCGTCAGCGCCTGACCATTCGGTAGGCTGGCCCCATGCATTCCCGCCATCGGATCGGCAAACAGATCGGCCGGGGTCAACCCGGTCAGGCCGGCGTCCCCGAGGACCGACAAAATCTCCCTGGGGGAAAAGCCGTTGGCCAGCAGAGTGGTCAGCGGCGAAACCACCAGTTCACCCTCCTTGTCCACAATCCTTTTCAGGATGCCGTTGAAGGGCGTCCCATTGTGCTTGCCCTGGTGGCCGGCCTTCATCCGCACCAGGGAGCCGGAGGTCAGGGCTTGGCCAAAGGCGAAGCGCCCCTGGGCGTCGGAAGGGCTCGATTCCTGTAGCGGCGCGCCGCCATTTTCTGGCACTTCTTCGAAAATCGCCCCGGCGATATAGGGATCGACGGCAACGCCGGAAGAAACCGACGCCTCCGGTCCGGCGCTGTCATGTCCGCCGCTCCCGCCGCCTCCGCCGCATCCGGGCAGGATGCTCAAAATAAATGAGATACATAGCAGAATTCCAGATAGTCGTAATTTGTGTTGCGTCATTCTTTGCTCCTTTGAAGATTGCTCATTTAATTGCCGCCCAATCGGCTGGCAGGAGGCCGTTCTGCCAGTACGATGCCAAGAGCCGCTGGAGCGGGAAGATGCTGTTTTTTCGTTGCTTTTCTTAATTTGCCGGGAGCAAGGATGGTTGCTATCTGGTTGAATTTATTTGCGTGGAACCGAGACGGATGAGGCGGGGGTTATGAGTTTTCGGATAAGGGGGAAATTGAATTAAAATTTCCACCACCGCAGGGAAGGAGCAGCTTCGGCGGCGAGTTCTGCAAATTGTCACAGGAGAAAGTCTAATGACGGCGGATGAAATTAGCTAAGTCTATGAATAATCGAACAAAGTGTACGCTCTCTGCTTAAAGCTACCCGCAGGTTATTCGGGCCGTAAATGGAAAAACCGCCGCCCGAACAGAGTCGGAAGCGGCGATTTTCTTTTTGCTGGGAGGTTGCGCCTGCGCGGGCCGGCTACTGGCTGGCGTGCAGCGCCTGATCGATGTCGGCGATGATATCGCCGGCATCCTCGATGCCGATGGAGAGGCGGATCAGGTCGGGCTTGACGCCGCTCGCTTCCTGCTGCTCTTCGGAAAGCTGACGATGGGTGGTGCTGGCCGGATGCAGGACGCAGCTGCGGGCGTCACCGACATGGACAACCAGGGCGATCAGCTTCGTCGCCTCCATGAACTTGCGTCCCGCCTGGGAACCGCCTTTGATGCCGAAGGTCAGCACGCCGCTGCACCCTTTGGGCAGGTACGTGCGCGCCCGGTCATGGGTCGGATGGCTCTCCAGACCGGGATAACAGACCCAGTTCACCAGCGGATGCGTCTCCAGAAATTTGGCCACCGTCAGGGCATTTTCGCTGTGGCGCTGCATGCGCAGGTGCAGAGTCTCCAGCCCCAGGTTGAAGAGGAAGGAGTTGAAGGGTCCCGGCGGGGTGCCCAGATCGCGCATCAACTGGACGCGGGCCTTGACGATGTAGGCCAGCGGCCCGAAGGTTTTGACGTACTCCAGACCGTGATAGCTGCTGTCCGGCTCCGTCAACTCCGGGAAGCGGCCGCAGTTCCAATCGAAGACGCCGCCGTCGACGATCACCCCGCCGACGCTGGTGGCGTGGCCATCGATATACTTGGTCGCCGAGTGGATAACGATGTGCGCGCCGTGCTCGAAGGGCCGGCAGAGGTACGGCGTACCGAAGGTGTTGTCGATGATCAGCGGCGTCTGCATCTCGTTGGCGATGGCGGCGAATTTTTTAAAATCGAGGATATTCAGACCGGGATTGCCGATGGTCTCGCCGAACAGACAGCGGGTGTTCGGCTTAAAGGCCTTTTTGATCTCCTCGGCCGGCAATTCGGGATCGACGAAGGTCACCTCGATCCCCATCTTCGGCAAGGTCACCGCAAACAGGTTGTAGGTGCCGCCGTAAAGGGTGCTGGCGGTAACGACGTGCTGGCCGGCCTGGCAGACGTTCATGATCGCCAAAGTCGTCGCCGCCTGACCGGAGGAGGTCGCCAGCGCCCCGACCCCGCCCTCCATCTGGGCGATTTTGCGTTCGAACCCGTCGGTGGTCGGATTGGCCAGACGGGTGTAAAAAAAGCCCGGCTCCTCCAGGTCGAAAAGTTTGGTCACATGTTCGGCGCTGTCGTACTTGAAGGTGGTGCTTTGAATGATCGGCAGAATGCGCGGCTCGCCGGCTTTCGGCTCATACCCGCCCTGTACGGCAACGGTATCGATTTTCCACTTGGGGTTCATGGGTGCACTCCTTTGATTCAGGCTGATCAAGTGAATGGATTAAATTGGCGGGGACATTATGCGGGGAGCAAATTAAAGAGTCAACGACTCAAATCGTTCAGGTTTACAGCCTCACGGGCAGCCAAGACCCTTGAATAACCTGACTCGCTGATCAGGAACGTCTTTGCCCTGGAACACTTTTTTTAGCAAGTCAGTGGCGTGGTCTTTGGCGCCAGGGGCGCTCGACGGTGAGCTTGAGCAGCAGCAGCATGGCCGGCAGCAGATGAAAGAAGAGGTCGAAAATGTCCAGCGGCCGGGTCAGTGCCCCTTCCCGCAGCATGCGCAGCTTCTCCAGCAGATGCGGTTCGGGAGTAAAGGGGGCAAGACCCAGCAGCAGGGCCAGGATGATCAGGGTGGGATAGTTGAAATGGGCAAGGAATTTCTTCATAGGGGACACACTTAATCAGGTTTTGGCAGCCGAAAACGGAAGTCTGTCATCAATATTTCAGGAGATAATTCTCAATAACCGGCACTCGCGCCGCCACCACCGAAGGCGCCGCCGCCCGGCCGGAAGCCCTCGGCCTCCGGGGCTCTGGCGGCCGGCGCCAACGGCTGGATAAAAAAAGGGAGTCCGCAAAAAATCCGGACCCCCTGTGAAATGAAAACGTCCACCCGGATTAGCCGGCGATATGCCCTATCGCCCGCTCCAGCCGCGCCAGCGTCTGTTCCCGGCCGAGGACGGTAAGAACGTCGAAGATGCTCGGGCTTTGCGTGCCGCCGACGATCGCCACCCGCACCGGTGGCGCCAGCTTGCCGAGCTTGAGCCCGGTCTCGGCCTGCAGTGCGGCGAAGACCTCGGCGATGGCGTCGTGGCTCCACTCCGGTGCGTTTTCCAGCTTCCGGCGGACATTCTCCAGCAACGGCTTCTGCTCGGCAATGAGGAATTTATCGGCAGCTTCCGGGACGAAGGAGATTTCGGCGGCGTAGTAGAACGCAGCCATTTCCGCCATTTCGACGAGGGTGCGGGCGCGTTCCTGCAACGTCTTGACGACGGCGACGGGGTCGGGACCGCCGGCGACAGCGATCCCTCGGGTATCGAGATATTCGACCAGCAGCGCGCCAAGGCGCTGCGGATCGCCGTTTTTGATGTAGTGGGCGTTGAGCCAGAGGAGTTTGTCCGGGTTGAACACCCCGGCCGACTTGCCAACGTTTTCGAGGCTGAATTTTTCGATCAGCTCGGCCATGGAGAAGATTTCCTGATCGCCGTGCGACCAGCCGAGACGAACCAGGTAATTGACCATCGCCTCGGGCAGATACCCCATCTCCCGATAGGCCATGACCGAGGTGGCGCCGTGCCGCTTCGACAGGCGCGCCTTGTCGGCGCCGAGAATCATCGGCACGTGGGCGAATTCGGGCACCGGATAGCCGAGGGCCCGATACATGAGGATTTGCCGCGGCGTGTTGTTGATGTGGTCATCGCCACGGATGATCAGGTTGATATTCATGGTGGCGTCGTCGACGACAACGACGAAGTTGTAGGTTGGGGTGCCGTCGGAGCGCTGGATGATGACGTCGTCCAGCTCGTCGTTCTGGAAGCTGATCGCTCCTTTGATGCGGTCGACGAAAACGGTTTCCCCCTCTTCCGGCGAGCGAAAGCGCACCACGAAGGGCATCCCTTCGGGAACGTCGTCACGCTGCCGGCAGGCGCCGTTGTATTTCGGTTTCAGCCCCTTGGCCAGCGCCGCCTCGCGCCGCTGCTCCAACTCCTCCGAGGTGCAGTAGCAGCGATACGCCTTGCCTTCGGCCAGCAGCTGCTCGACCTTCTCACGGTACAAATCGAAGCGCTCCGACTGATAAAACGGCCCCTCGTCGTAGGAGAGTCCGAGCCAGTCCATCGCCTGCAGAATGGCATCCACCGATTCCTGGGTGGAGCGGGCGACATCGGTGTCCTCGATGCGCAGGATAAAGGCGCCGTTTTCCTTGCGCGCCAGAAGGTAATTGAACAAAGCGGTACGGGCGCCGCCGATATGCAGATAACCGGTGGGACTGGGGGCGAAACGGACGCGCAGCTGGGACATCGGAAACTCCTTCGAAGCGATACTCGGACGGGATGATAATCCGCAAATAAAAAGAGGCCGCCCGCCGGACGACCCCGCTTTTTATACTGCAACCTGACCGTAATGACAAGGTTATTTTCAATAGACGATGGCGCCGGCGTAACCCACCACCTGCGACTGATCGCCGGTGACCTCGCCGGAATTGCCATAGCGCACCAGCTCCGCCCGGCTCGCCCCCACAAACCGGGCGGCGGCGAGCATGACGACGGCCGGCATCATCCCGCACATGCTGATGCGCTCGTCGCTCACAATGCGATAAAGAGCGGCCGGATCGACGGCGAGGAGCGGTGCAAGGGCGCGGCCGTCTTTCTCCCGGGCGACATCGCCGGAAAGATAATGGCTCATGTCGCTGCTGGCGACCAACAGGATCTTTTCGGTCCGGCTCGCCAGCAGCCGCCCCAACCCTTCGCCGATGGCCAGCAGGTCGGCAAGGGGCAGACCTCCCAGGCAGATCGGCACGATGGCGGCCTGCGGACTCCGCACCTGGATAAAGGGAAGTTGCACTTCCAGCGAATGTTCAAGCCGATGAGCGGCGCTATCCGCAGCCATCCCCGGACAGGCGGCCAGAATTGCCGCCGCCAGTTCCGCATCGACGGCGATTTCCCCCAACGGTGTGAGCCAGCTTCCTTGCGCATAGACGGCCGCCGGATGACCGATTCCGTGATGATTCGGGCCGAGGAGGACCACTTTTCCCGGGACTTCAACGCGGGCAAAGGTTTCGCCGGCGATGGCGCCGGAATAGATGTAGCCGGCGTGGGGGGAAAGAATGCCGATGGCGGATTGCGGCGCGACATCGCCCCGCGTGAAATCTTCCACCATCCGGCGCAGAGCGTGTTCCTGCCCGGGATAGAACTGTCCGGCGACGGACGGTTTTCTCTGCATGATCGCCTCTCTCAGAAAAAAGTGCGCACAAGCATGCGCAAACCGATGAGAATCAAAACTATGGCGAAGACTTTAACCAAGGTATCATGACGGATGCGGCTGGCAAGACGCACCCCGAGCCGGGCGCTGCAAATGGCAAAAGGCGCGACAATGGCGACCACCAGCAGGTTCACGTAGCCGAAGGAAAAGGACGGCAGGTTGGGCATCCCCCAGCCGTGCAGCATGTACGAAAGGGTGCCGATGATCGAAGAGACGACAATGAGGGCGCTCGAATTGCCCACCGCCAATTGCGCCGGCAGGCGCAGGAAAATGATCATCAGGGGCACGGCGACGACTCCGCCGCCGACGCCGAAAAAAGCGGAAAAGGCGCCGCCGGCGAGCCCGACCAGCAGCAGATGCCGAAAAGGAATGGGGAGCGTCTCTTCGGGCGGCAGGTAGCGTGGCTGAAACAGCATTTTCAGACCGACCAGAACCTGCATGAAACCGAACATCGTCTTCAGCCCCTCGCTGGAGATGCCGGCGGCGATCATTGCGCCGGCGATCGCGCCGAGGACGGCGCCGAGGGCAATGCGATAGACCTGATGCCAGTCGACATTGCCGCGCCGCCGATGGGCGAGGGTGCTGCTGAGGGCGGTGGGAATGATGATCGCCAGGCTGGTGCCGAAAGCGCTGTGGGCGACCAGGTCGGGCGGGAAGCCGGCCAGGGGGAAGACCCAAAGGAACAGGGGAACGAAAATGATCCCGCCGCCGATGCCCAGCAGGCCGGCGAGAAAGCCGCCGAGGGAACCGAGAAGAGCGAACAGGGGAAGAAGCGCCGGAGAAAAGGGCAAGCGGCCTCCAGAAAAAAAAGCCAGCCCGTGCGGGGCTGGCTTTTGGTGGTTATGGAGGCCCCGACCAGATTCGAACTGGTGATAGAGGTTTTGCAGACCTCTGCCTTACCACTTGGCGACGGGGCCACGGCCGGAGGCCGTCAGAGCGCGTATGAATAGCAAATCGGCGGGGGGGTGTCAAGGGAAAAGACGGCGGGTCCCCGGCGAAAGCATCAGTAATAACTCTCGCCGTAATCGGGGACAGCGAGGAGCCACCAGGCGGGTTGCCGGCGGGCTTCGGCCAGCGCCGCCTCGGCCTGGGCGATGATCCGTTCGCGGTCCTTGGGATAACTGCCGGTCAGATGCAGAAGGTTCGAGACGTGGTTCGAGCGCAGGATGGTGCGCCTGGGCGACAGGCGACGGACGATGGTCAGCGCCTCCTCGATAATGCGGCCGTTGCTTACCGGGCGGATCGTCCGAAACCAGGCGTCGTTGTGCCGGCGGAACATGGTGAGCAGAGAAAAATATTCCGGCGACAGGGCGTTGATCCAATCGGCGGTGGCGACGGCGTGCTCGTGACTGCGCTCCTGCCCGGCGAGGCCGAGGATGGCGGTCACCGACAGCTTCAATCCCGCCTCCTGCGCCTTGCGGCAAAGCGCCAGCATCGCCTCGGGGGAAAAACCCTTGCCGGCCAGCGCAAGCGTCTCGGCGTCGCCGCTTTCCAGCCCAAAATAGAGGATGCGCAGTTTCTTCTCCCGCAACACCCGCAGCTCATCGACGCTTTTGCTGGTCAAGCTGTTCGGCGAGGCGTAGATGCCGATCCGGTTGAGGCTGGGGAACGTCGCGGCCAGCCCGTCGAGAATCGCTGTCAACCCCTCCTGCGGGTAGACCAGGGCGTCGCCGTCGGCAAGAAAGACCCGCTGAATATGGGCGCGGTGCGGCATCGGCACCGCCCGCATCTCGGCGAGCAATTCTGCCACCGGCCGCAGGCGGAAGCGCTTCATCTTGTACATGCCGCAGAAGCCGCAATGGTTCTGCGAGCAGCCGATGGTCGCCTGCAGAATAAGCGAATTGGCTTCGGAGGGCGGGCGGAATACCGGTTCTTCGTAATGAAAGTAGTAGTGCATGGAAGGCAACTTAAAATCTCGCTTTTACAATCTCTCCACCCGCGCAATCATCTCCGCACCCGAGAAAACATATTTGCCACGGATGCCTACGGCGCGATCATTGAGATGCAGGGCAGCGGCCGCCGGGTCGATTTCCAGCAGATTGGGAACTCCCTGCAAATAAGCATACAGATCGCCCATGGCCACGTTCATGGAGGAAAGAACCGAGCGATCGGTGACGCGGTCGCAGGCGAGGGGCCCGAGGGCCAGCTTCGTCCGCATGATTTTCGCGTCCGACACGCCATGGGCGGCCAGGCTCATCAGAAACAGGTCGCGGTGCAGCCGGGCCAGATCTTCGAAGTGCGCCTTTTTCAGCCCCGGCAGAAACAGCATGTAACGCGTTTCATCGTGGCAGAACAGAACGCATTGCCGGCGGTCGATCTGATAAAGATTGCCGTGCCAGCCCCCCAGGAGGCTCGTCTCGGCGAGCGGCGCCGCCGACACTTCGGGAAGTTTTCCGGCGAGTTTTTGCGTACAGTGCAGAATCATGGGCATATTTCCAGAGCCAGCATACGTTTATTCATACCCCTGGTCGTCGCCCGGGCCTGGCTTCATCACCAGGGCGATCACCAGCGCACAGGGCCCGAACACCAGGCCTGAAAAACCACAGGACCGGATTGGGATTCTTGCCTTTGGCCATGGATGCTGCGGCCCACCATGCCCTGCCCTCATCCACGGCGAAAGGAAACCGCATATAGCGTATCGCCGACCTGAGTCAGGTTTTCGCGGCGATAGCCAAACGGATCGATAAAGGTCTCGACCTCGGTGGGCGTCAAGCGGATCGACGCCGGTGGCCCCGGCGGGCCATCGACTTTGTCGAACTCGATAATGACCAATCGACCACCTGGGCGCAGCACACGCGTTACTTCGGCAAGGGTTGCCGGCCCATTCCCTTCCGCCAGCAGGTCGTGCAGAACGGTCGCCATCAGGGCGACATCGACGCTCGCCGCAGCAAGCGGCAACGGCCCGTTCACATCCGCAATCCGCGCGTGAATTTGGGTCAGCCCTCGCGCCTCGGCGCTGGCCCGAAGCGAAGCGATTCCCTCCGTCCATAGATCGAGAGCGTGGATTACCCCCGCCGCGCCGATAATCTGCGCCGCCGCCAGGGCGTAATTGCCGACGCCGCAGGCGAGATCGAGCAGAACGGTGTCGGACTTCAGTCGCAGCTCGGTCAAGACGATTTGCGGATCCACCAGATCGAAGCTGCTCTTTCCCGCAGCAATAGGATGGGCCATAGCCAACTCCTTTTCTGTGAATTCCATCTTCAGCGTTGTCGGGGTATTTTTTCCTCTTCCCTAGGCACGATACTTAAGCTCCAACCCCTTCAGGAAATTGCGCAGCACTTGATCCTTGCAGATGCGGAAATTTTTATGGTCCGTTTTACGAAAAAAGGCGCTGATTTCGTGCTTGCTCAGGCTGAAATCAGCCGATTCCATAATTGCATAGACGTCATCGGCTTGCAGATTCAGGGCAATTTTCAACTTCAGAAAAATGAGATTGTTGTTCAGCCGTTTTTCCGGCGCCGGCTGGATGCCTTCTTTCTTACCCCGTTTATCGACAATCAGGCCGTTCAGAAAACCCGCCAAAAGCGAGTCGCCGATTTCCTTGAACGCCGGATCCTCCTCTTTTTTCAGCCAATCGCTGACCTGCTCCCGGGTGACCTCGCAATCCCCCAGGCCGAAAACGGCGATCATCGCCGAATCGCTCAAGTCGAAGATATATCGGATACGGCGTAACACATCGTTGTTGTTCATGGCTTGGTCCTTAGTTAAGGGCTGGCCTGCCGTCCCTCTTGATCAGGGGCATCCGCCGCCTGGCATTGTTCCACCACCGCCCGAAGCCAGGCGATTTCATCGGGAAAAAACTGCTTCGAATGCTCGGCGCCGACGTTCAGCGCCCAGTGCAGCGGAGGGGAGCTCATCGTTGCCAGAACGTGCCCCGGCACCTCGGCAAAGGGCGAGACCCCCTTTGTCCAGTCGCGCATCCGCGCCTCGCTGTCGAAGAGCATCAGGTAATCCTGGCCGTCCGCCGTCACCACGAGGGGGAGCGCCTCCCCGGCCTCCGCCGCCTCTGGCGCCATTTCCCGCGCCTGCTCGGCGGTCAGGGTCGGAACGAAAAAGGTGGCATTGAGAAAAAGGTCATAATAGGCGGACTTGGCCGCGTCATCGTTCATGTCGGCGCGCAGGCTTACCAGCGCGCGGTCGAGGTCGGTCATTGTTGTTTCCTTTCCGGTGATGCGTTCGGCAAAGATGCGGCCGAGGAGTTCACTGGCCAGAGGATTGCCAAAAGGATTCTGGGTTGAAGAATGCCTTGCAAATAAGAACGGCAGCCCGAGGCTGCCGTCCGTTTGCGTTACATCATGGCGCGGATACGCTCCAGACTCCCCTGTAGAATACGGAACTTCTCCTGTGCGTCGGCGAGTTTGCCGCGGTCTTTCTCCAGCACCTCGACCGGCGCCCGGGCGACGAAGTCGGCGTTGGCGAGTTTCTTTTCGAACATCGTCACGTCTTTCTCGACCTTGGCAATCTCTTTTTGCAGGCGCTTTTCTTCCTCATCGAGGTCGATCAGTCCGGCGAGCGGCACGAGGATCTCGATATCGCCGGCGACCTGGGTGGCCGCCTGCTTGGGCCGCTCGACGCCCATGCCGCAGGTCAGCTCATTGACTTTGGCCAACGCCCGGAGGTAACGCTCCCCTTCGCCCATGATCGCCAGCGCCTCGTCGCTCTTGCAGTCGAGCACGGCGGCGATCTGCTTACCCGGATTGACGTCCATTTCGCCGCGGATGTTGCGGATGCCGCGCACAACGTCCATAATCCGCGCCATCCGCTGGGCGCGGGCGGCATCGACCGGCAGAACGCCGGCCTCCGGCCAGGACGCGAGCATGAGCGAAGCGACCGGCCGTTTGCCGGGAAGCGCCTGCCAGATCTCCTCGGTGATGAAGGGCATCAGCGGATGCAACAGGCGCAGCAGCTGCTCCAGTACGGTGAAAAGGACCGCCTGGGCGCGCTTTCTGGCGGCCGGATCGTCGCCGTAGAGATCCCCCTTGACCAGTTCGATGTACCAGTCGCAGAATTCGTTCCAGGTGAAGGCGTACAGAACGCTGGCCGCCTCGTTATAGTGATAGCCGGCGAGGGCCTGGCTGGTCTCCCGCGTCGCCTCGGCGAGGCGGGCGAGGATCCAGGCGTCGGCGAGGGAAAGTTCCTCCTTTTCCAGCGCGATCGTCGCCGGGTCGAAATCCTCCAGGTTCATCAGGGCGAAGCGGGCGGCGTTCCACAGCTTGTTGGCGAAAGCCTTGTAGCCGGCGATGCGCTCGGTGGAGAGTTTGATGTCGCGTCCCATGGAGGCGAAAGCGGCGAGGGTGAAGCGAAAGGCGTCGGCGCCGTACTCCTCGACGACACCGAGGGGATCGATGACATTCCCCTTGCTCTTGCTCATCTTCTGCCCTTCGGCGTCGCGCACCAAAGCATGGATGTAGACCTCCTTGAAGGGGACCTCGCCCATGAACTTGAGTCCCATCATCATCATCCGCGCCACCCAGAAAAAGAGGATGTCGAAGCCGGTGACCAGGCAGCTGGTCGGGTAGAACTTTTTCAACGTCTCGGTCTGCTCCGGCCAGCCCATGGTGGAAAAGGGCCAGAGGGCGGAGGAGAACCAGGTGTCGAGGACGTCCGTCTCCTGGCGCAGAGCGCCGCCGCAGGGGCAACGATCCGGATCCTGCCGGGCGACGATTATTTCGCCGCAGGTGTCGCAGTACCAGGCGGGGATGCGGTGCCCCCACCAAATCTGCCGGCTGATGCACCAGTCGCGGATATTGAACATCCACTCGAAATAGGTTTTTTCCCACTGTTCCGGGATGATGCGGGTGCGGCCGTCCTGCACCGCCTTGATCGCCTCCTTGGCCAACGGCGCAACATTGACGTACCACTGCAGGGAAAGATACGGCTCGATGACCGTTTTGCAGCGGTAGCATTCACCGACGGAGAGGGCGTAATCCTCCGTCTTTGCCAGCAGCCCCTGCGCCTCCAGATCGGCGACCACCTGGGTGCGGGCGGCGTAACGCTCCAGCCCGGCGTAGGGGCCGCCGTTTTCATTGATAAAACCGGAGGGATCGAGGATGTTGATATTCTCCAGGCCGTGCCGGCGACCGACCTCGAAGTCGTTGAAGTCGTGCGCCGGGGTGATCTTGACCACGCCGGTGCCGAACTCTCGATCGACGTACTCGTCGGCGATCACCGGGATCTCCCGATTGAGCAGCGGCAGGATGACGTTTTTGCCGATGAGATCGCGATAGCGCTCGTCCTCGGGGTGGACGGCAACGGCGGTGTCGCCGAGCATCGTCTCCGGCCGGGTGGTGGCGACGACCAGGAAACGGTCGGTCCCCTGCACCGGATAACGCAAGTGCCAGAGCCACCCCTTCTTCTCGTCGTGCTCGACTTCGAGATCGGAGAGCGCGGTATGGCAGCGCGGACACCAGTTGATGAGCCGGTTGGCGCGGTAGATCAGACCTTCCTCGTAGAGGTGGACAAAAACCTCACGCACCGACTTCGACAGGCCGTCGTCCATGGTGAAACGCTCGCGGGGCCAGTCGCAGGAGGCGCCGAGCTTCTTCAACTGATTGATAATCTGCCCGCCCGATTCGCTGCGCCACTTCCAGACCCGCTCGACGAAGGCCTCGCGCCCCAGTTCGTGGCGGTCCTTGCCCTCCTTGACCAGCTGTTTTTCGACGACGTTCTGGGTGGCGATGCCGGCGTGGTCGGTGCCGGGCATCCAGAGGACTTCATGGCCGGTCATCCGCTTCCAGCGCGCCAGGATGTCCTGCAGCGTGTTGTTCAGGGCATGGCCCATGTGCAGGACGCCGGTAACATTGGGCGGCGGGATGACGATGGAATAATGGGGTTTGGGGGAATTTTCGTCGGCATGAAAAAAACCGCTCTCTTCCCAGATGCGGTACCATTTATCCTCGACGTGGTGCGGTTCATAGCCCTTGGAGAGCCTGGTTTCCATACAATTCGAATCCTTCCAGGAGCCTGCGGCAAGCGGGCGGCGGATGAAAAATGGAAAATGGGGATTGCGGTAATCCCCATTTTCCATTGAATGACGTGCCGGCCGGGCCGTTTGCGGCCGGTTATTGAATATCTTCCTTGATCAGGCGAATTTCTTCCCGGATCATCGCTTCAGCCAGGTCGGGAACGACTTCCCAAATGATTTTTTCCAGAATTGCGGGAGCCAACCGTTCGATCACCGTGCCAGCGACCTTCTCGACGATTCGGGCGATATCCTCCTCGCTGAGAGCGCTTACCTGCGCCTCGACGGAAGCGGCGGGCAGCGCCGGCGGCGCAACGGGTTTGGCGGGCGGCGGAACGGGAGCGGGTGCAGCGACAACAGGAGCAGGAATGGGGGCGATGGTTTCCTCGTCGGTGATTTCCCAGGTGGACGCGGCAGCGACATCCGCCGTACCTTTTTCGGGCGCATCCTCCCAGACCGTCTCGGCGCCCCCGGCAGGCTCGTCGGCCAAATCCTCCCACACGGGTTCGGCGATCTTCGCCTCGTCGTTGAGATCTCCCCAACGCGCATCATCGGCGGCCGGTTCCGTCAGGCAGGCATCACTCTGGCTATCGTCCGCATCCAGCAAGGGGTCGGCGAAAGGGTCAGCCAGTTGCGAGCGGTCTGCAAACGCATCAGCGGGCTTGCCCGCTTCGAGAAGATCTTCTTCTTCCAGAATGTCGCATTCATCCAGAGCCAGAATATCCTCGCCGAACTCTTCCCAATCGGAATCGACAATACCGCCCGTATCGACAACCGGCCCGACGGCAGCGGGTCTTTGGCTATCGTTTACGGCTTTTTCCTCCCTCAACAGGGTGGTTTCTTCCACCGTCGCAGAATAGAGTTCCTGCACGCTCCCGCTGGCGGTCTCTTCGGCGAGTTCGCCCCAGACATCTTCGGCCACCGCGAATTCTTCGACATGCGCCTCGGCCGCCGGCGCGATTTCGATGGCGGTTTCTTCTTCGAGATCGATCCCCCCCCAGAGATCGTCGGCTCCTTCTTCGGCGCTTTCCAGAACATCCTGCCCGGCGAGGGTCGTCTCCTCGACCATGTCCGCGTCCAGAGATTCCGGCAGGTCGTCCCCCCAAAAATCGTCGGCTTCGTCCGGTATCTCAATCTTGGGGCCCGATGGCATGGCCACCGGCGGTGCGGCAGCGGGCGGCGTGGCGACCGGTTGGGCAGCGGCCGGTGCAACCGGCGCCTCGGCGGGGGCGGCAGGAGCCGGGCTTGCCGCCGCTTTGGCCAGCAGTTCTTCCACACGATCGATAAGAGCCTGTGATTCGAAAGGCTTGGATATCCAGCTATTGGCGCCGGAAGCCTTCGCTTTCCCTTCATCGAAGGGTTCGAAAGTTCCGGTCAGTAGAAGAAGCGGGGTGTTTTTAAGGGCGGGATCATTTCTTATCGCGGCGCATAATTCATAGCCGTTCTTGCCGGGCATGAAAACGTCGGCAAGAATAAGATCGGGACAAAATGTACGGGCCGTTTCGAGGGCTGTCTCACCGTTGTCGACAATACTTAATTCATAATCCTCATTGGCGAAGGTGATCCCGATAACTTTTTGAATTGTTATACTGTCGTCGGCCAACAACAGTTTTTTGCTCATGTAATCCTCCTGACCCCCACCTTGGCGGGAATCCAAATTTAATCGCGGGTCTTAGTCCAGGATTGTGCAACGGCTTGCCAGCGGGGCTGTTTCGGCCGGCAACGCCTGTCCCGCCGACCCTGCCGCGAGGCCCCACAAACTATCATATCGCTGCTTTTTGTGTCAATATTATTAACCGGGAAATTCAAGGGGTTATCCTTGTTCAGAGGATTTTCCACGGCTGCGGCAGAAAAAGTCGCTGATAAAGATTGATGGCATAACGATCTGTCATGCCGGCAATAAAATCGGTTACCGAAACCTCAAGCGGGTCCTCGGCAAAGGGGCGGCCACCGGCGGCAGTCAGGCTCTCCCGCCCCTCTATAAAGCAGGCGAAGAGTTCCCGCAAAACCCTGGATGCTTTCGCAAAATCATCGTGCACCGTCCGCACCAGATAAACGTTTTCGAACAGCCAATTGCGCAAGCCTTCGATCGCTTCGACGACCGGCGGAGAAAGCCGGATGTCTTCGCCGCCGGTGGCCAGGGAAGACTGAATCATGTCCCGCACCATCGTTCCGATGCGTTGCGAGTGCCTTTGGCCTAAAATAACGACTTCGGCCGGCAACTGCCCGGGCTTGATCAGCCCGGCGCGAATGGCATCGTCCAGGTCGTGATTGATATAGGCGATGATATCGGCCAGCCGCACAATCCGACCCTCGAGGGTGGAGGCCTGCACCAGCGGATCGACGCCGAGAAGCGGTCCCCGGCCTTTGGAATGCCTGCGAATGCCGTCCCGGACTTCCGCCGTCAGATTGAGTCCGGCGCCGTCTTTTTCCAACACCTCCACCACCCGGACGCTCTGGTCGACGTGGCGGAAGCCGCCAGCCACCAGTTCATTGAGAACCCGCTCGCCGGCGTGACCAAAGGGCGTGTGCCCCAGATCGTGGCCGAGGGCAATCGCTTCCGTAAGATCCTCATTCAACGCGAGGGCGCGCGCCACCGTGCGGGCGATCTGCGCAACTTCCAGGGTATGGGTCAGGCGGGTGCGATAATGGTCCCCTTCCGGAGAGAGAAACACCTGTGTTTTGTGTTTGAGCCGGCGAAAAGACTTGCTGTGCAGAATCCGGTCGCGATCGTGTTGAAATGCGGTCCTTAGCGAGCACGGCTCTTCAGCGCGCAACCGTCCGACGCTGTCCGCACTCCGCCGGGCAAAAGGTGAAAGTATTTGGTCTTCACGTTGTTCAAGAATAAGGCGGATATTCACATCACGATCCCTGGAAACATTATTGCTTCTATACCGCACCACTTGTCCCCTTGCAAAGAAAATATCGAAATTCTGCAAAAAGTAGTAGTTGGCAGCGGCACTCAACCAGTTTTACATATCGCAAAAGGAAGGTTGCGCCAAAGAAATGCGACGGCGGCGAATTGGCTCCCGAAACCACCGATGCAAACTGCATGATCATTTTAAAAATGGCGTATTCAACATTTTTTCTGTCATAGAAAAAAATTTTTTCTTGCTTTTAAAAAAAATTGTTGTATTAGTTAGCAACCTGAAAATAATCGAGTTATCAAGGTCGTCTTTATAAGGAGGAAACAATGGCGAATCTGATTGAAATGGCCGCTGATATTGTAGCAGCCCATGCATCCACCACCCCCATGACCAAAGAGGAGTTGATTGCCGAACTGGCCGAAGTGGCCAAGGCTCTCTCTGCCCTGGAAAAAGGGGAAGCGGTTTCTCTTGAGGCGCCCGGCGAAGAGGGCGCTGCGGCCCCTTCGATCTCCCGCAAAAAAGCTTTCGGCAAGGACAAGATCATCTGCATGCTTTGCGGCAAGGAGATGAAAACCCTGGCCCGGCATCTGAAAACGGCGCACGGGATGAAGCCGACTGAATACCGCAAACAGTTCGACATCCCCCGCACCCAGCCGCTTGCCGCCCGCTCCTACTCGGAAAGCCGCCGGCAGATGGCTGTCGATCGTGGTCTTGGCGACAACCTCGCCAAAGCTCGTGCGGCGAGAAAAGTCAAAAAAAAGAAGTAAATCGAAAATAGTGCCGACGAAAAAAGCGCCCTCTTGCGGGGGCGCTTTTTTCATTTGCGGTGCGACTTATCAACTGCGGGTCAAGACGAAAGGCAAAGTCATCAGCAATTTTCCTTCTGCGCTGAGAACCTCCACGCGCCAGTCTCCGGTCCATTCCGGTAAAATGTTTTTTGAAGACCAGGTGCGCCAATCGGATGATCGCACCGGTAGAGTCATCCGGCTCATCTCCTCGCCGCCATAGTACCAGACGTGGGTAACGGTTGTATCCTCCTCGGCGCCAACCAGCCTGGTGAAGCAATAGATCTTATCGACGTTCGCCGGATAAGTCTGCACCGAATCGACCGGCGCCCGCTCCACGATTTCGGTGGTAATCACGCCTTCGGCGACCTGCGGTTCAGCTCCGAAAACAGGGGCGCTCCAGAGCAGGAACAAAACCACCAGCAGTAAATTTTTCATTGTAGCCTCCTTTTAATGGAATTCAGTTCAGCGGCTTATATCACATCGCAATCCAGGTGTCATCCTGTTTGCAAGACATTGCATTTACAGGTTATTACAGGTTTTTTCTTGACCTGCAAAGCCATCGGGCTTACATTCCCTGCATTTCAAAACAAGGAAATCTATTGTGAAACGTCTACTTATTGGGGATAGCCGAGAACGTTTACTGACAACTCTCGAGGTTATTCTTAAGAATTGGGGCTACCGGGCTCTCGTCACTTCCAAACCGGAAGAGCTGAAGTCTTTTATCGAAGAAAGCTCACCAGATCTGCTGATCATCGGGGCCTCTCTTCTGGTCGGCCAGCCGGCGCCATTGTGGCAGTTGGTCGCAGATCGCGTCAACAGCCAGAAGTGTCCATTGATTGTCATCGGCGAAGCCCAGATCGATGCACCGGTGGCGTTGCCACATGAATATCTGGAATTTCCTCCGGACGTATTTGCCCTTTTTTCAATGATCCAGCGCCACATCAACAAGCATCCCCGGCACAACCTGCGACTTTCCGTGCATCTTCCCGGAATGCTTTGTGTCGGCAACAGCACCCAGTTGAGCGAGGTTCTCAGTCTGAGCTGTCAGGGCCTGTTCATCAAAACCGGCTGCCGGATGAAAAAAGAAGATCGCCTGAAAGTTATTTTTCCGCTGATCGGGATGAAGCAGGAACTGGAAATGGAAGGAAGGGTTCTCTATCGGGTCGAACCCGACCCCGAAAACAATTACCTGCAAGGGGTTGGCATCGAATTTATCGAGCTATCCGACGAAAACCGTCGAGCGCTGGACACTTTCATCGAGAAAACATTTATTGGCGAATTGTCGGAACGTGAAAAATCTTTTCCGGAAATTGCACAGGACCAGTTGCGCAACGGTCAGGCGATTATCCTGCGCCCGATGTGATCCCGCTCCCCTCATTCAAACGCACAAGAAAACTCCTCCCCGCCGATGTGGATAGGGAAAACGCTGCCGCAACGGTGGCGCCGATATCGGCGAAACTGCCGCGAATCCCCAAGTTCCTTCCCCCCTTGGATGTCGGCGACCAAGCTAGCAGCGGAACATACTCCCGGGTGTGATCGGTGCCCGGTGTCGACGGATCGCATCCGTGATCGGCGGTGATGAGCAACAGATCGCCCGCTGTCATTTGTCGCATTATCCGCGGCAGCCATGCATCGAAGCGCGCCAGTGCCTGCGCGAAGCCGGCGGCGTCCTGCCGGTGCCCGTACAGCATATCGAAGTCCACCAGATTGGTGAATATCAGTCCGCGCTCAACAGCCGACAAGGCGGCCAGTGTTTGCTCCATCCCCTCGGCATTTCCCGCTGTAAAGACACTCCTTGTCAATCCGCGACCGGCAAATATATCGTGAATCTTGCCTATGCCAATGACGTCGAGACCGGCGCTCTGCATGGCATCGAGAACCGTCGGGCCGGTTGGCGGCAGCGAGAAATCGTGCCGCCCCGCGGTACGGCGAAAATCGGCGGCATTGGCGCCGGTGAAAGGTCGGGCGATCACCCGCAGGATGCGCCAGGGCTTCAGCAGATCCCTGGCTATTCGGCATAGTTCATATAATCTTTCAGGCGGAATGATGCTCTCATGCGCGGCAATCTGAAATACCGAGTCGGCGCTGGTATAGACGATGGGCCGGCCGCTGCGCAGGTGCTCCTCCCCCAGCTGCCGCAAAATGGCAGTGCCGCTGGCGGCGATATTCCCCAAAGGGGCAAGTCCGGTGGCGCGCTGGAACGCGTCGATAATTTCCACCGGGAACCCGGTCGGGAAGGTGGCAAAAGGCTTGGCGGTGATGACACCGGCGATTTCCCAGTGCCCGGCTACGGTGTCCTTGCCGGCGGAAAGCTCCCGCATTCGGCCGAAGTGCGCCGCCGGTCGCCCCACTGGCGCCACCCCGGCCAATGGCAGGATGTTTCCCAGTCCCAACCGCTGCAGGTTGGGCAAAGTCAACCCGCCACAGGCTTCGGCCACGTGCCGCAGGGTGTTGGCGTCGGCGTCCCCGTAGCAATCGGCATCGGGGAGGGCGCCAACGCCGACCCCATCGAGGATCAGCAGGACAATACGCCGCCAGCTTCGTGTTGTCACAGGCCGACCGCCTGCCGCCATTGGCTGACGATCCGGGGGCCGGCGCTGGTGCCGATGCGGGTCGCTCCGCCGGACAACAGGCGCTGGCAGAAGGACCAGTCGCGGATGCCGCCGGCGGCTTTGACGCCGATCCGTGAGTCCGCGGCCGCGGACAGAAGGCGAACATCCGCCTCGGTGGCGCCGCCCGGGCCGAAACCGGTGGATGTCTTGACGTAAGCGGCGCCGGCGGCGACAACCCGCGTAACCAGCGCCTTCTTCAGCGCATCGGGCAGATAACAGCATTCGAGAATAACTTTGATCGCAGTGCCGTCAGCGGCCCGCACCACTTCGCGAATTTCCTCTTCGACCTCGTCCAGCCGTCCGGCCAAAGCCGCTCCCAGGTGAATAACCATGTCGATTTCCTCCGCCCCTTGCGCGGCCGCTTGGGCAGCGGCGAAGGCTTTTTCCGCCGGAAGTTGATACCCGAGGGGAAAACCGGCAACGGTGGCCACGCGCACCTGCGAGCCATAAAGCCGCGCGACGGCCAGAGGAACATAAACCGGCGGGACGCAGACGGCGGCAAAACCATGCTCCACCGCTTCTTCACACAGTATTGCAATCTGTTCGGAAGAAGCATCGGGCCGCAGCAGGGTATGATCGATGAGGGATGCGGGATTCATGAGGGCACGTGACGAGTGACGAGTGACGAGTGACATGATGAAAGTTACTGGTTACCCGTCACTCGTCACTGCTTTTCAGGTTCTATAAGCCGCATTTATTTGGACGTAATCGTAGGTCAGATCGGAGGTGTAATAGAACGCTTCGCCGTCCCCCTGCCGCAGATCGACGGTGACGGTGAATTCGGGCGTTTTGAGGATGGCGGTCGCCTTCTCCTCCATCTCCTTGCCGGTGGAGACGCCATTGCGCACCACCGGCACGTCGTTGAAAGAGATCGCCACCCGGTCCGGATCAACCTGCGCGCCGGAATAACCAACAGCGGCGATAATCCGCCCCCAGTTGGCATCTTCGCCGAAGAAGGCGGTCTTGACGAGATTGGAGGTGGCGACGCTGCGCGCGGCAAGGCGGGCTTCTGCCTGATCGATGGCGCCTTTGATGCGGATTTGCACCAATTTGGTCGCCCCTTCGCCATCGCGTACAATCATCTTCGCCAGATCGAGCAAAACAGCGTGCAAATTCTCCTCAAAAGCTGCGGCTTCAGCGGTGCCACCGACAATTTCGCCGGCGCCGCCGGCGCCGTTGGCCAGCAGCAGCACCATGTCGTTGGTGGAGGTATCGCCATCGACGGAGATGCAGTTGAAGGATGTATCGACCGCTCGCCGCAAGGCCGCCTGGAGAAAATCGGCTTCCACCTGCGCGTCGGTGAGCACAAAGGCCAACATGGTGGCCATGTTGGGGTGGATCATCCCCGCGCCCTTGGCGACGCCCGCCATATGGTAAGCGGCGGCGCCGACGCGTCCTTCGGCCGTCGCCAGTTTGGGGAACAAATCGGTGGTCATGATCGCCCACGCCACATCTTCCAGACCGTCCGCCGCCAGTTGGCCGGCCAGGGCGGGAACATGCTGCTCGAATTTCTCCATCGGCAACGCCGCACCGATCACTCCGGTGGAAGATACAGCTACCAGTTCTTCTGCAATCCCCAATGCTTGCGCCGTAAGTTCACCGCAGCGCCGGGCGTCGCGCAAGCCAGACTCGCCGGTGCAGGCATTGGCATTGCCGCTGTTCACCAGCACCGCCTGGCAAAGGCCGGTCCGGATTCGCGGCGTGGAGACGACCAGCGGCGCGGCAACGACGCGATTGGTGGTAAACACGCCGGCGCAACGCGCCGGCGTATCGGAGCAGATCAGGGCCAGATCGCGCTTGCCCGACTTTTTAATTCCGGCTGCGGTCGCCGCGAAGCGGAAGCCTTTTACCAGCAATTTATCTTTCGATTCCATGTCCATCTCCTGAAATCAGCGTTCTTGCAGCTTTCTACTTACCGCAGCATTTTTTATATTTCTTGCCGCTGCCGCAGGGGCAGGCATCGTTGCGTCCGACCTTGTCCCCTTCACGGGTCATCGGTTTGGGCTGCTGATCGCCGCCGCCGGCCCGATTCAGAATCAGGCGCCGCCGGCGATGTTCGGCCTCTTCCATGCGTTCGACGTCATCCTGGCGCGCCAACTGGACCCGGAATAATTTCTGGATGATTTCCTGGCGAATGCGACCCATCATTTCCATGAACAGGCCGTATGCTTCCTTCTTGTACTCTTCCTTTGGATTGCGCTGCCCGTAGCCGCGAAGACCGATCCCCTCCTTGAGATGGTCGATGGACAGCAGGTGATCTTTCCATTGCGTGTCGATGGTCTGCAGCAGCAGCACCTTCATCAGGTGCTCCATGACCGGGGTGGTGAATTCCGCTTCGCGTTCCGCCATCCGTTGCCGGATCTGTTCCTTGAGGGCGCTTTCCAGCGTATCGCGGGTCAGTCCCGGGGTGGTGGAATCGGGTAGATCCGGCGAAAAATTGAATTGAGTGTGGAAATCCTCGTTCAGGTTTTCCCACTGCCATTCGGCCGCAGGCGTCTTCTCCGGACAGAACGTCGCCACAATATCCTCGGCCGTTTCCGCCAGAATGCCGTCCACCGTTTCCCGGATGTTCTCGCCGCCGAGCACCTCCCGCCGCTGGGTATAAACGACCTCGCGCTGGCGGTTCATCACATCGTCGTATTCGAGAAGATGCTTGCGGATTTCGAAGTTATGCCCTTCCACCTTCTTCTGTGCGTTTTCGATCGCCCGCGAAATGATGCCGTGCTCAATCGGCTCATTCTCCGGAATCTTCAGCTTATCCATGACAAAGGCCACCCGGTGCGAACCGAAGATGCGCAGCAGATCGTCTTCAAGGCTGAGGTAAAAACGGCTTTGCCCCGGATCCCCCTGCCGTCCGGAACGCCCGCGCAGCTGATTGTCGATGCGTCGCGATTCGTGCCGCTCGGTGCCGAGGATATAGAATCCGCCGGCCGCGAGAACATCTTCGCGCTCTTGGGCGCAAATTTGCCGATACTTCTCCAAAAGGCCGGGGAAAATCGCCTCGGCATCCTCAGCGGTGGCCGCTTCGCGACGCGCCAGCATCTCCGGGTTGCCGCCGAGGATAATGTCGGTGCCGCGGCCGGCCATATTGGTGGCGATGGTCACAGCCCCCCGACGGCCGGCCTGGGCGACGATTTCGGCTTCCCGCTCATGGTGCTTGGCGTTGAGAACGTTGTGCGGAATACCGCGCTTGCGCAGCATTTCGGCGAGGGTTTCCGATTTCTCGATGGAAATCGTGCCGACCAGCACCGGCTGCCCTTTTCGGTTGCTCTCAATGATATCTTCGATGACCGCGTTGAATTTTTCCTTTTCGGTCTTGTAGATCACATCCGGATTGTCCCGCCGGATCATGGGCCGGTTGGTCGGGATGACCATGACCTCAAGCTTGTAAATCTCGTGAAATTCGGCGGCTTCGGTGTCGGCGGTGCCGGTCATGCCGCCGAGTTTGTTGTACATACGGAAATAATTCTGAAAGGTGATGGTCGCGAGCGTCTGATTCTCGTTTTCGATCTTCACCCCTTCCTTGGCTTCCACCGCCTGGTGCAGGCCGTCGCTCCAGCGCCGGCCCGGCATAAGGCGTCCGGTGAATTCATCGACGATCATCACCTCGCCGTCTTTCACCACGTAGTCGACATCGCGCCGGAACAAAGCATGCGCCTTGAGTGCCTGGTTGACATGGTGCAGCACCTCGATATGGCGCGGGTCGTAGAGGTTCTCGATCCCGAGCAGCCGTTCGACTTTGGCCACGCCCTCTTCGGTAAGCGAAGACGCTTTGGCTTTTTCATCGACGGTGAAATCGCCGGTGTATTCCTTGGTCGCCGGACCGATCTTGCCGTCCCGATGCTCGATCATTTCCCCCTTCTTCAGCATCGGGATGATACGGTTGACCGTATTGTAAAGATCGCTGGAAGTCTCGCTCGGCCCGGAGATGATCAGCGGGGTGCGCGCCTCGTCGACAAGGATGGAGTCGACCTCGTCGACAATGGCAAAATTCAGCGGCCGCTGCACGTAGTCGGGCAGGGCGAATTTCATGTTGTCCCGCAGGTAGTCGAAGCCGAATTCGTTGTTCGTCCCGTAGGTGATGTCGCAGCCATAGGCCTGCTTGCGCTGCTCGTCGGTGAGGCCGTGCACGATCACGCCGACGCTGAGCCCGAGAAAACGATGAATCTGCCCCATCCATTCCGAGTCGCGCCGGGCAAGATAATCGTTGACGGTGATGACGTGCACGCCCTTGCCGGTCAGCGCATTGAGATAGGCCGGCAGGGTGGCCACCAGGGTTTTCCCCTCGCCGGTTTTCATTTCGGCGATCTTGCCCATATGCAGAACCATTCCACCGATCATCTGCACGTCGAAATGCCGCATGCCAAGGACACGCTTGCTCGCCTCGCGAACCACGGCGAACGCCTCGGGCAACAGGCTGTCCAGGGATTCCTCTTTATCGAGCCGCTGGCGAAATTCTACGGTTTTCCCCGCAAGCTGATCGTCGGACAGGGGAGCAATCGATGTCTCGAACTCATTGATTTTATCGACGATGGGTTGCAGACGGCGCAATTCACGCTCGTTCTTGCTGCCCACGATTTTCTTCAGCAATACACTCAACATTAAGGTATTCTCCAGGAATTATCTCGGCGGACGGGCAATCCGCCCGGGCCGGCCATCTTCGTCGGCAAAACCTGCAAATTCTAGCATATGGCTCAAACCCCGACAAGAAGAAAGCCAACAGGAGCAAGCCAGACGCGAAAAACCGCCGGCAAACAAAAAACCCCGGGAGCGCCGGGGTTGCAGATTGGTGGAGAGAGAATCAGAGGAATTTTTTTGGACTGAGCGGGACGCCATTCAGGCGCACTTCGTAATGCAGATGCGGACCGGTCGAACTGCCGGTGTTGCCGACCGCGGCTATTTTATCTCCCCGCACCACGCGCTGGCCGACTTTGACGTGCAATTGCGAATTGTGTCCATAGTATGTTTTATAGCCGTAGCCATGGTCGATGACCACCAGTTTGCCATAGCCCGGGGCGGTTTCGGCCCGGCTGACAATACCGTCGGCGGTGGCGGTTACCGCCGTGCCGGTGCGGGCGGCGATATCATACCCCTCATGCATTTTCAGACGCCCGGTGAAAGGTGATTTGCGCATCCCAAAAGTTGAGGTCAACCATCCCTTGACCGGCCATCCCTTGGGTTTTGCCGCCAGCAACGAGCGCTGGTCGTTGAGAAAGCCCTGAATCTCTTCCTGACTTTCACGCCGCAGATCGATGGCCGTGCGCAATTCGTCGATTTGTCGCTGCAAAGTGGAGAGATCGTCGCTGTCGCTTTCCGGCGGCCCGCCCATGCCGACCAGGGTTTCCGGACGCGGCTTGGACAGTTGGGACAGGACACGAACCTTGGCGTCGTTTTGCGCCAGAACCACCATTTCCTGCCGCAAATCCCCGATGCTGGCGGTCAGGCGTTGCAGTTCTTTTTCCTGCTGGCGGTTTTGCGCTTTCAGGCGATGGAGCTCATCGCGGTCCAGACCGTTCTGGAAATAATCGAAGGTCATCCACGATATGGCCAGCGCCACGGTAAGGCACAAGCCAAGGCAAGCGCCAATGGCGCCGCGCTTCACGTTAAAGCGCCGGACGCGGTGCGATCCCTCCGGTATTACCAGTATCGTAAACTTTTTAGCTGACAAAAAGCCCTCCCTGAAGCGGTGGTCAGAGACCGGAATAATTTAATGAAGGTGGAGATTAATCAACAAAACCCCCTTTTGTCAATCTTTTTGGAACCATTCAACCTTTAATTTGAATATTTTTAACAACAAACATAGTATTTACAAGTCGATACTCACCGAAATTTCGTCGCAATCGGGGAATTTGGCGCACTTCAGACAGTCGCTCCAGATTTTATGCGGCAGTTCGGATTTTTCGATTAAACCAAACCCAAGCTTTTCGAAAAAGGCCTGCTGATAGGTCAGGGCGAAAACCCTGTGTACGCCCACCTGCCGGGCTTCATCGAGGCAGGCGACCACCAGTTGCCGTCCGATCCCCTGTCCACTGTTATCCTTGGCCACGGCCAGGGAGCGTACTTCGGCGAGATCTTCCCAGCAGATGTGCAGGCACACCGTCCCGACCACCTGGCCTGCTTCCTCGAAAACATAAAAATCGCGGATCGCCTCATACAGATCCGACAGCGAGCGTGGCAGCATCAAACCGTCGCGGGCAAAATCGGCAAGAAGTTTGTGAATCGCCTTGGCATCCGAGATGCGCGCTTTGCGAATCATGGGAACATCCTTTCGCCATTTTCAGGCACTGGCATGCCGCCAGAAAACGGGTTACCCCGCGGAGCGCAGAATGATCTCCCTGGCATGCTCCAGGGTCTTTTCGGTCACCAGAGAGCCGCCGAGCATGCGGGCCATTTCCCTGACGCGTTCCTCGCCGTCCAGATGTACGACGAGGGTTCTGGTTCTTCCCTCGTCCTCCTGTTTTTCCACCCGCAAATGGGTGTCGGCAAATGCCGCCACCTGAGGCAGGTGGGTGATACAGAGCACCTGTGCACGGTCGGCAACCCCCTTCAATTTACCGCCCACGGCGGTGGCGGCCGTGCCGCCGACCCCGGTATCGACTTCGTCGAAAATCAGCGTGGGAATGGCCTCGCTCTCGGGAGCGGCGCGCTTGAGCGCCAGCATGATGCGCGACAACTCTCCCCCCGAGGCGATCCAGGCCAGCGGCCGCGGCTCTTCGCCGGGGTTCGGCGTCAGGTAAAACTCACCCCTCTCCAATCCCTGCGAACCGGGCTCGGCCAACGGGAAAAAACGCATTTCGAAGCGAGCCTTCTCCATCAACAGGTCCTTCAATTCCCCTTCGACCGCCTCTTGCAACCGACTGGCCGCCTGGCGGCGGGCCAGCGACAGCTCCGCTCCCGCTTGCAACAGGCGTTCGCGAATGGCGACGGCTTTTAGTTGCAGTTCCTCCCGGGAGGTTTCAAGCTCACCCAAACTTTCTATCTCGCGCGCGATTTCTTCCTGATAGCGGACGATTGCCCCGATGGTTGGCGCATATTTTTTCTTCAAAACCGATAGCTGGGCCAGTCGCGCCTCGACGTGGGCCTGGCGTTCGGGGTCGAAGGCGATCTGGCCGCCATAGCTGCGCAATTGTCCCGCCGCGTCCTCCAAGGTGTATTGGCAAGTACGCAAGGATTCGGCCATTTTTCCAAAACGCGGTTCAACCCCGGCCAGAGCCTCCAGATCGTCGGCCACCGATCCGATGTTTTCACAAACGGCCCCTTCGGCGCCGTAGAGAAGGTTGTGACCGCCTTCGGCGACCGCGGTCAGCCGAGCGGCATTCTGCAGCAGCAGCCGCTCCGCCGCCAATTCCTCGTCCTCGCCCTCCAGCAGTCCGGCGTCGGCAAGTTCACGACTCTGGTGTTCCAGCAGTTCCAGGCGTTGTTGGCGCTGCCGTTCGGCCGCTTCCAGTTGCTGCAGACGCGCCGAGGTTTCGCCCAACTCCCGGAAGAAGTGCCGGTAGGCGCCGATTTCCCCAGCGAGGGCGGCAAACCGGTCGAGCAGGCCCAGATGGGTTTCGATCCGTTGCAGTTGCTGGTGTTCATGCTGTCCGTAGATGGTGAGTAAACGGCCGGCGATCGCCTGTAGTTGCGCCAGTTTGGCCAAGGACCCGTTGATATAGACCCGGTTTTTACCGGCGCGGGAGATGGTTCTCTTCACCATCAGTTCCGCATCGCTATCGAAACCATTTTCCTTGAGCTCCTGGCGCACTTCCGGCTGTGCGGACAGATCAAAGAGCGCCTCGACAGTCGCTTCTTCTTCTCCGGTGCGGATCAACTCCGGGCGCGCCCGCGCGCCGAGAAGGAGTCCAACGGCGTCGATGATGATCGATTTACCGGCGCCGGTCTCCCCCGTCAGCACGCTCAACCCTGGTCCGATAGACACCTGGAGGCGATCGATAATGGCAAAGTTGCGGATATTGAGTTCGATAAGCATGGCAAGAAATAAGGTAAACGGCTAAAAGTTGCCAAAATGGGCAGCTCAGGAAAAATCTGGACTTATCGTTGCCCCCATCTGAGTTTTGTTCGCAGCACCTCGAAATAATCCTTCATCGGGCTGGTCACCAGCAGGGTGCTGCTGAGCGATTTTCTGACCTCGACAACATCTCCGCCTTCCAAGGGCATGCCGACCTGACCGTCCGCAGTGAACACCACATCTTGACCCTGGAATTTGACCTCCACCTGGATCACCGATTCATCGGAAACGATAATGGGGCGATTGGTCAGCATGTGCGGACAAATGGGTGAGAGCACCAGGCAGTTGAGACCTGGATAGATGATCGGTCCGCCGGCCGCCAGATTATACGCGGTCGAACCGGTTGGCGTTGCGATAATCAGGCCATCGGCCTTGAAGGTGGTCAGATAGGAGCCGTCGACGCAGGTTTCCATATCGATGATCCGGGCCAGAGCTCCCTTGTTGATCACGACATCGTTCAGGACGCGGAATCGATCGATTTCCCGCCCTTTGCGACGCACGATGGCATCCAGCATCATCCGGTCGGAAACGGTGTAGTCGCCATGGACCACCCGTTCGAGGATGGGATAAATTTCCTCCAGAGTGATCTCGGTCAGAAAGCCGAGGCTCCCCAGGTTCACTCCGAGAATCGGAGTGCGCAGGTCGCCCACCTGACGGGCCACGGAAATCAGCGTTCCATCGCCGCCAAGGACAATGATGAGATCGACCAGAGGCGGAATCGAACCGCCGGGATAACCGACGATGCTCCCCATCTCCTCGGCCAGAGACTGCTCGGCGAAGACCGCGATTCCCTGTTCCTGCAACCAGACGGCAACTTCCCTGGCGATCTTCACGGCGCCGGGATGATTGCGTTTTGCGTAGATGCCGACTCGTTTCATGCGTATCCCATCTGTTGGTTGGCAAATGTTGGATGTGTAGCATACGCCATCAATGAAGTCCATCGCTTTCGCCGGCTTACGCCCTTGAACGGGCGGGATGGGGCGCGTATAGTGAGGATCTCATTTTCAGCACGGGAATTACCGATGAACCTCTTTGAAAGCAATCAGACGGGAACTCTGCCGTTGGCGGAACGCCTTCGCCCGCGCAATCTGGCGGAGATGGTGGGACAGGAGCATCTGCTGGGCGAAGGCAAGGTGCTGCGCCGGCTGATCGAAACGGACCAGGTCGCCTCGGTCATTTTCTGGGGACCGCCGGGCACCGGCAAAACCACCCTCGGACAGGTCATCGCGGCGGCTACGGCCAGTCGGATGGTCTTTTTCTCCGCCGTTTTGCAAGGCGTTAAAGAGGTCAGGGAAATTGTCGCCAGAGCGAAGGAGGAAAGGGCCTATCATGGCCGCAAGACCCTGCTCTTTGTCGACGAGATCCATCGTTTCAACAAGGCGCAGCAGGATGCTTATCTCCCCTACGTGGCGCGCGGCGATATCATTCTTATCGGCGCAACCACCGAAAATCCCTCCTTTGAAATCAATTCCGCCCTTCTCTCCCGCTCCCGGGTTTTCGTCCTGCAACCCCTGCCGCCCGCAGCCATAAAAACCCTTTTGCAGCGCGCCCTTTCCGATCCGCGCGGGATGGCGGAAAAAAAACTGCAGTTGTCCGAAGAGGCCCTCGACTGGCTCTCCGAGCAGGCGCAAGGAGATGCCCGCATCGCCCTGAACACCCTGGAGGTGGCGGCGGCAACGGCGCAGAGCAATTGCCTTAGCGTTGCCGAATTGCAGGAGGCGTTGCAGAAAAAAGCGCTGTTGTACGACAAGGGCGCCGAGGAGCATTACAACGTTATTTCGGCCTTCATCAAAAGCCTGCGCGGCTCCGATCCCGATGCCGCCCTCTATTGGCTGGCGCGGATGCTGGAGGCGGGGGAGGACCCGCTTTTCATCGTGCGGCGCATGGTCGTTTTCGCTTCCGAGGATATCGGCAACGCCGACCCGCGCGCCCTGCAGATGGCGGTGACAGTGCAGCAGGCGGTGCATTTCGTCGGCTTGCCGGAAGCACGCATCAACCTGGCTCAGGCGGTTACTTATCTGGCTACCGCCCCGAAGAGCAATGCCTCCTACCGGGGGATTGAGGAAGCGCTGGCCGAAGTGCGCAACAGCGGCGCGCTGCCGGTGCCGCTGGCTGTCCGCAACGCCCCCACCGGGCTGATGAAGGAGCTCGGATATGGGCGCGGTTACCGCTATGCCCATGAGTACCCGGATGCCTATGTGGCCCAGGATTATCTACCCGAAGCGCTGCGCGACCGGCGCTTCTACCGACCGGCCGGACGCGGTTACGAAAAGCTGATCAAAGAACGCCTGGCTTACTGGGAAGACCAGCGCCGGGGCGAAAAGCCAGGCGATCCCACCGATTAACGCACAGGCCGTCGGAATCTGTTTTTGCTGCTGCTCAAGAATGGCGGCTGCCGGATGGTGGGGCGGACATGCCGATTCCCGCCACCGGGGTGGCGCAATGGATACAGCGGCCGTCCCGCAGCCGTATGGCGCCAAGGCGAAAGCCCGAACGCTCGATGACCGATTGGCCGCATCCCGGACAGTAGGTATTTTCTCCCCCCTCCCCTGGCAAATTTCCCTGATAAACATACTGCAAACCGGCATCCCGACCGATCCGGCGCGCCCGGCGCAAGGTTTCCATCGGGGTGGGCGGACAGTCGAGCATGCGGTAGGTCGGATGGAATGCGGTGACGTGCCAGGGGACTTCCGGACCGAGTTCGTCGGCGATAAAGCGGGCGATCCCCTGCAAATCGGCATCGCTGTCGTTGTGACCGGGGATGATCAAGGTGGTAATTTCCAGCCAAATCCCCAGTTGCTTGTAAATCCGCAAGGAATCCAGCACTCCCTGCAGGGTGGCGCCGGTAATTTCGCCGTAGAACTTCTCGGAAAATCCCTTCAGGTCGACATTGGCCGCATCCAGATACGG
Source organism: Desulfuromonadales bacterium (assembly GCA_041677125.1). GTDB lineage: Bacteria > Desulfobacterota > Desulfuromonadia > Desulfuromonadales > JACZKF01 > JBAYQP01. The sequence continues at coordinate 15,027 of JBAYQP010000007.1, read as the reverse complement.
CGCTATATGCCGGAGGGCCGCCTCGCCGATGTAGCCGTTGGTGACAAAAACGTTGCCGATTTCATGCTCATGGGCCAGCACAGCGGTATCGAAGGCGTACTCGTAGAAGATGGTCGGCTCGGTGTAGGTGTAGGAAATGCTGAGGCAGCCGGACGCCTGCGCCCGGCGGACGATTTCGGCCGGCGACAGCGGCTGGCCCGGAATTGCCTGGCAGGAAGACAGTTGAGAAATCTGGTAATTCTGACAGTGAAGACAGCGGAAGTTGCACCCCGCCGCAGCAACGGAAAGGCTTTGCGATCCGGGATGATAATGAAACAACGGCTTTTTTTCGATGGGATCGATATGCTCGGCGATCGCCTGGCCGTAAACCAGAGTGGTCAGAGTCCCGCCACGGTTTTCCCTTACGCCGCAGAGGCCGCGCCGGCCATCGGGGATGGTGCAGCCAAAGCGGCAGAGAGAACACTTCACCTTTCCTGCCGGGGCTTTCTCCCAGAACATCGCTTCTTTAATCGTTCATTCTCCGTTGAAAAGCAACACCGCTAGTATAGCAGTTTTCAGGTGAGCGATCACCCGACAGCCGCCACTAAAACATGAACCGCCGCATGCTGATGTTGAGAAGCAGGCCGACGCCAATCATGGACGTCACCATGCTTGTTCCTCCATAGGAAAAGAGCGGCAGAGGAACACCGACAACGGGCAGCAGACCGATCACCATGCCCAGGTTGACGACGATATGCCAGAACAGCATGGCAACGACCCCCAACGCGAGGAACATGCCGAACTTATCGCCGGCGCGGCGCGCAATGTACATCCCCCAGATGATGATGAACAGATAGATAAGGAGCAGAAAGAGCGACCCGATGAATCCCCACTCTTCGGCAAAAACCGAGAAAGCAAAATCGGTATGCCGTTCGGGAAGGAAGGAAAGCTGGGATTGGGTTCCCTGCATATACCCGCGCCCAAGAAATCCGCCGCTGCCGACGGCGATCTTCGACTGGATGATGTGATACCCGGAGCCTAAAGGATCACGCTCCGGGTTGAGGAAGGTTCGGATACGCTCCTTTTGATACCCGTGCAGCAAAAACCACCCGCCGCAGGCGCTGGCCATCCCGGCGAGGGCCAGAAAGAACATGGTGTGCCGGCGAATGCCGGCAAAAAGGACCATGGTGGCGCCGATGAAAATGATCAGCATGGCAGTGCCCAAATCGGGCTGCTTCATGATCAGCAGAACGGGAAATCCCAGCAACAGGAAGGGACCGACCAGTTCGAAGAGCGAATAACCGCGAAAATTCTCCTGGGCGCTGAAATAGCGCGCAAGAGTGACGATGATCACCAGTTTCATGATCTCGCTCGGCTGCACGTTCAAACCGCCGAAACTGATCCAGCGGGTCGCGCCCATGGTGCTTTTGCCGACCAGCAAGACGGCAACCAACAGACACAGGTTCAATCCGTAGAGGAGAAACCCCGAATACTCCAGGTGGCGGTAATCGAAAGCGCAAACCGCGAACGCAATCAGCAGGCCGAGCCCAAGCCAGGATGCCTGCTTCATATAAAGCGGAGTATTGTTCTCCCAACCGGAAGTGGCGCTGTAAAGATTGCAGATACCGATGCCCGCCACCGCCGCCACCACCAGCAGCAGCACCCAGTCGAAGTGGGTCAGCAGCCGTCTGTCAAACATCGTCAATCCCCATAAAAAGCACCGCTCGCTTCCACGGTGGACGGAGGCAGGCCGAAATAGTTCTCAAAAATGGCGCGCGCTATCGGCGCTCCGGCGCTGCCGCCGTGCATGCCGTGCTCGACGACGACCGCGACGGCAATCCGCGGGTCCTCGACCGGCGCAAAGGCAACGAACAAGGCATGATCGCGAAAGCGATACGGTATGGTCGTTTCATCCTTGATGCGATCCTCCTTCATCCGGACCACCTGGGCGGTGCCGGTCTTCCCCGCCACGGTGATGGCGTCCAGGTGGGTGGCCCGCCCGGTGCCCCCCATCTCGTTGACAACCGCGACCATTCCCTGCTGCACCGCACGCAGATCGCTTGCGCGCAGGCCGGACGAACCGATGACTTCCGGCTTGTTCTCCAGCAGGACATTGCCCTGCAAATCTTCGATGCGCTTGATCACATGCGGCCGCAGCACGGTGCCGCCGTTGGCGATTGCGGCGGTCATCACCGCCAGCTGCAACGGAGTCACCGAAACGTACCCTTGTCCAATGGCGGCGATGACCGTCTCCCCGTCGTACCAGCGATCGTTAAACCGCTCCTTCTTCCATTGCCGGGTCGGGATCAGCCCTCCCCTTTCGCCCTCCAGAGGAAAACCAAGGGGCGTTCCGAGGCCAAGGGATTGGGCCATCTGCGCGATGCTGTCGATTCCCAGGTCCAGGCCGACCTGATAGAAGTAAACGTCACAGCTCTCGCGGAGAGCTTTCTTCAAATCGACACTGCCATGGCCGTGCTTTTTCCAGCAGCGGAATTCCCTGCCGCCGAGGGTGAACTTTCCTGAGCAGTTCACGGTGGTGGCCGGAGTGACTATCCCGGCTTTGAGTGCGGCCAGGGCGGTGACCATCTTGAAGGTCGAGGCCGGTGGATACTGACCCTTGATCGCCTTGTTCTGCAAAGGATGCCGTGGGTCTTTCAGGAGTGCGACCCATTCTTCGCCGGAGATGCCGCTGGCAAAGGCGGCCGGATTGAAGGTGGGATGACTGACCATCGCCAGCACCTCCCCGGTCTTCACATCCAGGGCCACCGCCGCCCCGGCCTGATTGCCCAAAGCGGCTTCCGCCGTCCGCTGCAAATCCCGTTGCAAAGTCAGATAGACCCGGTTGCCGGGGATCGGTTCAAGGGTCTTGAGCTGACGCAATTCCTTGCCCCGCACGTCGACTTCAACCAGTCTCTCGCCGGCGGTGCCACGCAGTTGGATTTCCAGCCGTTTCTCCAGGCCGCTTTTGCCGATTAAGTCCCCCAACCGGTAATCGTCCCCCTTTGCGTGGTTCAAATCATCCTCGGTGACTTCGGCGAGATAACCGAAGAGGTGCGCCGCCATACTCCCGTCCGGGTAAGAGCGCACCGGCCGCACCTCGGCCAGCACCCCGGGAAGATCGAGAGCGTTTTCCTGAACCCGCTCCAGGATGTCGCGCCCGACATCCTCCGCCAGAGGGAAAGGCCGGTAGCGATGATAGCGGCCGCCCTTGGCAAACCGCTTGTTCAAATCTTCCAACGGCATCCCCAGATAGAGCGAAAGCCGTTGCAGCAGCGCGTCACGGTCATCGATTTCCTGGCGCAGCACGGAAATCGTAAAAGCCGGCCGGTTTTGCACGAGCAACTTGCCGTCGCGGTCATAGATCGGCCCGCGCGGTGCGGCGATGGGGATATAGCGAATGCGGTTTTTTTCGGCCAGATTCAGATAGCGATCGCTGCTGATCACCTGCAGGTACCACAGGCGCAGAATCAGCAGAAGAAACAACCCGATCACCGCCAGGGAGAAGATCAGAAAACGATTGTGAAAACTGCGATGGCCGGAATTAAGAGGCATTTGTTTTGTGCAGACAGCGAAGTCCGGGGATTTCCGTCCGCGGCGCCAGGATTTTTTGCAACCGTGGCAGCAATTGCAAAATCAGCAGAGCGGCGGCAAGGTTGAGCAGGACTTGCGGCGCCAGGGTCCAGGAGAAAACCGCCGCTAAAGGTCCGGCTTCGGCGAAGAAGCCGAGAGAAAAAAACAGCACCCCGCCTTGCAGAAGGGTGCCGCCGCCGACCATCAGCAACAGCAGAAAAGGGCTTTCCGTATTCAGCCGGCCGGCAACTCCACGCACCACCAGAAAAGTGAGCAGCAGAGACAAACCGTAAAGGCCGAGGTAGTGCCCGGCAAAAACATCTTCAAACATGCCCAGAGTGTAGGCAAGGGCACCCCCGCGCACATATTTTTCATTCAGCCCGAGATAGACGATCAATATCAGCAGCAGGTCCGGTTTCAAGGCAAAAGGCAGGATCTGGGGGATCAATGCGGTTTGTGCCAGGACAAAAATAAAGCCGCAGAGGAAGTAGAGAAAAATCCGGGTCATTGCGGAGGGTCTTTTAGGAGAATCAACACTTCTTCAAGGCGGGAAAAATCGACCGCCGGCGCCACTTCCACCGTCTGGAACAATCCGTATTCCTCCCGGGTGATACGGGTGATGCGGCCGATCGGAACGCCTTTGGGGAACACGCCGCCGGTGCCGGAAGAGACCAACTGGTCTCCCACCTCGATATCGGCCTGCCGCAGCGCATACTCGAAAACAAGGTTGTCACCCTGGCCGCGGATAATGCCGCGAGTGCGATTGCGTTGCACCAGAGCAGCGACAGCGGAGGAGGCATCGGTGACCAGAAGAACGCGCGAATGGCGGGATGCGCAAGAGATCACCCGGCCCGCCGCGCCTTCGGCGACAACCACCGGCAGTCCTTCCCGCAAGCCATCCGCCAGCCCTTTGTCGATGACCACGGTGCGGAACCAACTCGATGCGTCTTCGGCAATGACCTGCGCCGGCAAAACCGGCAGATTTATTTCTTCCTTGAACTGGAGAAGTCGCCGCAACCGTTCATTGGCCAGGGCGACCTCCTGAAGACGGGACAGTTCCGCCTGCAAATGCCGGTTTTCGTCGAGCAGGCGGGCATTGTTGCGCTGTGTATCGACCAGCCAGAAATACCCATGCCACCAGCCGGAAACCGAATTCCAGGCAAAACTGATGCCGTTCTGCAGCGGGGCGGTGAGTTGCAGAACGGTGCGCTCGAAAATCGTCGTTTTTTCCTGACTCCGCAGATTGGCCGAATAAAAAAGGAGGGCAATCAGGATCAGGATGCCCGACAACAGAGGGGTCCGGTATTTTTTCAGTAAGTCCAGCACCGGTCAACTCTCGGTTCCGACGAAGAGGCGGGACGGCTTTCCCCGGCGGTCAGATGGCAGGCGGCGGTTCCCCGGCGAACAAGGGACCATTACGAGGTGACGGTTACTCTCTTCAGCAGGTCGAGTTCATCGAGAACCTTGCCCGAACCGAGAACGACGCAGGAAAGGGGGTCCTCGGCGATAACCACCGGCAGTCCGGTTTCCTCCCGCAGCAGGAGGTCGAGATTGCGCAGATTGGCGCCGCCGCCGGCAAGGACGATTCCTTTATCGACAATATCCGCGGCCAGCTCGGGCGGGGTGCGTTCAAGGGCGATGCGCACGGCCTCGACAATGGCATTCACCGTTTCCGAAAGCGCATCGCGTATTTCGTTGGAGTCGACCTCCAGCGTCTTCGGAATCCCGGTCACCAGATCCCGCCCCTTGACCTCCATGGAACGCGTTTCGCCATCAGGGTCGGGGTGAGCGCTGCCAATCTCGATCTTTATAGCTTCCGCGGTGCGCTCGCCGATCAGCAAGTTGTACTTGCGCTTGAGGTATTGCACAATGGCCTCGTCCAGCTTATCGCCGCCGACCCGAACACTTTTGGCGTAAACGATGCCGGCAAGCGAGATGACCGCCACTTCCGTCGTGCCGCCGCCGATGTCGACGATCATATTGCCGGACGCCTCGGTGATCGGCAAGCCGGCGCCAATGGCCGCGGCCATCGGCTCTTCAATCAGGTAAACCTCCCTCGCCCCCGCCGATTCGGCTGATTCCTTGACCGCCCTTTTTTCCACCTGGGTTATTCCCGAGGGGACGCAGATGACGATGCGCGGCCGCACCAGGGTTTTGCGATTGTGAACTTTCTGAATAAAGTAGCGCAACATTTCTTCGGTAATGTCGAAATCGGCAATGACCCCATCTTTCATCGGCCGTATGGCGACGATGCTGCCGGGAGTGCGGCCAAGCATCTTTTTCGCCTCTTTGCCGACGGCAAGGACTTTCTTCTGTCCCATGGCGTCCTTTTGCACCGCCACAACCGACGGTTCGCTGACGACTACGCCTTTCCCCTTGAGATAGACCAGGGTATTGGCAGTTCCCAGGTCAATGGCAAGATCATTGGAGAACATCCCGAGGATGGCATCAAACAAATTGAACATGTCCGGTTAAACTCCTTTTACTAGGCTCCGAAGAGTAGGGGAGCGGCTGACGAAAACGGGGTCACGTTAGCAGGATTCGGCTTTTTGCGCAAGCCGGAAAAAGGAGAAAGTGGTTGCATTTCCGCCCCAGTTTGGCTAACATGCGACGCTTGTTTACCACAATTAAGCGAAGCCAAAGGAGACCTTTCCCCGATGCTGGATCTGATCCGCAGAAAACAGAAGTCCATCCTGGTCAAGGTTGTCTTCTGGACCATTATTGCAGCTTTCGTCGGCACCATCTTCCTGGTCTGGGGCAAAGGCGCCGATCAAGGGTCGGCGGGCGATCCCGAAACCGCAGCGACAGTAAACGGGACGCGCATAAGCTATAACGAATATCAGAGCGCCTACAGCAATCTTTACCGCCTGTATCAGGATGTCTACCGGGAAAAATTCACCCCGGAGCTGGAAGGCACCCTCGGCTTGCGGCAACAGGCCCTCGATGCGCTGGTGGAGCAAACACTGCTGCGGCAGGAGGCCAAACGTCTCGGCCTTAAAGTCTCGCAGCAGGAACTGGTGGGCAGTATCGCCGAGATTCCCGCATTTCAGGAGAATGGCTCCTTCAGCCGCGAGCTCTACCTGCAGGTCCTTAATGCGCAACGCCTCAATCCCGAAGCGTTCGAGACGATGCAGAAGCACCAATTGCTGGTGGAGAAACTACGCGAGAAGATTGAAGCGGACGTATCGGTGGACGATGCGGCAGTCGCCCAGGAATACCGCAACCGCAACGAAAAGATAAATCTGCTTTTCCTGCGCTTCTCCCCCGCCGACTATGAAAAACGGGTGAAAGTGGACGAAGAAGCACTCAAAACATTCTTTGTCGAGCATCAGGAAGAATTTCGCATCCCCGAGATGGTTTCTCTGCAATATCTGCGCTTCGATCCGAGCCGCTACGCCGGCGAGGTGACCTTCGAGGAGGAAGAACTGCAGAAATATTACCGTCGTCACCTGAATCAGTTCGAGATCGCCGAGCAGGTCAAGGCGGCCCACATCCTGATCAAGGTCGCGCAGGATGCCGGCGACGAAATGCGGGAGAAAAAACGCAAGCAGGCAATGGCGATTCTGGAAAAAGCTCAGGCCAGTGCAAACTTCGCCGAATTGGCGAGAAAACATTCCGACGATCCCGGCAGCGCCAGACAGGGGGGGGAGCTTGGGTTTTTCCCCCGCGGCGCCATGGTGGTTCCTTTCGAACAAGCGGCTTTCTCTCTGCCCCCCGGTCAGATCAGCGACCTGGTTGAATCGCCTTTTGGCTTCCACATCATCAAAGTCGAGCAGCATGTAGACGCCGGGGTGAAGCCCTTTGCCGAAGTCGCCGAGGAGGTCGAAGCCGGCTTGCGGATGGAAAAAGCGCAGCAGCTCGCTTATGAAAAAGCGATGGATGCATACAATATCCACCGCCAGGACGGCGCCCTGGCAAAAGCGGCCGAGGCGAACGACCTCGCCCTTGAGGAAACCGGCTTGACCGACCGTCAGGGAAGCGCCCGGGGCCTGGAAGACGCGCCGGAGATTCTTGCCACCGCTTTCACTTTGCAGCCGGGAGAACTCGCCCGTCCGGTCAATCTTCCGCAAGGTGTAATCCTGTTCGCGGTGAAGGAACGTCAGGAACGCCGCCTTCCCGAACTCGCCGAAGTCCGCGAGGAAGTCACCTCGGCCTTCCGTCGTGAAAAATCCCGGGAAATGGCTCAGCAAGCTGCGGAAGCGACTTTGGCCGAGCAGAAATCCGGTAGCACGCTCAAAGCCCTGGCCCGCAAAAACCAGCAGAAGCTTGAAGAGACAGGCCTGTTTACCCGCGCTTATGGTTCTTTTGTTCCCGGCCTGGGCAATGCGCAAGCGCTGGCCACAACGGCGTTCGACCTGACCGAAGAGGCGCCTGCGGCCGACCGTGTTTTCGAAGAAGGCGGCAGCTTCATTGTCGTCCAACTGAAGGAACGGCAGAACGCCGACCTGAGCGCCCTCGATCAGACGCAGCGCGAGCAGCTGCGCGAGTCCCTGCTCAGCAACCAAAAAACGCAGGCTGTCGAAAAACTTCTCGAAGAATTACGCAACCAGGCCGAGATCAGCATTTCACCCACCATTGCCTCTTCATTCCAGGGAGAGTACCGCTAATGACCGCTACCGTTATCGAAACCAACTTTCCCGATCTCCAACTCGTCAACCGCGGGAAAGTGCGCGACATCTATGACCTGGGTGAGCATCTGTTGATCGTTACCAGCGATCGCATCTCCGCCTTTGATGTCATCATGAATGAGGCGATTCCCCACAAAGGCTTTGTTTTGACCCAGATTTCGAAATTCTGGTTCAAAAAAATGGCCGATGTCATTCCCAATCATATCGTCGCCACCGAGGTCGATGACTTCCCCGCCATCACCCATAAATACCGCGCCGATCTCGCGGGGCGCAGCATGCTGGTGAAAAAAGCCCGCCCACTGCCGGTCGAATGCATTGTGCGCGGCTATGTATCCGGCTCCGGCTGGAAAGAATACCAGCAAACCGGCAGCATTTGCGGCATCCAGCTGCCTGCCGGCCTGGCGGAAAGCGCCCAACTTCCGGCCCCGATCTTCACTCCCTCAACGAAGGCCGAAATCGGCGATCATGACGAAAATATTCCGTTTGAGCGGATGGCGGATTTGTGCGGTCGCGATCTTGCCGAGCAGGCGCGCGAGGCCACTCTCGCCATTTACCGGCGCGCGCGCGATCTCGCTGCCGAGCGGGGAATCATTATCGCCGACACCAAATTCGAATTCGGGGTATATGATGATCGCCTGATCTGGATCGACGAGGCACTGACGCCGGACTCTTCGCGCTTCTGGCCCAAGGACCAGTATCGGCCCGGCGGTCAGCAACCCAGCTTCGACAAACAATTTCTGCGCGATTACCTGGAAACCCTCGATTGGGGGAAAAAAGCGCCCCCGCCGCCGCTGCCGGCCGAAATCGTCCGTCGCACCGGCGAGAAGTATCTTGAGGCCCTGACCCGCCTCACCGGAATCACCCTGTAGACCGTAGAACACGAAAGCCGGAGCCCTCTCCGGCTTTCGCACATTCGGGAGGTGAACCGGTGACCTTGGTACCGACCTTTGCTGTTTTCAGAGGAGAAATTCCATGAGTACGCCAACGACCAATATCGAAGGAGCCGTCGCTCACAATCTCGCGGAAATGACTCAATACCAATCCGGCGCCATTGTCAGCCGCACCCTGCTGGAAGCCAACAGCGGAACCTTGACGGTTTTCAGCTTTGACGCCGGGCAGGCGCTTTCGGAACACACGGTCCCCTACAACGCATTTATTCAGGTGCTGGACGGCGAGGCCGAAATCACCATCGGCGGCGCCCCGGTGACTGTCGGCGCCGGAGAGATCGTTCTGATGCCTGGCGGCATCTCTCACAAGGTTCGCGCCGTTCAGCGCTTCAAAATGCTTCTCACCATGTTCAAAACAAAGGTCGTTGGCTGAAAATCTTCGCCGCCCCCTCCCCTCTCTTGCGTTTTTGCCGCTCACAGGGGGCAGAAATTCGGTGCCGGCGCAGACTCGATTTATCCATTTTTTTTAGTGCTTTTTTTAGTGTTGTTTTTAGTTGACACTCCGAAGTGCCTTTGCTATAAAGTGGCTCCTGTTCGGGGCTATAGCTCAGCTGGGAGAGCGCTTGAATGGCATTCAAGAGGTCGGCGGTTCGATCCCGCCTAGCTCCACCAAACAATCAAGGGGTTGCGCATTCTGCGCAACCCCTTTTGATTTGCCATTTATCTATTATTTATCCACCGATTTTTACCGCCCGGTGTGGCGGTCGAGCTTTTATCGCAAGCGGACCGAGACCGTCTGCCCCCCATCCATCCGGGGCCGTCCGATGGACGATCCGTCCAGCCAGTTTTTCTCGCGGATTGCCAAAACCATCCAGGATTTCAAACTCTCCCTCTTGGCCGACATAATATTTTTGTTCCGAGTTCATCCACGCCAGATATCGGGTATAAATATAATCGATAATGCTTGACCCTTAGCGCGGGTCTTACTATAATCCAGCCCGTTTCATGCCGAAGTGGTGGAATAGGTAGACACGTCGGTCTCAAAAACCGATGGCCTCTGGCCGTGCCGGTTCGATTCCGGCCTTCGGTACCACTCATCTGAAACCCTTGGGCTTATCTCAGGCCATCCCAATGGGCGCATACCTCACACAGCGCGGCGGAGCTTACTCCCGCCGCGCTGTGTCGTTTAAAATTCAGGCGGATTGGCATAGAACACGAAAGCCCCCGCAGACCTGTAATGCACCTCCGCCGCCGCAACAAGGCGCCAACATTAGATGTACACACCGGCTGTTGAAAACCGTGGCGGAGAGGGTAGATTAACCCCCCTATCCGGCAGGCATAGCGATAGAAATAGCCCTATGCCCAAGGTTTGATCACTTGCCTTGAACCGGGGATCGCAGCCAATCCGTCCCTGCTCCGAAAGCCTCGCACCCTTTCATGCAGCCTGCCGCCAACGGCCTTTATCATTGACAGTCCCCGCTTCCGGAGCGATAAAACTCTCCGCCTTGTAGGCCATCCATACCTTCAATGGTGAGTACTTTTCCGTCTCTCATTGTGTTACCTGATTCTCTTCCAGGCACTTTCTTTGCGCTTCGCCAATAGCAAAAAATACATTTCCATGAAAATTAACCTTAAAAATTCAGGATTTGCACAACAATGATTATCATGCTGGCGCTTGGCATGTTTCATGTAAGAGCTAGCGAGGTTTGGCGATCACCTGCCATACCGATTATCTTTTATGCAACAGTCTCAGATCCCCATCGAAGGAGAACCAACATGACCCTCACTATTGACGAGAAACTTGAGCCGATCTACCAGGAGGTTTTGCAGCGCAACCCTGGCGAGGTGGAATTCCACCAGGCCGTCCGTGAGGTTTTGGAATCGCTGGGTCCGGTTTTGGTAAAACACCCCGAGTACCTGGAGCGCAAAATCATCGAACGCATCTGCGAACCGGAGCGGCAGATCATCTTCCGGGTGCCCTGGTCCGATGACAAGGGGCAGGTGCAGATCAATCGTGGCTTCCGTGTCGAGTTCAACAGCGCCCTCGGACCCTACAAGGGCGGGCTGCGCTTTCATCCTTCCGTTTACCTGGGAATCGTTAAGTTCCTCGGTTTCGAGCAGATCTTCAAAAACTCCCTGACCGGTCTGCCCATCGGCGGCGGCAAGGGTGGCTCCGACTTCGATCCCAAAGGGCGATCGGACGACGAGATCATGCGTTTCTGCCAGAGCTTCATGCTCGAACTCTATCGCCATATCGGCGAGTACACCGATGTGCCCGCCGGCGACATCGGCGTCGGCGGTCGCGAGATCGGCTACATGTTCGGCATGTACAAACGCATCACCAACCGGTACGAGTCGGCGGTGCTGACCGGCAAGGGGCTGCATTACGGCGGCTCGCTGGTGCGTCCGGAGGCCACCGGCTACGGCGCCACCTTCTTTGTCAACGAAATGCTCAAGGCCCGCAAGGACTCCTTCGGCGGCAAGGTTTGCACCGTATCCGGCGCGGGCAATGTCGCTATCTACACCATCGAGAAGATCAATCAGCTCGGCGGCAAGGTCGTGGCCTGCTCCGACTCCAATGGCGTTATTTATCACGAGGCGGGGATCGATCTGGCGCTGGTGCAGCAGCTCAAGGAAATCGAGCGCCGGCGCATCAAGGATTACGTCGCCTACCACAAGGACGCCAAATACCTCGAAAAGGGAAATATCTGGGAGATCCCCTGCCAAGTGGCCATGCCGTCGGCGACGCAGAACGAGATCAACGGCAAGGACGCCAAGGTCCTGGTGAAGAACGGCTGTATTGCCGTCGGCGAGGGGGCCAATATGCCCACCACTCCCGAAGGGATCAAGGTCTTTCTGGACGCGGGAATCGCCTACGGGCCGGCCAAAGCAGCCAACGCCGGCGGCGTGGCCACCAGCGCCCTGGAAATGCAGCAGAACGCCAGCCGCGATGCCTGGAGCTTTGAATTTACCGAGAAAAAACTTGAAGAAATTATGATCAATATTCACGCGAACTGCTTCGAGACTGCCGAGGAATTCGGTTCTCCGGGCAATTACGTTGCCGGCGCCAATATCGCCGGGTTCATCAAGGTGGCCGATGCCATGGTCGCCATGGGTCTCATCTAAGTATTTCTTACGTTTGGAACGCAAAAAGGCCCGGCTCACGCCGGGCCTTTTTGCGTCTTTGCCGCCTCTCGGAGGCTTTAGAAACAACAGAGAAGATTTTGGGAGACGACATCGGCCGCCAGCCGCAAACCGTCGCCTGGCACCCGAAAAACCTTGACCACCTGCTTATACCGGCTGCTCGCCGGCATGAGGCCTTCGAGGGCATTGGAGAATTGGGGCATCCAGTCCAGATTGATCCGGCAGGTTTTGCTCTCCGGGAAGAGCGCGAGATAAAAAATATCCGTCTCGACCAAATCCTGGAAGAAGTGGGAGCCATACGATAATTCCGGCATCAGCTCGCCGCTGGTGAAGGCCACTTCGGCGAGGGCCGTCATATTGTTGATTTCGGCGAAGGTGATCGGCACCCCCATGGACGGTATCGAAGTCCCCCAGCGTCCCGGTCCCAGGAGCATCGTCCGGTTCTCGCCGCGATCGGCCACCCGCCGGTTGAGGCGGCCGATCAGCCGTGCGATCTCGTATTTTTCCGCCAAGGGAAGCCTGGCGTACTCGGCAGGATCAACCCAGATGATCCAGCGGATTTCCTGGGAGATATTGCCCCCCATGAAATTTCCCACCGAACGGAAGAAAACCTTTTCCTCCGGCATATCCAGGGGAACCTCGACCCTGATCTGCTGTCCCTTGGTCTGCAGCGGCCGGCATTGCACCACATCGATCTTGGCCTGACCGCCCGCGGTAAAATTGACGGTGAATTCCACGTCAACCGGATATTGGTAGGCTTCTTCCAGCGTTTTCAACATCCGCTGCATGAGGCTGGAAAAGGATGTCTCGGCAAGGAGTTTATCGAAGCTCAGAATCCAGACTTCCTGCCCCTTGCGTCCCCGCTCCGCCAGACGCCGGATGGTCTCGTAATCCTTGACTCCGTACATGGACCAGGGGATGTCGATCTCTTCTCTGGCCAGTTGCAGCAGAGAAACGGTTTGCAACCGGTTCTCGTCGATATTGAGCAGATCGATATCCCGCTGAGAAAATCGGCGGGCATCTTCGCTGCTTTTGTGGGATTTTTTCAGCGGGCTGTCGAGGGCGACCAGGCGGGGATAGTCGCCTTCGACCCGGTCGACGGCCCGGGTGCCGAGGCCCAAAACCAGCCGCAGCATCCCGGCCCGGGGATTCATTCCCTGGTCCCCGACGCAGGTATTGTAGCTAATGCCGACGCCCGCCAGTTCGGGGAAAAAGTAGTGTTTGCGGTAGGCGCCGGAAACCCGCTGGACCAGCAGCGCCATCTGCTCATCCTGCAGGTCGAGCCCCCGTTGCAAACGATAGGAAAGGGCATCCTCGCTCATGGCGCTGGCGAAGATGCGGCGCACCGCCTCCTCGAACCGGGCGAGACGCTCCTCGGAAGTCCCTTGGTTGACGGAAAAAAAGCTGTCGTATTTGCCGGCGAAAGCGTTGCCGAAGCCGTCCTCGAGCAGGGAACTGGAGCGAACGATGATGGGGCATCGCCCGTAGTATTCCAGCATTTTATGAAAGCCCTCGCGGACCGTTGCGGGAAATTCGCCGCCAAGCATGTTGTCCCGCAACTCGGCGGCGGCCGTGAAATAGCCCTCCGTCGTTTTCTGCCGCATGAAAAGGTTCCACCAGCCGTTGTGCACAATGTAGGAATAATAAACATTGGAGCCGACGAAAAAGGAATCGTGCGCCTCCAGATGTTCCTCCCACGGCCAACTGGGGTCGCGCAGAAGAATCTTTCCGGCCAGCAGCATGCCCACCGCCTTGCCGCCGATAAAACCGGTGCCGATGAGCCGCGATTTTATCTGGAGCAGATCCGGCAGGTGAAAATAGCGCCGAGCCAGATCCAGAATCCGCTCTTCGCGACCGATCAGATGACGGCAGATGTGTTCAACCATCTCGACCTGCTCTGCCTTGGCCATCGGATCGACGGCGATGATTTCGGCCTGGAGAAAGAGGCGATGCCAGTGATCGAGGTGGCGCTGGACGCTGTCGGCGCTGTTGTTGGCGATGGCGCTGAGCAGGGCGGTCGCTTCGAAACTGTTGGTCAAGGGAATGAATTCGTCCCGCTCTTTTCTGTGCGGCAGAAACATGGTTGGCGAGCAGCGCTGCCAAACCTTCAGGGGATGGACATGAAAATTGCGCTCGTGCGTGTAGACATCGATGAGCACCTGCGTGGTGTCCCGAATCCGTTCGATCGTCTGGTAGGAGTGTCGGTCGCGAAAAAGAGCGAAATAAGCCACCGTGTCCAGCTCGAAAAGATACGGGCAGGTGACTCGGAAAAAGTTCCCCACCATATGGTCGGTGGCCCAAGCGGAAAGCAGGTCGGAGAGACAGTCGAAGACGTAAAATCCGCCGCGCCCCTCCTCGGTGAGGATGGCGTGAATGCGGCTGGCAAAGAGCTCGAATCCCCGGCTGGCGTCCAGGTGGTGCACGGTGATGCCGGGCGAGGCGCCAAGAAGGGGCTCATGGTCGCCAAAACGCATGTAGATGACCCGTTTGCCAGCCTTGCGGGCATGGTCGACAAAGGGGCCGATGAAATAGCGGTAATCGGCAATGGAGTCGACCTTCCAGACGACATTGTCCCCCACGCGCAGATCATCGAGAATTTTGTCCAGCCCGGCATAACCGGTCGTCACGCGGATGGCGGAATCCATACGGCATCTCCCTTGGCCCCCGAGGGCGCGCTAAAAGCTGAACTGAGTGCCTCATTCTATAGCATGGCCAAGGGTTCTTAAGCCAAAAATTTTTCCGGGGATTCCCAAGCGAGGCGCTCCCTGGCGCGGATCGTCGAGAGCCGGGAATCCCGGTTCGACCTGAAGCTTGCACTG
>JBAYQP010000006.1:0-110200 GCA_041677125.1 Desulfuromonadales bacterium | reverse complement strand
GCGAAAGGAAAAGTCGCTCCCCAGCATCGCCGATTCGGCAGGCACGAGGCCGATCATCGCTCCGTCGGGAGAGAACACGGTCAGGCCGCCGGTGAAAATCGGCTCGGTGGTTGCGTGTTCTTCAAGAAAAGCTTGAATTTCCGTGGGACGATCGAGCAGCGCGACGTCAAGGGACTCGGCGAAAGAGACAATTGCGTGTTGGGCGATTTTTATCTTCTCGTCGATACTTTCGCCCATGGCCGAGATAAGAATGAACTGCTGATGGGCGATGTTTTCCCGGAGATGTTCTTCAAGGAGGGAAAGAAGAAAAAGGGACATGGTCGTCAAAACGCCGACCACCATCAAAGCGACGGCGCAGGTGATTTTGGTCTTCAGGCTGAGGGACATCATTGCGCCTCCGAAAAAGGGCAGGGAGAGCGTCGACAGCTCTTCTCCATTTGCCGACATAGAAAAACACGGCCGATGCCGGAGCGTCAACAATCTTGATAACACAATCTTGAAAACGCTTCCTCCTTGCCTCGAAACTCCGGGGAAACCGCCGGCCGCCCTTTTTCCGCCCCAGGGCCGATTGACAGCGCTCGTTTTGCCTTTAGAGTGTGATTGCGTCGTTTCGCGTAGCATTCGATTCTTTCACCCAATGCGCCGAAGGAGGAAGCATGGCTCTGGCGACCGAAATCGAAAAGGTCCGCGAAGTTATCAAAGAAGTGGAAGATCCGGCCGTTGCCATGGCTTTGCGCCATATCTGCAAAGCCTTCGATATGCTCCAAGAGGAGACTCCGGCGATTGTCGCAAGGGAGAAGGAGAGGGAGATTAAGAGCGGATCGCCGCATTAAAGTCCTGCCGGTCCTCCCCGGCGCCCGCCCCGACCGCCGACGGGGCGGACCGGCGGCGGAACGTCAATGATCGAAAACCTCCTGCCCAGCCGCGCCGCCGCGACCCCGTCACCATCGTTGCATTCTCTGGCAGACCCTCGTCCCCACCGCGTTTTCCCCCGTCTTGACTCCCTTTGGCCGACTGCTATTCTTTTTCCCTGATTCACCCACGAAGGAGAAATAGATGAACCAGATGGCCCTGGAAAAGCAAATCACCCGCTTGCAGAAGGAAATCCGTCTGGGCGGTTCGGAAGTGGAGACGCGGCTGCTTGAGCTGCGTGCCGAAGTGGACCGGGTGCGCCTGGAGATGTCTGCCGTCAAGCTGTTTCTCGGCGCCGCCTACCCGGCCTTCAACGAACAGTTCCCGCAGATTCTGGCGCGAGTTGTCGCCGAGGTGAACCCGGAGTTCGAATGATCCCACAGGAGATCCCATGTCCAGTCACCCGCTGAGTCTTCCGACGGTCGTTCCGGTTTACCCGCTGCGGGACCAAGTGGTTTTCCCCCATATGGTTTTCCCCCTGTTCGTGCCGCCGGGGGAACTCGGGGCGATTGAAGAAGCGATGAGCGGCGATCAAATGATCGGCCTTTTTGCCACACAGGGCGGGGACTTTCCCGGGCGCTTCGAGCAACTGGCGAAAATCGGCAGTATCTGCCGCCTCGACCAGGTCTTCCGCTTTCCCGAAGGTGGGGGCAAAGTCGTCGTCGAGGGGCTGCAGCGTATTCGCCTGCTGTCCGCCAATCGGCGATCCCCCTTCATTGTCGCCCGCATCGAAGCGGTGCCGGAGCTGGAAAACCGGGGGCTGGTCGCCGAAGCGCTGGTGCAGAGCGTCAATGCTTTGCTGAAAATCGCCATCGCCTACGGCCGGCCGCTGCCCGGCGATGTCATCAAGATGATCGATGAGATCGAGGAAGCCGGCCGCCTGGCCGACCTGGTGGCGGTTTACCTGAATCTGGAGCAGCAAAAGCAGCAGCGGCTGCTGGAGACCTTCGATCCCCTCGAACGGTTGAAGGAGGTGTATCTGCTGCTCACCGCCGAGGTGCAAAAGCTGCAAGTGCGCGGCGAGGTGCAGACGGAGGTGGCAAAGAAGGTCAACAAGACGCAGAAGGATTTTTTGCTGCGGGAGCAGCTCAAGCAGATTCAGGATGAATTGGGGGAGGAGGATGCCAAAAATGGCGATTCGGGACAGCTGCGCGCCCGCATCGCCCGCGCCGGCATGCCGGAGAAGGTCCGCGTCGTGGCCGAGAAGGAATTCGCCCGCCTAGAGCGCATCAACCCGGCTTCGCCCGAGTACACCGTCGCGCGCACCTATCTCGATTACCTGTGCATGGTCCCCTGGCGAAAAGGGACCGAAGACAGCCTCGACATCAACCAGGCGCAGCACGTTCTCGATGCGGATCATTACGATCTCAAAGAGGTCAAGGAGCGGATTCTCGAATACCTGGCGGTGCGCGCGCTGAAACGATCCGCCAAGGGGCCGATCCTCTGTTTCGCCGGTCCGCCGGGGGTGGGGAAGACGTCGCTCGGACGCTCCATCGCCCGCGCCATGGGGCGCAAATTCATCCGCATTTCCCTCGGCGGCATGAAAGACGAAGCGGAAATCCGCGGCCATCGGCGCACCTACATCGGCGCCCTGCCGGGAAGGATTGTTCAGGACATCTGCCGGGCGGAAGCGAACAATCCGGTATTCATGCTCGATGAAGTGGACAAGATCGGCCAGGATTTTCGCGGCGACCCCGCCTCGGCCCTGCTGGAGGTGCTCGACCCCGAGCAGAACCACTCCTTCACCGACCATTACCTCGATCTGCCCTTCGACCTGTCGCGCGTGATGTTCATCACCACCGCCAACATCATCGATCCGATTCCGCACGCCCTGCGCGACCGCATGGAGATCATCCATCTGTCCGGCTACAGCGATGAGGAGAAAAAGCAGATCGCTTTCAAATATCTGATCCCCAAGCAGTTGCTGGAAAACGGCCTGGAAGGGCGGACGCTGGATTTCACCGAGGAGGCGGTGCTGAAAATCGTCCGCGATTACACCCGCGAGGCCGGGGTGCGCGGTCTGGAACGGCAGATCGCCGCCGTCTGCCGCAAGGTCGCCAGGGAAATCGCCCAGAATCGACCGGCGCGGCGGCAGGTGAGCCCGGCGGATGTGGAAGCGCTGCTCGGGCCGCGCAAATTCTTCACCGACATCGCCGGCGAGGAGGACCGCGTCGGGGTGGCCACGGGCCTGGCCTGGACCGAGTCGGGGGGCGATATCCTGTTTATCGAGACCTCGCGCATGCGCGGCAAAAAGGAATTGTTGCTTACCGGCAATCTCGGCGACATCATGCAGGAATCGGCCAAGGCGGCGCTTTCTTTCGTTCGCGCCCACGCCGCCGAATTCGGCATCGCGACGGACTTTTTCGAAAAAAGCGATATCCATATCCACGTGCCGGCCGGCGCCATTCCCAAGGACGGCCCTTCCGCCGGCGTGGCCATTGCCGTCGCCCTGATCTCCCTGTTCACCGGCCGGCCGGCGCGGCGCAATGTCGCCATGACCGGGGAGTTGACCCTTTCCGGCCGCATTCTGCCCATCGGCGGGGTGAAGGAAAAGGTTCTGGCCGCCCGGCGCGCCGGCGTCACCACGATCCTGTTGCCGGCCCGCAATCGGGAACATCTCCAGGAGATCGACGATTACCTGCTGCAAAGCGTGCGCGTGCGCCTGGTCGACTCCCTGCACGAGGTTCTGGACGAGACCCTCCTGCCGGCCGCAGACGATCTGCCCGACGGTTTTCTGAATGTTCCGCCCGGTATGGAGCAGCACCACTCTGGAAATCGCTTGACCTTTCCCTCATGAAGCCCACCTTTCCCGCGCCTTGGTCGGGTTGCCAAATCCGGGCCGCCAGCGTACTATGGGCGGCGAAATTGCCCTGAACCCATCCGCGAGGCTATGCATGCAAACAAGGATTTTGCGCCAGACGTATTTTTGCCTGTTCACCCTGCTCCTGCTGGTCGCGCCCGTTTTCGCCCAGCCGCTGGAGGAGAAAGTCTGGGAACATACACTCGCCAATGGCCTGACGCTGCTGGTGGTCGAGCGGCATGAAGCCCCGACCTTCGCCGCCAATATCACCATCAAGGTCGGCTCGGTGAACGAAACGAGTCAGGTGCGGGGCGTGGCCCATCTGCTCGAACACATGATGTTCAAGGGGACGACGACCATCGGCACCGCCGATTGGGCGAAGGAACGGCCGATTCAGGAAGAAATCGAGCAGGTCGGCGCCCGACTGGATGCCCTGAACGGGCGCCCCGGAGCCGACGCGGAGGAGATCGCCACCTTGCGCCGGCGATTGACGCAACTGCAGGAGGCGCAGAAGCTGTACATCGTCAAGGACGAGTTTTCAAAAATTTACGGCGAGCAGGGCGGGGTGGGGTTCAACGCCTTCACCAGCAAGGACCTGACCAGCTACATCATCGCCCTGCCGGCGAACAAGCTCGAACTGTGGGCGGCGGTGGAAGCCGACCGGATGCAGAACGCGGTCCTGCGCGAATTCTATACCGAGCGGGAGGTCGTCATGGAAGAGCGCCGCCGCTCGTACGAAAGCGATCCCGGCGGCATGCTCTACGAAAATCTCATCGCCAATGCGTTCATCACGCATCCGTACCGCAATCCGATCATCGGCTGGATGAGCGATCTGGAAAACCTGACGCTGGAAGAAACCCGGGATTTCTTCCGCAATTACTATGCCCCGGTCAATACGGTGATCGCCCTGGTCGGCGATATCGATTTTGCCGAGGCGGTTGCCGTGGTGGAGAAGTATTTCGGCGACATCGCCCCCGGCACACCGGTGCCACCGGTGCCGGCGGTGGAGCCGGCGCAGGCGGGAGAGAAGCGGGTGGCCATCACCTACGATGCCGAGCCGCAGATGATGATCGGCTATCACAAGCCGACCCTGCCGGAAAAGCAGGATTACGTCTTCGACGCCATCGACCTGATCCTCGCCGGCGGCCGCACCAGCCGGCTCTACCAGTCGCTGGTGGTCGAGCAGCAATTGGCCACTTCCGTCGGCGTCTCCGGCGGCCCCGGCGCCCGCTTCCCCAACCTGTTCATTATCTCCGCCGTGCCCCGTTATCCGCATACCACCGCCGAGGTCGAGGCGGCGATCTACCGGGAACTCGACCGTCTGGCGCGGGAGCCGGTGACGCCGGAGGAACTGGAAAAAGTGCGCAACCGGCTGCGCACCGACCGGTTGCGCTATCTGAAAGAGAACAGCGGCCTGGCGCGCATGCTCACCTATTATCAGACGGTGGCCGGCGACTGGCGCTATCTGGTCACCTATGACGAATTCATCGCCACGGTGACCGCCGATGACATCATGCAGGTCGCCACCCGTTATTTCCGTCCCGACAACCGCACCGTGGCCGTTCTGCGTCGCGGCGACGACGCGGCGACCGAGGCGAGTCCGGCGGCTACCCAGGCGAAGGGGAAAATGTAAACATGCGACGGTATATACGCTACTTGTTGATTCTTTTTTTGCTGCTGCCACTGTTGGCCTGCACCGCCGGCGGACCGGCCGGCCGCACGACCGGCGTCGAGCGCTCCCCCCTGGCCGGATTGCAGTTCGAACCGCTGGAATTCCAGGTGCCCGAAGTGGAGCGTCTGCAACTGCCCAACGGCATTCAGCTGTATCTGAAGGAAGATGCCGAACTTCCCCTGATCGCGGCTTCGGCCATGGTGGGCGCCGGATCGATCAGCGTGCCGGCGGCGGCAACCGGCATGGCCGAACTGATGGGCGTCTTGCTGCGCACCGGCGGCGCCGGCGACCGGACGCCGGGGGAAGTCGATGAGGCGCTGGAGATGATGGCCGCCAATCTGGGGGTGAACACCGAAACCTACACCACCAATTTCAACCTCTCCCTGCAAGCCAAGGATCTGGAACAGGGATTGGCCATTTTCGCCGATATGATCCGCCGGCCGCAATTCGATGCGCAACGCCTCGAACTGGCCCGGCGGCAGGCGATCGAAGGGATTCGCCGGCAAAACGATCAACCCGACCAGATCGCCTCGCGGGCCATCATGCGCGCCATCTACGGCGACCACCCCCTGGGTCGCACCCCCACCGAAGCGACGGTGGCCAACGTCGACCGCAGCGATCTGTTGCGGTTTCACCAGCGCTACTTCTTTCCGAACAATACCTGGCTGGCCATTACCGGCGATTTCGACCGCGGGCAGTTGCTGGGCATTCTCGAAAAGCTGTTCGGCGACTGGCAATCGGCAGAATTCGCCGCGCAGGAGATCCCGCCGGTCATGCCGCATCCGGAGCCGCTGGTGCTGGTTGCGGCCAAGGACATCCCCCAGACGACCGTCCTGATCGGCCAACTGGGCATCGACAAAGCGGCCCCCGATCTGCAGGCGGTGCGGGTGATGAACTATATTCTCGGCGGCGGCGGCTTCAACTCGCGGCTGATGCGGGAAATCCGCTCCAACCGCGGTCTGGCCTATTCCGCTTATTCCTATTTTCAGATCGGCCGCCGGCTGCCCGGTCCTTTCATCGCCGGCACCGAAACGAAAACCGCCAGCACCATGGAAGCGGTGCGGCTGATGCGCGAACTCATCGCCGACATGCAGCGGCAACCGGTGAGCGAGCAGGAGCTGAACCTGGCCAAAGAAAGCCTGATCAATTCCTTCATCTTCGCGTTTACCGACACCCACGGTATCGTCACCCAGCAGATGCGCCTCGATTATTTCGATTATCCCGAGGATTACCTGCGGACCTACCGCGATGAGGTGGCGGCGGTCAGCGCCGAAGACGTGCAGCGGGCGGCGCGGGAGCATCTCGATCCGGCCCGGCAGAAGATCGTCCTCGTCGGCGACGTTGCGGACTTCGACGGCGACCCGGCCCAACTCGGTCCGCCGGTGAAGAGGGTGGCAAAGACCGGGGAATTCGAATAAAGCGTTTCACCACCCGCTCGCTACGCGCGCTAGAGAACACTGAGAGCACTGAGAAATTCTCGTTTTGATTTTCTCTGTGTCCTCAGTGTTCTCAGTGGTGAATGCTTTTGCCGGTTTTTGCCCCGTTTAGAGCCCCGGGAGGAGCCGCAGCAGCATGGAACCGTGGAGTCTCTTTCTCGCTTTCGCTTTCCAACTCTTTATCATCGTCGACCCGATCGCCGGGGTGGCCGTGTTTCTGGCCATCACCCCCCAAAACTCCTCCGAAGAGCGGCGGACAATGGCGCTGCGCGGCTGCCTGGTCGCTTTTTTGGTGGTGGTTTTTTTTCTGTTCTTCGGCACCTTGCTCCTTAATTACCTGGGGATAGATACGCCGGCCATCCGCATCTGCGGCGGCATTCTGCTCTTTGTCATTGCCCTGGAAATGCTCTACGGCCGCTTCACCGGCACCGGCACCAGCCCGCGCGAGGAGCGGCTGGCCGAGGACAAGGAAGATATTTCCATCACCCCCCTCGCCATCCCCCTGCTGGCCGGCCCCGGCGCTATCGCCACGGCGCTGATTTTTGCCCGCCGCGCCGAATCCGCTCTCGCCTGGCTGGCCCTGCTCGTCGCCAGCGCCCTGGTGTTTGTGGTCAATTACCTTTTTCTGCGCTATGCCGACCTGCTGATCAAGCTGATCGGCAATCTCGGGGTCACGATCCTCACCCGCCTCCTCGGGCTGGTGCTGGCCTTTCTCGCCGTCCAGTACATGGTGGACGGCCTGAAGGCGGTTTTTCTGTCGTGACCGCTGGCGCCAACAACCCGCAAGTTCACCGTTCGCGGCGCTTCAATCGGGGGTTGCCCGCGTTTTTGCCTTGAATATTAAAAAATATCTGGTCTAATTAAGGAATTCCTGATTGTTTTTCCTGGTTGGAGGGATACCATGCAGATGGATGTTCTGGCGCTCATCGCCACCATAGTTTTCGTCCTCATCGCCATTTTTCTCATCCCGGTTCTGCTGCAGATCAAGCAGACCGTGCAGCGGGTCGATGAGTTCATCGGCGTGGCGCAGCGCGATATTCTTCCGCTGCTGCGGGAAGTGCGGGAGATGTCGGAGAATCTGAAAAGCATCACCGAGGAAGCGGAGCACGATCTGGCCAAGGTGCGCCCCGTCTTCGATTCGCTGGAAGAAGCCGGAGGCATGCTGCACAATATTACGGCCGCCATGAACAGCGGAGTGGGTCAGATGGTTGGCCGCTCGCTCGGCGCCTTTATGGGGATGCGGGCGGCGCGCAAGGCATTTACCAAAGAGGTGAAACAACCCAAGAGGAGGTGACGAAAATGGCGGAAAAAAATGGTTGTTCGACTTTTATGACGTTCATCATGGGGGCGGCTATCGGCGGCGGCCTGGCGTTTCTTTTCGCGCCGCGCTCCGGCGAGGAAAC
The DNA here is from genome assembly GCA_041677125.1 of Desulfuromonadales bacterium. Lineage (GTDB taxonomy): Bacteria > Desulfobacterota > Desulfuromonadia > Desulfuromonadales > JACZKF01 > JBAYQP01. The sequence goes on along the minus strand of JBAYQP010000006.1, from coordinate 101,977 downwards.
GCGGGAGAGAATGCGGCAGATGGCCGACGATGCCCGCAGCCGGGTGCGCAATCTCGCCGAGGAGACGCAGGAGCGGGTGCGTGGGACGGTGGAGGAAGGCCGGTCGGTTTACGAAGAAAAGAAAGCGGCCCTGAAGGCGGCGGCGGATGCCGGCCGCGAGGCGTACCGCGAGCAGAAAGAAGCGGTCATCGCGGCGACCGAAGCCGGTCAGGAAGCGTACAAGGAACGCTCTTCGGAAACGATTTAGGCAAGCTTCTCATGCAGCCCACCCGAATCGGGTGGGCTTTTTACTGCGCCGCATTCAGACCTCCTGCTGGCTAGGGAAGGGCATGTCCGGTTTCAAGGAAAAAATTCGTCAGATCCAGAATTTCCTGGACAAGGGAATATGGGAAGTCGAAAGCAGCGGACTCTCCCGGACGCGCGGCTTTCTGCTGCGCCAGGGGCAGCTCGTGCTGCTCGTCTACCGGGAATTCATGGCGGACGGCTGTCTGCTGCGCGCCTCCGCTCTGACCTACGCCACCCTCCTTGCCATCGTTCCCCTGTTCGCCCTCGCCTTCGCCGTCCTCAGCGGTCTGGGGGTGCAAAAAACTCTGCAGCCGATGCTTCTGGAGCAGATCACCATCGGCTCGCAGGAAATCGTCAACCAGATTCTCACCTACATCGAAAACACCAACTTCACCCGCCTGGGCGCGGTCGGCATGGTGACGCTCATTCTGACCGTGCTGATGCTGATATCCAATGTCGAGATCAGCTTCAATCAGATTTGGGGCGTAAAGGAAACCCGCTCGCTCTTTCGACGGTTCGCCGATTACACCTCCGTGCTGCTGCTCGGACCGGTCTTTCTCTTTGTCGCCATTTCCATGACCAGCACCCTGGAGAGTCAATCGCTGGTGCAAGCGCTTATGGAGCAAGCGGTCGTCGGCGAAGTGGTCCTGTTCCTCTTCCGCGTCCTGCCGTACGTGGCCATGTGGGCGGCCTTCATTTTCCTTTACGTCTTCATGCCGAACATCAAGGTGCGCCTTTCGGCCGCCCTCATCGGCGGCATCGCCGGCGGCACCATGTGGCAGCTGGCGCAGTGGGGATACGTCAATTTCCAGGTTGGCGTGGCGCGCTACAACGCCATTTACGGCACCATGGCCGCCCTGCCCATCCTCATGGCCTGGATTTACCTTTCCTGGGCGATCGTTCTGCTCGGCGCCGAGATAGCCTACGCCTGGCAGAATCTCACCACCATCCGGCGCGAGATGCGCGAACAGAAAGTCAATTATCTCAGCCAGGAAATGGTTGCCCTCACCGTCATGGCGTCCGTCGCCGGCAGGTTCGAGCGGGGCGAGGACCCCTGGGGGATGGAAAAAATTGCCGAGTGTCTGGCCCTGCCTCCCCGCCTGGGGCGCGTCGTCATCGACGAACTGGTCGCGATGCGCTACCTTTCCGCAGTGCGCGCCGGGGAAAGCGAGGACTTACTCTACCAGCCGGCCAAGCCGCCCGGCCAGGTGCGAGTCGATGAATTTATCCAGTCCTTTCGCGGCAGCGGCGCGCAGGTCGGAGATCAGGAACGCGTTCCGGAGTGGGAATCGGTGCGGGAAATCGAAGGGCGCATCGCCAGGGCCGAAGCCGAGGTCCTGAAGGGCATGACGCTGTCGGATCTGGCGACGAGACGGTCGGCGGAGAAGGTGGCGGCGCCCATCGGCGCTAGCCGCTAGCCAGTCCTACTCCGCCTCGTAGGTATGCAGGGTGAAGTTGCCTTCTTCCCAGGTGGCGTAGGAGTACTGCTCGATCCAGTCGCCGAGAGCGACCATGGTTCCCTGCTCGGTCGTGCATTGCAGTGGAAAATGATAATGGCCGGTAACCACCGCCGCGAAGCCTTCGGCAAAACGCTCGCGGGCGTGGGCGAGGAGCAGCGCTTCCGGGATCCAGCGCTGTTGGTCGGCGTTATGCCCGTGGCTGCTGCGGTTGCTGCTCCAGCGGCCGATGGCCCAGGTCCAATCGGGGGGGAGCAGCTTGATCAAGCCTTTTGTCGGTGCGCTGCGCAGGAAGCGGCGCAGCAGACGATATCCGGCATCGTCCGGATTGGCCAGGTCGCCGTGGGCGATAAAGACTTTTTTCCCATCCAGATCGACGGCGCCGCCGTCGGGCAGAATGCGGCAGCCGAGGACATCGCCAAAGTAAGGGCCGAGATTGAAATCGTGATTGCCCTCCACGTAAACCAGCTCGGCGCCGCTGGCGCGCAGTCGGCGCAGGCAGTCGAGCAGGGGAACGCAGGCGGAAAAGACGACATGCCGGTAGCCGACCCAGAAATCGAAGATATCCCCGAGCAGGTAAAGGGTGCGGATTTGCCCGCGCTGTTCATCGAGAAAGCGCAGCATGCGGCGGTAATTGGCGTCCGCGGGGTCGCGCAGGTGGGCATCGGCGAGGAAGATGTCTTTCATGGTGCGCACTATACGGCTTTCGCCAGCCCGGTTCAAGGGGCAGTACGGGCGGGGAAGCACGGCCGGTCTCATGGGAGACGAAAAATTAATCTTCGGTGTTGCGCCATGGGGAATTTCGAGTAGAATTGTCCGATATTCATTATGAAAAGGAGTTTCGAATGTCCATTCGCGAACAGATCGACACCTTTCTCGCCGCTCCGGCCTTCGGCGTCGTCGGCGCTTCCTCGCGCCGTGAAAAATACGGCAACAAGGTGCTGCGCTGCTATCTGCAGAACGGCAAGCAGGCGGTGCCGGTGAATCCCGTCGAGAAAGAGATCGAGGGGATTCCCTGCGTCGCCAATGTCAGCGAACTGCCGGCCGAGGTGGCCAGCATCTCCGTCATCACCCCGCCGCAGGTCACCGAAAAGGTCGTCGAGCAGGCCATCGGCAAGGGGATCCGCAATATCTGGATGCAGCCCGGAGCGGAAAGCCCGACGGCGGTGGCCCGATGCCGGGAGAACGGCATCAATGTCATCGCCGACGGCAGCTGTCTGCTGGTGGTGCTCGGCTACGGCGATCATTGATGGCGTCGCAAAAATTCACCAACTGCGGCGTTGCTGCAATCTACATAAGTACGCCTCATTGTTCGACAATTGCGCGCCTTGCATTTGACGCTTTTGGCTTAGCCATCCACCATGTTGCTTTTTGCGAAAGCATCAATCAATGATTTGGAGGCAAGACCGCGACGCATTCCCTGAAATTAACTCCCGGCCCAAGGCCGTCATAAGCACACCATCCACAAGGAGGAACCCATGATCCAACTGCCCGATCTGCCGTACCCGAAAAACGCCCTCGAGCCGCACATCAGCGCCAAAACCCTTGAGTTTCACCATGACAAGCACCATGCCGCCTACGTCAACAAGGCCAACGAACTGCTCAAGGGGACCGATCTGGAAGGCCAGGCGATCGAGACGATCATCAAAAAAACCGCGGGCGACAGCAGCAAGGCCGCCATTTTCAACAACGTGGCCCAGGTCTGGAACCATACCTTCTACTGGCACTGTCTGCAGGCGGGGGGCGGCGGCAAGCCGACCGGCAAGATCGCCGAGCGGATCAACGCCGATTTCGGCAGCTTCGACAAGTTCGTCGCGGAGTTCAAGGCCGCCGGCGTCGGTCAGTTTGGCAGCGGCTGGGTTTGGCTGGTGGACAACGGCGGCAAGCTGGAAATCATGAAAACGCCCAACGGCGAAAATCCCCTGCACCACAACAAAAAACCGCTGCTCACCGCCGATGTCTGGGAGCACGCCTATTATCTCGATTACCAGAACCGGCGCCCCGACTATCTGAGCACCTTTGTCGATAAGCTGATCAACTGGGACTTTGTCGCCCAGAATCTCGGCTGATTTTTTTGCCTGCCCGCCGGCCGTCGCTTCGGCGACGGCCGGCGGCATTTGCGGTTGGCCATCGCGGCGATGCCGCATCCATGGAGGGGGAAATGCTTTGCCGGTCACTTCTTTTTATCGGTCTTTTGCTCTCGATTTCCGTTCCCGCGCCTGCCGCAACCACGCTCCCATCCTGTTCCGAATATTCCGCCGCCACCATTCAGGCGCGCCTGGAACAGCTCGCCGCCGAAATCCGCCACCACGACCGCCTTTACTACCGGGAACTGCGTCCAGAGATTTCCGATGCTGCGTATGACCGGCTCTTTGCCGAGTTGGTGCGTCTGGAAGACTGCTTTCCGGCGCTTGCCACCGCCGATTCGCCGACCCGCCAGATCGGCGGCGGCCCGGCGGCTACGGCGCAGGTGGCGCATGAGGAGCCGATGCTCAGTCTGGAATCGGCCGCCGACGACAGCAAGATTGCGGCCCTGTTGCGGCGCATCGAGACAGCGGGGGAAGTTGTCGACCTGCTGGTGCAGCCAAAGGTGGACGGTCTGCCGGTGGAACTGGTTTATCAGGCGGGGCGACTGTTTTCGGCGGCGACCCGGGGGGACGGCGCGGCCGGCGAGAACGTGACCGAGCGGATGCGCCAGGTCACCGGAATTCCCGCGCGGCTCGTCGGCGACTATCCGGCCCGGTTGGTTGTGCGCGGGGAGATCTACGCCGATCTGCGGTTGCTGGCGGCCGCTCCGCCGCAGACGGACTATGCCACCCCGCGGCATCTGGCCGCCGCCACCCTGCGGGCGCAAACTCCCGACCGACGGGCTTTGGCGGCCCTGCGCTTCTTTCCTTTCGCCCTGGTGGCGGCGGAGCCGGAGAGCGCCGGCACCTCCGACCGGCAGGCGCTGGCGCAATTGGCCGGCTGGGGCTTGCCGGTCGATTTCACCCATACCCGGACGGCTTCGACCCTTGCCAAGGTGCGCGCCGTCCGTCGCGCGTATCTTCTCGGACGCGATCGCCAGCCCTTTGCCATGGATGGTGTTGTCGTCAAGGTGGACGCTCTTTCCCTGCGGCGCCGGCTGGGGGAGGGCGGCCGGGCGCCGCGCTGGGCCGCAGCCTGGAAATTTCCCCCGGCGAGCGCGCGGACCCGCATTCTGGCCATCGACTGGCGGACCGGCCGCACCGGTCGCCGCACCCCGGTGGCCGACGTTGCGCCGGTGCTGCTCGGGGGCGTAAACGTCGGCCGGGTGTCGCTGCACAGCGCCGCCGAGGTGGCCCGTTTTGGCGTGCGCGTCGGCGACGAGGTGGTGATCGCCCTGGCTGGCGATGCCGTGCCGCAATTGCTGGCGGTGGTGGGGAACGATCCCGTCAACGACGAGCCCCCGGCGTCGCCGTCCGAGGCGGCGGCGGTGACCGCCTGTCTGCAGGATTCGCCCGACTGTCGTGAGCAGTTTCTGGCCCGCGCCGTCCATTTCGTCTCGAAAACGGGGCTCAATGTCGCCGGTCTCGGCCGGGGCCGCTTGCGCCTGCTGATCGAGGCCGGGTTGGTAACGGACCTGCCCGGCATTTTTCTTTTAACCGAGGAGCAAATCTCTGCGGCGCCGGGCTTCGGCGCCCGGTCGGCCCAGCGGCTGGCCGCCGCCCTTGCCGCCGCGGCGCGGCCGGAGCGCGAGCGTCTGCTGAGCGCCCTCGGCATTCCCGGTGTCGGGCCGGTTGCGGCGAGGCGTCTCGGAGAACGCTTTCCCGTCGGCGACGCCCTGTTCGCCGCCACGGCCGACGAACTGGCGGCCGACGGCCAGATCGGCCGGCGTGCGGCGGAGAATTTCAGCGCTTTTTTCGCCGCTCCGGCGGGCCGGAAGCTGCTTCGGCAGTTGCACGATCTGGGGATGCTGCGGTAAGCGGTCGCGGCCATTTGCGGCTTGCAATGACGGCCCGTTGCCCATAAACTTGCGCAATCGCCAACGCCGGTTTTAATCCCCCTTTCTTTGCAGGAGTGCTATGGCCGACGGCCAGTTTTTTATCGTCGGGCTCGGCAGAATCGGTCTGTCGCTGATCCGGAATCTCTCCCGGGACATCGGACTGGTCTGCATCGACGCCAATGCCGAGGCGTTGACACTCGCCAAGCAGGCGCGCGGCGAGGACCTCCAGACGATTCTCGGCGACGCCACCAGCCGGCTTGTTCTCGAAGAGGCCGGCATCGGCCGTGACGATACCGTCATCGTCGCCACCGCCAGCGAAAAGGTCAACATCGAGGTGGCGCGCATCCTCAAGGAACACTTTGAAATCCGCCGCACCATCGCCGTCGGTATCACCCAGAAGGGCATGGAAACGCTGGAAGATCTGGGGGTGGAGGTCGAGAGTATTTTTGCCGGCGTCGCCACCGGCCTGCGCAATCGACTGGAGCAGAAGATCAAGGCGGTGCAGGGGATCGGTCTCGGCAAGAACGAGATTCTCGAAGTCGAAGTCCACCACAACTCCCGTTTTGCCAACAAGCCGCTTTCCTCTCTCAATCCGAAGAGCTGGCGCATCGGCATCGTCTACCGGGACGGCAACATCCTGGTGCCGCGCGGCGACACCGTGCTCAGGGCCAAGGATCGCGTCATCATCATGGGCGATCCCAAGGTTCTGAAGACGGTGACCGATCTGCTGACCTTCCGTTTCACCCATTTTCCCCTCGAATACGGCGATACCCTGACCGCCTTCTTCACCGGCGCCGAGGACGAGAGCTACCTGCGCGAGATTGCCTATCTGCTGGAAGTCTTCCCCCTCGAAAAGGCGGTCTTTCTGCTGCCGCACAAGGACACCGCCCTGGAGGAGCAACTGCGGGATTTCGGCGCCAGGACCAGTCTGCGCGAATGCAGCATCGTCACCGAGGTCGCCGGTCGGCCGCTGGAGGCCTTTCAGTCCCTGGTGCGGCAAATGGGTCGCCGCACCAGCCTGGCGATCCTCCCCGGAAGTCTGGCCGAGCAGAATTTCTTCTCCTTTCTGGGCCGGCATTATCGCAAGGAGATGCTGCTCGACCTGTCCGAACTGCTCGGCTGCCCCATCGTTCTGGCCCGCGGCACCTTTCCCTACCGCAAGGTTGCCGTTCCCTGCCTCAGCGAAGATGGGTTGCAGCATGCCATGGAAACAACCCTGGAGATGTCGGCTTCCACCCGGTATCAGATCGAGGCTTTCTTCGTCACGCTCTCCCGCTACATCTCCTCCGAAGAGGAGATGCGGGCTTATACCGATATGAAAAGAATCATCGCCGACATGGGATTGATCTATAAAACATACATTCCGACCCGCGAACTGAAGGGCAACCCGGTCCACGCCGTCACCAGGGAGCTGCGCGAGTGCAACCTGCTGGTGACCGAACTCGGCGGCTGGCGGCGCGGCTCCCCCCTCGCCGCCTGGCTGCGGCCGGATGTCGGTTGGGAGACCACCTGGCGGGCGCCGACATCCTGTCTGCTGATCCCGGCGATGGAATTGATCGTCTAGCCGTGGCGTTCATGGGTGAACAGCATTTTTCCCTGTTTCTGGTTATTTTTGGCGCCGCCGTCGTCCCCTTTCTTGCCCGGCGTTTGCGCATCCCCTCCGCGGCGCTGGAGATTGTCTACGGCGCCCTGTTGTTCAATCTTCTTCTCAAGGGACGGCCCGACTGGTTCGACCTGCTGCGCGAGATCGGTTTCGTCTACCTGATGTTCATCGCCGGCATGGAACTCGATCTCGGCGCCATCCAGCGCAGCGGCAAAACCTTCTGGTATGTACTGGTTTCCCTGCTCTCCTTCACCGTGACGCCGCTGATTTTCGTCGCCTTCGGCCAACCCTTTTTCCTCGGGGTGGCGGTGGCGATGATCTCCGCAGGCATTGTCATTCCGGTCCTCAAAGAGCTGGAATTGATTCGCACGCCCTTGGGGCGGGATATCGTCGGCGTCGCCCTCACCGGCGAGCTGCTGTCGATCCTGGCGCTCACGCTCATCGACGCCTATGAAAAGCATGGCCTGACCTGGTATGCCGGCCTGGAGCTGCTCAAGCTCACCCTCCTCTTCATGCTCGCCCTTTTCGTCCTCAAGCTGCTGTACCTGCTCGCCTGGTGGAACCCGGAGCGGGTCGAAAAGGTCATGGAAAGCGAGGACCCGGTGGAGGAGGGCATCCGCGCCGTCGTCACCGTCGCCTTCTCCGGCGGACTGCTCGCCGCCGCCGCCGGCGCCGAGCCGATCCTCGGCTCCTTTCTCGCCGGCGTCGTTTTTGGCCATGTGTTCAAGAGCAAGGGGCGTTTCGAGGAGAAGATCAATGCTCTCGGCTTCGGCTTCCTGATCCCTTTTTTCTTCATCGGCGTCGGCTCGCAGCTCGACCTCTCCCTGCTCACCCAGCCGGAGACCCTGCTCATGGCCCTTTTTCTCACCGCCATGGTGCTGGTCAGCAATCTCTTCCCCCTGCTTCTCGCCCGTCCGCTGCGCCTTTCCCTGCGCGAGGCCGCCGCCATGTCCATCCTGTTGTCGGCGCCGCTGTCGATGATCGTCGTTGCCGGCACCCTCGGAGAGCGGATGGGCGTCATCTCCTCGGAAACGGCCGGCGCTCTCATCCTCACCGCCCTTCTCGCCAGCATCCTTTACCCGACGCTCTTTCGCCCCCTCGGCCGAAAAATCCTGCCCACCCCCCAGGTCTGACCCGCCGCGGCCAAACTCCGCTGCGAAGGCGCACGCGAAGCGGGGGGGATTTTCATGTTCCCGATCTTCAGGGGTTGGCGACCGCGCCGGCGTCTTTTTTCCTGCTCCCCGAAAATTAAATTTGTCTTCGATCAGCTTGATACAGCAGGGCGATCTTGTAGGATCTCCTTTGACGACCGGACAGCCGGACCAGAGAGAGCGTATCGATGCCGAAGACCAACGCACCAAGCCCGCCGGCCGCAGCGGAAATGCCGGTGATCTTTATCCGGCCCCGTTCCGGCTGGCGTCTGATCGACTGGCGGGAAATGCGCGAGTACCGGGATCTGTTCTTTTTCCTTATCTGGCGCGGCGTCAAGGTGCGCTGTGCGCAGAGCGCCATCGGCATCGGCTGGGCGGTGATTCAGCCGCTGGCGACCATGGTCGTTTTCACCCTGGTTTTCGGCCGGCTGGTGGGCGTGGAGTCCGACGGCGCGCCGTACTCCGTTTTCGCCTTTGTCGCCCTCGTGCCTTGGACCTACTTCTCCAACGCCCTGACCGAGGCCACCTCCAGTCTCAGCGCCAACGCGCACCTCATCAGCAAGATCTATTTTTTCCGCGCATGATCGCGCGGCGACCACCTATCTGCGGGCGGGAGAGCCGCGCCCCGGTCGCCGGCAACGTGCGAACTGCTGGCCAAGCTGGTCGTTCCGCAGCGCCTGCACCCGATTTTCTCCACCGGCAGGCGAATCGTCCGGCGAATTGCCGGTGCCGGGAGCGGGTGAAGGGCGTCAGGGCCGTGCCCCCCTGGACAGCCTTCGAAGCGGCGGAAATGCGGCCAATCTTCTTTGGCAGCGGATCGCCTGCCGCAGCGAAGACCACCGGGGCCGCCGGCCAGCCCTTTGCCGGGATTCCGCCAGCTGCAAAAACCGGCTGCCGGCATCCGCCCCGATGGCGCGGGCGGCGGCGGGGCCGACGATATTGATGCTTTGGCTCGCTTTGAACCGTTCCAGTTGGGACAACACCTCCCCGGCGGTCCTTGCCAGCCAGCAGCCCGCCAGCGGCCAGGAATAGATGACATAGCGGTAGCGGGCGAGAGCTTCGAGGACCATCCGCGGCAAGCCGTCATGCTCAGTCACGCGCAGCAATACCCCAATCCGCGGCCACACCGTTTCCATTTCCTCGACCCAGCCGACACTTTGGACATTTTGGTAATGCGCCAGCGCATGGGAATCGTCGCTGACGACGATGAATTCCAGGTCGGGATTCGCCTCGATCGCCGCGATGAGCACCTCTTCGCCATAAAAAGCTTTCCGCCCCTCGGGCAGATAAGTCAGCACCGAAAGCGGCAGGGAAGGGGGCGGAACGGTATCGATTGCGGCCAGGTCGCAAATGGAAGGGACATGTTCCGCATGAATGCCGATGCCGCCCAGTTCGCTCACCAGGTGGGCGGCCACCGCGATGTTTAGATCGACGGCCCGGTCCAGCTCCCGCGCGGCGCTCGCCGCTTCCGGCGAGCGCAGGCAGTTGTAGACATCCGAACCGACCCACCAGCGGATGACGCAACAGCCGAAGAGCCCGGCCAGGTGCAGCTGACGCTGAAAATGGATGTCGTCGCTCTGGTAGCGGACGAAAATGACCGCGTCGTTGCGCCGGACCAGTCGCAGCCAACGGGGGGTGCTGGTCCACTCCGCTCCCATGGAAAAACCGGCATCCACCCCCAACCGCGTGAGTTCGGCGGCAAGGGTGCGCGAAGGCGCCGAGCGCGCCGGCTCTTCTCCCACCAGAAGCACTCGCTTCAGTTGCCTCCCCTCTGCTTCTCCCTTTCGTATTCGGATCGCTCTGCCTTTCCCTGGTGTGGCGCTTACCATCTGAATTAACAAGAAAATACGAAATTTCAACAGGAAGGGTGCGGAGGTGTCGGCGGGGAGTTTGCGGGCGGGGAGGCGAAGGTGAAAGGCCGCCGTAACTGTCGGAAGGAGAGGCGGCTTGGATTGCCATTGGGCGGAGCGCGACGCTGATCCAGCGAACCGATCCTGCGCGCCGTGGATTGTTGGCGGGCGAATTTAGAACGACGGTACGCCGCGTCCCTCTACATCGACTGCGGGATTGATGATGCCGGCGCCACTGCGGTTAAAATCGGAATTCGGCAAGAAGGCCCGAAGGATATCCGTATTTGTGGACCGTCAGATGCCTTTGGCCACCAGTACGTCGCAGGGCGGATTGCTGAGAATGTCCTGGGCCGTTCCCCCGAGCTTGTACGGCAGCAGAGTGGTCCGGCTGTGCGTCCCGATGGCGATCAACTCCGCATTGATGTTCTTGGCTTCGCGCATCAGGCAGGAGAAGGCGGCCCCCTGGACGACTCGGGGATGGAATCTCTCCGGGGCGATACCGGATTTTTTCAGTCTGCTGCGGCTTTCCTTGATGAATTTTTCCATCTCGTTATTTTCGCATTGCACTATCACATCGCCGGCAAACCGTTCGATCTTAGCGCCGATATCGGTTTCCGGAATATCATACGAGTGCACCAGGTGAAAACTGCCCTTTGACGCCACTTCCAGGGCGACATGAAACGCCTGCTTCGAACCGGCCGAAAAATCCGTGCCGACCAGGATGCTCCCGTAATCCCCCTGCGGCTTGTTCCTGACCATCAGGACCGGCTTTATCCCCTTGCGAATGACCCTTTCGATGGTTGTTCCGGCAAACATGTCGCGCACGCTGGCCTTGCCGTGCATCCCCATCACGATCAGGCCGGCCTTGACCTTTTCCGCGTACTGGACGATTTCGAGATAAACTTCTCGTCCGTCGATGACCTTCACGGTCGGTTTCAGATTTTGCAGTTCGCCGTATCCTTGCAGGTACTCCCGCAGGATGACTTCAGCACCCCGCCTGAGGGTGTCTGCCGGTTTTTTCGCCAAGGAAAAGGATTTTTCAGGGGAGACGTGCAGAATGTGCAGCTTGGCCGAGAGTGTCGTCGCCAGGTTGATCGCTCGTTCGAGCGCCCGATCGGTTTCCGGTGCGATATCGGTCGCCAAGAGAATGCTCTTCATTTTCTCCTCCAGTCATCAGCGGTATGATTGTCGAATTTAAGCAGACGGCGTCATTTCCTGAATGATTTCTGTACTTAGCAGTGTGCAGCCTTGGCGGAAATATGTCAAAGCTTATTTGCCCTGCGTCATTATGGGGAAAGAATCGTGCCGGCTGCCCGATGGACCGACTTTGTCCCCCAGCCCCGATTGGGAAGCGATCGCATCGAACCGCTTGCTCATATTTCACAATTGTAATTACAATACACGCTTCTTTCCTTTTCGCAGGAGACCCAGATGAAGAATCCTATTGCGCAATTCCGCGGGTTGAAGCTGCGGAATAAAGCTGTTGTCTTGCTTGGCAGCGCCTTTCTCTTTTACATCCTCTTCGGCTTTCTGGCCGCTCCTCTGATTCTCAAAACAGTCCTTGAAAAGAAAATTCCGCAGCTTCTCAACCGCCAGGTCAGCATCGGCAAGGTCCGTCTCAACCCCTTTGCCCTGTCGGCAACCGTCGAGGAATTCCGCCTTGCCGACAGCGAAGGGACAGGGGAGTTTGTTTCTTTCGATCGGCTGTACGTCAATGTGGAAAGCCTCTCGATCTTCAAAAAAGCGCTCATTGTTCGCTCGATTTCCCTGAGCGGACCGACCCTCGATATCAGCCGCCTGGATGATCAGACCTACAGTTTCTCCGATCTGCTGGCGGAGCAGGGATCGGTCGAGCCGGAGCAGGAGGAGAGCGGCAAGGCGCTTTTTTCCATCAACAATATAGAAATCGCCGGCGGGACGATCCGTTACCGGGATATCCCCAAAAACGCTGACCATCTAATCGCCGATCTCACCCTGGCGATCCCCGCGATCTCCAGCCTGCCGAGCAACATCGAGAGTGAGGTTCAGCCGGTTTTTTCGGCGGTGATCAACGGGACGCCGATCTCCCTGGATGGGGGGAGCAAATTGTTCGCCGAATCGCGGGTCACGGAGCTGAAACTCAAGATGTCCGGGATAAACATCCCGGAATATCTGCCCTATATCCCCAACCCCACCCGTTTGCGCCTCAAGTCGGCTCTGCTCGATATCGATACCCGGCTCACCTATCGGCTCCTCGCCGACCAGACCTCGCGGCTCTCCCTGATCGGGACCGTTACTCTGCGCGCGCTGGAGGTGACCGACGATGCGGGACACAGCTACCTGAGACTTCCGTCGGTCACCGCCGTTCTGGCTGATTCCGACCTGCTGGCCAAGGAAATCCGCCTGACGGAGGTCAGCTTCGAAGCCCCGCAGATGGAGGTGTCCCGTCTTGCCGGCGGGGAAATCCTCCCCTTCGACCTGCTCGCCCGTGCCGATAGCGCCCCCGCAGTGGAGGCGGTGCAAACAGAGGAAACGGAGGCGCCCGCCACCGATCCGCTCAGGATGACCATCGACCGCTTCCACCTCAGCAATGGGGAAGTCACCTTCCGCGACGGGGGGCTGAAGAAGCCGGCGACTGTGCGAATCGCCGGGATCGATCTGCGGGCGGAAGATCTCTCGACCATCTCCGGAACCACCGGCGCCATCGGTTTTTCCCTGGGTGTGAACAAGAGCGGCCGTCTCAGTGGAAACGGCGCCTTGGTCCTCGACCCCCTGGCGCTGAAAACCACCGTGTCGGTCGAGTCCCTGAACCTGCCGGATTTCCAGCCCTACGTCGCCGAATATGCCAGGATCATTCTGGCCGGCGGCACCTTTGCCCTGCAGGGAGAGTTGGAGCTCAGGCCTGACGAGGCGGGGGTTCCGGGGCCTTTCTTCGCCGGCGAGTGCTCGCTTGCCGGCCTGGATACCAGGGACAGCATGAACGGTGACGACCTGCTGAAGTGGAAGATGCTTCAAGTCAGCCAAATCGTCTATTCCGGCAGCCCGGATGAGCTTTCGATCGGAGAGATCCGCCTGGAAGCCCCTTATGTCGGGGTGCTGATCAACGAGGATGGCACGCCGAATTTTTCCACCCTCGCCGAACCCGTCCCGAAAAAGGATGAACCGGCGGGGGCCGCCCCTGGGGCGGGAGCCGAATCCCCCGCCGAGCGGAAGATAACCATCGGCAAAGTTGCCATCCACAAGGGCAAAGTCCAGTTTCTCGACCGCAGCATCAAGCCGAGCTACGGCGTCAGCCTCGACCAGGTGAACGGCAGGCTTGCCGGGCTCTCCTCGCAACCGGGCAAACTGGGGACAGTCAAACTCGACGCGCGGCTGGACCGGCAGGCGCCGCTGATTATCTCCGGCGAGATCAACCCGCTGATCAGTGAGCCGTATGTCGATCTCACCGTCGATTTCAAGGATTTCAACCTAAGCCCCCTCTCCCCCTATTCCGGCAGGCACCTCGGCAACAAGATCGAAAAAGGGAAGCTGAATTTCGACTTGCACTATCAAATAAGAGGGAACCTGCTGGAGAGCAGCAACAAGGTTTTTCTCGACCAATTCACCCTGGGTGAGGGCGTAGAGAGCCCCGATGCCACCTCCCTGCCGGTCGGCCTGGCCATTGCGCTCCTTAAAAATCGCCAGGGGGAGATATTCCTCGACATTCCGGTCAGAGGCGACCTGAACGACCCCGAGTTCAGCGTCGGCGGCGTGGTGATCCAGGTCCTGGTCAACCTGATCTCGAAGGCGGCGACCTCCCCGTTTTCACTCCTCGGCAGCCTGATACCCGAGGGGAACGACCTGCAGCATGTTGTCTTTGCGCCGGGCCTGGCCGAACTGACGGCGAAGGAAACGGAAAAGCTGGCTCTGGTGGCCAACGTTCTCCACGAGCGGCCCGGATTGCGGATGGATATTTCCGGACACGCCGATCCCCGGCTCGACAGTCTGGCGCTGAGCAGAAGCCGTCTGCTGCAACTCGTCAAGCTGGAAAAACTCCGGGAAACGGGTGGGCGCAAGGGGGCGGTAGCCGACCATCAGAGTATCGTCGTCAGTGATAAGGAATACCCGGGATACTTGGAAAGGGTTTACAGAAAGGCGCTCAAGGCCGCGCCGGAGGGGGAAACCCCGGCGCTCCTTCCGGCCGGAGCAGACAATGAGGCCGCGGCAGTGGCGCAGATGGAAAACTATCTTCTGCGCGGCCTCCCGATCGCGGAGGAGGAATTGAGATTGCTGGCTCTCACGCGGGCGAACGCCATCCTTTCCAATCTGGTCGACGCGGGAAAAATCGAGGCGGGCCGTCTCTTCGTCATTGAGCCGCAATTGGCCGCTTCCGGGAGCGGAGAAGAATCGGACGGGATGGCGATGACGGAACTGTTAATCAAATAAAAGCCCCGAGCCGCCGGACGGAGAGCTGAAGCAGGCAACGGCCGTGGCCTGCCTGCTTCGGCCCTCCAGGTACGGGCGGGAAGGGGAGGTGCTCGCAACTCCTTTCCCCCGCTCATGAGCCGCCCGGCAACACGATCGAACTCTCCGCCTTCTTCCGTTTCAGATCATCGGTGATCAGTGCTTCCGCCGTGGGCAGATCCTCCTCGGCGACATGCACCTGCTTCGCTCCGATCTCTTTCTCCGGCTCTTCCGCCAGGAAATACTCCACCCCGCCATCGTGCAGAAGCCGCTCCACGCGAGCGAGGTCGTTTTCGTCCTTCGGATCGTAGAATAAGACCATAATCTCACCTCCTCGGTGACAACTTTATCATCAAATCAGGCGAGGGCATCCACCCGAAGGCCGCGCGACAAGGCGAAGGCGTAGCCATCGGTAGGCGCCATTCGGTTTGGACATCGAAGGCTCTCTTTTCCTTTATCCACGGGGGAAACACCGAATCTCCTGTGTAGTCGTTCCATCCCCCTCAGCTCTCCCCCAGACCCGACCATGATCTTTTCAGGACCACTTCTCAGCAGCTGATCTAACTCATCGACAAAGCCCTCTTAAAACTGCCCTTATATGCTGGGGTGGATGCCCCCAACGCCAAGCCTCGCCATCCATCCCCATGTCTGAAATTGTCTGAAACTAAAAACAAAAAGGGGTTAGCGAAAACTCGCTAACCCCTTGATTTTTGGTCGGGGCGAGAGGATTTGAACCTCCGACCCCCTGCTCCCGAAGCAGGTGCGCTACCAGGCTGCGCTACGCCCCGACGTGACTTCCATCTGTAAACAGGCCGCAACAAATACCATGAAGGAAATGGAAAAGCAAGAGGCTTTTCCAGCAAAAAGATGCCTGCCCGGAATCAGGGGCGAGATATTCGCCAGGCCCTGAGCACCGTGGGCTGTGGGCAATTCACCTGGAAGCCAGTAGGAAATCTCTGTTAACAATGAAAGGTTGTTGCCGAGAGCGGATGCCCCGGAGGGGCCCACTGTCGCGACGGCTACATTTTATTTCTGCAAAATCCGCTGGAATTTCGCTTTATGGAACAGTATTATGCCTCCCCTTTCAGCGACGACGATTGCGGCGCGCCTCGGCAGGTCGTCGAGGCGTCCTGGGCCGGGCTGAAGTGTAAAAACGTGGGTCCTGCTTCGTCGGCATGTGAGCTGGCAACGCCTTTCCATTGGCGATTTTCTCTGGCGCCAGGGGGCGGCCGACGACCGTCTGGGGCTCATTGTCCACGGGCGTCTTCAATTGATGGTCGAAACGGTCCCCGGCCGGGCCGGCCTCTGATCCTTGGCCTCTTCGGCCCCGGCGCTTTAGTCGGGGATCCTTTTTTCCCCGCCGGTTCCCGCGCCTTTTTGCTTTGCCAAGGGGGGATCGGCGATTTTTATCGATTCCTGTGGCCCTTCGAGGTTAAGCTCTCCTTGCGGCGGCGATCGCCCTTTGGATAAAGGGGTGCAGTGCCTTGCCCATTTCTGATATATTGAACATCACCCGGTCGATGTTTCGCCGGGAAATTCCGCATCCGGAGACGTTATGGACGAAGAATACGAAGAATATCTCCAGGAGGAGGAAGAGGAAGACACCCTCGAACTGGCCCAGATGGCCTTGGACCGCGGCGACAACGCCGCCGCCCTCGATCTGACCGAGGAATATCTGGAAATCTATCCCCTCGATGTGGAGGCCCTGAATATCTGCGCCGTCGCCGCCACCAATCTGGGGGATGAGCAAAAAGCGCTGGCCCTTTACCAGAAAGCGCTGCGCCTTGATCCGAAGAACGGCGCCCTGCATCACAACTATGGCGTTCTGCTGGAGCGGATCAAGGATTTCGGCGAGGCGCTGGTGCACTTTCGCCGCTCCCTCGATCTGCAGCCGGATTTTCCCGAAGCCTATATCAATATGGGCAACACCCTCGATGAACTCGGGCGCACCGAAGAGGCGCTGGCGATGTACGACCAGGCGCTGCGGCGCATGCCGGATGCCTCCGACGCCTTCTACAACAAGGGTTATGCGCTAAACCGCCTGGGGCGGTTCGCCGAGGCGCTGGAGAATTTCGATCAGGCCCTGGCCATGTCGCCCGCCGATGCCGCCAGTCTGAACGGCCGCGCTTTCGCTCTCTCCGGGTTGGGGCGCGAAGAGGAAGCGATCGAGACTTATGCCAAAGCCATTGCCAAAGACCCGCGGGCCGCTTCCTACCGGTTCAACCGGGGGTTGTCCCTCAGCCGTCTCGGGCGGGAGGAGGAGGCTTTACGGGATTTCGATGCGGCAATCGAGCGGGATCCGGATTTTTACGAGGTTTTCATCGAGAAAATCAATCTGTTGATTGAGTTGGAGCGCTACGACCAGGTCCGGCCGTTGCTGGAGGAGGTTGCCCGGATCGATCCGGACAGCCCGGAGCCGCACTTCTATCGCGGCCTGCTTCTGGAACGGGAAGGCGATCTGCCCGGCGCTCTGGTCGCCCTGGAAGAGAGCCTGCGCCTCGATCCCGAGTCGATCTACACCCTCAACAACAAGGGGAATCTGCTCATCGACTTGGGTCGTCTGGATGAGGCCCTCGCCTGTTTCGACGCCATTCTTGAACGGACCAGTCGCTACCCGCTGGCGCATTACAATCGCGCCTGCGCCTTTGCCCGCAAAGGGAAGGTGCAGGAGGCGGTGCGCGCCCTGTCCAAGGCTTCCGCCCAGGAGCCGCATTTTCTCGATGACGCCCGCAGTGATTCCGATTTCGACCTTATACGGGAAAAACCTGCTTTTCTGCGTTTGGTCGGGGATAAAAAAGCAGGATGACGATAACGGTTGCGCGATGTGAAATAGTCCTGCCGGTTGGCGGGATGAGCTGTCAGAAGTGCGTGCGCAAGGTCACCGATCTGCTGACCGGTCTGGATGGCGTGGATCAAGCCCGGGTCTCCCTCGAACAGGAGGAGGCCCGGATTTTTTACGATCCGGCCTTGTCGGGGCCGACGGACATGGAGGCGGTGCTGGTCAAGGCCGGGTTTCACGTCGCGCCGAAGGACGCTTCCCCGCCGCCGGAAATCGCCGCTACCCCGCTGCCATCTCCGGAACGGGCCGGGGAGACGGAGCGGTTGAGCTTCGCCATCCGCGGCATGCACTGCGCCAACTGCGCCGGCAGTATCGAGAAGAAGCTGCGCTCCCTCGCCGGCGTGCAGTCGGTCAGGGTCAGCTACGCTGGCGAATCGGGCTCCGTCGCCTTCCATCCGGGGCAAAGCGGTCGCGAGGAGATTTTTCAGGCGGTGCGCGACGTCGGCTACCAGCCGCTGCCGGCGGTCGGCGCCGAAGACCTGGAGAAAGAGGCGCGCCTGGAGCGCAACTGGCTGATTTACGCCGCCGTGCTGACCGCGCCGATCATGCCGCTGATGTGGTGGCATCCCTTCGGGGCGGCGACCATGTGGGTCATGGCCGCCCTGGCGACGTTGGTGCAGTTCTCCGCCGGCCTGATCTTTTATCGTGGCGCCTGGACCTCGCTGAAGAACGCTTCGACGAACATGGACGTGCTGGTGGCGATGGGCATCAGCGCCGCCTATTTCTATTCGGTTTTTGCCGCCTTCGGCTGGTTCGGGGCGGAGGGCGAGGTTTTTTTCGAAACCGGAGCGATGCTGATCGTCTTTATCCGCTTCGGCAAGTGGCTCGAAGCGCGCGCCAAGGGGAAGGCGGGGCAGGCCCTGCGCGCCCTGTTGCGGCTGCAGCCGGACGAGGCGGTTGTCCAGTGCGCCGAAGGGGAAAAGAAAATTGCCGCCGCCGCTGTGCGGGTGGATGACCGAGTTGTCGTGCGGGCGGGAGAAAAATTTCCGATAGACGGCGTTGTCGAGGAGGGGGCGTCGGCGGTGGACGAGTCGATGCTCACCGGCGAGTCGGCGCCGGTGGCCAAGGAGCCGGGCTCGGAGGTTGCCGGCGGCACCATCAATCTCAGCGGCCGTCTGCTGGTGCGCGCCACCCGCGTCGGCGAAGAAACGGCGCTGGCGCAGATCGCCCGCCTGATCGCCGAAGCGCAGGCGGATAAGGCGCCGATCCAGCGTATGGCCGACACCGTCTCCAACTATTTCGTGCCGGCGGTGGTCAGCATCGCCCTTCTCACCTTTTTCATCTGGCGTTACGCGGCCGGGGCCGAATTCCTGTTCGCCTTCAAACTGGCGATCGCCGTTCTGGTCATCGCCTGTCCGTGCGCCCTCGGGTTGGCTACCCCAACGGCCATCATGGTCGGCAGCTCGGTGGGTCTTTCCGCCGGCATCCTTTTCAAGAGGGCGACGGTGCTGGAGAACATCTCCCGCCTCGATGTGCTGCTCTTCGATAAAACCGGCACCCTGACCCAGGGCAAGTTCGCCGTCACCGATCTGGTCACCATGGCCGGCGTGACGAGACAGGATCTGCTGACGAGCGCGGTGGCGGCCGAAGCGGCCAGCAGTCATCCGCTGGCTTGGGCGGTGGTGCAATCGGCCAACCAGGAGGGGGTGACGATTCCCGCCGTCGCGGCGGTTCGGGAGCATGGCGGTCACGGCCTGGTGTGCACCCTCGATGGTGCGCGCCTGGTGGTCGGCAACGAACGGTTGCTGCGGGAGGAGAAAGTGGATCCGCAGCCGCTGCGGGAGCGCGCGGAGGCGCTGGCGGCGGAAGGCAAATCGCTCATTCACGTCGCCCGCGACGGCAGCCTGCTGGGGCTGATCGCCCTGGCCGACACCCTGAAGCCCGAAGCCGCCGCAACCATCGGCGAGCTCAAGAAGCTCAGGATAACGACGGCGCTGATCACCGGCGACCGGCGGACGGTGGCCGAAGCGGTCGGCAGGCAATTGGCCATCGACCTGATCGAGGCGGAAGTCCTGCCGGAAGAAAAGGAAAAAGTGGTTCGCCGCTACCAGGAGCAGGGCCGTTTCGTCGGCATGGTCGGCGACGGCATCAACGACGCCCCAGCCCTCGCCCGCGCCGATATCGGCATCGCCATCGGCAGCGGCACAGATGTGGCCAAGGAGACCGGGGACATCGTGCTGATCAAGGGCGATATCCGCGACGTCGAGCGGGGCATCCGCCTCGGCCGGCGGACCCTGACCAAGATCAAGCAGAACCTCTTCTGGGCCTTTTTTTACAACATCGTCGGCATCCCCGTCGCCGCCGGTGTGTTCTATCCGGTCTTCGGCCTGATTCTGCGCCCCGAATTCGCCGGGCTGGCGATGGCCTTTTCCAGCGTTTCGGTGGTGACCAACAGCCTGCTGCTGAACCGGCTGCGGAAGAGATTGTAGGGCCGGCGCCCGACCGGGCAGGTGCCGCCTGCCCCTATTGAGGGATCGGAAATGCGGGTCGAGCAGAGGATTCTCGTCGGCGTTATTGGCGCCGGTCGCGCCACGCCCGGGGGGTATGCGCGGGCGCGCGAGGTTGGGCGTTTAATCGCCGAGCGCGGAGCGGCGGTCGTCTGCGGCGGTCTGGGCGGCATCATGGAGGCGGTCTGTCGCGGCTGCGCCGAGGCGGGCGGCACGGCGGTGGGCATTCTCCCCGGCGGCGAGGCCTCGGCGGCCAATCGCTACGTGGGGCTCGCCATCCCGACCAATTTGGGGCATGCCCGCAACGTGGTCATCGCCCACAGCGCCAGCGTACTCATCGCCATCGAAGGGGAATACGGTACGCTTTCGGAAATGGCCATCGGCCTGAAAATCGGCCGGCCGGTCATTGCCCTGGGAGCCTGGCCGGCTATCCCCGGCGTATTTTATGCCGAATCGCCGATAGAGGCGGTGGCTTTGGCTTTTGCCAAAATTGGAGAGTAGGATGAAACCTGCATTGATATTACATGGGGAAGTCTTCCCGCCGGAGGTGTGGCATGCCGCTTGATCTGACCCGCTCGCAGGAATTTTGCAGTTCCTTCATCGAGTGGATGCGGGGCAAGGGGCGGGTGCTGATCGTTGCCCACGACAACCCGGACCCCGATTCGCTGGCCTCGGCGATGGCCCTTAAGCACCTCATTCTCAAAACCACCGGTCAGGCGGTGACCGTCGGCTTCGGCGGCATCATCGGCCGCGGCGAGAACCGGGCGATGGTGCGCGAACTGGAAATCGACATCGTGCCGATGGAGAACCTCGATCTCGACCAGTTCGGAGTTGTGTGTATGGTCGACACCCAACCGGGAACGGGGAACAACTCCTATCCGCTGGACAAGCCGGTGCATCTGGTGATCGATCACCACCCGCCGCGGGACCCGGACTGCTGTCGCTGGGTCGATATCCGCCCCGAATACGGCGCCTGCGCCACGATCCTTTTCGAATACCTGCAGGTGCAGCAGGTCACCTTCGGCACCAAGCTGGCGACCATTCTGTTTTACGCCATCAAATCGGAGACCCAGGACCTCGGCCGGGAAGGGGTGAAAGCCGACCGCGAAGCTTACCTGCAACTGGTGCAGCTGTCGAATGCGCGCATTCTCTTCAATATCACCCATCCCAAGGTGCCGCGGGAATATTTCTCCTCCTACAACAAAGCGATTGAGAATTCGCGCACCTATGACGACGTTCTGGTTTTCAATCTCTATCTTATCGATAATCCCGACATCGTCGCCGAAATGGCCGATTTTCTGCTGCGCATGGAGGGGATCGAGATTGTCCTCGGCATGGGCAATTTCCACGATTCGGAAGTTTTATCGCTGCGCACCCGGACGCACGAAATCATGGCCGGGGACATGATCCGCAAAGTTGTCGACGGCCTCGGAACGGCCGGCGGGCATCACACCACCGCCGGCGGTCAGATTCGGCCGCTGCGCGGCGAACCGGCCCTGCAGCGCGAGCTTGAGGCCGTTCTCACCCGACGTCTGCTGGAATTCCTCGGCCACAAACCGAAGCGGGGCAGGAAGCTGATTTAGACCTGAAACCGCCCCTTTCCGCACCTCCGCCGTGGTTGACAGCGCGCGCGGAAGCGGAGTATAAAAGGTCGGCTCCGGCGGCCGCTTGCTGCCGGAGCCGATATGCCTCTTGCCGGAAAGATCCCTGCCCTTGCGTTTTCTTCTGTCTATCCTCTGTTGTTTTTTTCTGCTCGCCACGCCTGCCGTCGCCGCCGTCGAAATCGCCCGCAGCGGGCAGCCGCGGGTGACCATCGGCGATGTTTATCTGCGCGACGGAATTCCCTATCTCTCCATCGACGAGGTGCTCGCCGCTCTGCAGCTTGAAGGGAGATGGGACTCCGTGGAGCATGTTTATCGGATAAAAACGCCACGGGGCACGGCGATTATTTCCCCCGGCAGCCACTTTTTGCGCCTGGGGGACATCTATCAGCCCCTTCCCGATCTGCCCCGCTTCATCGACAACCGTTTGCGGGTGCCCGAAGATTTTGTTCGCAGCCGGATTCCGCAGCTACTCGGCGAAGCGATCTATTACCGCAACCTGAAACCGGCGAGTGTGTCCGCCGACCAGGAAGAAAGTCCCCTCGATCGCCTCTTCGCCTTCGTGACGCGAAAACAACGGGTGAACCGCAACGAGCCGATCCTGCGGGGCATTGCCCTCGACCCGGGACATGGCGGCACCGATGCCGGTTGTATCGGCAGCGGCGGAAATATGGAAAAGCGCGTGGCGCTCGATGTTTCCCGCCGGCTGGAGAAGTTGCTGAAGATGCGTCTCGGCATTCCGGTTTATCTCAGCCGGGACGGCGACTACACCCTCGATTTGCGGCAGCGGCTGGCGCCGGCCGGCCGGCCCGATGCCGACGCTCTGGTGCTGCTGCACGCGCAGGCGTCCCTCAGCCCGGCGGTGCACGGCGCCACCCTGATCATCCGCCCCCGCGAGGAGCAGCAGGGCGGCTCCCTCGAAACCGGCGAAGGCGGCAGCATTCGCCTGGCCCGCCAACTGGTGCAGGCGCTGCGC
Source organism: Desulfuromonadales bacterium (assembly GCA_041677125.1). Taxonomy (GTDB): domain Bacteria; phylum Desulfobacterota; class Desulfuromonadia; order Desulfuromonadales; family JACZKF01; genus JBAYQP01. The sequence continues at coordinate 79,382 of JBAYQP010000006.1, read as the reverse complement.
GACGCCGGACTGGTGGTGAACGGCATCGTCCGCGCGCCGCTGCCGAGCCTTGGGCGCGGCAACCTGCCGAGCGTGCTGGTCGAACTCGGGTATTTGTCCAACAGCGAGGACAGTGCTCTGCTCGGCGAACAGGCCGGCCAGGAGCGCCTCGCCGAAGCCCTTTACGCCGGCATTCAGAAGTTTGCCGAAGAAGAAAAGAAGGAGGCCCGCCAGTGAACGATAATGGTCTGCGCGCCGGTGGCCGTTCTCCGGGCCAATTGCGAGAAATTGTCTTCGAACGAAAATTCACCCGCTATGCCGAGGGCTCGGTCCTTGTCTCTTTCGGGGATACCCGGGTGTTGTGCAACGTCAGCGTGGAAGAAGGGGTTCCGGGGTTCATGCGCGGTCAGGGCCGGGGCTGGATCACTGCCGAGTACGCGATGCTCCCCCGCGCCACCCATTCGCGCTCGGCGCGGGAGTCGACTCGCGGCAAGGTCGGCGGGCGCACCCACGAAATCCAGCGTCTGATCGGCCGCTCCCTGCGGGCGGTGGTCGATCTGCAGGCGCTTGGCGAACGGACCTTGCAGATCGACTGCGATGTCCTGCAGGCGGACGGCGGCACCCGCACCGCCGCCATCACCGGCGCCTACGTCGCGCTGGTCGATGCCTTGCGCGACTTGCAGGCGAAGGGGCGGATCGGCGTTTGGCCGGTGCGCGAAAGCGTGGCGGCGGTCAGCGTCGGCATCGTCGACGGGACGCCGGTGCTCGATCTTGAATACACCGAAGACTGTCGCGCCGAAGTCGACATGAATTTCGTCGTTACCGGTTCCGACCGTTTTGTCGAGGTGCAGGGAACGGCCGAAGCCGAACCCTTTACCGTCGCCGAGCTCGATGCCATGCGCGATCTGGCCCTCGATGGATGCCGGCAACTGGCGGCCCTGCAGAAAGAAGCCTTGGCAAAATGAGCCGGGAATTGCTGGTGGCGACCCGCAATCAGGGCAAATTGCGCGAGATCCGGACGCTGCTTGCCGAAAGCGGCATCCAGGTGCTCAGCCTGGCCGATTTTTCCGAATTGCCAGAGGTGACGGAAGACGGCGCCACCTTTGCCGAAAACGCCCGCAAGAAAGCCGAAACGATTGCCCGCCGCAGCGGACGGCTGACCCTCGCCGACGATTCCGGCCTGCTGGTAGCCACCCTGGACGGCGCGCCGGGGGTGCATTCGGCCCGCTACGCCGGCCCCGACGCCGACGATGCCGCCAACAATCGCAAGCTGCTGGCGGCGCTGCACAATATCCCCGCTGCGCGTCGGCAAGCCGCCTTCGTTTGCGTTATGGCCCTTTGTTCCCCGCAGGGGGCGTGCCGCTTTTACGAAGGGCGGCTCGAAGGGGCTATTGTCGATGCGCCGCGCGGCGCCGGCGGTTTCGGCTACGATCCCCTCTTTTTCATCGCTGGCCAGGGAAAAACCCTGGCAGAACTGCCCGCGGAAATCAAAAATCGCATCAGCCACCGCGGTCAGGCCCTGCGCCAGGCGCTTGCCGAGTTGAAAAGCGGCGTTTAGCCAGCAGCTGTCATCGGTCAGCTGATAAAGCAAAACCGACCGCGCCTTCCCCCCATCCAACCTTTCGCCTTCGCTTCCCCTGCCGCATTTGACAGAAGGTTATATCCTGTTCTAATGGATTTGAATTTTCGCGGGAGGATACGTCTATGCGCAAGGAATTCCTGTACCTCGTGATCGGATTGTGGGTGTTGACCGGTTTCGGTTGCGCCGCCAGAATCGCGCCGGAGGACCGTGTTCAACTGACCAATGCGGTGGAGGCGAGCCGAAGCGCCGCGCTTTGGGCGCAAAAGGCCGAAGCTGCCGCCCAACGTTCCGAACAGGCGGCTGTGCAGGCGGTTCAGGCCGCGCAGCGCGCCGAGGCGATTGCCAACCGGCCCGATGTTGCCAGAGGCGCGATCGACGGCGACGTTCAGCGGGCCGAAGCGGCGGCCGAGCGGGCCGAGGCGGCGGCGCAGGCGGCGCAGAAGGCCTTCGAAATGAGCCTGCGCAAGTGAGGATCGCCCCGGAATCGGGGCTTTTCTTTTGCCCGGCAGCCTTGGCGTCAGCGAGACTGGGCCTGTTTGCTTTCATGGCGCTGCTGCTGTTTTTGCTGCCGGCCTGCGGCGCACCGCTGCCGGCGGCCTCCCCCTGCTGGATCCAGGTGTTCGCCGAACCCGGCTTCAGCCCCGCCGCCGATCACGATATCTTCTTTGGTCCGGCGGAGTGGACCGATTTGCGCCACCTGCCGCAGGCGCGGCGGGCGGACTGGGGCGGCGGCGTGCAGAGTCTGCTCAGCGGCCCGGCGGCCACCGTGGTTCTGTGGCCGCAACCCGATTTCAGCGGCCCGGCAATGAAAATACAGCCAGGCGAAGCTGTGGACTGCGTGCGCCGGCTGGGCATTGGCAACATCCATTCTCTGGTCATCGCCTGCGCGGAATAACGGTCTCCAGCCGAAAACCGGCCGGGCTCAATCCTCCAGTAGAAGGGGGACGGGGACGCCTCTGGCCTCCCGCAGCACGCGCATCAGGGTGGAATAGTGCAGCGGCCCCCTCCAGCCGAGCAGCTGTTTCTGCCGCAACACCTCCCGCAGCGGATCGGCAATTTGGCCGAGGTGGTCGGCATGCACCTCCAGCAGCAGCTGATTCCCCCGCCTTGCCATCTTGATCGGCTGATAGAGAATGCGGACGGGAGTGCCGATCTTCACCCGCGCAAACAGATCCCGGATATCGTCGGGATACAGACGGATGCAGCCGTGACTTACCCGCCGCCCAACCCCCAGGGGCTGGTTGGTGCCGTGAATGCCGTAGCCGCGCGCAGACAGTTGCAGCCAATACTCCCCAAGAGGATTTTCCGGGCCGGGGGGCACCACTGGCGGCAACTCGGGTCTTTCCCGGCGAATGGAAAGGGGCACCGTCCAGGCGGGGCGCTCGGCCTTGGCGGTAATAGCAAAGTCTCCCTCAGGCGTGTTCCAGCCCTCGCTGCCGATGCCGATGGGATAGACCCGAAACATGTGCCGTCCCTTCGCCCGCCATAAATAATAGAGCCGGTATTCGGCAAGATTGATGGTTATTCCCGGCTGGATCCCCACCGGCAGAGTGGTCGCTGTGGGCAGGGTGACGATGGCGCCGGCAGGGGGCAGCCAAGGATCGAGATGCGGATTGGCGGCGGCCAGATTCTGAAAGCCGACCCCTTTGCGCAGCGCCAGTTCCATCAGGGTTTCCGGCGGCTCGATTCTCGTCGATCCCATCTCGCCGATGACTGCGGTGGGTGCGGGAGACACGACCATCGTCGGCCGGTCGCCATGGACGGCTTCGGGCGCAGAAAGCAGAAAAAAGATGAGGGCGAAGGCACGAATATTCATTCGGCGGTTTCGCAACGGCGAGGATTTTGTAAAATAAGATGAGTGCTGAAGAAGCATACCGTAAAAGGAGAAATCGGCATGCGGGTGGGCGTCAAACGTATATATGCAGCGCCGGCGGCGGAGGACGGCTATCGGGTGCTGGTCGATCGTATCTGGCCACGGGGGGTGCGGAAAGAGGCGGCGGCCATCGATGCGTGGCTGAAAGAACTGGCGCCAAGCACCGAGCTGCGCCGCTGGTTCGCCCACGAAGCGAGTCGCTGGCCCGAATTCTGCCGCCGTTATCGCGCCGAACTCGATGCGCGGCAGGATCTTGTGCGTGGATTGCTGGCCAAAGCGAACGAGGGCGCCCTCACCCTGCTCTTTGCCGCCCGGGACGAAGAGCACAATAATGCGGTGGCGCTCCGGCAGTATCTTCTGGAGCGGGAGAGAGGCTGAGCGGCTACCTCCCGTCTGGCCGGGCCGACAGGCAGTCGGCGCGCCAGCAGCAGGCGGTTTGCGGGCAGTCGAAGCGTCCGGCCGAAGCGTAGCAGTCGAAATTTCCCTCGCCGCGTTGGATGGCGCGGATCAGATCCCCTTTTTTCATCCGCGAAACGTTAGTTAAACCGAACTCTTTCGCCTTGCTGCGAATTTCCGACATGTCCATCTGACGGCTCCTTTCATGGCGTGGATCTTTACCTGGCCCCAGGTTGGAGAACAGCATAGTCGAGAATTTGTAAAAGCTCAACAGCGCCCGCCGATTGCCGGTGAGCGGGGGAATTTTCAATGAGCGACCGCCTGATGTAAAATGTCGTATCGCCTTATGGAAATTAAATTAAATGCGCGAGCGCTGTGCCAACCCAATATTCGATTCAAGCCGCCTTCTGCTGGTAACCGTTTGCTCCGCGTTTTTCCTGCTTTGCTCTCCTTTCGCCCTCGTCCGGGCGGCAACGCCGGTGACGGTGGACATCCAGGGCGTGCGCGCAGAGATGCTGGAGAACGTTGAGGCGGCTTTGCGGGTTCCGGAGGCCCTGGCGCGGGAGGGAAAAGTGGATAGCCGCTGGCTGGCCCGCTTTCGTCGGCAGATCCCGGAAAAGGTGCGTCAGGCGCTGGCGCCTTTTGGTTATTTCCAGCCCGACATCGAAACGGACCTGGAAAACCCCGCGCCGGACGAATATCGGCTGCTGGTGCGCATCAACCCGGGCGCGCCGGTGCGGGTCGAAAAAATCAATGTCGTCCTCACCGGTCCGGGGGCGGAGCAGCCGGCCCTGCAAGATTTATTGGCGGCATTTCCTCTGCAAAAGGGGGATGTTCTGCGCCAGAGTCTCTATGACCAGACCAAGGGGGCGCTCAAAGCGCGCGCTCTGGATCTCGGTTATCTGGACGCCGATTTCACCGCCCATGCGATCCGCGTCAACCGCGTGCAGGGAACGGCCGCCATCGACCTGGCTCTGGACACCGGGCCGCGCTTCCATTTCGGCGCGATCGATATTGCCGGGGGGGAGAACTATCCCCGGCGCTTTTTGCGCCGCTACCTCGCCTTTGCCCCGGACGATGTCTTCTCTTTCGCCAAGCTCGGCCAGACCCAGCTGAATTTCCTCGACTCCGATCGCTTCCAGGGGGTGGTCGTCACGCCCCGGGAAGAAGAAGCGGTTGATCACCGGGTGCCGGTCACTATTTTGCTGACCCCGTCGCTGCCCAAGCGTCTGCGGCCGGGTATCGGCTACGCCACCGACACCGGCGCCCGCTTCACGCTGCGCTACAAGGATGTCAACGCTTTCCAACTCGGCCATGAAATCGTGGCCGACCTGCTCATTGCCGAGGCTCAGCAGTCCATCGGCGCCGGGTACATCGTCCCCAGCCGAAAGAATATCGACAGCCTGACCGCTTTCCGGGTCGGCTATGACGACGAGGATGTCGACACCTACGAAAGCCGGACCTATTTTGCCGAAGTGGAACGTCGGCGCTCCTTCGGCGGTGGCAAGCTGGGGTCGGTCTATCTGCGCGTATTGCAGGAGAGTTACACCGTCGGCAAGGACAGTTCCGATTCTTCCTTTCTGGTTTTGCCGGGCCTGCGCTACAGTCGCCGTGGCTACGGCAGTTCGGCGCGGCCGGAAAAAGGTTATTTCTACAGCCTGGAGACCCGCGGGACGCATCAGGCCCTCGGCTCCGACACCGGCCTGCTGCAGCTTGTCGGCGCGGCGAATCAACTCTTTTCTTTGCCGGGCCGGTTTTCGTTTTTCGTCAGGGGGCAGGCCGGCTGGACCATCCAGAGCGAACCGCTGAGGGATATTCCGCCTTCCCTGCGTTTTTTTGCCGGCGGCGACAAGAGCGTGCGCGGCTATGCCTACGAGTCACTCGGTCCGGAGAATGAGGATGGGGATGTGATCGGCGGCAAAAACCTGCTGGTCGGCAGCGTCGAACTGGAACGGGCGCTCTGGGACGACTGGGGGGTGGCCGCCTTTTACGATGCGGGGAACGCCTTCAACGATTTCGGCGACATCACCTTTCACCAGGGCGCCGGTTTGGGCGTCCGCTGGTATACCCCGGTGGGGCCGGTTAAAATCGATGTGGCCCGGCAGGTCGGCGCGCCCGATCCCTCCTTTTGCCTGCATATCAGTATCGGATTCGGCTGGTGAGAAAGCTCTGGCGTTATCTGCTCTTCGCGATCGTCCTCGCTGTTGTTTTCCTGGCGGCGGGAATCGGCTGGTTTTTCTGGACGCCCGCCGGCGCGCAATTTCTCCTGGCCGCCGTCTCGCGGTTTTCCCCTCTGCACATTCAGGCGCAAAGCCTGAGCGGTCGACTGGCCGACGAGGTGCTGCTGCGGGACGCCGTGGTGCGCTGGCCGCGCGGCGCGGCGACGGTGGATGCGGCGCGGCTGCGCTGGCATCCCGCCGCCTTGCTGCGTGGAAGGATCGCCGTCGAGGAGCTTGCATTGACCGGGGTCGAGGCGCGGATCGCCGCCGCCGAGCCGAGCGCCGGCGAAAAGGAAAAAGCCCCCCCGGACTTCGCCTTCCCCGAGCCCGGCGCCTTCGCCCGTTGGCTGCAAGTCGCCGTCGAACATCTGCAAGCGGACGCTATCGTCCTGCACCCGGTGGCAGGAGAGCCGCTGCTGGGCGAGCGCCTGCGCGCCGGCGTGTCCTGGCGGCAGGGCGTTCTGCGCATCGATGATTTGGCCTTTGCCGGTTCCCCCGGCCGCCTGGACGGGGCGGCGGCCGCCGATTTCGTCGCGCCGGCGCTGAACCTCGATTTTCAGGCGCAGCCGGCCGCCGCCGTGGCCGGCATGGAGAAGATTTCGGTGCGGCTGCAGTTGCAACCGGCCGCCGGCGCGCGGCGTCTGGCCGGTCCCCTGCAAGCCACCGTGCTGGCCGACGGGCGCGAACGTCTGCGGCTGCAAGCCGAGGTGGACTGGAGTCCCGAGAGCCTCGCTTTGGCGGCGTTGCAACTGACCCGTCCCGACGGCGCGGGGGAGATTGCCGGGGAGGCGATGCTGGCGGCGGCGGAAGGCTGGCCTTTCTCCTTCTCGTTGCGGTTAGCCGGAGTCGATCTTTGGCCGGAAACCGGCGTCCGCACCGACCTGCATGGCGAGGTGCGGGCCGAGGGGCGCCTGGAGGATTACCAGGGGCGATTCGTGCTGGCCAATCGGGGGGGCGGATGGCAGCGGGGACGGTTGGCGAGCGACTTCTTCGGCAGCCTGACCGGGATCACCCTCCCCGAGTTGCAGGGCGAATTTCTCGCCGGGCGACTGACCGGTAAATTCGATGCCGGCTGGCGGGAGGCCTGGCAGCTGCGGGCCGAACTCGCCGGCAGCGAACTTCAGACGAAGGCCATCGCCGCCGATTGGCCCGGCCGAGTCAACTTCGATCTGGAGGTGGGCGCCGCGGGGGGCGAGGACATCCCGGTCACCGCCGCCATCAATGGCAAACTGCGCGACAGCACCCTGCGCGGCCGCAATTTGACCGGCGCCGTCGAGGCGCGACTGCGGGGCGAGGATCTGCATATCGAAGAGTTGGCGCTGCACGGCGAGGGTTTCGCGGTGACCGCCGGCGGGCGGCTGCGGGAGAGGATCGATTTTCGCGCCGAAATCCCCCGGCTGGCCGGACTCGTCCCCGGCGCGCAAGGCAGTCTGCGCGCCGCCGGCTGGGCGCGCTGGCGCGACGCGCACCTGAGCGGCGAACTCGACGCCAGCGGCGAAGCGCTCGCGCTGCGGGAGATGCGGCTGCATCGCCTGACGCTCAAGGCGCGGCACGCCAAAGAAGGCGCGCCGTTTACCGTGGCCGCCGACCTGTGGGGGGCAGCCTGGAGCGATTACCGGTTGGCCACCGCCGCCGTGCAGGCCGAAGGGTCGGCCGAGGAGCATCGCCTGCGGCTGCGCGCCACCGGTCCCGATGTGCAACTCGAAGCGTCGGCGCGCGGCCGTTACGCCGCTGCCGCATGGCAAGGGCGGCTACTGGCCCTGAAGACCGGCGGCGATCTTTTCGGCGTCTGGCGCCTGGCCGAACCGGTCGCCCTGGAGGTCTCCGCCGTGCGGCTCAAAACCGCCCCCCTGCGCCTGAACGGCCCGGGCGAGGAGTTTCTCGCCGCGCGCGCCGATCTGGCCCTGTCGCCGCTTCTCGGCGTTGTCGCGGGGGAGTGGCGGCAACTGAACCTGGCCCGGGCCAATCCCTGGCTGCCCGATACGACCCTGTCCGGCCGCAGTTCCGGGGCGGCGCGCTTCGAAATGCTGCCGGAAAACCGTATCGAGCTCAAGGGACAACTGGAAATCGCCGGCCTCGTCGAACGCGCCGGGGAGCGGCTGCCGCTGCGGCGGGCGACCAGCCAATTCGTCTGGGGCGCCAAAGGGCTGCAAGCCGAGATTGAGGCCGATCTGGCGGCGATGGGGACGCTTGCGGCGGCGGTGCACTCTTCCCGGCCGGCCACCCTGGAGTGGCCCGAAGAGGGCGACTTCACCGCCCAATGGCGGCTGGACGACCTGGCGGGGTTGTCCCCCTGGCTGCCCGAGGTGGCGCTGACCGGGAACAGCTCGGGGGAGGTGGCCGGCGGCTGGCAACAGGAGCGCCTGCGGATCAACGGTCAAGCGGGCATGGCCGGCAAGGTGGTCTGGAAGGAACAGACTCTCGATATCCGTCGGTTGCAGACCGATTTCGCCTGGGATGCGGAGGGTGTGCGGGCCGACTGGACGCTCGATTTGGCAGGCGGGCGGGGCGGCCTGAGCGCCAACATCGCCGCCGCCGCGCCGGCCCGCCTCGAAATGCCGGAGCGGGGAAGTCTGCGCGCCGAGTGGCGCGGCCTCGACCTGGCCCTGCTGCGCCCCTGGCTGCCCGAGGATTTTTTGCTGGAGGGCCAGTTGGGCGGGCAGCTGAATGGCGAATGGCTCCCCGGCCAGCGCCTGCAGATGAGTGGAAGGGCGGAAATAGCAGAAGGCGAGCTGCAATGGGAGCAGTACGAAGGGGTGATTGCTGCCGCCCTGCGGCAAGCACGGGTCAACTGGACCTGGCAGGATGAATCCTTTCAGGGCGACCTGCTGCTCGCCCTGGAAAACTACGGCCGGGCCGAAGGGCGTTTTCGTTTGCCGCTTGCCGCCCGCTGGCCCACCGGCATCGAGGCCGACGGGCCGGTGTGGGCTCGTCTGCAAGGCGATTTGCAGGAGGAGGGCCTGTTGAACGCCATTCTGCCGGGCGTGGTGCAGGAGAGCCGGGGGCGACTGGCCCTCGACCTGCGTCTGGACGGGACTTGGGACCAGCCCGATTTCGGCGGCGAGGCGCATCTGCGCGATGCCGCCGCCTACCTGCCGACCGCCGGCATCCGGGTCGAGGACATCCAGGTGAAGGCGCAGCTTGCCGGGCAGCAAATCCGCATCGACTCCTTCCAGATGCGCTCCGGCCCCGGCGTCGTGGCAGGGGAGGGGAGCGTGTCCCTGGATCAATGGCGGCTGGCCGGATATGAGCTGCGGCTGCGCGGCAAGGAGTTTCGCGCCATCTACCTGCCGGAGCTGCGGATGCAGATCAGCCCCGATCTCCAGGTGGCGGGAACGACGCAGAAGCTGACGGTCCGTGGCGAGATTCACATCCCCTCGCTGCTGGTCAGCGGCCGCGAAACCGACGCGCCGATCCGGCAAAGTCCGGACATCGTCTTCGTCGATGCGGCGGCGGAAGAGGAAAAAGAGGAAGGTGAAAAAAAAGAGCTGCCGCTGGCCCTCGATGTGCGGGTGCGCATCGTTCTCGGCGAGCACGTGCTGATCGATACCGAAGGGGTGGATGCCCGGTTGGCGGGGGCGCTGGTGCTGAACATGACCGGTCTCGATCCGCAGCAGATGACCGCCCAGGGGGAAATCAAGGTGGCGCAGGGCAAATACGCCACCTACGGCGTCTCCCTCGACATCACCCGCGGCAATATCCTGTTTGCCGGCGGGCCGGTGGATCGCCCGACCCTCGACATCCAGGCGACGCGCACCGTCGGCGAGGTTCAGGCCGGCGTCAAGGTCAGCGGCACCCCGCGCGCGCCGAAGGTCGAACTCTACTCCGAGCCGGCGATGCCCGATACCGACGTGCTCTCCTACATCGTTCTCGGCCGTCCCCTCGGCGGTGAAGGCGGCGGCGACGCCGGTCTGCTGATGCTTGCCGCCAACACCCTGCTGTCCAAGGGAGAATCGGCGGTTCTTCAGGATCGCCTGCGGCGCACCTTCGGCCTCGACGTGCTGGAGATCGAGGCCGGCGACGACGAAGGCGAGGGCTCGCAGATCACCATCGGCAAGTACCTCAATCCCGATCTGTACATCAGTTTCGGCCAGTCCCTCTTCGCCAACAGCAACGAGGTGCGCATGCGCTACAACCTGAGCGAAAACTGGCAGCTCGAATCGTCGGTGGGCGGGGAGAAGAGCGCGGTGGATCTGTACTACAAGATCGAATTCAGGTAGGCGAGCGTTCCGCAGGCTTTCGGCTTGCCCGGTGCCGACATCCTTTGACGCCGCTTTGGTAAAAGGCGCCATCGCGGCAGGAGCTGCCGCCGCTCTCGTGCCTTGAGTGCCGAATTGTGAGAAAAATCCCCCCGGGAATGACCCAAGCCTGATCCACTCCCCCCCTAGCGGAGCAATGAACGCACCGCCGCTTCCATTTCTCCGGGGCGGATTCCCACCGCGTCGACCAGCCCGCCCCAGGTCGTCAGGCTCCCCTTTACCTCGGCGAAAATTTCGGCGCCTGGCCGGTCGAGGCGCCGCGCGAGGAGCAGGGCGAGGATGATTTCCCCGGTATCCGCCCCCTTCTTCCGAAATCCTTGCAAATCCGCCGGCGAGACCCGAAGGGTGGCGCTGAGCGTCTCGTCGGCGGCGGCAACGGCCAAGGTCTGGTCCGTGCCGCGGGTGGTCAGCGCACGACCGAACAGGGCGCCAGTCCGCTCAGGGCCGATTCCGCGCGCCGTTACCGTCGACAGCCAGGAACCGGCCTGCCGGCGCGCCTCGAACCATTCGGCCGCCGGCGTGCCGGTTTTCTCCGCCAGATAATAGGCGACCCAGAGGTCCTCGCCGGCGGTGCCGGACATGCGCAGGCGGACGATCTCCTTCTTGCTCCGGCCGTAGGCGACGGCGAGAAAGGAGTTGCGGGTGGTGGCGAGCAGGTACGGTTCCACCTTGTGCGGTTCGGCGGGATCGAAGCTGCGGTCCTGGAAACAGTGGCAGGAGATTGCCGGGGCGCTCAAGGCCGGGGAGGCGAGGGCGAGCAGGAGGAAAACCAGAAACGGGACGCCGACCGCTGGGCGCCGCAGCCGTGTGCATTCTCGGGTCTCGTGCAGCAACTCGGACATGTCAATCTCCAGGAATGGGGGAATCGCAATGGCGGCAGCATAGCGAAAATAAAACTTTCCTCCTTGACGTTGGTCAAAGCAGGCAGTTGCCTGTCTATCCAAAAGGGATGGCGGATTGCCGGCCTCGCTCCCCGGCGGCCGCAGCGCCCGGTTTTCAGCCGTTGATTTTCTTCAGTAGCCAGGCCATGTTTTCGCCGAGGACGCGCATCGTCTGCATCCCTTCCTCGTCCTTCTCCACTTCGCCGATCTCCCGGCCGATCCCGATGTTCCAGTAGCTGGAGCCGGGTACGATCATCTGGTTGATAAGAAAGAAGTGGTTCAGTGAATCGAAGGCGTGGATGGCGCCGCCGCGACGCACGGCGATGACCGCCGCGCCGACCTTGCGCCGCAGCAGGTCGCCGCTGGCGCGGGTGGTCATGCCGGCGCGGTCGACCAGCGCCTTGATCTCGGTGGTGACGTCGGCGAAGTAGGTGGGGGAGGCGAGAAGAATGCCGTCGGCCTCGATCATTTTGCCGATGCAGTCGTTGATGCAGTCATCCTTGATCGCGCAGGAGCCGTCCTTGGTCTGCCAACAGCGGCCGCAGGCGATGCAACCGCGCAACCGCTCGCCGGCAAGCTGCACCAGTTCGGTTTCGATCCCTTCGTTTTCGAGGGCGGCGAAGACTTCCCGCACCAGAATGGCGGTGTTGCCGTCCTTGCGGGCGCTGCCGCTGAACGCCACGACTTTCATGCTACTGCCTCCTTGTGGAAGAGTAAAAAAAATGCCGACAGTCCAAAAATCGCCGCCGGCTCTGTTGCCGGATTCTTTAGCAGCAAAATTCATTTCTGTCCAGAACCACTGACTTGACCGGGCCGTGAACGGTGATAAAAATGGTTCGTAATTGCCCGGGGAAATAAGGAGATGGTGAATAGCATGGCGGAAGAGAAAAAACTCAACGGAGTGGATGTGGCCTATGTGGAGGACACGATCAAGGCCATCGAACAGACGCCCGAACTGGCCAGTTTCAAGTTCCGGGTGAAGAACCGCTGGCTCGATTGCGGCCACAGCCGCGCGATGATCGAGGGCTTTTACGGCGCCAACCAGGAGCATGTGCGCAACGAACCTTTCGTCCTCGATGCCGACGAACCTCCGGTGCTGGCGGGCAAGGACCTCGGTCCGAACCCGGTGGAGTTTCTGTTGCGGGGCCTGGCCGGCTGCATGACCAACACCATGGTTTACCACGCGGCGTTGCGCGGCATCCGGATCGAAGAGCTTGAGGCCGAACTCGAGGGGGACATCGACCTGCGTGGATTTCTCGGTCTTTCCGAGGATGTGCGGCAGGGCTACGAAAATATCCGGATCACCTTCAAAGTGAAAACCGATGCGGAAAATCTCGATCGGCTCAAGGCGCTGAGCAAATTCTCCCCGGTGTACGATACGGTGACCAGGGGGACCAAGGTCGAGACCGTGATCCAGGCCAAGTGAATTCGGGCGCGCGGCCGAAAGGGGCCTCCTGCTGATCCTGTACGGCGCGGCGGTCCGATCCTTCGGCGGCGCAGCCACGAATAAACGAACCCTGGACGGTCGGTTTTCTCATTCGCGACTGGATTTCCACGGCAAATCTGCGATAATCGCCAGTCCATTTCGAACTGCGCGTTGCCGAGAAAGATCGCCATGGAATCCTCCGCCCCCGCCATCCCCGAACGTCTGCGCACCGGCCTGTTCAGCGGTCTGCAGACCTCCTGGAAACTGATCAGATTCGTCGTTCCGATCTATATCGCCGTCGATCTGTTGAAACATACGCCGGTCATCGACGTGCTCGGCGGCTGGTTTTCCCCCCTGATGCGGCTGTTCGGCCTGCCCGGCGAGGCGGCTTTCGCTTTTATCGCCGCCTTTCTGCTCAATCTCTACGCCGCCCTGGCTGTTCTCGCCCCCCTCGATCTCACCCCCTGGCAGCTCACCCAGTGCGGGCTGATGATGGGGATCGCACATAATCTGCTGCTCGAAGGAGCGGTGCTCGGCAGCACCGGAACCCGCGGCGGGCTGCTCAGCGGCTGCCGATTGGCCATTGCCGGCGGCGCCGGATTGCTGCTCGAAGCGGCGCACCGTCTGGGAGGCTTCTGATGGAGATCTTCCTCGCCGCCCTGTGGGGCGCGCTCCTGCTCTCCGGCAAGCTGCTGCTGATCGTCGTCCCCCTGGTGACCTTGTTCGAGGTGCTGCGCTACCTTCCCGTTTTCCGTCGCGCCGGCCGCGCCGTCGATCCGCTCATGCGCGGCATGGGGTTGGACCGGGACGCCGCCGTTCCCCTGTTCACCGGCATCTTTCTCGGCATCGCCTACGGCGCCGGCATCATCATCCGGGTGGCGCAGGAGAAGAAACTGCCCCGCCGCCAGCTCTTTCTCATGGGGCTTTTTCTCGCCACCTGTCATGCGGTGGTCGAAGACACCCTGATCTTCGTCGTCCTCGGCGCCAACGGCTGGATCATGCTCGGAGTGCGCCTCCTTATCGCCGTCGGTCTCACCGCCATTCTCGCCCGCATCTGGCAAAGCTCGCCGCCCGCCGATTCCCAAATCCAGTAATCTTTTTCGGATCTGCAACGACCCCGGATCTCTGGCCTCCCATGAAGGCCGCTTCCCTCTTTCTCCTCTGAAATCGGTCTATGCTTACCCCACGATTTTTGCTAGTGTAAGAACCGCATCTTCATTGAATTGGTTTCGGGGCGAATCCGCACCGAACCCTGCAAGGAGGGCTTGTCATGCAGCAGCCGATGGCCGAAAGCCTTCTCGACCGCATCGAAAAACTCAACGTTCTCGGCATCCTGCTCTCCGCCGAAAAAGATCACGACCGGTTGCTGGAGATGATCCTGGCCGGCGCCCGGGAGATCACCCGGGCCGACGGCGGCACCCTGTATCTGGTGGTCGACAAGCGTGAACTGCGTTTCGAGATCGTCCAGACCGCCTCGCTGGGGATCGCCATGGGCGGCAACAGCGGTCGGCCGGTCACTTTCCCGGCGATTCCCCTGTATGACGCCGGGGGAAACCCCAATCTGCACACCGTGGCCGCCCGCACCGCCCTGGAAAACCGCATCATCAATGTTCCCGATGTCTATGCCACCACCGGCTTCGATTTTTCCGGCACCCGCGCCTTCGATAACCGCTCCGGCTACACCTCCCGCTCCTTCCTGTCGGTGCCGATGTCCGATCACGAGGGGCGCCTGACCGGCGTGCTGCAGCTGATCAACGCCATCGACCCGCTCACCGGCCAGATCGTTCCCTTTTCGGCCGAGGACGAGCGGCTTGTCGCCTCCCTGGCTTCGCAGGCGGCGGTGACGTTGAACCGCAAACGCCTGGTGGAAGGCCTGAAAGAGCTCCTCGACTCGTTGACCCACCTGATCGCCAACGCCATCGATGAAAAATCGCCCTACACCGGTGGCCATTGCCGACGGGTGCCGGTGCTGACGATGCTGCTGGCCGACGCCGTCGACCGCTCGCAGGCGGCAGCCTTTGCAACGACCCACTTCGATGAGAAAAAGCGCTACGAGCTGGAAATGGCGGCCTGGCTGCACGACTGCGGCAAATTGATCACCCCGGAGCACCTCATCGACAAACACACCAAGCTGGAATCGGTCTGGGATCGCATTGAGGCGATCGATTCCCGCATCGAGATTCTTGTCCGTGACGCACGCATCGTTTGTCTGGAGAAGAAACTTGGCGCGGTCGCATGCGGCCAACCGGAGGAGGCGGTCGCCGCGGAGGCGGCCATGGCCGAGCGTTTGCGCTCGCTGGCGGCGGATCGGGAATTTCTGCGCCGCTGCAATCAGGGGCGGGAAACGATGGGCGACGACGATCTGCGGCGGCTGCGCGAACTGGCCGCCGTCCATCTGCATTTTTCCGGCGAAGAAAAGCCGCTGCTGAGCGAAGACGAGCTGCGCTGTCTCTCCATTAGCCGGGGCACTCTCACCGATGCGGAGCGGCAGATCATCGAAGCGCACGCGACCTCGACCATCCGCATGCTCGAAACCCTTCCCTTTCCCGAGGACCTCAAGGGGGT
The DNA here is from genome assembly GCA_041677125.1 of Desulfuromonadales bacterium. Taxonomy (GTDB): domain Bacteria; phylum Desulfobacterota; class Desulfuromonadia; order Desulfuromonadales; family JACZKF01; genus JBAYQP01. The sequence goes on along the minus strand of JBAYQP010000006.1, from coordinate 64,202 downwards.
GCCGATCATCGCCGGCGGGCACCACGAAAAAATCGACGGCAGCGGCTATCCCCGCGGCCTGACCGGCGCCCAGCTGTCGTTGCAGGCGCGGATTCTCGCCATCGCCGATATTTTCGAAGCGCTGACCGCCGCCGACCGCCCCTACCGGCGGCCAAACACCCTTACCCAGGCCTTGAAGATCATGGAGCAGATGTGCCGGGACGGCCATCTCGACGCTGACCTGTTCGACCTGTTCATCCGGGAGAAAATTTACCTCGATTATGCGACCGCCTTTCTACGTCCCGAGCAGATAGAAGCCGGTGGACCATTGCTGGCCGCGTCGCCATGATCGTCCTGAACTGCCGGCCGCCGCAGTTGCCGTCACCGGCCATCCCCACCACAGGAGGTAGACCTATGTTGAGCCGTGCCGTTGTTCTCGTCGCTTTTGCCTGTTTGCTTCTGGTCCCTTCCGCCTTCGCCGAACCGGACATGCAGGAAGGGGAATGGGAGATCTCCGTGAAGATGGAAATGCCGGGCATGCCTTTCGCGCTGCCGCCAATCAAGCACCGCACCTGCATCACCAAGGAAAACCTGGTGCCGCAACCGGTGGAGAAGAATCAGGAATGCACGATGACGGAGATGACCAGCAAGGGAAACGTGGTCGCCTGGGTGATGGATTGCAAGACCGAGGAAGGCACGATGCACAGCGAAGGCAAGATCACCTACCAGGGGGACAGCTTCGCCGGCGCCATTGCGTCCACCATGCGCAGTGCCGACGGGGAGGCGCCGATGAACCAGCAGATCAGCGGCCGGCGCCTCGGCCCTTGCAAATAACCCGGCTTTCAGACGAAGATCGGGGCAAATTAAACAATCGTTCAGACAACGAAGCAGCGAAGGAGGCAAGATGAAGTGCCATGCGGTGGATTACCGGATTGTCGGCGACGACATGCAGATGGTTATGGTCGAACTCGATCCGGGGGAGACGGTGGTCGCCGAGGCCGGCGCCATGAACTATATGGAAGAGGGGATCGTCTTCGAGGCGCGCATGGGGGACGGCTCGCAGCCGGACCAAGGGATGCTCGGCAAGCTGTTCAGCGCCGGTAAGCGGGCAATCACCGGCGAATCGCTGTTCATGACCCACTTCACCCATCGCGGCGGCGGCAAGGCGCACGTCGCCTTTGCCGCCCCTTTTCCCGGCAAGATCATACCCCTTGACCTGGGGAAATCGGGGGGCGAGATCCTCTGTCAGAAAGAATCCTTCCTCTGCGCCGCCTGCGGCACCGAGATCGGCATCGCCTTCCAGCGCAAGCTCGGCGTCGGTTTTTTCGGCGGCGAAGGTTTTATTCTGCAGCGGCTGCGGGGTGACGGCATGGTTTTCATTCACGCCTGCGGCACCATCGTCGAGCGGCAGCTGAAAGGGGAGACGCTGCGCGTCGATACCGGTTGTCTGGTCGCCTTCGAACCGACGGTGCAATACGATATCGAGCGCGCCGGCAATCTCAAGAGCATGTTTTTCGGCGGCGAGGGGCTTTTTCTGGCGACTCTGCGCGGCCACGGCAAGGTCTGGTTGCAGAGTCTGCCCTTCAGCCGCCTGGCCGACCGCATCCTGGCCAACGCCCCGCGCCAGGGCGGCGCCTCCACCGGCGAAGGTTCGGTTCTTGGCGGTTTCGGCCGGCTGTTCGAGGACCGCTGAGGCGCGAAGCGGTGGCGGAGGGCGGCGCAAGTAAACAATCGGGTTTCTCTCCCGCCGATTTTCCATTACCCTTCGGCGAAAATCCGTACGGCTATTTTGTTGTTTTCTGGAGTTTTCAACCATGTCGAGTACCTTTGGCTCATTGTTCCGGGTAACCACCTTCGGCGAATCGCACTGCAAGGGGGTCGGCGCCATTGTCGACGGCTGCCCGCCGGGGATGCGGCTGTGTCCGGAAGATATCCAGCAGCAGCTGGACCGGCGGCGGCCGGGACAGAGCAAGATGGCCACCGAACGCCAGGAGGCGGATCAGGTCACCATCCTTTCCGGCGTCGAGTTCGAGCGCACCCTGGGGACGCCGATCGGTCTTCTGGTGGCGAACAAGGATCAGCGTCCCGGCGATTACGGTGAAATGAGCGAGGTCCCCCGCCCTTCGCATGCCGACCTCACCTATCAACTCAAGTACGGCCTGCGCGCCGCCAGCGGCGGCGGTCGCGCCAGCGCCCGCGAAACCATCGGCCGGGTGGCCGCCGGAGCCATCGCCGAGAAATACCTGCGGGAAACCTTCGGCCTCGACATCGTTGCCTGGGTCAGTGCGGTGGGGATGGTCGATGCGCCGCCCATCGACAGCGACACCCTGACCCGGCAACAGGTGGACGCCAACCCGGTGCGCTGCCCCGATGCCGCCGCTGCGGCCGCTATGGAGGAGGAAGTAATGCAGGCGCGCGCCGCCGACGACTCCGTCGGCGGGGTGATATCCTGTGTCTGTCGCCAAGTGCCGGCCGGGCTGGGGGAGCCGGTGTTCGAGAAATTGACGGCGAAACTGGCCCAGGCGATGCTGTCGCTGCCGGCCAGCAAAGGGTTTGAGGTCGGTTCCGGCTTTGCCGGCGCGCGCATGCGCGGGTCGCAGCACAACGATCCGTTCGTGCGCAAGGGCGAACGTCTTGGCACGGTCACCAATTACAGCGGCGGCATTCAGGGCGGAATCAGCAACGGCGAGCCGATCCTGTTCCGGGTGGCTTTCAAGCCGGTGGCGACGATCGGCAAGGCGCAGCGGACGGTCGATATGCACGGCAACGAAGTTGTCCTCGCCGCCAGGGGACGCCACGACCCCTGCGTCGTGCCGCGGGCGGTGCCGATTGTCGAGTCCATGGCCGCCCTGGTTCTCATCGACATGCTTCTACGCCAGCGGGGACGGCGCGGCGCGCCTTGAATCGCTCGCCCGATGCTGGTGCGCGATAGGGCAATCTGCTACAATTTCGGAATTCACATGAAAAACAAAGTTGCGCGTTTCGCAGGTTTTCAAGGACGAAAGGAGAACGCGGTCATGCGGGGATTTCGTTGGTTTTTGCTGGTTATGCTTCTCCCGGCCCTTCTGGCCGGTTGTTCGGGGAAAAATAAATTGGTCGCCGGGGCGCCCGACTGGGTGAACAGTGGCAGCGGCGCCTTCGATGCCGACGATGCCCGGGTGTTCTATGGCGTCGGCGCGGTGACCGGCATCACCAGCCCATCCCTGGCGGTCCAGGCGGCCGACCAGCGGGCGCGGGCCGATATCGCCGGGCAACTGGAAACGTATGTCGCCAACCTGTTCCGCGACTACCAGGCCTCCACCACGGCGACCACGGGCAACCAGACGGTGGAGGAGCAGCACATCGAAGGCAACCTCAAGTCGCTCACTCAGGTGTCGGTGCGCGGCGCCCGGGTGATCGAGCACTGGAGAAATCCGGAAAACAACACAATCTACGCCCTGGCCCGGCTCGACCTCGAAGGGTTCGCGGCGACGCTGGAACAGATGCAGGAAATGGATCCGACGCTGAAAACCTTTGTCCGCAGCAACGCGGAGAAGGCATTCGATGAATTGCGCCAGGAAGAAAAAGGGAGATGATCTGAATGAAGTCTTTGCGAATCCTTAAATTTTTGCTGCCGGCGATTTTACTTTTTCTCACCGCCTGTGGCGGCACCCGGGTCAGCCGCATGGATGTCGGCGAAGTGCGCGATCTTTCCGGCCGCTGGAACGATTCCGATAGCCAGATGGTGGCCGAGGCCATGGTTCAGGACTGCCTCAGCCGCCCGTGGCTGACCGAGTTTGCCCTGCGCACCGGCAAAAAGCCGGATGTCATCGTCGGCGCGGTGCGCAATCGCTCCTCCGAGCACCTCAGCACCGAAACCTTCACCAAGGACCTGGAACGGGCGCTGATCAATTCCGGCCGCGCCAGTTTCGTCGCTTCCGCCGAGGAGCGGCTGGGCGTGCGCGAAGAGCGTCTCGATCAGGATCTCAACGCCGCCCCGGAGACGCGCAAGGCGCCGGGGATGGAAGCGGGCGCCGACTACATGCTCATCGGCGCCGTCAATTCCATTATCGACCGGGAAGGGCGGGAAAAGGTCGTCTATTATCAGGTGAATCTCGAACTTGTCGATATGGCGAATAACCGCAAGGTCTGGATCGGCGACAAGAAGATCAAAAAGTTCGTGGAAAGAACCCGGTTTGGCCTTTGAGCTCTTGTGATCGCCTGTGCCGGTGAAAATAACAACCTCTTTTCTGCGCATTTTTCCGGGACTGCTGGCGGCAGCCCTTTTGGCCACGCTGGCCGGTTGCGCCGGCTATCGGCAGGAACTCGAAAACGGCATCCGGCAAGCCGAGGCCGGACAATTCGACGCCGCGCTGGGTTCCCTGGAAGCCTCGTCCCTGGCCGGCAACGGTCGCAACCGGCTGCTTTACCTGCTGGAAAAGGGGCAATTGCTGCGGCTGAAAGGTGAATACCGGCGCAGCAACGAAATCTTCGAGGAGGCGGATCTGTTGATGGAGGAGCTGTTCACCCGCAGTTTGACTGCCGAGGGTCTCAGCTTTCTTTCCAACGACAACGTCATCCCCTATGTCGGCGAAGATTACGAATCCGCCTACCTCAGCTATTTCAAGGCCCTGAACTATCTGGCCCTCGACGACCTGGAAGGGGCGCGGGTCGAATGCCGGCGGGTGGACGAAAAGCTCAACTACTACAGCGACAGTTACGGCGGCAAAAACGTCTACAAGGAAGACCCCTTCCTGCGGCTCCTCACCGGTCTGATTTACGAAGCCGAAGGGGACAGCAACAACGCCTTTATCGCCTATCGCAAAAGCCTGGAAACCTACCGCGCTTATCGCGGCAAGTACGGGGTGGAGGCGCCGCGCCTGCTTTGGGACCGGCTGCTGACGGCGGCGAAACGGGTCGGCTTTCTGGAGGAATACCGTACGCTGCGCCAGGAGGCGCTGGCCGCCGGCATCGAGCCGGTGGAAGGGGGGCCGGTGGCGGCGATTATCGTCAATACCGGCCTGATTCCGGCCAAACGTGAGGAAGCCGTCGTCTTTCCGAGCGGGAAAGGTTTTCCGGTAAAACTGGCGCTCCCGGCCTTCGCCGAGCGGCGTGCCGCACCTTCGGTCCCGGAGTTGCGGATAAATGGCGAACCCATTGCCAGCACCGAGTGCGCCCAGGATCTGGCGGCGGTGGCCCGGCAGAGTCTGGAGGACAAGAAGGGGCGGGTTCTGGCCAAGATGATTGCCCGCGCCGTGGCCAAGCAACTCGCCGCGCGCCAGGCGGAAAAGGAGTTCGGCCCCCTCGCCGGCTTGACCGCTCAGCTCGGCGCTCTGCTGACGGAGCGGGCGGACCTGCGCTCCTGGAGTTTTCTGCCGGGCGAGATCCATCTGGCGGTGGTGTCATTGACCCCTGGCAGTCATACCGTGACCCTGAACGGCCGTGACAGTCGGTCGGTCGAAATCGCCGATCGGGACCTGGCTTTTGTCACTTTTCGTCTCTTTTAATACGGTTGTCTCCGCCCCGTTACAGGAGGATGCCCCATGCCGAAACGCTTCCCTATCGCCGTATTCCTTCTGCTGTTGTTTCTGGCCGGCTGTAGTGCGCCCAAGCCGCCGGCCTGGACCCTCGACCCGACCTTCCGCTATCCCGCCGAGGCATTTCTGACCGGCGTCGGCTACTCGGCCAGTCGAGCTACGGCCGAAGACCATGCCCGCAGTGAAATCGCCAAAATTTTTCAGGTCGACATCCACTCGCAGATGAGCAGCTCGGAAGCCCAGGCGCAGTCGGCGGTGGGGGATCTGGTTTCCTCCGATTACAGCCAGAGTGTGCGCGCCGAACTGGTGGCGACCAGCAACAAGGCGCTGAGCGGGGTGCGTATCGCCGAAGTCTGGCCCGATCCGCGCACCGGCGAATATTATGCCCTGGCCGTGCTCGATCGACTGGCGGCCGCCCGCCCCTTGCGCAGTCAATTGAACGATCTCGACCTGACCATCGCCGAACAGGTGCGGCTGGCTGAGAATGCGAGCAATCCGGCCCGCCGCCTCGGGCATTATCTCGCCACTTTGCAGGCGCTGGAGCAACGGCAGGTCGTGGCCGGCGATCTGCGGGTGCTGGCGCCTTCCGGCTGGGTGATGGAGCCGCCGCGCAATGCCGCCGCCATCGCCGCCCTGGCCGATGAGGCGGCCGGCGCGATCCGTCTTGGCGTCGAACTCGAAGGGGACCAGGGGGAAATCGTCACCGGGTCCCTGGTGCGGAAGCTGACTTCGGTGGGCATGCGCATGGCGCCGGTCGGGGAGCGCAACCTGACCATTCGCGGAACGGTTCGAACCGAAAAGTACACCACCGGCGACCCCTGGCATTGGACCGTCGCGTCGGCCCAGGTCGATCTGCTGGAAGGCAGCGACCTGCGCGTGATGGACAACCTGCGCACGACCATTCGCGAAGGATCCCGGCAATCGGAGCGCTCCGATATCGTGGCACGGGAAGTTTTGGGTAAAAAGCTGGCTTCGTTGTTGGTGGAGCGGATCGTCGCCCGGCGATAAGCAGGCATTTCCTTTAAAAATCAGCCATCTGGGGCGACGCCCGTCGCCCCGCCCGCAGATTGACCTTTTTGCCGCCTTTGCGTTACAATTGGCGGCGCAATTGGGCCGTATGGCCCTTTTTTTGTCCAAAAAATATTTTCAGAGGTACCTACGTGAGCAAACAACACCGGCAGGAAGTCGACCGCCGCCGCACTTTCGGCATCATCAGCCATCCCGATGCCGGCAAAACCACCCTCACCGAAAAATTGCTGCTCTTCGGCGGCGCGATTCAGATGGCCGGCGCCGTCAAATCGCGCAAAGCGGCGCGCCATGCCACCAGCGACTGGATGGCGATGGAGCGCGAACGCGGCATTTCCGTCACCACCTCGGTCATGCAGTTCAACTACCGGGACTACGCGGTGAACCTGCTCGACACCCCCGGGCATCAGGATTTTTCGGAGGACACCTATCGGGTGCTGACCGCCGTCGACAGCGCGCTGATGGTCATCGACAGCGCCAAGGGGGTGGAGACGCAGACGCGCAAGCTGATGGAAGTCTGCAGGATGCGCAACACCCCGATCATCACCTTCATCAACAAGCTCGACCGGGAAGGGCGCGAGCCGCTGGACCTGTTGTCCGACATCGAAGAGACGCTGGCCATCGAGTGCGCGCCCCTGTCCTGGCCCATCGGCATGGGCAAGCGCTTCAAGGGGACCTACAACCTCTACCGCAAGGAACTGTATCTGTTCACCCCGGGAGAGTCGCGGCTCGGCAAGGACGGCATCGTTATCAAGGATCTCAACGATCCGCAGCTGGATAAACTCCTCGGCGGCCAGGCCGATGAACTGCGCGCCGATATCGAGCTGCTGGAGGGCGCGGCCAATCCCTTCGACCTGAAGGAATATCTGAAGGGGAACCTGACGCCGGTGTTCTTCGGCAGCGCCATCAACAATTTCGGCGTCCGCGAGTTGCTCGACGCCTTTGTCGAACTGGCGCCGCCGCCGCGTCCACGGGAAACGACCAGTCGCGAGGTCTCCCCCTACGAAGAGGATTTTTCCGGTTTCGTCTTCAAGATCCAGGCGAACATGGACCCGGCGCATCGCGACCGCATCGCCTTTCTACGCATCTGCTCCGGCAAGTTCACCCGTGGCATGAAGGTGAAGCATCACCGCATCGGCAAGGATGTGGCGCTGGCCAACGCCACCATCTTCATGGCCCAGGACCGCACCAATGTCGAAGAGGCCTGGCCGGGGGACATCATCGGCCTGCACAATCACGGCACGATCAAGATCGGCGATACGTTCACCGAGAAGGAAGTTCTCAAGTACACCGGCATCCCCAATTTCGCCCCGGACCATTTCCGCCGGGTGCGGCTGAAAAATCCGCTGAAGGTGAAGCAACTGGAAAAAGGGCTGACGCAGCTGGCGGAAGAAGGGGCGGTGCAGGTTTTTCGGCCTCTGTTGGGGAGCGACTGGATTCTCGGGGCGGTCGGCGTTCTGCAGTTCGACGTGATCATCGCCCGGCTGCGGGACGAATACGGCGTCGATGCCGTCTACGAGGGGATCGATTTCGCCACCGCCCGCTGGATCGACTGCGACGATCGCAAGCTGCTGGCCGAATTCGAGAAGAAGAGCCAGAGCAACCTGGCCCGCGACGCCGAGGGGAACCTCACCTACCTCGCCCCCAGCGAATGGCGCCTCGGCCACACCATGGAGCAGTGGCCGAAGGTGATTTTCCACAAGACGCGGGAGCACAGCTGAAAAAACTCGGTCGCCTGGCGTCGGAAGCGGACCGGTTCCGCCCTTTTCCGCTGCGATTCGGCTCTGGTCCCTAGCCGCCGCTTGCCGCCTCTTCCGCCAGGGGAAGCGTGAAAGAGAAAAGACTCCCCTGCCCGAGGGTGCTTACCACGCCGACCCGACCGCCGTGCGCCCGCACAACTTCCCGCACCAGCGCCAGGCCGAGTCCTATTCCCCCCGGAATGCGGTGGGCGCTGTCGTCGACCCGGTAGAACTGGTCGAAGATTTTGCTCATCGCCTGCGGTGGAATCCCCAGTCCCTCATCCCGAACCCAGATTTTGACCATATCCCCCTCCCGCTCCGCGCCGACGGTAATCTTCCCTCCCTTGGGGGAATAGCGGATGGCGTTGGTCAGCAGATTTTTCATCACCTGCTGTAGCCGTTTGGCATCGCCGACCACCGGCGGCAACCCCGGCGGACACGCCAGGACGATGGTATGTTTCTTCGAGGCGACGGAAAACAGGTGCGTCGCTTCCGCCAGCAGTTCGTCGACCTGCAACGTCGCAAAGGCGTAGTTTTCCAGTTGCGCCTGTAAGCGTTGCAGGTCGAGGAAGTTGCTGATCAGTTCATTCAGCCTTTCCGTTTCGCGATAGACGGTGCGCAGGTAATCTCGTTGCTGCTCCGGCGCGACCTCATTTTCGAGAAGAAACTCGACGAATCCGAGCATCGCGGTGAGGGGGGTGCGCATCTCATGACTTACCGACGAAATCATCTCATCCTTCAAGCCTTCCATCTTCTTCTGTTCCGTAATGTCCTGGGCGATATGGACTCCGCCCCATAGGTCCCCTCTTTCGTCGAGAAGCGGATAGATGGAAATATGGTAATAGCGAGCGCTTTTCGGTTCGTGCAACAGGCCGAATTCCGGAGCTTTGGTCCACAACATCCGATTGAAGGCGCAAACCTCCCCCCGCGTATCCGAACCGTAATGGAGCAGGCAACTCATCTCGTTTTCGGCGTGCGCGATGCTGTTCAGGAAGGAGGCGTTCGCCCGGTTCATCTTCAGAACCCGTCCTTCCCGGTCGAGGATGGCGACGGCATCGGTGATCGCCTCGAAGGTCTGTTGCCATTCCCGCTCGCTGCGGCGCAGATTCTCTTCCATCCGGGTCCGTTCAGAGATTTCGCGTTCCAGGCTTTCATTCAGGGTTTGCAACGCCGCAGAATAGCTCAGGGTTTTTCCTGTCAGCGGGCGCAACAGGAGGAAGATGCCGAGGCCGCCGAGAAAAGAAAGGGCGATCGCCACCGCCGCCACCGAGGAAAAGAGGCGGTTGGTCTCGGCGTAGAGGTCGCCCTGATCCATGGTGACCAGCACACCCCAGCGGTTTCGCCCCACCGGCGCATAGGCGACGATGTCGGGGGCTCCCGGAGGCTTGAGGTTCTCGCGCAGAAGGCCGGCTTTTCCCCGGGCGGCGGCTTGCAGGGCCAAGGTATAAATGGGGGGCTGCGGAGTAAAATTATAGAGTTCCCGCTCCCCTTCGCGGCCGGGGAAGAAGATGGTTGCATGTCCCTCTCGGACGGTGCCGAGAAGGGTGTCGCCGGCTTGCGGCAGATCGGACCCTTCCCAGATGATGCGCTGCAGGCCGGCGGCGGAGAACAGGATCAAGGTGGTCCCGAGACGATCCCCGGCGGCGCTGGTCACCGGCGCCGTCACCAGCAGATAAAGCATGTCCTGGAAAACCACGGGATCGGAGAGGATAATCCCTTTGGGCTGCGCCTGGGTCGCAGCCATGGTCCCGCCTGGCAGCGGAATTCCCGCCTGAACCACATGCTGGCCATTGCGCAACCGCATGGCCATTCCGGCGATTTCTCCATGCCGGGAGACGTTCGCCGCCAGTTGCGGGCCGAGAAGGTCATGGACCTGCGGTTGCGTCATCTCTCCCCGGTTGTAGGCCGCCAGAGTCTGCCGGAAAGAGGGCTGGTCAGAGAGCAGTCGGGCAATGTTGAAGAGCCGGGAAAGGTACTCCTCTACGGCGGCGGTGCGGGCGCGGGCGATATTGAGAAGATGTCGTTCCTCGGTGGTTTTCAGTCGATTCAGGAAGGGGACGAGGGTCAAAAAGGCGATGAGGAGCAGCGCGGCGAGGGTATACAGAACCGCATAGGAGACGGTTTTGCGGCGAAGCCCTTGCAGCGGATTCAGCGATTGTTTCGACATGGCTTTCAGCGCCTGGACAAATATATTGGAATGAAAGTGTAGCACAGGAGAGATTGCCGACGGGAGAGCCGACAGGCCATTTGCCGACGGAAAAAATGGTCCGCGGTTGCATCGGCCGATGCGGTGAAGGATAATTGATGGCGGCGCAAAAACGCACCAACGTTGTCGCCATTGCTCCCGCTGCTTCGACGTACATAAGAACGTCTCATTGCTTCGACCATGCGCGCCGCCCACCTGGCGCTTCGCCATCCATTATTATTTCCGGAGGATTCCCCGATGCCCGAGCCGCGATCCAGAATGCCGATCCGCAACGCCCTGGCGGCAACCGACGCCGCAGCGGAAATAACGGTAAAGGGGTGGGTTCGCACCATCCGGCGCAGCAAGGAGGTTGCTTTTGTCGCCCTGAATGACGGCTCCTGTTTTGCTTGTTTGCAGATCGTACTGGATCCGGCGCTGGCGAATTTCGAGGAACTGGCGAAACTCGGCACCGGCGCCAGCCTGGCGGCGACCGGCGATCTGACGCCGTCTCCGGCCGCCGGCCAGGCTTGGGAGCTGAAAGCGAAAGAGGTCGACATCATTGGCGGGGCCGATGCCGATTATCCGTTGCAGAAAAAACGCCACAGCCTCGAATACCTGCGCACTATCGCCCATCTGCGGCCGCGCTCCAACACCTTCGGTGCGGTGTTCCGCGTACGCAGCGCCCTGTCTTTCGCCGTCCATCGCTTCTTTCAGGAGCGTGGTTTTTTGCACGTTCAAACGCCGATTATCACCGCCAACGACTGCGAGGGGGCCGGCGAAATGTTCCGTGTGAGCACCCTGTCGGCGGAGCGGCCACCTCTGGACGACAAGGGGGAAATCGATTGGCGGCGGGATTTTTTCGGCCAGCGCACCGGTCTGACGGTCAGCGGCCAGTTGCAGGGGGAGCTGTTCGCCACCGCTTTTTCCGACATCTACACCTTCGGCCCGACCTTTCGCGCTGAAAATTCGCACACCAGCCGGCACGCCAGTGAATTCTGGATGATCGAGCCGGAAATGGCGTTTGCCGACCTGGCGGCCGACTGCGCTTTAGCCGAGGAATTTCTCCGTTACCTGGTCGTCTACGCGCTGGAGCATTGCGGTGAAGATCTGGACTTTTTCAATGAACGGATCGCGCCGGGGCTGATCGCCAAATTGCAATCGCTGGCGCAGGCGCAGTTTCAGAGCATGACCTACACCGAGGCGATCGAACAGTTGCAAAAGGCGGGGCGCAGCTTCGAATTTCCGGTGCAGTGGGGGCTTGATCTGCAATCGGAGCACGAGCGTTACTTGACCGAAGAGGTGGTCGGTGGGCCGGTTTTCGTCACCGATTACCCGGCGCAGATCAAGGCCTTTTACATGCGTCGCAACGACGACGGTCGAACCGTGGCGGCCATGGATCTGCTGGTGCCGCGGGTGGGGGAGATCATCGGCGGCAGTCAGCGCGAGGAGCGCCTGGATGTTTTAACGGAAAAGATGCGCGGGGCGGGGATCGCGCCGGAGAGCCTGTGGTGGTACCTGGACACGCGCCGCTGGGGCAGTTGCCCGCATGCCGGATTCGGGCTGGGTTTCGAACGCTTTCTCATGTATGTGACCGGGATGGAGAACATTCGCGATGTTATCCCCTTCCCGCGCACGCCGGGCAATGCGGAGTTCTGAAGCCAGCCGACAGCTGATAGTTGATAGCTGTTTTACGCCTCTGCCGGCCGGTTTCGCCAGAGGCTGAGGAGGCGAAGCAGACCGAGAAGGCCGATGCCGGCGAAGAAGAAACCACGGTATTTGGGCGGCTCCTTCCCTTCGCTGATGAACAGGACGTCTTCGGCAACCGGCATCCCCACCTCCCGGGCGAGCTTCAACAGCTTGTCGCGATTTCCCGAGGCAATCAGGCCGGTTATCATCGTCCCGGTAATCACCCGCTGCGGATGAAATTCCGCGCGATGCTCCTGCAGAAAGCGCTCTTTTTCCAGGTCTGTGTCGAGTTGGAAATGATAGGTGCGGAAAAGACTCAGCAGTTGCGGATCGCGGGTCTCCACCAGAATACCGAATCCTTCGGCGGTCGGAGAGCTTTTCAAGGGGACGAGCAAGGCATCGAGTTCGATGGTTCCGGAAGTCGAAATCGCCTGTTCCATGTCGAGCCAACCGCCGCTGACCTGCAACCAGGCGCGGGGCGGACCCTGGCCTTCCAGGGCCGCGGTTGACACCTGGGCCGGCGCGCGATTGCGCAAAAAAAGAGAGATATCCGTCCACCCCAGCCAGAGCAGGACCAGGCAGACGGCGAGCAGGGTGTAGCGAAATCGTTTCATCGAATCATCCTGAAAGAGAAAAAACGGGGCCGCCCGAAAGCGGCCCCTTGGCATGGCAGATGATGGTTTTAACGACCAACCTTAAGCACCTGCGGCTTCGGCGCCTTCCTCTGCGACTTCGACGCGTTTGGTCAGCAGCGACACCACGACCAGGGCGATGAAGCTCAGGGGGATGGAGATAATCCCCGGGTTGTTGAGGCCGATCGGCGCGTCGGCCGGCGTCAGGCCATAACGCACGAACATGTCGGGGGAGAGCATGATCAGCCCGAGGGCCGAGACGATCCCGACGATGATGGAAGCGGACACTCCTTGCGCGGTGGTGCGCTTCCAGAACAGGAGCATGAGGATCGCCGGCAGGTTGGCCGAGGCGGCGACGGCGAAGGCCCAGCCGACGAGGAAGGAGACGTTCATCCCCTCGAAGACGATCCCCAGGTACATCGCGATACAGCCGACGACGATCGCCGAGATTTTGCCGGACGTAACCATCGCTTTGTCCGACAGGTTCATGCCGAAGAACTTGTCCATCAGGTCGTGGGCCACTGCCCCCGAGGCGGCGACGATCAGGCCGCTGACCGTTCCCAGCACCGTGGCGAAGGCGATGGATGAAATGATGGCGAAAAGCACCACCCCGAAGGAAAGGGCCAACAGCGGCGCCGACATGTTGTCGTCGGTGATGTTGATGACGCCGTTGGTCATGGCGCCCAAGCCCATGAACAGGGTCAGGATGTAGAAAAAGCCGATGGCGGCAATGGCGACAATGGTCGATTTACGGGCCGCCGCCTGGCTTGGCACCGTGTAGTAGCGGATGAGGATGTGCGGCAGTGCTGCGGTGCCGCAGAAGAGCGCCAGCATAATGGAGATGAAGTTTAATTTCTCCGTGGTGGTGGCGTTATCGACCTTGAACTTCAGACCTGGGCGCAGCACCAGATTGCCGGGGGTGGGCTTCTGATAATAAATGCTGACCTGATCCTCGCCGTCGAGGAGGACTTTTTGCCCCCAGAGAACGATGGTGCTGTTCTTGATCGTCGAGAGGTATTCGAAGGGACCGAGGGCGCCGGTCTGCGCCACGGTTTCGCCGCCGATGGTAATCTCCTTCATGTGGCCAACCGGGAAAAACTTGCCGTTTTCAGCCGTGGCGCCGTTGAACAGCTTGGTGCCGTCGGCCATGTGGACGGTGTAGAGGGTTTCTTCCAGGGTGTAGCCGCCTTGGGCGTCCGTCTTCACCTGCCAGACCGATTCCTCGCCGTTGCGGCTGAGCTTGACGAAGCCGGCCTGCCCATAGGTGGTGTTCTGCCAGTCGGCGGCGGCGCTGTAGGCCGGGTCGGAGAGCTGAAGGCCGCCGTCGGCCGCCAGGCTGGCCTGCAGCGTGGTGAACTCGTGGTACTTCTTGCCGTCGTTGTCCGGCGTGGTGGACAGGCCGCGGCCGAGGACCGCGACCACCAGGATGGCCGAGAAAATGAGGAGCAGGCCGCCCTTCATGAACTGCACATAGGTGGTGGAGGCCATGCCGGCCGTGGCGACGATGATGGTCACGACGACGCCGACGATGATGACCCCGGCGGCGTGCGGCAACCCGAGCAGGGGCTTGACCAGAACGCCGGCGCCGACCATCTGCGGGATCAGGTAGAAGACGGAAACGACCAACGTGCTGATGGCGGCGGTCAGCTGGATGCTCTTGGAGTTGAACTTGGAGTCCAGGGCGTCGGTAAAGGTGTACTTGCCCAGGCGCTTCATCGGTTCGGCCACCAGGAAGAGGGCGACCATCCAGCCGGCCAGATAGCCGATGGAATAAAGGAAGCCGTCGTAGCCGGCGGTGGCGATCATGCCGGCGATGCCGAGGAAGGAAGCGGCGGACAAATAGTCGCCGGCGAAGGCGATGCCGTTGACGAACCAGTGGACGCTGCCGCCGGCGGCGTAATAGCCGGCGGCGGAGGTGGTGCGCCGGGCCAGATAAAAGGAGAGTCCGAGGACAAAAACAACGAAGGAGACGAATAAAACAATCGCCAGCATGGATTGGGAGTAAACCATTTTCGCGCCTCCTATTTATTCAGCCGATTCTCTGCCGCGGTGCAGAGATGGTTGTAAATGACGGCCAGGACAAGGGCGAAGAAGATCAGTCCGAAACCGAAGACCACCGCCATGTTTTGCCCGAGAACATCGATTTCCATGAGCGTCGGGCTGATGGTGTTGATCGCCACAAAAATGACATAACAAACCAGATAGACGAGGAACATGCCGATGCCGATGCGCGATTTGTATTGTGTCGCATTATCGACGCCGAGTTTTACAGCGGGTCCGTGTCCCATAACGTGTTACTCCTTTCTTCTGTTGCAGTTTCTCTCTCCAGAGAAATCAAGTGAGGAAATAAGCCAGGCCTGAACGAGAACCTTCACCTCCTCTTCCGCAGACGGTCGGCCCCGAGGGAAGGGCGGTTCGAAGGTCTGCCTTGGTAAATTTTTCTTTTTAATGGGTGATTTTTCGCAACATAATATGCTGTTCTAAAGCCATGTCAACCGAAAATTTTCCCGCCAGTCGTATGTTTACCTGCCAAATCACCGGAAAAGGGATTAAATACCAGTGTTTGCGGAAGGATTAGAAATGCGCGATAAGGTATGCAAAATACCGTTTTATCTTATGGAGTAAATAGTGCAGGATTTGATATCTGGGTGGGGCAGAGACAATTGTTCTGGGCAGAAGCTGGTTTTATGTGCTACTTTCCGGCGGTCGAAGACCTGCGGCAGGGAAAATGCCGCGGGGGCTAGATGGGGATTCTCTTTTTCTTGCAGTAGGCGCGGACCATCACCTCCGCCTGATTGAGGCGTGAAAGCTTCATATTCTTCATCTTCAAGGCGATAACGTCTTCCAGGGGAATCTGCACCTGGCGCAGTTCGCGGGTGACGATTCCGAAATGGGACATGATGATCTTCAGATCGGCGGGGGTGTACTGGCGCAGCAAGGGCGGGGAGATCGTGAAAAACCCTTCGGCCACATCCTGGGCTATTTTTTTCGGACTGCCGGAAATGGGCATAATGCCTCCTGAGGAGAGCGCAACAGATGATTCGCTACAAAGTGGTTGAAGTCAGCGTGGTGACCGACGAAGAGCTGGAGAGCGTTCTCAATGAATGGAGCGCCGCCGGCTGGCTTTTCGAGGGGATGCAGTTTGCCATGCGCGAATCGAGCAAGCGCCCGGCCATGGCCTTTGTCCTGTTCACCCGTGACGAAAAACCAGCAAAGAATTCCACGCCCGAAACGGGTCAGTAAGCCAGCCCCGCCTTTTTGCGCACCTTGCGCATCGTCTTGCCGGCGACATGGCGGGCCTTTTCGGCGCCTTGCGCCAGGATGGCGCGAATGTGGTCCGGATTGGCCAGCAATTCCCGGCGGCGCTCGGCGAAGGGGGCGAAATGATCGCGGATACGGACGAACAACTCCTGCTTGACCTCACCGTAGCCGAGACCGCCGGTCTGATAACGCCGCCGTAGCGCAGCCTCCTCTTCCTTGTTCAGAAACAGTCGGTAAATCTGGAAGACATTGCACTTGTCCGGATCCTTGGGGTCTTCCACCGGCGTCGGATCGGTGACGATGCGCATCACCTGCTTGCGCAGGGCGTTTTCCTCCAGAAAAAGATCGATGGTATTGCCGTAACTCTTGCTCATCTTCTGCCCATCCAGCCCGGGGATGGTGGCCACTTCTTCATCGATATCCGGTTCGGGGACGACGAAAAGTTCGCCGAAATGGTTGTTGGTCTTGATGGCGATGTCGCGGGCCACCTCCAAATGCTGCTTCTGGTCTTTCCCCACAGGCACCCGGTCGCTCTGAAACATCAGGATATCGGCGGCCATCAGCACCGGATAGGCGAACAGACCGTGATTGGCGGCGATCCCGCGGGCCACCTTGTCCTTATAGCTGTGGCAGCGCTCCAGCAGCCCCATGGGCGTAAAGGTGGACAAAAACCAGGTTAATTCCTGCACCTCCGGCAGATCGGACTGCACCCAGAAGGTGCTCTTCTCCGGATCCATTCCCAGGGCGAGAAAGTTGACCGCCGCCTCAATTGTCCCCCGAGCCAGCGTTTTGCCGTCGAGCACAGAGGTCATGGCGTGATAATTGGCGATGAAGCAGAACAGATCCTCCTGTTCCTGATACTCGACCATCTTTTTCATCATGCCGAAATAGTTCCCCAGATGCAGGGAGCCGGAAGGCTGAATGCCGGATAGGATGCGCATGTGCTATTACCTCGATGGGAAATGCAGTGGATGAAAAACCGCGGCGAGCGCCCAGGCCTTATCAGCTCGGCCCGGGACCGCAGAACCGGAAAAGATGGGTTGGCAAGACCGCTGATTCTGCCTGGGGAAGGCCCTCGGCCATCCAGATAAGCTAACAGTTTCAAGGCATTTTCGTCAACGGCGAAATTTCCGTCACCTGGATGGCACAATTCACGCAACAGGAACAACGCTTGCGGTTGCCTTTTTATGCCGGCGGGAAATTGCCGTCGGATGCGGAGCCATGGTGAAAATATTTTCGTCCTTGATGATCCCCGGGGGGCTGGTCCTCCTGCTGGGAACGACCATCTTCTTTTTTGTCGAACTGCCGCCGGCGGCCCGCTCCTTTTTACCCTTTTACCCCGCCGTCGTGGTGATCGCTGGTTTGCTGCTCGGCTGGCGGTTCAATCGCAGTCGCATTGTTTTCGCCCTCCTGCTGCTGGTTATGGCCGACCGCGCCCTGGCGCTGGCGCCGCAAACGCTGCCGGTTGCGACGGCCGTCCTGATGCTGGTCCCGCTGAATCTGGTTTGGATCGTCCTGTCTTCCGAACGGGGGTTGTTCACCCGCCGGGGCCTTGCCCGGCTGGTTCTCCAGTTCGGCGCCCAGCCGCTCATCGTCGCCTACTATCTTCAGGACAGGCCGGCCGAAATCCTGGCGGCCATCCATCTGCCGCTGTTTTCCTGGCCGCCTCCGGATCTGTTGCCGAAAACCCTGCCGCATTCCGTCCTGATCGTGTTGCTGCTTGCCGGCGGCATCCTGCTGTTTCGCCTCTTTGTTCGCCCCAATCCGGTGGAAGGGGGATTTTTCTGGTTTCTGCCCGTTGCCTGTCTGCCCCTGGCGCTGGGGTGCGCCGGTTTCGATCTGACCCTCGGGTTTGCCACCGCCGGGCTGATTCTGCTGCTGGCGCTGATCGAGACCTCGCATCGCATGGCCTACAAGGACGAATTGACCGGGCTGCCGGCGCGCCGGGCGCTGAGCGAAAGTCTGGTCCGGCTCGGGCGGCGCTATACGGTCGCCATGGTGGATATCGATCATTTCAAGAAGGTCAACGACCGCTTTGGCCACGATGTGGGGGATCAGGCGCTGAAAATGGTGGCCGGAGAGGTGGCGCGCATTTCCGGCGGGGGGCAGGCGTTTCGCTACGGCGGCGAGGAGTTCACCCTTTTATTTCCCGGCAAGGAAATGGCCGAAGCCCTGCCGCACCTGGAAAAGCTGCGCCAGGCTATCCAAGCGGCGGAGTTCATCCTTCGCCATCCATCGCGCCCGAAAAACGCGCCGAAGCGCGTCCCGACCAAGCGGGGCACGCAACGACTCCAGATCACTGTCAGTATCGGCGTTGCCGGACGACAGGGGGAGATGAGCGCCGAGCAGGTGATCAAGGCGGCGGACAAGGCGCTCTACCGGGCGAAAGAGGAGGGGCGCAATCGAGTGTGCCAGGGACCGGGGAAAAAATCGGGCAGCGGCAATTAACCGCCGTTCCCCCCCGACGAGGAATGGCCGTACATGGCGGCGAATTGCATCAGCTGCTGCAGATCGATGCCGCTTTCCCGGAGGATGCCGAGAAAAATGGGGAAGAGCTGCAGGAGAAAGGACGGATCCTGCATGGCCTCTTTCGCCATCGGTGGCAGGGTTTCCAGGATGAAGGTTTTCTTCTCCTCGGCGGAGAGGGAGAGCACGGCGGATTGAAGATCGGCAACGGTCATGAGAAAGTTTGCTCCTCGAAGGTAATATTTAATGCTTCTTCGGGCGGGAAAGCCTAAGCGGCTCCGTCGAAAGCCAAGCGGTAAACGTCGTCGAATTCCCGCACGAAATGCACGCTGAGACCCTCTTTCAGATAATCGGGAAGCTCCTCGTAGTCCTTCCGATTCCCTTCCGGGAAGATGAGACTCTCCAGACCGACGCGGCGGGCGGCGATTGTCTTTTCCTTCAACCCGCCGATGGGCAGGACGCGGCCGGTAAGGGTGAGCTCGCCGGTCATCCCCAACTTGCGGCGCACCGGCTTGCCGGTGACCATCGAAGCCAGGGCGGTGGCCATGGTAATGCCGGCCGAGGGGCCATCCTTGGGCGTGGCGCCGGCCGGGACGTGCAGATGGACGAAGTGGGTGTCGAAGAAGTCGGCTGGCGCGCCGATCTGCTCCAGGTGCGCCATGGCATAGGAATAGGCGATATCCGAACTCTCCACCATGACGTTGCCGAGCTGCCCCGTCTGCTTGAAGCCCTTGTTCTTGCTCGGCACGGCGGTCGCCTCGATCTGCAGGGTGGCGCCGCCCATGCTGGTCCAGGCGAGACCGGTCACCACGCCGGGGATGTTCTCGAAAACTTCCTCTTCGACGAATACCGGTTTGCCCAGGTATTTTTCCAGATCGCGTCGGCCAATGACGATCTTCTCCGCCTTGCCGGTGGCGAATTCCAGCGCCGTCCGGCGCATGATCTTCTTGATCCGGTTCTCCAGACCGCGCACACCGGCTTCCCGAGCATAACCGTCGATGATCGCTTCCAGAGCGGCGCGGCGAATCGACACCTGCCCTTTGTGCAGACCGTGGCTGGCGAGCGCCTTGGGCACCAGGTAGCGGCGGGCGATCTCCACCTTTTCCTTGAGAATGTAGCCCGACAGGCGAATCACCTCCATGCGATCGAGCAGCGGCGCCGGAATGGTGTCGAGCTGATTGGCGGTGGCGACGAACAGCACGTTGGAGAGGTCGAAGGGGACATCCAGGTAATGGTCGCGGAAGGCGCTGTTCTGTTCGGGATCGAGCACTTCGAGCAGGGCCGAGGCGGGGTCGCCATGGAAACTGGCGCCGATTTTGTCGATTTCATCGAGCATCAGCACCGAGTTGGCGGTGCCGGCGCTTTTCATCGCCTGAATGAACTTGCCCGGCATGGCGCCGATGTAGGTGCGCCGGTGCCCCTTTATCTCCGCCTCGTCGCGCATGCCGCCCAGGGAAAAACGGTAAAAACGGCGCCCCAGCGCCTCGGCGATGCTGTGGCCGATGCTGGTTTTGCCGACGCCGGGCGGACCGACCAGGCACAGGATCGAACCGGAAATATCCCCCTTCATCTTGCCGACGGCAATGAATTCGAGGATGCGGTCCTTGACGTCTTCCAGCCCGTAATGATCGCGATCGAGGACCCGGCGGGCCTTGTCGAGGTTATAGGAATCCTTGCTGAATTTTCCCCAGGGGAGGATCGTCAGCCAGTCGAGATAGTTGCGCGTGACCGAATATTCGGGAGAGTTTGGTTCGAGCATGCGGAACTTTTCCAGTTCCTCCTCGACGGTGCTTTTTGCCTCCTCGCTCATTTTCAGTTTTTCCAGGCGTTCCTGAAATCTTTCGTATTCGGCGGTTTTGCCTTCCTTCTCCAGACCCAGTTCGCGTTTAATCGCCTTGAGTTGCTCCTTGAGAAAGAATTCGCGTTGCTGGGTGGAGATTTTCTCTTCGATCTTCTTGCTGATTTTCGTCTGCAGGCGCGAGACTTCCAGCTCCTTCTTCAATAAGGTCAGGACCCGGTCGATCCGTTTGCGCACCTCAAGCGTCTCGAGGATCTTCTGCAGTTCCTGGCCGTCGGAGCTGGTCAGGTTGGCGGCGAAATCGGCCAGCCGACCCGGGTCGTCCATGCTCGAGCGGTTGAGAAACATCTTGATTTCTTCGGAATAGAGGGGATTTATCTGCACCAACTCCTTCAAGGCGCCGATGATCGCCATCGAATAGGCCTTGAGCTCGGGATTCACCGAGAGCTCGGTGGCGTGGTGATAGCGCACCTCGGCGAAGAAACCTTTTTCGGTGAGGATGAGGTCCTGGACGGAAAAGCGTTCTATGCAGTTGAGAAGGAAATTGGCGCTCTCCTCGTCGGCCTGGGCGACTTTCAGCACCTTGCCGACAACGCCGAAGCGGTGCAGGTTTTCCGGGGTGTCTTCCCCCTCGGGATCGCGGACGAGAATGAGACCCAGGGCCTGGGAGGGGGTTTTCATCGCCCGGTCGAGGGCGGCCACCCGATCCCGGCCGCTGATGGACATGGGGATCAGAATGCCGGGAAACGCAGGACGAGGCCGGACGGGGATGATCGGCAGGCCGTCGGGAAGAATCTCCGTCGCGAGGACCAGATCTCCGGCGTCACTTCGCCGATTTTCCGTTTTGTTGGCGGCTTGGTTCTCGAGCACTGGGTCCTCGTCGGACATGGAGCCTCCTTATCGGTTGCGATGCGTGTCCGGCAAAACCTAATCATCCGGCCGTGGGTTGTCAACCGCAAATGCTCACTTGGCGAAAACCGGCGTCGCCAGGGTGCCGCTGATGCGCAGGCTGTAACTGCCATCGCGGCCGGGGTTGGCGAAAAGATTGAGCAGATCCCGAAGGCTTTGGTCGAAATTCGCCCCCGGGCGCAGGGTGACGGTCAGGTTGATGCGGCTGCGTTCGACGGGTTGGTTGAGCATGAACGAACCGCTGCCGGTGACCAGCATTTCGCCGCCGCTTGCTGCCAGTTCTTCGACGCGAAAATTGTTCCCCCGCCCTTCGCCCTTGCAGACAATCCGGCCAAGGATCATGTTGCCGTCGGCGACCCCGAGCGATTCCATGCCATTGATCCGCATGTCGTCGAAGACCAACTCGAAGCGGCTTTCGGTGGTGGGTTTCGGCGGCAAAACGCCAGTAAAGGCTCCCTGGTCGAGAACCCCGGAAAGTTCCACGGCCGAGCCGGCGACCAGGGCCTGGGCAAAGGCAAGCCGACGCCCGTCGACTTCAATACTGCCGTCCCGGCGCGTCCAGCCGGATAATTCTCCATTCAGCAGTCGGGCCTGAAAAGCGGCGCCGGGATTGCTGCTGAAAGCGCTCATCCAAAGCGGTTTCACGCTGACCGAACGAATATCGAAGGTCGGCCGATCCGGCAGGGCAAGCGGCACGCTGATTCTTTCCGCCCGCATCCCTGGCGGAAAGAGCAGGGACAGGCTGCCGATCTGGACATCGATGCCGGCGCTTTTGGCGATTTCCCGCGTCAATCTTTCCTTGATGATTTCATTGGGAAAGAAAAGATAGAGGCCGAAGAAGAAGGCGATAATCAGCAGCGCCAGACCGAGCAGATAAAAACGCATCCGCTCCCAGGTAAGCAGCGGGCGAGGACCTGGCGCCGGCAGATGCGGCATCCGGATGAACCGTGGCAGGCGAAACGACCTCATGCGGCCCTCCCGTACATGGAGACGGTCATCACCGCATCAAGCAAAGAACGATCATCGAAGCGGGTGCGAATGCGCAGGTTTTTCACCTGCAACGCGGCCTCGGCCGATTCAAAGGAATAGAGAAAACGCACCAGTTGATCGAGCCGCAGCTTCTCCAGCTTGATCTCCACCGACTCCTCGCGAAAACCTTCCTGGGAGGAGCCGGTTTGCGGCCGCATGTAGACGAGGTTCTCCCTGCCGGCCTCGCGGGTGGCGCTGGCCTCGACAAAGGAGAAAAGAGAAAAGCCGGTGGCTTTATCCAGGCGGTTTTCCGCTTCGTTCAGTTGCCGTTGCAGTAGCAGATAATCCTGCCGCAGCGCCTGGATTTCCCGCACCTGTTTCTGCCGGGAGGCGATCCGGGCATCAAGCCGGGAAAGGGTGCTTTGGTAAGGGGAGATGACGCCGAGATAGAGGATGGCGGCCAGCACGAACAGCCCGCCGACGATGATGGCCAGACGCTCCCGTGGATTCAGTTGCGGCAAATTCATTGGCTTTCCCCTGTGCCGTTATACAGAAGATTCAGGCGGAAATCGACCCGGGTGTTGTCCAGGCTCATCTTGGCATCGGCGATCTGCGCTTCGGCAAAGAGAGGCGAACTTTCCAGACTGCGGGCAATCTGATTGATGGCGTCGAAGGAGGTGGTCACCCCCTCCAGTCGCACCGAATCCGGGGTGTAACTCAGGTCGCGGATATCGACGGACACCGAACCGGGAATGCTGCCGGAGATCTCGCGCAGGACAATCAATGGCGTGTTTTGCTGACCGGCCCCGATCAATTTGGCGCGCTCGCGCAGTTCGCGCATTTTGCTCTCCATCTGTTGCAGCGGCTGCATGGCGGTGCGGGAGTTGGGCAGGGTCTCCTTGAACACCCGGCTGATTTCCCGGTCCAGGACTTCGGCCCGGTTGGCTTTGTGGGCGTAATTGAGGTAACTGGCGCCGGCAACCGTCAGGCCGGTGAAAAGCAGCAGGACAACGGCGGCGATCATCTCCCGCTTGAGGGCGGTCCACTCGTTTTTCAGGGCGAAGCGGCCGCGGCGAAAATTGATCTCCCGCTCGCGCGCCGGCGCGCCGGCGCGCAGGGCGAGGGCGACCGCGGGCAGAAATTCCGCCTCGATATCGCTGCCCTCCATGAAGAATTTTGGCGTCTGGGCCGGCCGCCCCGCCTGTTGCAGTTCGCCTTGCAAGGCTGGCGTGGCGCCGGGGCCGATGAGATAAAGGGGCAGTTCGCGGTGCTTGATTTCCCGCTGCAAGCCGGCGCTTTCGCGCAGCAGCTGGCGGGCCAGTTCCGCCGGCGAATCGCCGATTTTCGCCGGCAGCAGACGAAAATCGATGATTTGCCCCGCTTCGACCAACGATACGGAAATTTCCTGCTCACCCAGATGCGCCAGCAGGCATTCCGGGCATTGCTCGCGCAGGCCGCGAACGAAGGCGAAAGGGGCGAGATCGAGAACATGCAGGTTGACTCCCGAAGCGTCGAAGGCCTTCAGGTACTCTTCCAGATAAGAAGTGCGAACCGCCGCCGCCGTCACCTGGTGCTGATCATCGACCGTACTGCGCGGGGCTTGGAAATCGGTGGTGTAATCCTCGATCGAAACCGGCAACTGGGCCGCCAGTTCGAAACGCAGGGCGGGCTCGATCTTGCGCGGATCGGCGAAGGGAAACGTGAGCCGCCGGACAAAGCTCTCCATGGCCGGTACGGCCGCCGCCACCCGGTCGCCGAAAATGCGGGTGTCGCCGATAAGTTCCCGTAGTGCATCGCCGATTTGCTCCGGACCGTCGTAGGCGCGTTTGCCGACGGCGATGAGCGATTCGCGGTCCTGGGCGATGATGGCGACGCGAATGCTCTGGCCATCGATATCGATGCCGATCTGTCGTTTTTCCATATGGATCAATCGACTTTCATGTAGTGGATATTCCTGCCGTCGCTGTCGACGACGGCGGTGACCCGCCGGACGCCGTCGTTCACCCATCCTTCGGAGTTGATCTGAAAGGCGGTGCTTTTGACGGTGAAATAAGTGCGCAGTACGTTTCCCAGCCCGGAGATGGAGTTCAACTCCGTGGCCTGTTCAAAAGGCTTATCCGCCCGGTGACCGATGATCTCCTCCGCCTGGGCGCGGCCGATCAATTCGAGGGCATCCATGGCCATGAGAACCTCGGCCGGTGCGGTGTTGATGTTGACTGCCTCCCCACCGAAAACACTCACAAATGGTGCGATCTGGCGGATGACCTCTGGGGTGAATCCCTGGATCAAAGCCAGTTCGTCCAGACTGTCCAAATAATCGTTTTTCGCCGCATAGGGTTGCTCGAGCCGCTGGTAATCATTGGATTCGGCGCCCTCGTCGCGCGGGCTGTCGTCCACATCGATCCAGTCGACCAGGGCATCGGCCAGGGCGTTTGGATTGTCCAGCCCGAGGTTGTCGAAAAGGCGGATAAAGCTGTCGTAGATGGGGACGTTCGGGTTCTGCCTGCCGGCACTGACGATCCGGTTGAGGTTCATCCTCGCATCCAGGTCGATGAGGGAAATCGACACCACCCCTTCCTCGCCCACCGCGTAGCTGGGTACGCCGATCCCCCAGAACTCGCTGGGATGGTCGTAGCCGTTGCGGTCGTCCTGCAGAATCATGCGGCCGGCCTGGATTCCCCCTTTGGCCAGATACCAGGCGCGGGTGCGATCGCGAAAGGTTTCCGTCAGCCGCAGATCGACATGGGTCGAGAAGGCGAACTCGGTGATCAGCGAAGTCAGCAGAGCAACGACCACCAGGACCAGCAGGAGCACCATCCCTTTTTCGTTTTTCACCGTCTTCATTGAATGATGGGGACCTCGAAGGTGGAGCGAAACGGCACCGGCTGGCCATCGACGGAAATGCTCAGGGTGACCTCGACCATCTGCGGCGAACCGTCGCGACCGCTCAGCCATTCTTCCCGCCAATCGCCATCTTTGTAAAAGCGAAAGGTCATTTCGCCCAGTCCCGTCGCCAACCGGTATCCGGGCCGCTGTTCGCCTTCGGGGTCGAACAGGTTGTATTCGCGGCGCATCAGCACCCGGGGGATTACCCCTTCCTGATTGCGTTCGGCTTCCGGGTCGGCGCGCAGGTCGTAGCGAACGATGGCGATGCCGCCCCGGTGGCCGCCAAAAGGGGTGGTGGCGGTGGTCGAAAGTTCGAGAAAAGGCAACTGCTCCTCGTTGAGGCCGCCGGCCAGGCGCGTTTTCGGCCGCCCGGAAAGGACATAGGCGCCGCGCAGTTCGCGCCCGATCCGGTCAAACAGCACCCGCGCCTGATGATACCCTTCGCCGCCGCTCTCCACCCGTTCCTTGGCCCGACTGACGGAGGAGAAAACCCCGTAGATGGTGCTCAGCAAAATGGCGGTGATGGTCATCGCCACCAGCAGTTCCAGCAAGGTGAAGCCGTGCTCTTGCCGTCGCATCATGTCCGCCGGAAAACGAAGGAGGAGAGATCGACCGCTTCGTTCTTCGCCTTGTCCCCCCAGACGACGGTAACCGTTACGATCTGCAGATAGGGCAGGGGACTATCCTGATAGGCGACCTCCCAGGTGTAGTTTTCAAAGGGCTCGGCAAACTCGCCTTCCTCGGTGCTGAACGCGAAGCCGGGCGCGGACGCCTGCAACTCGATTTCCGCTATCCGCTGCTGGGCGAGCAAGGTGGCCTGGGTAATCATCTGCAGCCGCAGGTTCACCGCGATGCTGCGATTGCTCAGGCCAAGGAGAGTCACCAGGGAGATGGCGATGATGGCCAGGGCGATCATCACTTCCAGCAGGGTGAAGCCCCGATCGCGGCCCGACATTCTATGGTCTTTGGCTTTTAAGCCTCTTTTCATCGCTGTGTTTCGAACTCCCGGTACCCCTCGTAAATCTCCGTGGCGCCGGTGAAAGGCATCAATCGCAGGGTCAGCACCTTGTCGGCGCCGGCATCGAGATGGATCACCGCCTCTTCCATCCAGCCCACCGGATGGATGTCGGCGATCACCTCGCCGGAGGAGAATTGCCCGCGACCGGTTATGGTGACATCGCGGAAGCGAACTCCATCCTTCAGTCGCTGCGTCCGGCCGGTGCCGTCCACTTCAACCAGTTCACCATCGACTTCCAGGCGTTTGGCGCTAAAGGTCGACTCGTCCAGATTGAAAACCAGCCGGTAGGGGCGTCCGGAAAGGGCGGATTCGTTGTACAGGTATTTTACCGTTCCGGCGAGGCGCCGGGCCGACGCATCCAGGCCGTTTTCGCCGATGCCGGTGAGCATCGGCACGACCAGCGCCGAAAACAGGGCGAGCAGGGCAACAACGACCGCCAGTTCGATCAGGGTGAAACCGCTATTACTGGATCTCCCAGTTATTGATATCCGCATCGTTGCCATCGCCGCCCGGTTCACCGTCGGCACCGAAAGAGGTGATATCCACGTCACCCTGGCTGCCGGGGGACAAATAAGCATAAGCGGTGCCCCAGGGGTCGAGCGGCAGACGCTTCAGATAACCGCCGTCCCGGTAGCGTTTCGGGATTCGGCCGATCTCCGGTTTCTGCACCAGCGCCTCCAGCCCCTGCTCCGTGGAAGGGTAGGTTCCGTTGTCGAGCTTGTACATGCCGAGCGCCTCTTCGATGCCGCGAATATCGACGGCGGCCTTGGTGCGTTTGGCCTCCTCGGGCCGATCAAGCACGCGCGGGACGACCACGGCGGCCAGAATGCCGAGAATCACAACAACCACCATCAGTTCGATGAGGGTGAAGCCTCGCTCCGAGCGCAGGCGGCAAAGTTTTCTTCCTTTCATTTCTCACTCCTTTGAAAAAAAGTTACAGCGATCAGCTTGAAGCCGGGTCTACGTTTTTTCTGGCGCTGCCAGTCGATAGCCGACAGCTGCTTCACCCCATCCCCTGACTGGCCTGAAAGATCGGCAGCAGAATGGAAAGAACGATGAAGCCGACGATTCCCCCCATGAACAGGATCATGAACGGTTCCAGCAGCGAGAGCATGCCGGTGATGGTCAGGTCCACCTGGTGTTCGTAGGCGTCCGCCACCCGGAAGAGCATATCCTCCAACTCGCCGCTGCGTTCGCCGACGGCGGCCATCTGCGCCACCATCGGCGGGAAAACGCCGGACCGGCGGATGGGGGCGGCCAGACCTTCCCCTTCGCGCACCGCCACCGCCGTATCATCCAACACCTGTTGCAGCACTTGATTCTGCATCAGGTTGCGCACGATTTCCAGTGACTTCAGCAGCGGCACGCCGCTGTGCTGCAGGGTCGCCAGGGTGCGGGTGAAACGGGCGGTGGAAAGCAGCAGATTGAGACGGCCGAAAAGGGGCATGGAGAGCGCCACCCGGTCGAGCCTGAGGCGACCCGCCTCGGTCCGGGCGTACCAGCGGTAGCCGAGAATAACCAGCGGGACCAGCATGAGCAGCAGCCACCACCAGGTGCTGAGAAAATCGCTGGTGCGAATCAGCAGCAGCGTCGGCAGCGGCAGCGTCTGGCCCATGTCCTCGAGCATGCGAACGACTTTCGGCACAACGAACGTAAGCAGGAAGAACAGGACGCAGACACCGATCAAACCCATCAGCAGCGGATAGGCCATGGCCGCCCGGATGCGGCTGCGCATTCGGGCCTGCCCTTCGAGAAAATCGGTGAGCCGCTGCAACACCTGATCCAGGGTGCCGCTGTTCTCCCCCACCTGCACCATGTTGACATACAGGACCGGGAAGATGCGCGGGTGGCGAGACAGCGCATTGTACAGCGACTCTCCCTGAACCACCTCTTCGCGCACGCCGTTGAAGGCGCGGGCCAGCGCCTCGTTTTCCAACTGGCTGCCGATGGTCGCCAGCGCCTCGTCGAGGGGCAGGCCGGCGCCGAGCAAGGTGCCCAACTGCCGGGTGGCGGCGGCCAGTTCGGTGACCGGCACTCGGCGCGCCAGCCGCAGGCGCGAAAAGCCCGGCGCAGGGACGGCGGCGCTTTCTTCCTGCACGGTGGTGGGATAGATGCCTTGGCTGCGCAGCTTTTGCACAACGGCGCGGCGGCCGCTCGCCTCCACCGTGCCGGCGATTTTCTTTCCGGCGGCATTGAATCCGGAATAAGCAAAGAGCGCCAACTCAGATCTCCTCCTGCGTCACCCGCAGGACTTCTTCGATGGAGGTTTCGCCGGCCAGGGCCATCGCCAGTCCGGCGTCGCGCAACGTCTTCATCCCTTTTTTTATCGCCGCCGCCTTGATGCTGGCCGAATCCTTGTTCTGCAGCAGCAGATCGCGCACCTGCTCGTCGACGGGGAGCAGTTCGTAGATGCCGCTGCGGCCGCGGTAACCGATGTCCAGGCACTGGGTGCAACCGACGCCGCGATAGAAGTTGGCGTCGACGGGCACGGCGCCGGCCAGACCCATCTCGCGCAGCATCTCGGCGCCCGGTTGATACGCCTCCCGGCAGTTCGGGCAGATGCGGCGCACCAGGCGCTGGGCGAGAATGCCGACGATGGAGGAGGCGGCCAAAAACGGCTCCACCCCCATCTCCACCAGACGGGTGAGGGCGCCGGCGGCGTCGTTGGTATGCAGGGTGGAGAAGACCATGTGCCCGGTGAGCGCGGACTGCACGGCAATCTCGGCGGTTTCCCCGTCGCGGATCTCGCCGACCATGATGATATCGGGATCCTGGCGCAGGATGGAACGCAGGCCGGCGGCAAAGGTCAGATTGATCTTCGCATTGACCTGAATCTGGCCGACGCCGGGGAGCTGGTATTCGATGGGATCCTCGACGGTGATGATGTTCTTGTCCCGGCTGTTCAGGCGGGTAAGGGCGGCATACAGGGTGGTGGTTTTTCCCGAGCCGGTGGGGCCGGTGACGAGAAAGATGCCGTGGCTCTTCTGAATCATCTGCTGCACCGGCCCGAGCATGCCGGGGCCCATGCCGATATCCTCCAGGCTGAGGACGTTGGAGGTTTTGTCGAGCAGACGCATAACCACCCGTTCGCCGAAGGCGGTGGGGAGGGTGGAGACGCGCACATCGACATCCTTGCCGGCAATGCGCACGCGAAAGCGGCCGTCCTGCGGCAGGCGTTTTTCGGCGATGTTCAGGTTGGCCATGATCTTGATGCGGCTGGTGATGCTCGCCTGCGCTTTGGCCGGCGGACGCATCACCTCATACAGAAGCCCGTCGATGCGGTAGCGGGCGATAAGTTCGGCTTCGAAGGGCTCGATATGAATATCGCTGGCCCGCTGCTTGTACGCCTGGGTGATCAGGCTGTTGACGAAGCGGATGATCGGCGCCTCGTCGGCGGCGTCGATCAGGTCGGCCGGTTCCAGGCCGGCGGCCAGCGGATCGCCGCCGGTTTCGATATCCTCGATCGTTTCCTGCGTCGCGCCGGCGCGCTCCTCGTAGCTGCGATTGATGGCGCGCAGGATCTCCTCCGGGTCGGCTACCGCCACTTCGATGAATTCACGGGTGAGGGTGGCCAGATCGTTGAGCGGCCGGGTATCGAGCGGATCGGCGACCGCAACCCGCAGTCGGCCGTCTTTTCGTTCCATCGGAAAAATGCGGTATTCCTTGGCAAAGGAGATCGGCACCAGATCGAGTAATTCTTCGTTGGCGAATCGTCCGGCGAGGGAGTCGAGATAGGGGACGCCCTGCTGCGCGGCCAGCGCCCGCCCCAGGACATCGGGTTTGATCGCCTTCATGCCGAGCAGAATATCGCCCAGCGCCCGACCGGTGGTTTCCTGATTCTGCAGCGCCTCGGCGAATTTCGCCTCAGTCAGCCCAAAATCTTCAACCAGGATTTCCCCGAGGGGTTTCCAGCTCATGCGTACTGCGTCTCCAGTTCAATATTGGGGGAGGGGCGCTTCTTGCGTTTCCGGCGCCGCCGGTTCGATTTCCAGGGGTTCGGGAAGATCCTCCAGGATTTCGGAGGTCTCCAGGCTCGGGGTGGTTCCCGCTTGAAATTGTTCCATCGCCACTCGGCTGCGGTCGGTCACCATGGCCATATCGAGGGGGGTGCGAATGATCCGCGGTGTAATGAAGACCAGCAGGTTGACTTTGCGCTCGGTCGTGCTTTTGTGCTTGAACAACCAGCCGAGCCCGGGGATGTCGCCGAGCAGCGGCACCTTCGAAATATTTTCCTGCCGATTGTTGGAAATCAGGCCGCCGAGCACGATGGTGCGTCCGTTTTCCGCCAGCACCGTGTTGCGGATCAGGCGCTTGGTCAGGGTCGGTCCCACCTGATTGACATCGCCGACGGCGGACGCGGCAATATCGGTGATCTCCTGCAGAACGTTCAGCCGCACCAGATTCCCCTCGGTGATCTGCGGCGTGAAGCGCAGGGTCAGGGCGACATCCTGGCGCTCGACGGACACGCTCTGCGCCAGGCCCGTGGAGGCGCCGGTATCGGTGAGGCGCTGGGTGATGATCGGTACGTTCTGGCCGACGATGATTTCGGCCTCCTCGTTATCGGAGGTGAGCAGGCGGGGCGCGGAAAGGATGTTGACGTCCGACGTGCCTTTGGAGATATCGATCAGGGCCGAAAGGGCTGGAACGGTCATGGTCGTGCCGCCCGGTCCTTCGACTTCGATGAGATTGAAGATGCCGCCGAGAAGAACCCCTTGCAGCGTCTGGCCAAGCAGGCTGGGTACGGCGGAGCCATCGGTCCCCGTGCCGGACGGCAATAAACTGGGCAGTCCGGCCTGGGTCTGGTTCAGGTTGCTGGTGCCGAGAATGACGCTTTCATCGCCTATCCCCAACGCCCCCTGCAGGGAAGCGCCCAGCTGTTTGGTGGCATCCATCGACAGTTCGAGAATCAACGCCTCGACGAAAACCTGCTTTCGCTTCACATCGAGTTGGGCAATGATCCCCTTGAGAACCTCATAGTCGTCGGGAGTGGAGTTGACGATCAGGGCGTTGGTCGCCTTGTCGGCGGTGATGGCCACCGCGCCGAGCGCCTGGACCGCCTGCCCCGGCAGTCCCGCCTGCGCCGCCTGAGCGGGTTGGCCGGCCCGGGCAGCGCGGGGTTGCGCCTGGACGCCGGTAACGATCTGATTGAGGGTGGTGGCCAAGGTCTCGGCATCGGCGTTTTCCAGATAATAGACGTAAATGCCGGCATGGGCCTCGGTGGGCTGGCTGTCCAGCTCGGTCACCAACCGCCGGATCGTCTCCATGTCCTCGGCCGTGGCCAGAACCACCAGGCTGTTGGTGCGGGGATACGGAATGATTTTGCTCCCGTCCGTTGCCGCACCGGCAACCTGCGCCGTGCTGCGGGTGGTTCGCCGGCGAACCGTCGTTTGCGGCGCCTGGGCGAGAATCTGCCCGAGCAGGGTCGCCAATTCCTGGGCGTCGCCATATTGCAGGGGAATGATTTCAAGCAGGTCGAGGCCATCGGAGATATCGAGAGCCTCGATGATGGTCACCAGGCGTTCGATGTTGGCCGCATTATCGGTGAGAATAAGGGTGTTTGACGGGGGATAAGCGACGACGCTGCTGGTTTTCGGCACCAGTGGGGCGATCGTCGAGGCCACCGCCGCCGCTTCGACATTCTTCAGGGCCACCAGGCGGGTGATGAATTGCTCCGGCGGCAGTCGTCTCGCTTCGATAATCGTCGGTAAATTGCTCTCTTTGGCATCGCGAATCGGAACGATCTTGTTGACCTTGCCGGAAGGAACCACCGTATAGCCTTTGAGCGAGAGAACGGTGAGAAACAGGTTGTAGGCTTGATCGAGGCTCATCGGATCGGGTGAGATAATGGTTGCTTTTCCCTTGACCGTGTCGTCGTAAATAAAATTGGTATCGGTCAGCTCGCTGATGGTCTGAATCAGATCGGTCAGTTCTATTTCCTTGAAGTCGAGGGAAACCTTCCCCCCCTTTTGCAGCGACGCAATGCCGGGCTTTGCGCTTGGCGTCGGAGACGCCGCAGGAGCCTGGGCCATGGCCGGGGCGGAGCAGTACAGGCTAAGGCCGACCAGAAGCAGGCAAACGCCAGGAAATAATCTGAACACGGAAAATCCTCCTAGTTGACTTCATATTCAAAGCTTAAATTGTTGCCGTTGCGCAGCAGGCCGATGGAAATATTCTTTGCTTCCCGCAGTTGCTGAAATATCTGCAATGCTTTTTCAGGGCCATTGAGTTCCACCCCGTTGACCTGCATCAGAATATCCCCGCGCTGAATGCCGAGATTGGCGAGAATGGAGCGCGGCCGGATCATCCGCACAACAAAACCCTCCGTTTTGCCATTGATCATATTCGGCTCCACCCGCGCCTGCTTGAGCAGTTCGCCGATATTTCCCCGCGCCTGCTCCGCCACCGTCTGCGGAATCACCCAACGGTTTTCGCCCACCGAGTGAATTTCCGCGCCGCCCGCGCTATCTCCGCCCGCAGGCGACGCGCTGGCGGAAATCGGACTCTCTTTCGGCTGCTTCTCGGCGTATAAGGGAAGAACCTGCAGGGAGCCATTCGGATTGCGGATAGACACCGAATGCCGATCGATCATTTCAATCTTGCCGCCGCCGGGGACTTCATCGCCGAGATGGTAGGTTTTCACCTTCTGCCCGGCCTTGATCACCGCCAGAGAATCCGCGCCCCGGGTGATGGTGCCGAAGAGGGTGAGATCGGTGCGCACGGCCGGCGCTGCCGAGACAACCTCCGGCGCATTTTCGGCCTCGGTGAGGTTGCCCGCGACCTGGGCGGTGGAATCGAAGATATTGCGTTCGAGAACGACCTGGAATTCGGGCAGAGAGGGGGGGCGCGTGGCCGCCGCGCGCGTCTCTACTTTTTCTCCAGGCGCCAGCGCGGGTGGACTGAGATAAATGCCGAGGGCCGTTGCCGCCAGGTGCCCGAGAGCCAGGCCGAGCAGTACGGGCAGCAGAAGATAAAACACCCGATAGTGTTTCAGCAGAAAAGAGGACATCGAGTTTCCGGCGGACAAAAGTGCCCACATGGGGATGACAATTAAAAAACGTTACCCGAATTAAGGAATTTTGTCAAAATAATGAAATGGCTAATTGCAAGATTTTTCTGAGGAAAGGCTGGAAAGATGTAGAGCGTCAGCCGAATTTCAATACAGACAGGAGAGTATACCGGGGAAGGATTTTTTGCGCAAGGGGGTTACCGATTCCGCTGCTTTGCACCCTTTGCCGTCCGCCCGGTGAGCTTGAGGCGAATATCGAGCAGGAGGCTGAACAGGGCCGGCACCAGAATCAGGGTGAACAGGGTGGAAACGACCAATCCGCCGACCACCACACTCCCCAATCCGCGGTACAACTCGCTGCCGGCGCCGGGAAACAGAACCAGGGGGAGCATGCCGAAGACGCTGGTCCCCACCGACATGAAAATCGGCCGCACCCGGACGCGCACCGATTCGCGCAACGCTGCATGACTCTCCATCCCGGCATCCCGGATGAAGTTGAGGGCCTGGTGGACAATAAGGATGGCGTTGTTGACCACCGTTCCGACCAGGATAATGAAGCCGAGCATGGTCAAAACATCGAGGGCCTGATAGGCCAGAAAGGTGCTCACCAGCCGCAATCCGAGAAAGCCGCCGGCCATGGCCAGGGGCACCGAGAACATGATGACGAAGGGGTAGAAAAAGCTCTCGAAAAGTGCGGCCATCAGCAGGTAGGTGATGATCAGGGCGAGCAGGAAGTTCCACTTGAGGACGTTGAAGGTGATGCGCAGTTTGTCGGCGGCGCCGGCCAGACGCACCCGCACATCTTGCCCCAGCACGCCCTGCGCCCGCAGCGGGGCGAGCACCCCGGCCTCGATCGCCTCCATCGCCGCCTCCAGGGGGAATTCTTCCGGTGGGCTGACCTGAAGGGTGATGGTGCGTTGCCGCTCCACCCGGTTGATCTGCTCCGGACCGGCCACCAGCACCACCTGCGCCACCGCTTCCACCGGCACTGTGCCGCCCGCCGGCGTGCGCAGCAGCAGATTGGCCAAATCCTGCGTGCGGCGGACGAATTCTTCGTTGCCGACGACCGTCAGGTCGATTTCGTTCCCCTCGACGATCACCGTGCTGGCGATGGCGCCGTCGAGAAAGGCGTCGATGGCAATCCCCAGTTCCTGGGCGGAAAGACCGGTGTCGGCCAGCCGCACCCGATCGGGGATCACCCGGATTTCCGGATTGCCGAGGTCGAGGCTGGGTACGGGACGCACCTGGGCGCCGGGGAGCGCCTCGCGGATGGCGCCGAAGGCGCGGCCGCCGACCTCCACCAGCCGCTCCAGTTCGGCGCCGGAAAACTCCACGTCGATGGTGCGGCCGGCAAGGCCGCGCTCGAACAGGGAGGACTGGGTGACGATGGCGATCATGCCGGGGACCTTCGAGAGCTCTTTTTGCAAATAAGGAATCAGCTCCCGCACCCGCTCCGGTTCGGCCGAGCGCACCCCCATGAAAATCTGCCGGCCGGAGGCGACATAAAAGAAATTGGTGATTTTCGGCACCCCTTGCGGCGGCGCCCGGTTCTCCTCCCACAAGGGCCGCAGATCCTGTTCCAGTTCCCGGCCGATTTGCGTGAACTCTTCGACGTTGTAGCCGGGGGGCGGCAGCAGCAGACCGATGACCAGGTTGCGGTTGCCGGTGGGGAGGTATTCCGGTTTCGGGGCGAGAAACCAGGCGACAGCCAGGGAGGCGACGGTGAAGCCGACGACCACCAGCAGCTTGACCCAGATCTGGTGGCTGATCCACCAGGCGAGGTCCGCCACGCGGTCGGTAAAGGATTGGGCCAGCGGCGCCAGGCCGAACAGGTCGGCAACGCGTGAACCTTTGCCGCCTCCCTTGGCGACCGCCTGACCGCCGAGGATGCGGGCGGCGTAGGAGGGGATGACGGAGATGGAGACGATCAGCGACAGGCCGACGGCGGCGGTGATAGCGATGGCGATATCGCGAAAAAGCTGCCCCGCCTCCTCGACGATGAAGATGATCGGCAAAAAGACGGCGATGGTGGTCAGGGTGGAGGAGAGAACCGCTCCCCAAACCTCCCGGGCGCCGCGCTGCGCCGCCTCCCGCCGGTCTTCTCCCCTCTGCCGGTGCCGATAGATGTTCTCCAGCACGACGATGGCGTTGTCGACCACCATGCCGACGGCGAAGGCGAGACCGGCGAGGGAGATAACGTTGATGGTGCGTCCGGCCAGCGCCATGACCATGAAGGCGCCGATCAGCGATATCGGAATGGCGGTGGCGACGATCAGGGTGGAACTGAGGGAGCGCAGGAAAAGCAGGAGCACCAGGATCGCCAGAATGCCGCCGACCCACAGGTTCTGCCGCACCAGATCGATGGCCGACTCGATGTATTCGGTTTCATCGTACACCTGCTCCAGGTACAGCCCGCGGTTCTGGAGAATCCCGGCGTTGAGCTCCCGGACCGCTTCCTTCAGCCCGGCCATCACGGCCAATACGTTGGAGCCGACCTCCCGCTGGGCATTGATCGCCATCGCCGGCTCGCCGTTCTGGCGCACCGAAACGGTGGGGCGTTCGTAGCCGAAGCGGGCCTTGGCCACATCGCCGACGAACAACCGGCTGCCGGGGGGGGTGGGGAGGGCGACGCGCTCGACTTCTTGCGGATCCGTCAGCTCGGCCAGGGTGCGGACGATGTAGCGCCGCTTTCCCTCATCGAAACTCCCCGCGGAAATGTTGACGTTCTGCAAATCCAGGGTGCGCATCAGGTCCTGCAGGGTGAGGCCGTACCCGGAGAGCTTCTCCGGGTCGACCACCACTTGCAGCTCCCGCTCGCGGCCGCCGAACATGTTGCTGCGCGCCACGCCCGGCACCCTCTCGAAACGGGCCTTGATGAAGTCCTCGGCGAATATCTGATAGGTGTCGATGGGGCGCTCGTTGCCGGGGAGCGGCTTCAGGATGAACCAGGCGATGGGCTGGTCTTGGGTGTTGACGGTGGAGATGACCGGCCGGTCGGCGTCCTCGGGAATGTCCTTGACCTGATTGAGGGCGTTGCTCACCTTGAGCAGGGCGGCATCGATGTCGGCGCCGGGACGAAAGGTCAGAAGGATCCGGCCCTCGCTGT
Organism: Desulfuromonadales bacterium; assembly: GCA_041677125.1. Classification (GTDB taxonomy): domain Bacteria; phylum Desulfobacterota; class Desulfuromonadia; order Desulfuromonadales; family JACZKF01; genus JBAYQP01. The sequence goes on along the minus strand of JBAYQP010000006.1, from coordinate 28,020 downwards.
CGCGGGATTCGGACTCCATCTCCACCACTCCCTCCACCCCTTTGAGTTGATCCTCCTGGCGCTGGACGATTTCGTCCTCCACCTCTTCCGGACTGGCCCCCGGCCAGACGGTGGAGACGGTGATCTCCGGCCGGGCAACTTCCGGGGTGAGTTGGACCGGAATGCGCAGCAGCGAAATACCGCCGAAAAGAAGGACCAGAAGCACGCCGACGGTCACCGCCACCTGGCGTTGTACGGAGGTTTCGATGAGGCCCATAAAAATCAGCTTTCAGCTATCCAGCCAAACGCAAAAGCCAGAATGCAAACCTTACTGCGCGTCTTTTTCCGCCACCGCCTGGCCGGGGCGCAGCCGTTCATTGCCGCGGATCACCACCCGGTCGCCGGGGGCGAGTTCCCCCTCCAGGGGGGTGACGGCGTACCGGCTGCCGTAGGCGCCCTCGACCTGCACCGGAAAGATGACCGCCCGGCCGTCCGCCACCTTGGCGACTTGCCCGCCGCCGCCCGGCTGGGGGATGAGGGCGTCCTTGGGGATGAGGAGCGCCCGTCGGGGATTGCCGGAGAAGGTGACCCGGGCCAGCATGCCGGCGAGAATGCGCCCCTGCGGGTTCGGCACCGAAACCTGGACGGGAAAGGTGCGGGTCGCTGGATCCGCTTGCGGGATTATGGCGGTCACCTCGCCGGGAAACTCCCGCCCGGGCAGAGCGTCGAAACGGACGCCGACCTCGTCGCCCATTTTAATGCCGCCGAGTTGCTGCTCCGGCACCGGCGTCATGACGTGCACCACCGACAGGTCGGCCAGAACCACAACCGGATCCCCCGTATTCAGCCATTGGCCGATTTCGGTGTTTTCCTCCATCACCTGCCCGGAGAAGGGGGCCCGCACCGCCATATTGGACAATCGGTCGCGCACCAGCCGGATCTCGGCGCCGGCCTGTTCCTGTTGTCGCCGCAACGTCTGTACTTCGGTGGTCAGCGCCTGCAGTTCCTGCTCGGAAATAAACTTCTGCGCGAAAAGCTTCCTGGCGCGTTCGGCGTCGGCCTTTGCCTGAGCGATGCGGGCATCGATTTCCCGCCGCCGAGCCAGGGCTTCCTGTAGTTGCAGTTCAAGGGGACGGGTGCGCAACCGCACCAGTTGCTCCCCTTGCTCCACCCGCTCGCCACGGCGCGCCGCCAACGCCTCCACCCGCCCCTCCTCATCGGCCGCCACCGCCGCCTCATAGCGCGGCTCGGTGGTGCCGACCAGGGTCAACGGTTTACCGACCTGCTCCTCTTGCACCGGAGCGGTCACCACCGGCGCCGGCGGCGGACCCTTGGGGGCGGATTCTCCCCCCGACTGGGCGAAGACCGGAAAGGCGAGAATCGGCAGCAAGAGCAGGCAAAAAATTGGCAACGTCCCACCTGGAAAAAAGCTGCAATGGCTTGCAAAAGTTTTGCTCTTTAAACGAATCCCACTTTTGTCCGGGGAGTCAAGCGGCGGGAAAATGAAAAGACCCCGGCGAGGACCGGGGTCTGGGGTAAAGCGAATGTCTTGGCGCGGAGTCGGCCGGCGGCGGTTTTTTTCGGCCGCCGCCAAGGCCAGCACCCTTGGTTATTCTTCCTGGTGCTCGAATTTGCCGAAGGCGATGTCGAAAATTTCCAGCAGTTCCAGATTCTGCTTCGAAAGCATCATGGCGTTGCCGACGATGGCATAGTAGAGAATGCTCAGGCGGGTTTTGGAGGTGTTGTCGGAAATCCGCGGCACCTGCCTGGCGTTCAGTTCCGCGGCCAGCGCCCGCAGTCGGCCGTCCTTTTCCGTCAGGCGGTCGAGATTGGCGGTCTGCTTGCGACTGAAGGTGGTTTCCACCTCGAGCAGAATCTCGTTCAGCAACTCACGCACCTGCTCCAGTTCTGCTATCTGCACCGGGAGCAACCCCTTATGATGGTTGCCGATATGCGTATAGGCGCGCAGCACGATATCGCGATGACCGTCGGTGATTTTCTGCAGGCGGCGGATGGTCTGCGCGTACCGGTGTGATACGGTCAGGCCCTTCTGGTCGATCAGGCGCATTGTTTTGAAGATGTTGGCGCTGATGATGTTCGACCACTGCTGGATTTTGCCCAGCCTCTTCCTTTGCACCCGCAGGCGGTCGTACCTCTGCGTGAAGAGGGCCTCCAGCGTGGTGTCGAGAGATTCGCGGATTTCTTTCAACAAAAGGCTCATATGCTCGAAAGTCGTCTCGACGCTCTTTCGTGGATCCTCGATCGACTTGAGGTTGAAAACCTTCTCCTTGTGCGCCGCTTCGGCAATAGCCAGGTGCTTGTGATGGGCGTTGCGGATCAGCGCCCCGGCGAGAGCCAGCAGGAGGAGGACGCCGAGAGCTTCACCGTAAAAAATGATGGCGGCGAAAAGAGCGGCGAAGGTGAAGGCGATAACCGCCGTCATGAACCAGCCGCCGATGACGGCCAGCACGCCGGTGATGCGGTAAACGGCGGTTTCGCGCCCCCAGGCCTGGTCGGCAAAAGAGGTCCCCATGGCGACCATGAAGGTGACATAGGTGGTTGACAGGGGCAGCTGATAAGCGGTGGCGTAAGAGACGACGGCGCTGGCCACCATCAGGTTGACCGAGGCGCGCAGCAGATCGAAAGAGGGTGGAATGCCGGGACCGGCCGGAACCGGCGCAGATTCGGGGCTGAGGCGGCGGCTGATCAGAGCGCGCACCCCTTGCGGCACAACGGCGCGCACCATGTCGAAAATGCCGAGGGTCATGCGCACGATGGCCCGGGACAGGGAGATCGATTCGAAACGCTCGCTGCCCTCGTCCTGCTGACTGAGGCCGATCTCCGTCTCGGTGACCGTCCGGGCTTTTTTCGACAGCCACAAGGTGAGGACCATGATCGCGCCGGCCGCCAGGAGGATCCAGGTTTCCGACTGGACCTTCTTGCCGAGCACGCCCATGGTGACAGTGAGCGGATCGGCGGTTGCCATCGCCGCCTGATAGGCGTGCAGCCCGGCCAGGGGCACGCCGATGAAGTTGACCAGGTCGTTGGCGGCAAAGGCCATGGCCAGGGCGAAGGTGCCGACCAGCACGATCGGCTTGAGAATGTTGACTCTCAGCAGCTGCAGGATCAGCAGCAGGATGGCCGAAATAGCGAAGATGATCAGCAGGAGCAGGGCGGTGTTGTCGTGGATCCATTGGACATTGCGCGCGGTCATGAAGGAGGCGCCCTTGGCCCCTTTAACCAGGATGAAGTAGGTGATCGACGACATGGCCAGGCCGCCCCACAACGCTCCATAGCGCCTGATCCGCCGCTGGTAGTCGAAGGTGAACAGGAGGCGGGTGAGAAACTGGAACACGGCGCCGCAGACGAAAGAGATCGCCACCGACAGCAGGATTCCCATGATGATCGTGATCGCCGTGGCCGAGTTGATGTACCCGGCGATGGTCGCCAGGCTGTCGCCGGCCTGCACGATCTTGAGCAGGGACACGGCGACGGCGGCGCCGAGCAGTTCGAAAACGATGGAGACGGTGGTGGAGGTGGGCAGCCCGTAGGTGTTGAAGAGGTCGAGCAGGATGATGTCGGTGATCATCACCGCCAGAAAGATGGTCAATATCTCCGTCAGGGTGAAAAATTGAGGATGGAAAATCCCCTTTCGCGCCACCTCCATCATGCCGCTGGAGAAGGTCACCCCGGCCAGGATGCCGAGACTGGCGATCGCCGTAATGACCGCCTTCGGCGCCACCCGCGAGCCGATCGAAGAACTGAGAAAATTAACCGCGTCATTGCTCACGCCGATAACAATGTCGAGGACGGCGATGGTGACGAGAATGCCAACCCCGACAAGAAGAACTTCGGTGCTCATGTGGCGTTAGAACCTTTCTGTTCTGTTGCACCTCAATCGGCCGCCCCTGCCCGCTATGTCGGTTCCCACCGCGGGAGGGATGCGGAAAACGGGGCTTACCCGGCCGATTTTTCCCGCCGCTCGTTCATCACCTTGTAGGCGCAGAACTGTCCGCACATGGTGCAGGCGCCGTGCGCCTCGTCCACCCCCGATTCGGCCCGCAGACGGCGCGCTTTGGCCGGATCGAGGGCGAGGGCGAACTGCCCTTCCCAGTCGAGTTTCTTCCGGCAGCGGGCCATGGCGATGTCCTTCGCCAGCGCGCCCGGCACCCCCTTGACGATATCGGCGGCGTGGGCGGCGATGCGGCTCGCCATCACCCCTTCGTGCACATCCTCGACGGTCGGCAGGCGCAGGTGCTCGCTGGCGGTGACATAGCAGAGGAAATCGGCGCCGGCGGCGGCGGCCAGCGCGCCGCCGATGGCGCAGGTGATGTGGTCGTAGCCAGGGGCGATGTCGGTAACCAGCGGCCCGAGCACATAGAAGGGGGCGCCGTGGCAGAGGCGTTTCTGCAACTGGATGTTCGCCTCGATCTGGTTCAGCGGCACGTGGCCCGGCCCCTCGATCATCACCTGGATGCCGGCGTCCCAGGCGCGCTGGGTCAGTTCGCCGAGCAGGATCAATTCATGGATCTGCGCGCGGTCGGTGGCGTCGGCCAGGCATCCCGGGCGAAAACCGTCGCCGAGAGAGAGAACGGCGTCGTACGGTTTGACGATCTCCAGCAGCCGGTCGAAATGTTCGAACAGGGGATTCTCCGCCTGATTGTGCGCCATCCACTCGACGGTGAAGGAGCCGCCGCGGGAGACGACCTCCATGATGCGCCCCTCGCGCTCCATGCGCTCCACCGTCGCCCGGGTAACACCGCAGTGCACGGTGATGAAATCGACGCCGTCGTCCAGATGCTTGATGATGCCGGCGAAGATGTCCTCCACCGTCATGTCGACGATCGCCTTCTTCTGCCGGTTCACCGCATCGAGGGCCGCCTGGTACAGGGGGACCGAGCCGATGCAGGCGTCGGTCTCGGCAATGATCGCCCGGCGAATTTCATCGACCGGACCGCCGGTGGAGAGATCCATCAGCGCGTCGGCGCCCGCCGCCACCGCCACCCGCGCCTTTTCCAGCTCCTTATCGATGCTGGTGTCGTCGCGGCTGGTGCCGATATTGGCGTTCACCTTGGTGCGCAGGCCCAGGCCGACCGCCAGCGGCGTGCCGCCGGTGCGCTTGTTGTTGTGGCAGACGAGGGCGGTGCCGTCGGCGATACGCTGGCGCAGCGTTTCCGGGTCCATTCCCTCGGCGGCGGCGGCCTGACGGACGAGATCGGTAATGGCGCCCTGGCGGGCGAGTTCGAGCTGGGTCATTTTGCAAACCTCGTAAGCGGTGATCCGTATTGGGTGATCCGTAAAGGCCAAAACGGAATGAAAACGAAAAAAAAGAATACTGTCAACTTCGCGGAATCCGGATCACGGATCACGGATCACAATTTTCGCCCCCCGCCAATGATTCACCGGCCCGTGCCCGGCTCCCAGGGGAATGGCGGTGCGGATCGCTTCGCCGATGAATTCCTTGGCGCGGGCGACGGCCGCCGGCAGGGTTAGGCCCTGGGCGAGAAAAGCGGCGATGGCCGCCGCGGTGGTGCAGCCGGTTCCGTGCGTGCATTTGGAATCGATGCGCGGCGCCGGGAAGCGATGCAGCGCATCGCCCGCCAGCAGAAGATCGACCGCCGCGCCCGGCAGATGCCCGCCCTTGACCAGCACATGGCGAGCGCCCATCTGTTGCAGCCTGCGGCCGGCCCGCTCCATCTGCGCTTCCGTGGCGACCGGCAGGCCGGTCAATGCCTCGGCCTCCGGCAGATTGGGGGTGAGAAGAAAGGTGCGCGGCAGCAGTTCTTCCCGCAGGGCGGCAACCGCCTCCGCCTGCAGGAGGGACGCCCCCCCTTTGGCGATCATCACCGGATCGACGACGGTCGCCAAGGCATGCTTTTCGATCAATGCGGCCACCGCCCGGATGATCTCGGCGGAAAAGAGCATCCCGGTCTTGACGACGTCGGCGCCGATATCGGTGAGAACCGCCTCGGTCTGCCGCGCGACGAAATCCGGCGGGATCGGATGAATCCCCGCGACCCCCAGGGTGTTCTGCGCGGTCAGGGCGGTGATGGCGCTCATGCCGTAGCCGCCGAGGAGGGCGATCGTCTTCAAATCCGCCTGAATGCCCGCGCCGCCGCCCGAATCGGAGCCGGCGACAGTCAATACCCGGCCGCGCGGCAATGGCAGCCGGCGGTTGAACAAAAGGGCGATCTCGCGGGCGGCGGCGGCCGGGTCGGCATCGGCCATCACCGCCGAAATGACCGCCACCGCGTCGGCGCCGGCGTCGATGACCTCCGCCGCGCTGTCGCGGTCGATGCCGCCGATGGCGACGATCGGCAGACGAACGGCCGCGCGGACCTCGCGCAGGCGCTCCGGTCCGACCAGTACGGCATCCCCCTTGCTCCCGGTCGGGAACATCGCCCCCAGGCCGATGTAGTCGGCGCCGTCGGCCTCCGCTTTTCGGGCCTGCTCCAGCGTGCGGGTGGAAATGCCGATCAGTTTGCCGGCGCCGAGAATCCGCCGCGCCGCCGCCACCGAGCCGTCCCCCTGGCCGAGATGGACGCCGTCGGCCGCCACTTCCCGGGCGAGGAGCGGGTCGTCATTGATGATAAAGACGGCGCGGTGCTGCCGGCAGATATCCCGCAGGCCGATCGCCGCATCTCGCCGCTTGCCGGGGGAAACGGATTTCTGCCGAAACTGGACAACCCGAGCACCGCCGCGCAGAGCGGATTCAACCCGCTTCGACAGTTGCCCGTCCCAATCTTCGTCGGTGATGAGATAAAGTCCCTGGATCATAATCCGCCACCAGCCTCTGGTGCTGAAAAATAAAAAGCGCCGCGGACATTGACAAGACGCGCGGCGCTCCGAGGCTCGGAATATCAAACGCCCGCTTCCCTACGCCGGCATCACCCGGATCAGGTTCCAAGGGTCGCTCCGCCATACGGCGAAACTCTCAGTGTCAACTCCCCTAGCGGTCTGCAAATTTTTGGGCGACTCGAATTCGGACGACTCCAACGGTTGCAAAGATTTTGCGGTAAAACCTCCGAAAAAGTGGAAAAAGATTAAAGGATCCACCCAAGGCTGTCAACCTCAATTGTCGGGCCGGCAGAGCTGTTCCGAATCGTTTGTTTACAGTCCGGTTCCCCGCATGGTAAAAACTTTTTTTCTTCCTTTGAACGGACTCCCATCATGCATGCCAAACGGCCGACCCATATAGAAATCGATCTGGATGCCCTTTTACACAACTTTCGCCAAATCCGCCGGCAGGCCGCCGGGCGGCAAGTGCTGGCCGTTGTCAAGGCCGATGCGTACGGCCATGGCGCCGCGCAAATCGCCCCGGCGCTGCAAACGGCCGGCGCCGATCGCTTCGGTGTTGCCATCGTCGAAGAGGGGGTGGAGCTGCGGCGGGCTGGAATAGAGCGTCCCATCCTTGTTCTCGGCGGCATCTACCCCGGCCAGGAAGAAGCCATTTTCCAGCATCGGCTGACCCCGGTTCTTTTCAGTCTCGAAGCCGCCCGCTGCCTGAACGAACGGGCGCGGGCCGCCGGGCGGGTCTGTTCTTATCACCTGAAGATGGACACCGGCATGAGCCGCGTCGGCTTTCGCCCGGAAGAGCTGGCGACGACGCTCCCCTTTCTGTCCACCCTCGATGGCCTCGCCATGGAAGGGGTGATTTCCCATTTCGCTCTGGCCGATGCGCCCGCCGACCCTTTCACCGACGAGCAGATCGCCAATTTTCGCCGCAGTTTGGCGCAGATACGCGCCGTCGGCTTTTCTCCGCAATTGGTTCACGCGGCCAACAGCGCCGCCCTGTTTTCCCGCGACATCCCTGAGTGCAACGTGGTCCGGCCGGGCATTGCTTTGTACGGGGCGCTCCCCGCCGCCTCTTTCGCCGGCCTCGATCTGCAACCGGTCATGAGTTTCCGCACCCGGGTGGCGCAGGTCAAAACCGTCCCCGCCGGCGCCGGTGTTTCTTACGGCCACCGTTTTCGCGCCGACCGGCCGACCACGGTCGCCGCCATCCCGGTCGGCTACGCCGACGGTTTCAGCCGGCAGTTGTCGAACCGGGGCGAAGTGCTGATTCGCGGGCGACGGGCCCGGGTGGCCGGTGCCGTCTGCATGGATTGGACGCTGCTGGACGTTACGCATATCCCCGAAGTGGCGGTCGGCGACCAGGTGACCCTTCTTGGGGCGGACAACGGCAACATCGTCTCCGCCGAAGAATGGGCGGAAACGATCGGCACCATCTCCTATGAAGTTTTTTGCCAGGTGAGCAAGCGGGTGCCGCGCATTTACAAGAAGTCGGGCATCTCTGCGCCTGTGGTTGACATCGAAACCGGATTTTGAGCGATGAGCGCACCGCAATTTTTTCTCGCCTTCGATCTCGGCACCACCACCCTCGCCGGACGTCTGCTGGCCGTTGACGGAACGGTTTTGGCCGAGGCGCAAACGACCAATCCACAGAAGGAATTCGGCGGCGACATCATCCGCCGGCTGGAAGCGGCGCTGCGAGGGGAGGGGCCGCGTCTGCGGCAGCTGCTGGTCGCCGGCATGGAGGAGATCGTTGCCCGGCTGCTGGCGACTTCCGGCGTCTCCCGGGAAGCGATCGGCGCGGCGGCGGCGGCCGGAAATCCGGGGATTTGCCACCTGCTGCGCGGGCTTTCCGCGGAACCGATCCTGTTCCCGCCGCACCGCCCCCGCGAGCCGCAAGGCGTCTTTCTGCCGCAAGACCTGTTGGATCTCCCCGCGCCGCTCTATCTTTTCCCTTTGGTCAGCGGCTACGTCGGCGGCGACCTGATCGCCTTCGTCTATGGCAGCGGGGAGGTCTGCGCTTCATCCCTTGCGCCGGCCGCGTCCCGCCTCTTCATCGATATCGGCACCAACGGCGAAATGGCGCTGCTGCACGATAATCGCTGGTGGGCGACATCGGTGGCGGCCGGGCCGGCGTTCGAGGGGGGGGAGATCGCCTGCGGCATGGCCGCCCGCGCCGGGGCGGTGGAGGCGGTCGAAGTCGCCGGCGACAACCTGCGCCTGCGGGTCATTGGTGGCGGTGCGCCGCGAGGGCTTTGCGGCAGCGGCCTGCTGTCCGTGGTGGCTGCGGGTCTGGACGGGGGGCTGATCGATGCGGGCGGCGCCATTGTCGATCCGGCAACGATCGCGACCAACCTCGCGCGCTATATCGTTGACGGCCCCGCTGGCCGGGCGCTGCGTCTCTACCGCGATGCAGCCGTCGATCTGCTCCTCACGCAGGAGGACATCCGCAACTTTCAACTGGCGAAGGGGGCGTTGCGGGCCGGCATCGACTGTCTGCTGGCGCGGGCCGAAGTGCTGCCGGACGATGTGCGCCAGGTGGTGGTCACCGGCGCTTTCGGGCTTTCCCTGCCGGCGGCGGAACTGAAAAAAGTTGCCATGTTGCCGGCAGGCATGATAGATAAAGTGCGCTTTTTCCCCGGCGGCGCCCTCGCCGGCGTCACCCGCTTGCTCCTCTGTGCCGATGGGGTCCGGCAGGTGCAGGCGCTGGCCGATGCGATCCGCCCTTATCCGCTTTCCGGAACGCCGGCTTTCGAGCAGGCTTTCCTGCGCGGACTCGATTTCGGGATCGATTAACAGGGATGGACCGGATAGGCAGGAAACACGCATCCTGGGCCTCCTGAAAATCCCTGTCTGATTCAATCACTTAACAAATTGCACCGAAAGGAATCTTGCATGGCGATCATCAAGCGCGCATTGATCAGCGTCTCCGAAAAAATCGGCATCGTCGATTTCGCCCGGGAACTGGCCGCCTTTGGCGTCGAGATCCTCTCCACCGGCGGCACCGCCAAGCTGCTGCGGGAGGCCGGCATCGCCGTCAAGGATGTCGCTGAGTTCACCGGTTTTCCCGAGATGCTCGACGGCCGGGTGAAGACGCTGCACCCGAAGGTGCATGGCGGTCTGCTCGGCATGCGCGACAACCCGGCGCACGTGGCGAAAATGGCCGAGCACGGCATCGAGCCGATCGATCTGGTGGCGGTCAATCTCTATCCCTTCGAAGCGACGGTGGCCAAACCGGACTGCACGCTGGAAGACGCCATCGAGAATATCGATATCGGCGGTCCGACCATGCTGCGCAGCGCCGCCAAGAACAACCGCGACGTCACCGTTCTGGTCGATCCCGCCGACTATGTGATGGTGCTGGCGGAGATGAAAGCCGCTGGCGCCGTTTCGCGCGAAACCAATTTTCGCCTGGCGGTGAAGGTTTACCAGCACACCGCCGCCTACGACGGGGCGATCTCCAACTGGCTGGGGAAAAAACTCGGCGAGGAAGATGTTCAGTTCCCGCCGACCCTGACCTTTCAGTACAAGAAGGCGCAAGGGATGCGCTACGGTGAAAACCCGCACCAGCAGGCGGCGTTTTATGTCGAGCGCGAAGTTCGGGAAGCGTGCATCGCCACCGCCCGCCAGCTGCAGGGGAAGGAACTGTCCTACAACAACATCGGCGACACCGATGCCGCTCTCGAATGCGTCAAGCAGTTTACCGAGGGGCCGGCCTGCGTCATCGTCAAACACGCCAATCCCTGCGGTGTTGCCGTCGGCAAGGACCTGCTCGAAGCGTACGAACGGGCCTTCGCCACCGATCCCGAATCGGCCTTTGGCGGCATCATCGCGGTCAATCGCGAATTGGACGAAAAGACAGCCAAGGCGATTGTCGATCGCCAGTTCGTCGAGGTTATCATCGCACCCAAGGTTTCCGAAGCCGCCAGCGCCATTGTCGCCGGCAAGAAGAACGTGCGCCTGCTCGAATGCGGCATGTTGACCCCTCCCGGTCAGCGCCTCGATTTGAAGCGGGTCAACGGCGGTTTGCTGGTGCAGGACACCGATCTCGATCTTTATGCGGAGCTCAAGGTGGTCAGCAAGCGCCAACCGACGGCGAAGGAGATGGAAGATCTTCTCTTTGCCTGGCGGGTGGCCAAGTTCGTCAAGTCCAACGCCATCGTTTACGGTAAGGACGGCATGACCATCGGTGTCGGCGCCGGCCAGATGAGCCGGGTCAACTCCGCCCGCATTGCCGCCATCAAGGCCGAGCACGCCGGGTTGGCGGTGCAGGGGTCGGTGATGGCCTCGGACGCCTTTTTCCCCTTCCGCGACGGCATCGACAACGCCGCCGCCGCCGGCATCGCCGCCGTCATCCAGCCCGGCGGCTCGATCCGCGACGAGGAGGTGATCGCCGCCGCCGACGAACACGGCATGGCGATGGTGTTTACGGCGATGCGGCATTTCCGGCATTAACGACCGTAGGGGCAGGCCTGGCGCCTGCCCCTACATTAAGATTCGCGAGGTTTCATGAATATTTTGGTTATCGGCGGTGGCGGCCGCGAGCATGCTCTGGTTTGGAAAATCGCCCAGTCGCCGCTGGTGGAAAAAATCTGGTGTGCGCCGGGGAACCCGGGGATTGCCTCTCTGGCCGAATGCGTGCCGCTGACGGTGGAGGACCTCGATGGCCTGCTCGCTTTCGCCCGGCAACAGGGTATCGATCTGACCGTCGTCGGACCGGAAATCCCCCTGACGCTGGGGATTGTCGATCGATTCCAGGCCGCCGGGTTGACCATCTTCGGCCCCAGCCAGTCCGCCGCCCGCCTCGAAGGAAGCAAGGCCTTCTGCAAGGATTTGATGGATCGCTGCGGCATCCCGACGGCCGCTTATGGCGCCTTCACCGACCGGGACGCCGCCATCGACTTCATCCGCCGCAACGGCGCGCCGATTGTCGTCAAAGCCGATGGCCTGGCCGCCGGCAAGGGCGTGGTGGTGGCCGGCACCGAAGAAGAGGCGATTGCGGCGGTGGACGAATCGATGCTTGCCGGGGTTTTCGGCGAAGCGGGTAAAACGGTGGTCATTGAGGAATTCCTCGAAGGGGAGGAGGCCTCCTTTCTCGCCTTCACCGATGGCCAGCGCATTCTCCCCCTCGCCTCGGCCCAGGACCACAAGCCGGTTTTCGACGACGACCAGGGACCGAACACCGGCGGGATGGGCGCCTATTCGCCGGCGCCGGTGGTCACCGAGGCATTGCACGACGAAATCGTCCGCAATGTCCTTGAGCCGCTGGTGGCCGGAATGGAACAGGCGGGCTGCCCCTATCGTGGTATCCTTTACGCCGGCCTGATGATCAAGGACGGCGATATCAAGGTGCTCGAATTCAACGCCCGCTTCGGCGACCCCGAGGCGCAACCGCTGCTTGCCCGTCTTCAGTCCGACCTGGTGCCGGTGCTTCTCGCCTGCGCCCGTGGTGATCTGGCCGGGATGGGTTTGCAATGGCATGACAAGGCCGCAGTCTGCGTCGTCATGGCCTCCGGCGGCTATCCGGGGCCCTTCGAAAAAGGTTTCGCCATCGACGGACTCGACAGCGCCGCAAAGATTGATGATCTGCTTGTTTTCCACGCCGGCACGGCCGAAAAAGCGGGAAAGATCGTCAACAACGGCGGCCGCGTCCTCGGCGTCACCGGCCTCGGCGCCACCGTTGCCGACGCCATCGACAAGGCGTATCGGGGAGTGAAAACCATTTCCTGGTCGGGGGCGCATTATCGCACCGACATTGGCAAAAAGGCATTGGGCAGGTAATATTCAGCGGTCGGCGTGGGCATTTAAGCTCTGGCTGACCGCTTCTTTCAGGATCTGAATTTGTAATGAGCGAACAAAACCCTCTTGTTGGCATTCTCATGGGGAGCGACAGCGATCTGCCCGTCATGACGGAAGCGGCGAAGGCGCTGAAGAGTTTCGGCGTCCCCTTTGAAATAACCATCGCCAGCGCCCACCGATCGCCACAACGCACCTCCGGCTACGTGCGCTCGGCGCGCGCGCGCGGGATCAAGGTGCTGATCGCTGGCGCCGGGGCGGCGGCGCACCTCGCCGGGGTGGTGGCGGCGGAGACGATTCTGCCGGTGATCGCCGTTCCCATCGATTCGACTTCGCTGCAAGGGCTCGACGCCCTGCTGGCCATGGTGCAGATGCCGGCGGGCATTCCCGTGGCGACGATGGCCATTGGTCCAGCCGGAGCACGCAATGCCGGCCTGTTGGCGGTGCAGATTCTCGCTGTCAACGACAGTGCCCTCGCCGATCGGCTGGAGCGCTATAAGGAAGAGTTGGCGGCCGGCGTCGAAGCCAAGGCCGAGGCTCTCGCGGCGCGCCTGGCCAATCAGGAAATTTTTTAAAACATCCCGTTTTTCCACCGTTTCTAAAAACTTCGGCGACCGATTTCGCTTGACAGGGAAAACAGGCCTGTATTAGCTTTCCAGAGATTTTTACCAGCCATGTGACCCCGTCGTTGTGGCCGGCGCATTCTGCTGTTGTTTGCGTTTTTTTTGTCCGCTGCCGGTTGCCTTAACCGCCAGCCTGCCCAATCTGCATCCGCAGTTCCACAAAGGATAGTCATGTCCGTATCTGGAGAAGCAAATTTGACAGCGCAAAAACGTGATTTCACAACGGCCCTTTGGGATTTCTTCTGCTCCCTGAAGCTAACCATCGCCCTGCTTATTGTGTTGGCGGTCACTTCCATTATCGGCACTGTCATTCAGCAGAATCAGTCTCAGGAACAGTATCTGCAGACTTACAGTGAAACCACCTACCGGGTTCTCGATGCGATGCAGTTTTTCGACATGTACCACTCCTGGTGGTTCATGGCCCTGCTCGGTCTTTTCAGCCTCAATCTCATCACCTGCTCAATCAAGCGCTTTCCTCGGGTGTGGAAGGCGGTGCGCGAGCCGGTGCTGGTTCCCAGCGACACCCTCTACCGCACATTTGCCAACTTTGAAGAGCATGTGGTCGCCCTGCCGCAAGAACAGGTTCGCGACCGTCTGGCCGAGTTTCTGCGGCGCAATTTTGCCGCGCCGACGGTCACCCCGGAAGGGGATAGAATTCACTTTTTCGCGCAAAAGGCGCCCTATGCGCGTTTCGGCGTTTATGTCACCCATCTTTCCATCCTGATCATCTTCCTGGGCGCCATTGTCGGCATTCTGGGCGGATACAAAGGCTGGGTGAACATTCTCGAGGGCGGCGGAACCATCGACAAAGTGATGCCACGCAGCGGCCGCGAGCCGATTCCCCTTGGCTTTACCGTGCGCTGCGAATCCTTTTCCCTCTCTTATTACGAGGGCACCAATCGGCCGCGCGAATATCGCAGCGTGCTGACGGTGATCGACAACGGGCAGGAAGTCGTCAAAAACCGGCCGGTCATCGTCAACGATCCGCTGACGTACAAGGGGATCACCTTCTATCAGTCCAGCTATCAGCCAGCGGGCGAGGGTGTTTTTCAGTTTATGGTCAAAGACCGGCAGACCGGGGAGACTCTACCCGTTTCCGCCCGTTTCGAGCAGCGCATGGCCCTTCCCGGGGGCGGTTCTTTCCGCGTTTTCAACGCCAGGGAAGATCCCCAGTTCGGCATCCTGGCCCAATTGGAGATCACCACCGCCGCCGGCGAACGTAAGTTTGCCCAGGTGGCCAAAGGCGCTCCGGAACTCGACGCGTTGCGCGGCGGTGAGCAGATTTTCACCCTGCTCGATTTCAAACAGCGCTACTTCACCGGTTTGCAGGTGGCCAAGGACCCGGGTGTCTGGATCGTCTGGGTCGGCTGTACTCTACTGGTCGTCGGCAGCATGGTGGCTTTCTTTCTGTCGCATCGGCGCATTTGGGTCACACTGCAGCCGGTCGGCGGCAAAACCGGCATCAAGATAGGCGGCAGCGCCCATCGCAACCAACCGGCGTTCGAAATATTTTTTGATGAATTCAAGAAAAACCTCAAATCCGAAATCTCTTCCTGAGGCCGTGCGCGGAGGAAAATAACATGACTAGTGACCAGTTTTTCAATATTACGACCATTGCCTATTTCGGCGCGATGATCCTGTTCATCAGCCATATCGCCACCCGCAGCAAGCAGGTGGGGCTCGTCGCCACTCTGGTGGCATTCGTCGGCTTCGTGCTGCATACGGTGGCACTCGCCCTGCGCTGGATCGAGTCGTACCAGGTGCTCGGCGAACACGGGCGGGCGCCGCTGACCAACCTCTATGAGTCGGTGGTCTTCTTCGCTTGGACCATCCTGCTCATCTATCTGCTGATCGATCTCAAATACAAGCAGCGGGCGGTGGGCGCCTTCGTCATCCCCTTCGCTTTTATCAGCATGATCTGGGCCCAATGGCGCCTGGATTCCGGTATCGATCCGCTGGTGCCGGCGCTGCAGAGCAACTGGCTCACCTACCACGTCATTACCTGCTTTCTCGGCTATGCCGCCTTCGCCGTCGCCTGCGGCGTGTCCATCATGTACCTGATCAAGGTGGGCAAGGAGGACAAAAACAACGCCTCCGATTCGCCGGCCGGCGGCATGCTGGCAGTGCTGCCCAGCGCCCGGGTTCTCGACGACATCAATTACAAGGCGATCATGATCGGCTTTCCCCTGCTGTCGCTGGGGATCATCACCGGCGCCGCCTGGGCCAATTACGCCTGGGGCACCTACTGGAGCTGGGATCCGAAGGAAACCTGGAGTCTCATCGTCTGGTTCATTTACGCCGCCTTTTTGCACGCCCGTTTCACCCGCGGCTGGGTCGGTAAAAAAGCCGCCTGGCTCTCCATCATCGGCTTCGCCGCGACCGTTTTCTGCTATCTCGGCGTTAACCTGGTGCTTTCGGGATTGCATTCGTACGGGGGATAAAGAGGCCGTTGCCGTCCCCGACGCTGGGGACGGCAAACCAGCGCCCCAATCATCCGGAAATCCCATGCTTCTCCCCGGTGAAACCTGCGAAGAGCTGACCGCCGCCGGACTGAAGATCATTCAGCCGGCGGCCGGTTACCGTTATTCCCTGGACCCCTTCCTTCTCTGCGATTTCGTCAAAATCCCCTCCCAAGCGCAAATTGCCGATCTCGGCACCGGCTCCGGTATTATCCCGCTGTTGCTGTCGGTGCGGGCGAAGGATGCGCAAATCGTTGGAGTGGAACTCCAGTCGCCGGTGGCGGACCGGGCGCGGCGCAGTGTCGAATTGAACGCTCTTTCCGGACGACTGCGGGTGATGCAGGGAGATGTGCGGGAAATCAAGGCTCTGCTGCCGCCGCAATCCTTTGATGTGGTGTTGGCCAACCCCCCCTTCCGGGAAGTAGGCCGGGGGCGGGTGGCGCCGGTCGCCGAGCGAAAAGAAGCGCGGCACGAGTTGGCCGGCGGCATGGACGATTTTATCCGCGCCGGTTTTTTTCTGCTCAAGGACGGCGGCCGTTTTTGCATGGTTTTTCTTGCGGAGCGACTGGCCGAGCTTCTTGCCGCGATGCGCCGGGAGCGGCTGGAGCCGAAACGTCTGCGCTGTGTGCATGCGCGGGAAGGGGAAGGGGCGCGGCTGGTGCTGGTGGAGGGGCGAAAGCGTGGCGGACCGGGGTTGGCCATCGAGCCGCCGCTGTATATCCACGCGGGGGCGGATTATACGGCGGAAATGCAGCGGATTTACCGGGGCGGTTGACCTCGGCGGGCCTTTTCCAGGCGCTGCTGACGGGTGAAGAGCTGTTGCAGGCTTTGACGCAATTCGGGGTCGGGGATTGCGGCGGCGGCTTTTTCGATGACGGCCTCCTCTTCACGGTCGAGAATGACGCAGCGCCAATCGGGACCTTCAGGTTTCTTCTCCCCGGGGGAGGGTTCGATGCGCCCCCGCCGCCAGAAAATATCCTTGATTAGTGCGTTGCCCAGTCGCGTATTGAGGCGGCTCAGGATTTGCGGCTTCATGAGTTGCAGTTGCTGCATCCAGACCGCCTGCTCCACCCGGACTTCGAGCACCCCTTCGCGGATGCGCACTGGACGGGCGCGGGGAGCGATCTGCGGTCCGACCACCGAATCCCACACCAGCCACGCTCGATATTCCTCTATCTTGCTTTCCAGCCCCTGCTGTCGCAACAGGGAGATAATAAGATCGCCGACCGCGACGGCGCGCTTAAGGGCGGGGCGTTTGTCTTTCACTGCCGGCCCCGCTTTATGCGGCCGCCGAGAATCTGGCCGGCAATGGCGCTGGCAATGGTGAAAGGGACAATCTGCCAGCTGAAGCCATAGCCGAGGCGGGCAAGAAGAATGAAGGGGATGGAAAGATGAATGAACAGAAACCAGCGAAAAGAATAACGGGTCGCCGACTCGCGCAGATAGCCAAGGGGGACATTGACCAAAAAGGCGATAAAGAATAGATTGGCAAGATTGAGGCTCTGATGCAGGGTCAAGGGGAATCCTTTGCGGGGGGTGCAGTCGGGCAGTGTACTTGTCTTTTTCGGCACTTGTCAATCTCGTTCCCCGATCGCCGCTGCGTCTTGCCGCCCCGAGCGTATGGCCAATTGGCCCTGAATAGTGCTTGGGGGTGAAAGACAGCTTTGTTTGTCCCGTCCAGCATCTTTATGTTGGCCCGTATATACGATTTACAAAGGAAAAAAATGGTCCGAGAAAACGACCGGGTGGCGATATTCCACTCCATTCACCGCGTCATGCAGGCGGAGAAGTCGCTGAAACTCGCCGGCGCCGACATTTTGCTCATCCCGGTGCCGCGGCAATTGTCCTCGGACTGCGGATTGGCGATCCGCTATGCGCCGGAAGAGGCGGAGCGGGTCGAGGCGGTATTGCAGCGTGAGCAGTTGATTCCGGCAGAGCTTTTTTGCCGCGAGGGGAAGGATTATCGGCGGCTTTAGGCCGTGATTTTGCCGGGATTTTCCCTTGACAAAGAACAGGCGCTTATCTATAGTTCGTCTCTTGCGGCGGTCCGCCGGCCTTATCCGGGAAGAGCATGTTCGATAACCTGACGGAAAAGTTCGATTCGGTCTTTAAAAAACTGCGCGGTCAAGGGCGGCTTTCCGAGGAGAATATCCAGGAAGCGCTGCGTGAGGTGCGACTGGTGCTTCTCGAAGCCGATGTCAACTTCCGGGTCGTGAAAGACTTCGTCGCCGCCGTGCGGGAGCGCGCCATCGGCCAGGATGTGCTGAAAAGCCTCACGCCCGGCCAGCAGGTGATCAAAGTCGTCCGCGAAGAACTCGGTCGCCTGATGGGCGAGGGTGAGGACAACAGCCTCGATCTGGCGGCGCGGCCACCGGTGGCAATCATGCTCTGCGGTCTGCAGGGAGCGGGGAAAACCACCACTTGCGGCAAGCTGGCGCGACACCTGCGACGGACCAAGCGCAACCCGCTGCTGGTGCCGGCGGACATCTACCGGCCGGCGGCCATCGAACAGCTGAAAACCGTGGGTCGCCAGCTCGACATCGCCGTTTTCGACACACAGCCCGACCAGGACCCGGTGCGGATCTGTAGCGAAGCCAAGCGCTATGCCGAACTGAACGGCTTCGATACATTGATCCTGGATACCGCCGGTCGGCTGCACATCGACGAGACGTTGATGGGGGAACTGGTCCGCATCAAAGAGGCCGTGGCGCCCCGCGAAATTCTGCTGGTGGCCGACGCCATGACTGGTCAGGATGCGGTCAACGTGGCGCAGAGCTTCAACGAGCAGCTCGCGCTGACCGGCGTTGTCCTCAGTAAGTTGGATGGGGATGCGCGTGGCGGCGCCGCTTTGTCGATCCGCGCCGTTACCGGCAAACCGATCAAGCTGGTCGGGATGGGGGAAAAACTCGATGCGCTCGAGGTTTTTCACGCCGACCGGATGGCGCAGCGCATCCTCGGCATGGGGGACGTGCTCACGCTGATCGAGAAGGCGCAGACCGCCATCGACAGCGACCAGGCTGCGGAGATGGAAAAACGTCTGCGCAAGGAAGGCTTCACCCTGGAGAACTTTCGCGACCAGTTGCAGGCGGTCAAGAAGATGGGCTCCATGGAGTCGATTCTGAAATTGATTCCCGGCGCCGGCAAAGCCCTCAAGCAGTCGCAGGGGATGCAACTGCCGGATAAAGAATTGAAGAAAATCGAAGCGATCATCAATTCGATGACCCTTCAGGAGCGGCGCAATCACAAAATTCTCAACGGATCGCGTCGGCTGCGCATCGCTCGCGGCAGCGGCACCACCGTGCAGGATGTGAATCAGCTGCTCAAGCGCTTCACCGAGGCGCAGAAAATGATGAAGAAGATGCAGCAACTGGGGCCGAAAGGGCTCAAGGGGCTGATGCGCGGCGGCGGCATGCCGCCTTTCTGAAAAGCAAGGCATCAGGAAAGTGGAAACAGGCGTAGCCTGACTCCCGACTCCTGAATCCGAATCCTTACCAATAAGCGAGAGCAGGAGGAACAGCAGATGGCAGTTAAAATCAGACTGGCACGTGGCGGCGCCAAGAAAAAGCCCTTTTATCAGGTTGTGGTCGCCGACGAGCGCTGCCCGCGCGATGGCCGGTTTATCGAAAAACTTGGACAGTACGATCCGAAGCAGGATCCGCCGATGCTCAACCTGAAAGAGGAAAAAACCCTCGAATGGTTGCAGAAAGGCGCGCAGCCCAGCGATACCGTACGCCAGTTGCTGCGCGGAAACGGCATCTGGGCCAAGTTCAAGCCGTCCCAGAAGGCTTGATGCCAGGCAGTTTCCAGCCATGACGCCGCGTCCGGATGAATTGTTCTGTCTGGGCGTCGTAGCCGGCACCCATGGACTGCGCGGCGACTTGAAGGTCCGCTCCCTCTCCGGCGATTTCGAATCCTTGTTGGATGCCGAGGAGGTCTTTTTGCGGCGGGGTGACGAAGTCGGCTGCTACAAGGCGGTCAAGGTCAGCCCGCACAAGGGGAACCTGCTGCTGCGATTGGCGGGGCTGGACGATATCAACGCCGTTCTGCCGCTGGTTGGCAGCGAGGTTCTGATGCGCTACGGCGATTTGGGGCCGTTGGCCGAGGACGAGTTCTACTGGTCCGAACTGAAGGGTATGCAGGTCGTGGATCAGGCACGGGGCGAACTTGGCATCCTGGAAGACCTTTTTACGACCGCCGCGCACGACGTCTACGTGGTGCGCGGCCGCTTCGGCGAAGTCCTCATCCCCGCAGTGGATGAATTTATCGTTTCGGTCGACCGGGAGCACAATCATCTGCGGGTCGATCTGCCGGAAGGTCTTATTTCGGAAAACACCGAATAGATGCTGTTTGAGATTCTGACCCTGTTTCCAGGAATGTTCGATTCCCCCTTTGCCGACAGCATTCTCGGCAAGGCGGTGGACCGGGGACTGATCCGCATCGCCACCCACAACCTGAGGGATTGGGCCGAGGGGCGGCACCAGGTAACCGACGACGCGCCTTACGGGGGTGGCGACGGCATGGTCATGAAACCGGAGCCGGTGGCCCGCGCCTTGGCCGCGCTCAAACAGCAGCCGCCAGCGCCGAAAGTCCTGCTTCTGACTCCGCAGGGGGCGCCCTTCCGGCAGGAGCATGCGCGGAGTCTGGCCGGGGAGAAACGATTGCTGTTCGTTTGCGGCCGATACGAAGGGTTCGACGAACGGATTCGCTCTCTGGTGGACGCCGAGTACTCTCTCGGCGATTTCGTCCTTACCGGCGGCGAGTTGGCGGCAATGGTCATGATCGACGCCGTTGCCAGGCTGCTGCCCGGGGTTTTGGGGAGCAGCGGCAGCGCCGAAGCCGATTCCTTTGCCGATGGCTTGCTGGAACATCCGCATTATACGCGGCCGATGGAGTTTGCCGGCATGCGGGTTCCGGAAGTCCTGCTCTCCGGCAATCACGCCGAAATCGCCCGTTGGCGGCGGCGGCAACAGCTGCAACGCACCCTGCAGCGACGCCCGGATCTGCTGGGCCGGGTGACCTTGTCCGAGGAAGACCGGCGCCTGCTGGAAGAGCTTCGGTTGGCGAAAAACTGAACAATTCATCCTGATCCGGCAGGGGTAAATAAACCAAGCAGTTGCCGCTATTCCGGCGCCCGGAAATACGGTTTCACTTTCAAGAATGGATCGGCATAGAGGAGGAACAGCCATGAACATCATCGATCGCCTCGAAATGGCTCAGATGAAAAAGAACATCCCGCAGTTCAAGGCGGGCGACAGCTTGCGCATTCACGTCAAGATCGTCGAAGGCGACAAACAGCGCATCCAGATCTTCCAGGGTATCTGCATCAAGCGGATGAACAATGGCCTTGGTTCCACCTTCATCGTTCGCAAGATCTCGGGCGGCATTGGGGTGGAGAGGGTTTTTCCTCTGCATTCGCCCACCCTCGAAAAAATCGAAGTGGTCACCGTTGGTCGCGTGCGGCGAGCCAAACTTTATTACCTGCGCAAGTTGCAGGGGAAGGCGGCCCGCATTCGCGAGAAGCGCTTCGCCTGATGCAAACAAAAAGGCCCCGGCGGTAAGAAGCCGGGGCCTTTTGCATGAAAATGGGTGTGGAGCTGAAATCAGTGGTTCGCCACCGGTCCGGGAACGACGCCGGGGGTCGTCAGAACGGAGACGATAAGGACGGTCAACACGCCGTAGATAACCGCCGAACCCCAGCCACCTTGAGCGAGTACGGCGCGCAGTTCTTTCCAGTCAATCAGAAAGATCAAATAGGCGAGCACCGCCAGTGTGGAAAAAGTTCCTGCCATAAAAATTCTCTCCTTTCGATAAAATTCATGCGCAACTTGCTGCGGAATGTTATACCATGGCGAGGCATAAATCCAGTCTAATTTCATCTTGTCGAAAGAGGGCGGCATGACATTGGAATTGTTTCCATTGCCGGATATTTCGCCGTTGCATTTCGAAATGCAGGCGAGACGAAACGGTTTTCGCGCCATTGCCGGTATCGACGAAGCTGGGCGCGGTCCTCTCGCCGGACCGGTGGTGGCGGCGGCGGTCATCCTGCCCGAAGCCTTTGATTTGCCCGGACTTACCGATTCCAAGCAATTGACCGCGGTTCATCGGGAGCGCTTGTTCCGGCTGATCCGCCACCAGGCCCTGGCGGTCGGCGTCGGCATCGTCTCTCCGGCGGAAGTGGATGCCCTGAATATCCTGCAGGCAACCCTGCTCGGCATGGCGCAAGCCGTAAGCCGTCTGAAAATCGCCCCCGATTTCCTGCTGGTGGATGGCAATCAGCCGGCCCCTTTGCCCCTGCGGCAGCAAACGCTGATCAAGGGGGATGCGCGTTCTCTTTCGGTGGCCGCCGCTTCGGTGATCGCCAAGGTTGTGCGCGACCGGATGATGGCCGGCTACGACCGCCGTTTTCCAGGTTACGGATTCGCCGGACACAAGGGTTACGGCAGTGCCGTCCACCTGGAAGCGCTGCACCGCCTCGGCCCCTGCGCGCTGCACCGGCGCACCTTCGGCACGGTTCGCGAGTTGTTGGCCGGATGACGGAAGAACGCCTGTCTCTTGGCCGCTGGGGGGAGGACGCGGCGGTTCGGTTCCTGCGCCGGCAGGGGATGAAAATCGTCGAGCGCAATTTTCGCACGCCGGTGGGGGAGATCGACATTATCGCCCGGCACGGGAGCATTCTGGCGTTCATCGAAGTGAAGACCCGTCGCAGCAACGCCTTCGGCACTCCGCAGGAGGCGGTCGGTCCATTCAAACAACGGCAGATCGTGCGCACCGCCCAGTGGTATCTGAACAACGGCCATGGTCGGGGCCTGCAGCCGCGCTTCGACGTGATCGCGGTGCGTCCCGTTGGCGAGGAGGCGCAAATTGAACATATCCCGAATGCTTTCGGATTGTGAGAGGCAGTCTGAAGGAGGTTTTCTTTTCGCCGGGAGATGGCAATGACACAGAATTTGTCTTCGCTGGGAATGATTCGGCTCGGCGTGGTTTCCCCGGAGCTGCGGGTCGCCGATGTGCGGTTCAACACCGCCCGGATTCGCGACGCCGTGGCTGCGGCGGCGGCGGAGAATTGCCGTTTTCTGCTTTTCCCGGAGCTCTGCATCACCGCCTATACCTGCGGCGACCTTTTTTTTCAGCCGTTGCTGCTGCAGCAGGCGCAGGATGCGCTTGGGGAACTGGCGGCGGCTTCCGCCGAGCATGCCGCGACCATAATCGTCGGCGCCCCGGTTGAGCAGGACGGGCGAGTCTTCAATTGCGCCGTGTTCATCGCCGGCGGCCGCATTCTCGGAATCATTCCCAAAACCTATCTTCCCAACGCGCAGGAATTCTACGAGGAACGCTGGTTCTCCTCCGCTGTCGACCGGACCGCCGAGACCTTGATTTGGCGGGGTGAGCGAATCCCCTTCGGCGCCGATCTGCTTTTTCGCGCCGCAGACATGCCGGATTGCCTGGTGGGGGTGGAAATCTGCGAAGATGCCTGGACGGCCAGCCCGCCGAGCGGCCGGATGGCGGTGCAGGGCGCGACGGTTTTGCTCAACCTCTCGGCGAGCCCCGAGCTGCTCGGGAAGGCGGAGTACCGCCGCGCCCTGGTGCAGGCGCAATCGGCGCGTTGCCTGGCGGCATACGCCTATGCCTCGGCCGGTCCCGGCGAGTCGAGCACCGATCTTGTTTTCTCCGGTCACTCCCTCATCGCCGAAAACGGCGCCATCCTGGCCGAAACGGAACGCTTTTGCCAGCAGACCACGCTGGCGATGATCGACATCGACATCGAGCGGCTGAAAAACGAGCGGTTGAAGAACAACAGCTTTGCGTTCTCCCGTGCGGAAACGCCTTCTCGCGAAATTCCTTTCTCGCTGGCCGACGCGCCGGCCGCCAAGCTCCGCCGCGAAATTTCGGCCACTCCCTTTGTGCCCGTTGGGGAGACGGAGCGGGGGGATCGCTGTCGGGAAATATTCGCCTTGCAGACCACCGCCCTGGTCACCCGTTTGCGTCATACCGGGGGCAAAACGGCGGTGCTCGGTCTTTCCGGCGGTCTCGATTCCACCCTGGCCCTGCTGGTGACGGTGCGCGCCTTCGATGCGCTCGGCCTTGATCGCCAGGGGATTGTCGCCATCACCATGCCCGGTTTCGGCACCACTGTGCGCACCCGCACCAATGCCGAGGATCTGGCGCGCCATCTGGGCGTTTGTTTTCGGGTCATTCCCATCGCCGAGGCGGTTCGCGGTCATTTCCGCGACATCGGACACGCCGAAGAAGTCCACGACATCACCTATGAAAATGCCCAGGCCCGCGAACGCACCCAGATTCTGATGGATGTGGCGAATCAACTGGGCGGGATGGTGATCGGCACCGGCGACCTGTCCGAACTCGCCCTCGGCTGGTGCACCTACAATGCCGACCACATGTCGATGTACGGCGTGAATGCCGGGGTGCCGAAAACTCTGGTGCGTTTTCTCGTCTCCTGGTGCGCCGAGGTGGAATTCAGCGGCGAAGCCGCCGCCACCCTGCATGACATCTGCGCCACCCCGTTTTCGCCCGAACTGCTGCCGCCCGACGAGAACGGGATCATCGCCCAGGTGACGGAAGAGCACGTCGGCCCCTACGTCCTGCACGATTTCTTCCTCTTCCACATGGTGCGGATGCAGTTCGCTCCGGCGAAAATTTTCTTTCTGGCGCGTAGCGCCTTCGCCGGCGCCTTCGAGCCGGCGCAGATTCTCGAATGGCTGAGAATTTTTTACCAGCGCTTCTTCTCCCAGCAGTTCAAACGCTCCTGCCTGCCCGACGGACCGAAGATCGGCAGCGTATCGCTTTCGCCGCGCGGCGATTGGCGCATGCCGAGCGACGCCAGCGCCGCCTTGTGGCTGGCGGAGGTGGAGGCGCTGGAAAAGGAGCTGTAGAAGCCGACGCATGCGTCGCCCCGACGAATCACGGATTACGATTCACGGATCACCGATCACGGATGGCACACAGCTTACGGAATTACCATGCCCGCAACCCTCTACCTCGTCGCTACGCCCATCGGCAATCTCGAAGACATCACCCTGCGCGCCCTGCGGGTGCTGAAGGAAGTCGATTTGGTGGCGGCCGAGGACACCCGCCACAGCCGCAAGCTCTTCGCCCACTACGGCATCCGCACGCCGCTGACTTCCTATTTCGCCCATAACGAAAAGGACAAGGGGGAGAAGCTGATCTCGGTCCTGCGCGAGGGGAAATCGGTGGCGTTGATCTCCGACGCCGGCATGCCGGCCATCGCCGATCCCGGTTATCTGCTGGTGCATCGCTGTCGGCAGGAGGGCATTCCGGTCACCGTTCTCCCCGGCGCCTGCGCCCTCGTAACCGCCCTCGCCCGTTCCGGCCTCCCCTCTGACCGTTTCGGCTTCGAAGGTTTTCTGCCGGCACGCGCCAAGGCGCGGCGCGAAGCGTTGCGGCAACTGCAAGCCGAGTCGCGCACGACAGTCTTCTATGAAGCGCCGCATCGGCTGTTTGCGACATTGCAGGATCTGGCGACGGAACTGGGGGAGGAGCGGGAAGTGGCCATCGCTCGCGAGTTGAGCAAAATGCACGAGGAGCTTTTTTACGGCTCGGCGGCGGCGGCTATCGAGCATTTCGGCCGGGAACGGGTGCGCGGGGAAATTGTCCTGCTGGTGGCGCCGGCGGCGGATGGAAAATCTGTTCGGGGCCAGGCGCAGGCCGGATCGGTGGAGGATTCGCTGCGCAAGCTGATGGCCGAGGGCATGCGTCCGCGGCAGGCGGCCAAGCAGGTGGCGAAGGAATTCGGTTTGCCGGCGGACGAGGTTTATCGGCTTTGGCTGGAGGTTAAAGACAAGCAGTAACTGCGGGGACACGGAATGCTACAGGTCATCCTCCTCGGTCCGCATGGGGCGGTTTGCAATGTGGCGAAAGTTAACTGCGTAATGCAAAGTCGAACTATATAAAAAGCAACCACTCTTTATGTAGTTCTGGCTCGACAGGCGATCCGGAAAGGCTCCAACCTCTGGGTGCGTCTCAAACGCCTGAACATCGCTTCCACCCGGCATTTGTGGAGCACGGCACCAGTTTTTGGTCCGGCAATAGCGGTGAAATGCGATATTGAATTACGTAATTCCTTGCCGCTCAGGACATAAACACCTGCGAAAACTGCGTCTACCCCCGCACCCGAAAACTGTCGAACTCCCCGCGCGCCTCTTCCCAGTCAATGGAAATTTCATCCACCCGCGCCGCATCCGGTCCTTGCCGGCACCATTCCACAACTTGCCGGACAGCGCTTTCGCTTCCTTCGAACACCGCTTCGACGTCGCCATTCGGCAGGTTGCGCACCCAGCCGCCGACCGCATGCTGCTCGGCGGTACGGCTGGTGTAATACCGGAAACTAACTCCCTGCACCCGTCCCCGAATGCGCACTGTCGCCCGGAGTGGTTTCATTCAGAGGCCTCCTGTTCAATCAGTTGCAGAAAGCTTTTTTCGTCGAGAATGGCCACGCCCAATTCCCGCGCCCGTTCCAGTTTGCTTCCCGCTTTGTCGCCGGCAACCACATAATCGGTTTTTTTACTCACCGACCCGGCGGCCCGACCCCCGAGCTGTTCAACCATTC
This sequence comes from Desulfuromonadales bacterium, assembly GCA_041677125.1. Classification (GTDB taxonomy): domain Bacteria; phylum Desulfobacterota; class Desulfuromonadia; order Desulfuromonadales; family JACZKF01; genus JBAYQP01. Next base: position 1,786 of record JBAYQP010000006.1, on the reverse strand, counting down.
CCGCGCCTTGTTCCCTCTTGAATTTTTCGAAACTGCCGGTGAAAACAAAGGTTTTGCCGGAAAACCGACCGCCGGCTCGACGATCTACCGCTTCCGGTACGACACCGGCCGCTTGCATCCGCGCCAGGATCTCCCGATTGACTGGAGAGGCGAAAAAGTTGAGGACGCTTTGGGCGACCTGCGGACCGACTTCGTGCACCGCCAGCAATTCTTCCCGCGAGGCGGCGGCGAGGGCCTCCAGAGAGCCGAACTGGCGGCCCAGAACCTTGGCGACGTGTTCGCCCACATGGCGAATGCCAAGGGCATAAACAAAGCGCGGCAGGGACCGGTGTTTACTGCCTTCAATGGCGGTCAGAAGCTTATCCGCCAGTTTCTCCCCCATGCGTTCGAAGCGGTGGAAATCGCTACGGCTCAGTCGGTAAAGATCGGCGACGTCCCGCACCAGCTCAAGCCGCAGGAGTTGCTCGATATAGCGGTCGCCGAGGCCTTCGATGTCCATGGCGTTGCGGGAGGCGAAATGTTTGAGCAGCTCTTTGCGTTGCGCCGGACAGGAGAGCCCTTGGCAACGAGGCACCACTTCCCCCTCCAGCTTGGCCACCGGAGAACCGCATTCGGGGCAGACGGCGGGGAGAAGGATTTTTTCCTCGGAGCCCGTGCGTTCATCCTTCAGGACCCGCACCACATCGGGGATGACGTCGCCGGCGCGTTCCACCACCACGTGATCGCCTTTCATAACGTCGAGACGATCGATTTCGTCCCAGTTGTGCAGGCTGGCGCGAGAGACGGTGACACCGCTCACTTCCACCGGGCGCAGGCAAGCCACCGGCGTAATGGCGCCGGTGCGACCCACCTGCAAGTGAACGTTTTCGATAATCGTGACCGCCTGGCGTGGCGGAAATTTACAGGCGATCGCCCAGCGTGGCGAGCGCGATTTTTCGCCGAGTTCCCGCTGCAGCGCCCAGTCGTCGACCTTGATCACCACCCCGTCGATCTCATAAGGGAGGGTCTCTCGTTTTTCGGAGAACTCGCTGAAGAAAGCGATCGCTCCGTCGATGCCGCGCACTGCCCGGGTTGCCTCCAGATGCACCCGGAAGCCCCAGCGGCGCAGTCGCTGGAGCAAATCCGATTGGCTGACCGGCGGCGCGTTGCTTTCGATGACGCCCGCGCCGTAACAGGCAATCTTCAGCGGACGCCGGGCGGTTACCGCCGAATCGAGCTGGCGCAGGCTGCCGGCGGTGGCGTTGCGCGGATTGGCGAAAACCGGCAGGCCACCGTCCTCTCGTTGCCGATTGAGGGCCTGGAAATCCGCCAGATCCATGTAGACTTCGCCGCGCACTTCGAGGAGGTCGGGGGCATCGTCTGGCAGGGCTTCGGGGATGTCGGCGATGGTGCGGGCGTTCGCCGTCACATCCTCGCCGACGGCGCCGTCGCCGCGCGTCGCCGCCTGCACCAGCCGGCGCTTCTCGTAGCGCAGGGAAAGCGACAGGCCGTCGATCTTGGCCTCGATGGTGAAGGCCAGCGGCGCCTCGTCGTCCAGCTTCAGGAAGCGGCGGACGCGCGCCTCGAACTCCAGGCCGTCGGCGTCGGTGAAGCCGTTTTCAAGGCTCAGCATCGGCCGCGCGTGGCGCAGCTTGCCGAAGCCCGCCGCCGCCTCGGCGCCGATATGGAGGCTCGGCGAATCGGCGCGGACCAGATGGGGAAATTCCGCCTCGATCCGCCCGTTCTCGGCGACGAGGGCATCATAGTCGGCGTCCGACACCGAGGGGTCGTCGTCCTGGTAATAGCG